>NSIL01000021.1 GCA_002737365.1 Acidobacterium sp. | reverse complement strand
TACTGGCCAGACGTCGGCCGCGCCAGGCAACCGACGATGTGCATGAACGTGGACTTGCCCGAACCCGAGGGCCCGGTCACCGACAGGAACTCGCCGCGCGCGACCTCGAGGTTGACGCCACGCAGCGCCTTGACCTGGTAATCGCCGACCTCGTAGGTGCGGACCAGGTTCTTCGTCGCGATCACGGTCGAGGCCGGCACTGCGCCGGGCATCGGGGTGTCAGTTGCCACCGCGACCGCCGCCTCCCGGACGGCCGCCACCAGGGCCGCCGCGACCCGGCATCAGCGGGTTGCCGGCTCCACCCTGCGCCGGCGCGCCGCGGGTCGGCGTGAGGCCGGTGACGCCGGTCACGACCTCAGCGTTCTCCTGTAGTTCGTCGCTCAACAGTTCGGTGCTAGTGCCGTCGCTGATCCCGAGCCTCAGGTTGATGATCTTCAGCTGACCGGCGGTGAAGGACCACGCGCGGCCGCGTGACATGACCGGCGGCAACGGCGCGAACAGCGCGTCGATGGTCTGGGCTTGTGCTGTGGCCGCCGGACGCGTCGCGCCGGCGCGTGGTGCCGCTGCCGTCGGAGCCATGAGCGCTTCGAGCGCGCTGGTATCACCGCCGCGTTCCTTCATCCGGGCTAGGAACTGCGTCTGCTCGTCAGCGGACATCGTCTTGACGCGATCGAGCATGCGCGCCTGGAACTCCGGTCCACCGCCACCGGGACCACCACGACCGCCGCCACCGCCGAAGCCACCACCACCGCTTCGGCCACCACGTTCGCCTCGGCCTTCGGCTGGTGAGGCGGGTGGGGCAGGAGGAGCGGGTGCTGCCGGTGCGGCAGGTGCTTGACGTGCAGCGGGTGCGACCGGTGCGGGTGCTGCTGCGGCCGGTGCCGGTGCCGCCGCTGGCTCCGCTCCTGTGGGTGCGCCGCCACGGTCACCGCGACCGCCGCGACCACCTCCGGCGCCTCCGAAGGCCGTCAGCTCAGGCGGAGGTTCCTGCTTGAACGCCGTGAACATCTCGGTGGTTGGCCGGAAGCGCAACGCCGCGTTCGGGATGCGAAGGGTGTTGGTGCGTTTCGCGATTTCGATCTTCACGTTAGCCGTCATGCCCGGCTTCAGCTTCAGTTGCTTGTTCGGCACCGTGATGACCGTGCCATAGGTAGTCACGTTCTGCACCACGACGGGCTGCAGACGAATCTGCGTCACCGTGCCCTCGAAGTTATCGGTGGGGTAGGCATCGACGCGAAATGTGACGTGCTGACCGGGCCGAATACGGCCGACGTCGGCTTCATCGATGTTGGCGTTGACCTGCATCTCGGTCAGGTCGGCGGCAATGACAAACAGTGTCGGCGCCGACATGCTGGCCGCCACCGTCTGGCCCACGTCCACGCTCCGCTGCGTGACGATGCCGTCAATGGGCGCCAGGATGACGGTGTGATCGCGGTTCACCTGCGATTGGTTGACCGAGGCTTGGGCCTGGGTGACCGCGGCCTGCGACTGGGTCACCGACGCTTGCTGCGACGCGACACCGGCGGCCATCGTGTCGACCGCGATCTGGGCGGAGTCGAGGTCGCTTTGGGCGATCAGGCGCTGTGAGGAGAGTTCCTTCGCGCGCGTGAACTTCTGCTGCGCGTCGGTCAACTGCACCTTGGTGCGGTCCAGTTCGCTGTTGGCCCGGGTGAGGTTGGCGCGCGCCTGGATTAAGTTGGCCTGCACCTGCTGCAACTGCGCGTCAAACAGCGACGGGTCGAGGCGCGCCACGACCTGGCCCTTCTTGACGATGGAGTTGAAGTCGGCGCCGAGCCATTCGATGTTGCCCGACACCTGGCTGCCGACCTGCACCGTGGTGACGGCCTGCACCGTGCCGGTGGCGCCGACGCTGTCGATGATGTCTCCCCGTGTCACCGGGACGGAGTTGACCGCGACTTCAACCCGCGCGCGGTTGAAATACCAGTAGCCGGCTCCTGCGGCGACCACCGCCAGCAGCACGAGGACGATGATCACACGCTTCATGTCTTGTTTACTCTCGGGGCAAGCCGGTCGTTTACGTCTGCCCATCATCCCACTCTGCGCCCGAATAGGAACAAACGGCGTCCCGACACTGGTCCTCGACGACCGAGGAGCTGTTGTTGGCGGACGCTGCCGGTCCGCAACGGGGAACAGATGGTGGCGTTCAAGTTGTCACTCGACAGCGCCGCTACGCGCTGACCAGTGACGGTTCGTACGCCAGGACGGGACGCAGCCAGCGTTCGACCGCGCTGACCTCCATGCCTTTCCGCCTGGCGTAATCCGCCACCTGATCCTGTCCGATCCGCTGGATGGCGAAGTACTTCGATTGCGGATGCGAGAAGTACAAGCCGCTTACTGACGATGCCGGCGTCATGGCAAATGACTCGGTCAGGTCGAGACCGACCGAGCGCGCGCCGAGCAGGTCGAACAGCGTGGTCTTCTCGCTGTGGTCGGGGCAGGCGGGGTAGCCAAACGCCGGCCGGATGCCCTGAAATTTCTCATCGATCAGATCGTCGTTCGACAGCTGGTCGACGATGCCCCAGTCCTGGCGAGCCTGGGCGTGGAGGTATTCCGCGAACGCTTCGGCGAAGCGATCGGCCAGCGCCTTGACGATGATGGCGGAGTAGTCGTCGTGCTGGCCTTCGTATTTCTTCACTAACTCGTCGACGCCCAGTCCGGCGGTCACTGCGAATGCCCCGAGGTAGTCGGTGACGCCGCTGCCGGCCGGCGCAATGAAGTCGGCGAGCGAGCGGTTCGGCTTGTTGTCGGCAATCACTTCCTGCTGGCGCAGCATCGGAAAGCGGACGCCGTTGTCCAGCACGATGTCATCACCCTGGCTGTTCGCCTTCCAGAAGCCATAGACGCCGCGGGCACGAATCAGTTTGCCGTCGACGATCTGTTTCAAGAGCGCCTGCGCGTGGCCGTAGAGCTCGGTGGCTGCCGCGCCGATGGTCGCGTCCTTCAGGATGGCGGGGAAGCGGCCCTTTAGCTCCCACGCCGCGAAGAAGAACTGCCAGTCGATGAACGGCACCAGGTCCGCCAGCGCGACGTCCACCTTCTTGAGGCCGGTGAATGCGGGGACAGGCAACCCTGAAGGGTGGCCGCCACCACCAAAGTCGAGCTTCAGGCGGTTGGTGCGCGCCTTGTCGAGCAACAGCGTCGGTCGCTCCCGTTTGCCCGCGTGCTGCTCGCGCAGCTTGACGTGATGCGCGCGGTTGGCCCGATCAAAAGCCGGCTTCAACTCCGGATTGATCAGGCTGGCGACCACGTCAACCACGCGCGAGGCATCAGGGACGTGCACCGTCGGCTGCGAATACTCCGGGGAAATCTTGACCGCCGTGTGCTGCGGACTGGTCGTGGCGCCGCCGATCAGCAGCGGCAGCGTCATCTTGCGGCGCTCCATCTCCGAGGCGACAAACACCATTTCATCCAGGGACGGGGTGATCAGTCCGCTCAGGCCAATGACATCGACCTGGTGTTCAAGCGCCGCCTGCAGGATCTTGTCGCACGACACCATCACGCCGAGGTCGATCACCTCGTAGTTGTTGCAGCCGAGCACCACGCCGACGATGTTCTTGCCAATGTCGTGGACGTCGCCCTTGACGGTGGCGGTGAGTATCTTGCCGGCGTTGCTGCGCTCAGTGGCGCCGCCCGCCGCCAGCCGCTCGGCTTTTTCGGCCGCCATGAACGGCTCCAGGTGAGCGACGGCGCGCTTCATGGCGCGGGCGCTCTTCACCACCTGTGGCAGGAACATCTTGCCGGCGCCAAACAGCTCGCCGACCACCTTCATGCCGTCCATCAGCGGCCCTTCGATCACCAGCAGCGGACGGCCGTACTTGACGCGCGCCTCTTCCGCGTCCACTTCGATGAAGTCAACGTTGCCGTGCACCAGCGCGAACGACAGCCGCGCTTCGACCGAGCCCTCGCGCCACTTCAGGTCGTTCTCGCGCTTGGTGCCCGAGCCCTTCACCTGCTCGGCAAACGTGACCATGCGTTCGGTCGCATCGGGCCGGCGGTTGAAGATGATGTCTTCGACGTGCTCGAGCAGGTCCTTGGGAATGTCTTCGTAGACGATCAACTGCCCGGCATTGACGATGCCCATGTCCATGCCGGCCTTGATGGCGTGGTACAGGAAGGCGGCGTGGATGGCCTCGCGCACCACCTCGTTGCCGCGGAACGAGAACGACAGGTTGCTGACGCCGCCGCTGATCTTGACGCCCGGACACGCCTGCTTGATTAGCCGCGTCGCCTCGATAAAGTACTTGCCGTAGTCGTTGTGCTCTTCGAGGCCGGTCGCGATTGCCAGGATGTTCGGGTCGAAGATGATGTCGCTGGGATCGACGCCCGCCTGCTCGGTCAGCAGCTTGAAGGCGCGGGTGCAGATCTCGAGCTTGCGCTCGACCGTGTCGGCCTGGCCCTTCTCGTCGAACGCCATCACGATCATCGCCGCACCGTAGCGCCGCACCAGGTGCGCCTTGGCCAGGAAGTCGGCTTCGCCTTCCTTGAGGCTGATTGAATTGACGATCGCCTTGCCCTGGACGCACTTGAGGCCGGCTTCGATTACCGACCACTTCGAGCTGTCGATCATGATCGGCAGCCGCGCGATTTCCGGCTCGGTGCCGATGTAGTTCAGGAACTCGGTCATGCACGCTTCCGAATCGAGCATGCCTTCGTCCATGTTGACGTCGATGATGTTGGCGCCGCCGCGCACCTGGTCGAGTGCGACGCTGGTCGCGCCGGCCCAGTCGCGCGCCTTCACCAGGCGCTCGAACTTCTTCGAACCAGTGACGTTGGTGCGCTCGCCGATCATTTGAAAGTTGCTGTCGGGCCGAATCACGAGGGGTTCAAGACCCGAAAGCGTGGTCAGCCGGAGTCCGGCTCTCGGACCCCCGATCCCGGACACGCGAGGGCGAACCCCCGCCACTGCCCGCGCAATCGCCCTGATGTGGTCCGGCGTCGTGCCGCAGCAGCCGCCGATGATGTTGACGAAGCCGCTGTCGGCGAAGTCTTTCACGAGCGCCGCGGTCTCTTCGGGGGTCTCGTCGTATTGGCCGAAGGCGTTGGGCAGGCCGGCGTTGGGATAGCAACTGACGTGACCGGGCACCGTGCGCGCCAGTTCGGCGAGGTAGGGCCGCATTTGCCGCGCGCCGAGGGCGCAGTTCAAGCCAACGCTGAAGGGCTTGCAGTGCTCGATCGAGACGTAGAAGGCATCGAGGGTCTGGCCCGACAGGGTGCGGCCGCTCAGGTCGGTGAGCGTCGCCGAGACCATCAGCGGCAGCCGCTTGCCAGTCTCAGCAAACGCTTCTTCTACCGCCACCAGCGCCGCCTTGGCGTTGAGCGTGTCGATTTGCGTTTCCACCAGCAACAGGTGCGAGCCGCCGTCGATCAGGCCGCGCACCTGGTCCTTGAACGCGTTCTTCATCTCGTCGAACGTGATGGCGCGAAACGCCGGGTTGTTGACGTCGGGGGAGATCGACAGCGTCTTGGTGGTCGGGCCAATCGAGCCGGCGACAAAGCGCGGCTGGTCCGGCGTCTTCGCCGTCCACTCGTCGGTGACGCGGCGCGCGAGCTGGGCCGCCACCAGGTTCAGTTCATACGACACCGCTTCGAGGCCGTAGTCGGCCTGTGACACGGCTTGCGCACTGAACGTGTTGGTCTCGATGATGTCGGCGCCGGCGTCGAGGTACTCGGCGTGGATCTCGGCAATGAGATCGGGCCGCGTCAGGACGAGGACGTCGTTATTGCCCTTCAGGTCGTGCGAATGCGACCCGAAGCGGGTGCCGCGAAAGTCGGCCTCGGTCAGCTTGCGGCGCTGAACCATGGTGCCCATGGCGCCATCGAGCACAAGAATGCGGGTGGCGAGCAGGCGTTCAAGCGTGTCGAAAGTGTTCATGTCGTTTTCCGCGCCTTCGCGGGCTTGGTGCCAATCGCGAGGAGCACTGCAAAGGGATCGTGGGTCCGGCGGGCACCGAGCGTGACGCGAACGTCCTTGAAGCCGGCCCGGGTCAGCAGGCCCGTGAGGTGGTCGTCACTGAAGCCGAACCACTGGTCGCCCAGCTTCTCTTTGACCCAGGTCTCATCGTGGGAGCGCAGGTCGAGGAGCAGGAGCCGGCCGCCGGGCTTCAGGATGCGCGCCGCCTCGGCGAGCGCCGCGGCGGGCTGGCCGGCGTGGTGCAACGCCTGCGACAGCAGCGCCAGGTCGATCACGCCGTCATCGAGCGGCAGCTTCTCGAGCTCGCCCTTCTTCCAGGTGATGTTGGTGAGCCGCTTGCGCGCGGCCAGCGCCTTGGCGCGATCGAGCACCCCGGTCGAGCGGTCAATGGCCACGACGCGGCGCGCCCAGCGGGCGGTTTCAACCGTCAGGTAGCCCTCGCCGCAGCCGAGGTCAGCGACCTCGAGGGGTGGCAGCAGCAGGCCGAGCGCCCGCGACCAGGCGGCCCAACTGCGGCCGGGGACCAACTGGCGGCCGTCGCGCGTATCGGGGCTGCTGTGCTCGAAGTTCTCGCGGCGCAGCCGCAGCACTTCCTGCAGGCGGGCCTCGTCGGCCTTGACCGAGGCCGTGCCGGCCGCGGCCTTGAATTGGACCTGCAACACCGGCCACAGCGCACCGGCTCGTTCGTCGCGTACCGACGGCGCCAGCCGATAGAAGCTGTAGGAGCCGTCCCGTTCTTCGACCACCAGACCGGCTTCTTTTAGCAGGCCGAGGTGGCGGGACACGCCCGACTGCGCCAGGCCGAGGATGCCGGTCAGCTCTTTCACGTTGAAACGGTCCTGTTCCAGCACGCGCAGCAGCCGGAGCCGGGCCTCGTCTCCCAGCAGCCGATATAGCGCGGATGCCTGTTCCATATCTACTAATGTAGATGAATGGATTGATTCGCACAAGTGCGATAATGGCTCCCTTATTTCGTGCGACGCGCGCCCTGAATGGTCATGGGCGCCTGACGTAAGACCTTAGCAAAAGGATCAAGGCACCGGCCGGCTTACGCCGAGCCGCCGGGGTCTGAAACACCAATGGGCATCCTCGACCGACTCCGTCCGCAATCCAAGTCCACCCATCCCGATCCCGTCATTCGGATTGAAGCCGTGCACGAGACCGATGCGGCGGATCTCGCGTCACTCAGCGGCTTTGCTAAGGATGACGCCGACGCGCGCGTCAGGCGCGCGGCCGTCGCGCGCCTCACCGATGCGGCCGTGCTGGCCGACATCGCGCGCAACGAGTCGGATGACAGCGTGCGCGACCATGCGGTCGGGCAATTGCTCGAGCAGGCGTCCAGGCACGATGCCGAGGTGGCGTCGCCCGCCGTGGCGGCGCTGGCGTCGCTCGGCCGCGAGCGTGAGCTCGGGACCGTGGCCAAGGGCTCGGGTCCCGACGCCGTGCGCCGCGCCGCCATTGCCGCGGTGCGCGACCAGAAATCACTCGGCAGCATTGCCCGTCACGCCGCCGAAGGCGGCGCGCGGTTGCTCGCCGTCGAGCGGCTGACCGATGCTGCGGAAATTGAAGGCGTCGCGATGCGCGGTGAGCATGCCGATGCGGCCGTGGCCGCGGTCGATCGTTTGCAGTCGCCCTCAGTCGAGACGTTGACCAACCTCAGCCAGAAGGCGCGCGCCAAGGCGGCGCAGAAGAAGGCGCGGACCCTGCTGAAGGCCAGCGAACCGGTGGCCGATTCGGGACCGGCGTTCAAGGATGCCGATCAGCAGACGGCCCGTGACCTGGTCGCGCAAATGACGGCGCTGTCAGCGGTCGCTGACGTGGCGCAGTTGCGCGAAGCCTACGCGGCCGGCCGCGTGGCGTGGGTGGAACTGCTGGCCGACGCCGACATCCAGGACGACATTCAAGCCGCGTTCGAAGCCGCGTCCGAGGCCGTCCGCCAGCGCCTGGCGGCGGATGAGGCCGCGCGCGCTGATGCCGATCGTCAGCGCCGCGCCCTCGAGCAGGAACAGGCCGATCGCATCGCGGTGTGCGCCAGCGTTGAAGCCCTCACCGGCGACGACATCGTCGATCGGCTCGGCGAGGCGCGGGCGACGTGGGAGGGCATGCCGGCCATGCCCGCGGCGTGGGCCGCGGAATTGGATCGCCGCTTCGCTGAAGCGTGCCGCGCGGCAGAGAAGCGCCACCAGCGCCGGCTCATCGCCAGGCAGTCGGTCGAACGCCTGCCGACGCTGGTGCCCGAAATTGAAGCGCTCGCGACCAACCCGGTCTATGCCGACATTCGCAGCCAATGGTACGCGCTGCGCAAGCAGTGGCAGGCGATCGCGCGCGATGTCGAGATCGATGCCGACCTGAAGACTCGCTTCGAGGCCGCCTCGCAGGTGCTCGAGGGCCATGAGCAGGGCTATCGCGACAGCAAGGGACAGGACCAGACCAAGAACCTGCAGCGGTTGCAGGCGCTGGTCCAGAAGTTTGAAACCCGCGCCTCGGCCGAAGGGCTCACGCTCAAGCAGACCGATCAACTGCTGAAAGACGTGAAGCTGGCGGTCGGCACCATGGGGCCGCTGCCGGCCAAGCAGGACCGCGAAGATCTGATGGTCCGCATGCAGGCGGTGCGCACGTCGTTGACGCCGCGCATCCAGGAACTGCGCGAAGCCGAGGAATGGAAACGGTGGGCCAACGTCCAAGTGCAGGAAGAGCTGTGCGCCAGGATGGAAGCGCTCATCCCGCTCGCCGAAGCCGATCCCGAGAAGGTGTCGAATGAAATGCGGACGCTGCAGGAGCGTTGGAAGCCGGTCGCGGCGGCGCCGCGTTCGCAGGCCGAAACCCTGTGGGCGCGCTTCAAGGCCGCGCAGGAACAGGTTTACGACAAGTGCAAGGACTTCTTCGCCAACCAGGCGACCGAGCGCGTCGGGAACCTGACCAAAAAAGAAGCCCTCTGCCTGCGCGCCGAAGCGATGGCCGATTCCACCGACTGGGTGAAGACCGCCGACGCCATGAAGACGCTGCAGGGCGAGTGGAAGGCGATTGGCCCGGTCACGCGTGGCAACGAGAAAGCGGTGTGGGAGCGTTTCCGCGCCGCCTGCGACAAGTTCTTCACCCGTCGTCAAGACGACCTGAAGCAGCGCAAGCAGGACTGGACCGAAAACCTCAAACGCAAGGAAGCGCTGGTGGCCGAGGCCGAGCAGTTGTCGCAGTCCACCGAGTGGGAGCAGGCCGCGTCGCGCATCAAGCGCCTGCAGGTTGACTGGAAGGCGATTGGCCCGGTCAAGAAGAGCAAGTCCGACACGATCTGGAACCAGTTCCGCGCCGCCTGCGACCTGTTCTTCGAGCGCTTCAAGAACCGCGATTCGGTGGCACTGACCGGCAAGATGGCCGATCGTGAATCGTCTGTGGCCGAGCTCGAGGCGCTGCTGCCGGCCCCCGAGGCGACCGACGCCCAGCCGCCGGACGATCTCTACGCCAAGGTGCAGGCGGCGCGCGCCCGCTGGGTGCAGGGCCCCGAGCTGCCGCGCCACACGCTGGCGCCGTTGTCGGATCGCGTCAACGCGTCCTTGTTCGCGCTGGTCACCCGCTGGCCGGACGCCTTCAAGGGCACCGAGATCGATCCCGAGCTGACCAAGGGCCGGATGGAGAAACTGATCGCCAAGGTCGGGCAGCTGTTGCCGACCGAAGCCGCCGAGCCGGCGACGAACCTCTCGCCGGCCGAGTTGCTCGCCCGCCAGTGGCGCGAGGCGCTGGCCGCCAACACCATGGGCGCCGGCTCCGGTCGCCAGGCCGAAGACGCGCGGCAGCGTGCCGCGGAGCAGGAAGTGCGTAGCGCGCAAGCGGCGTGGGCGCGCATGGGTCCGCTGGCGCCGCAGGAACGCAAGCCGCTCCAGGATCGCTTCGACCGCGTCGTCCGCAAGTTTCTCGAGATGCGCCGCCGTAGCGCGGCCCGGACCTAACCCATGAAACCACTAACCATCATTTGTGTCCTTGCCCTGGCCTCGTGTTCGTCGCAGCCGGCCGCCCCGACCGTTAGCCCTGAAGTCGCCGCCTGGCAGACGCGCGCCGACGACGTCACCATCGTCCGCGACGACTGGGGCGTGCCCCACATCTACGCCAAGACCGACGCCGACGTCGTGTTTGGACTGATGTACGCGCAGGCGGAAGACGACTTCAATCGTGTCGAAACCAACTTCATCAACTCGCAGGGCCGCCTGGCTGAGGCGGAAGGTGAGGGCGAGATCTATCGCGACTTGCGCATGAAGCTGTTCATCAATCCGGTGCAGCTCCAGGCCGACTACGCCAAGGCCGAGCCCTGGCTCAAAGCACTCATGGACGGCTGGGCTGATGGCCTGAACTTCTATCTGGCGACCCACCCCGAGGTGAAGCCGCGCGTGATCGCGAAATTCGAACCGTGGATGGCCCTCAGCTTCAGTGAGGGCAGCATCGGCGGCGACATCGAGAGCGTGAACATCGGCCAGCTCGAGGCGTTTTATGGTGCGTCGGTGCCGCCGGCGAGCACCGCCCGCTTCGACGCGATCGACTTCCTGGCGCCGCCGGCTGAACCGACTGGCTCAAACGGATTCGCCATCGCCGGCGCGAATACTGCCTCTGGCAAGGCGCAGTTGCTGATCAACCCGCACACCTCGTTCTTCTTCCGCGAAGAAGCGCAGATGGTGAGCGAGGAGGGGCTGAATGTCTACGGCGCGCTGACCTGGGGACAGTTCTTCATCTACCAGGGCTTCAACGACAAGGCCGGCTGGATGCACACCAGTAGCAGCGTCGACAACATCGACCAGTACCTTGAGACGGTGACCAAGAAGGCCGATGGCACGTACAGCTATCGTGTCGGCACCGAGGAGCGACCGCTGATTGCGTCGAAGATCACCGTGCCCTACAAGACCGCCACTGGCATGGCCAACAAGGACTTCACGGTCTACCAAACGCACCGCGGCCCGATTGTCCGCTCGCTCGACGGCAAGTGGGTGAGCGTCCGCATGATGAACGAACCGCTCAAGGCACTCAATCAGTCGTACTCGCGCACCAAGGCGCGCAACCTCGACGAGTACAAGAAGGTGATGGCGCTCCACACCAACTCATCCAACAACACCCTGTACGCCGACGCCGACGGCAACATCGCCTATTTCCACTCGAACTTCATCCCGAAGCGTGACCCGAAGTTCGACTGGACCAAGCCCGTGGACGGCACCAATCCCGCCACCGAGTGGAATGGCTTGCACTCGTTCGACGAGTCGCCGAACTCGGTCAACCCGCCGAACGGCTGGGTCTACAACACCAACAATTATCCGTATTCGGCGGCCGGCGCCAACAGCCCCAGGCAGAAGGACTACCCGGCATACATGGATTCGGGCAGCGAAAACCCGCGTGGTGTGCACGCCATCCGCGTTCTCGACGGCAAGCAGGGGTTCACCATCGACTCGCACATCGCCGCCGCCTACGACAGCTACTTGCCGGAGTTCGAGATCCAGGTTCCGCTGCTGCTGAAGGCTCATGCCCAGGCGCCGGCCTCGAATCCGCTCAAGGCGAAGGTCGCGGATCAGATTGCCATCCTCAAGGACTGGGACTATCGCTGGTCGGCAGCCTCGGTGCCGACCGCGCTGGCCATCTTCTACGGCGAAGACCTGTGGCAGCGGGTGAGCCCGGCCGCGCGCAAGGCCAACCTCAGCACCTACGACTACATGAAGGCGAAGGCAACGCCGCAGGAACGCCTCGAGTCGCTGGCCGCGGCCGTGGACAAGCTGCAGGCCGACTTCGGTAAATGGCAGACGCCGTGGGGCGACATCAACCGCTTCCAGCGCAACGACGGCGCCATCGTCCAGAAGTTCGATGATGCCAAGCCGAGTACGCCGGTGATGTTTGCCTCGGCGCGCTGGGGCTCGCTGGCGTCGTTCGGCGCCCGTGCTTATCCCGGCACCAAGAAGTGGTACGGCACCAGCGGCAACAGCTTTGTGGCGGTGATCGAGTTCGGTGAGCAAGTGAAGGCGAAGGCGGTGACTGCCGGCGGCGTCAACAGCGTGCCGGGCTCGAAGCACTTCAACGACCAGGCCGATCGTTATGCCACGGGCAACCTGCGCGACGTCTACTTTTACAAGTCGCAGCTCGAGGGGCACACCGAGCGGACCTACAAGCCGGGCGAGAAGTGATGCGCGCATGTCGATCTGACAAGACGTTCCAAATGGATTGCGGCAAGTCGTCGTTGAACATCACCGTGGTGCCCGACTCGGCCACCGGTGAACTGACCGGCCTGACCGGCAAGATGGACGTCATCATCAAAGGCAAAGAGCACAAGCACGTCTTCGAATACGCGCTACCCCAATGATTGCGCCCGGACCAATCACGCTCGAACGGCGCGGCATCCGCCTCGAACCGCTTGGTCCGGAGCATCACGATGGCCTAGTGGCCGCAGCCGCGGACGGCGAGTTGTGGAAGCTCTGGTTTACCTCGGTGCCAGATGCCGCCGGCACGCAGCCCTACATCGCCGACGCCCTGAAGGGCCAGCGCGAAGGGCACATGCTGCCGTGGGCGGTGCGCGACCTCTCCGACGGCACCCTCGTCGGCAGCACGCGCTACCACGACATGGTGCCGGCGATCGATCGGGTCGAGATTGGCTACACCTGGTATGCCGCCCGCTGTCAGAAGAGCCACGTCAACACCACCTGCAAGCTGATGCTGCTGGCGCATGCCTTCGAGACACTCGGCTGCGAGGTCGTCGGCCTGCGCACCGATAACTTCAATTTCGTCTCGCAGAGGGCGATTGAGGGGATCGGCGCGAAGAAGGACGGCGTATTACGCCATCACCAGGCGCGGCGCGACGGCACGGTGCGCGACACCGTGCTCTACAGCATCCTGGCCACCGAGTGGCCAGATGTGAAGCGCCACCTCGAGTTGAGGCTTAATCGGCGTTAGGGTCTTCGAGGTAGGTATAGCCCTGCAGGGCGTCTTCGTAGAAGCGCAGCAGACGTCCGGCCTCCTGGTCTTCCATCCGATTGGCGTTGACCGCCATCTCCACGTCGCGCCGGAGTTTGCCCATCAGCATTTCCGGGTCGAACTCCACGTACTTCAATACCTCGCGGACCGTGTCGCCCTTGATGATGTGCTCGACCCGCGCCCCCTCGGTGTGGTCGATGCCGTTCTCGCCGAGCGAGATGTGCACGGCATGGGTGTCGCCGAACAGGTTGTGCAGGTCGCCCAGGATCTCCTGGTAGGCGCCGACCAGGAACACCCCCAGGTAATACGGCTCGCCGTTGAAACGGTGGAGCAGAATCGTCTTCTTGACGTCGCGGCGATCGATGAACTGATCCAGCTTACCGTCGGAGTCGCAGGTGATATCGCTCAGCACGGCGTGCTCGGTCGGCCGCTCGTTGAGGCGATGGATCGGCATCACCGGGAACAACTGCTTGATCGCCCAACTGTCAGGAATCGACTGGAACAGCGAGAAGTTGCAGAAGTAGGTGTCGGAGAGCAGCTCTTCGAGCGCCTTCAGCTCTTCCGGCACGTCCGGCATGTCCTGGCACAGCTTGTTGATCTTGTCGCAGATCGCCCAGTACAGGTTCTCGGCGTGCGAGCGCTGTTCAAGCGACAGGTAGCCGCCGCTGAACAGGTTCATCGCCATGTCGAGCGCCTGCTGCGCGTCGTGGTAGGTCTCGGTGGCATTGCGCCCGGTGACGCCGTGATAGGCCTCGATCAGGTCAACCAGCGGCTGTTCGAACTCTTCTTTTACTTCGGTCGGGATGGTCTCCTCGCCGAAGTTGAGGGTGCCGAGCACGTTGAAGATCAACATGCTGTGGTACGCCGAAATCGCGCGGCCGCTTTCGGAGATGATCGTCGGGTGCTTGACGCCCGCCTCGTCGCACACCGTCTGGATGTGATACACGACGTCGTTGGCGTATTCCTGGAGCGTGTAGTTCATGGACGACTCGAAGTTGGTCTGCGAGCCGTCGTAGTCGACACCGAGACCACCGCCGACGTCGAGGTACTCGAGCCCGGCGCCCTGCTTGGCCAGTTCGCAGTAGACGCGAGCGGCTTCATTGAGGGCGCCCTTGATGATGCGGATGTGCGTGATCTGGCTGCCGAGGTGAAAATGCAGCAGCTTGAGGCAATCGCCCATGCCGCGCCGCTTCAGTTCCTCGAAGCCGCGCAGGATTTCCGTGACCGTCAGGCCGAACTTCGAGCGGAAGCCGCCGGATGACTGCCAGCGGCCCGAGCCACGGGCGGCCAGCTTCACGCGCATGCCAATGTTCGGCCGGACGCCAACTTTCTCCGCATACTCGAGCACCATCTCGAGCTCGGTGTACTTCTCGACCACCGGAATGATCTGCCGGCCCATCTTCTGGGCCAGCATCGCCATCTCGATGAACTCGTAGTCCTTGAAGCCGTTGCAGATGATCGGCGTGTCGTTATTGGCCATGGCCGACACGGCCAGCAGTTCCGGCTTGCTGCCGGCTTCGAGCCCGAAGCCGTACGGGGCGCCGAAGTTCAGCACCTCTTCCACCACCTGGCGCTGCTGGTTGACCTTGATCGGGTAGACGCAGATGTACTTGCCCTGGTACTGGTTCTGCGCGATTGAATTCTGAAACGCGCCGTGGATCTCGCCGAGCCGGTGCTTGAGGATGTCGGTGAAGCGCAGCAGGATCGGGACCGCAAGACCGCGCAACTGCAAGCGATCGATCAGCCGCTTGAGATCGACGCCGTGCAGCGGATCCTTGGTTGGGTGGACCTGCAGGTTGCCCTGTTCGCCCACCGCGAAGTAACCCTGGCCCCACCGCGGGACGTCAAACAGTTCGGCGGCTTCGGTGGTCGACCACGGAGTGCTTGTAGCTTTGCTCATCTGTTAGATAAACAGAATAAACGGAAAAAACCGGAGCGCGTCATTTTTTTCTGGCCGCGCCCAAAAATGTGTAGCCTTCTTGTCATGTCCCATCTGCTGATCCGCGAGTCATGATCGCCGCCTACGCTCCTGGATCTGTCTCGAACGTCGCCTGCGGGTTCGACGTGCTCGGCTTCGCCCTCGACCAGCCCGGCGACGTGGTGGAGGCCGCGCCGCAGGATGGGCCGGGCGTGACCATTGCCAGGATCGAGGGCGATGCGGGCCGCTTGCCGCTCGACCCGGCCCGCAATACGGCCGGCGCCGCGGCGATGGCGTTGCTGACGCGTCTTGAAACGACCCGCGGTGTGTCGCTGACCATCCACAAAGGACTGCCGCTGGCCAGTGGCATTGGCAGCAGCGGCGCCAGCGCGGTCGCCGCCGTCGTGGCGGTGAACGAGCTGCTGGGCCGGCCCGCGACGCTCGAGATCCTGCTGGAGTGCGCCATGGCCGGCGAGCAGGCGGGTGGCGCGTGGCATCCTGACAACGTCGCGCCCTCGCTCTATGGCGGGTTCATCCTCGCCCGCAGCGCGAACCCGCCCGACATCGTCCGGCTGCCGGTTCCCGAGGGCCTGGCCTGCGCGGTCCTGCATCCGCATGTGGAAGTGCAGACCGGCGCGGCCCGCGCGTTGCTTGGCGACCAGGTGCTGCTGCGCGACGCGGTCCGGCAGTGGGGTAATGTCGGCGCGCTGGTCGCGTCGCTGTTCAACGGCGACCAGGCGTTGCTGTCGCGGTCGCTCGAAGACGTGATTGCCGAGCCGAAGCGTGCCGGATTGGTGCCCGGCTTCTATCCCGTCAAGGCGGCCGCGCTGGCGGCTGGCGCGTTGGGATGCAGCCTGTCGGGTTCAGGGCCGTCGGTGTTCGCCCTGGCCACCTCGCTTGAGGTGGCGCACCGCGTCGGCGAGGCGATGCAGCGTGCGTTCAACGCCGAAAGTGCCGTGGGCGCCGACCTCTGGGTCTCACTCGTCGGCCGGCAGGGTGCCCGGGTGATCTCATGATCTGTGTCAGCACGCGGGGACAAGCGCCGGCGGTGCCGTTTCGTCAGGCCGTGGTCTCGGGGATGGCGCCAGATGGCGGGCTCTACGTGCCAGCGGCGCTGGAGCGCCAGTCGGCGGCGTGGTGGGAAGGGCTGAGACACGCGCCGTTTCAGGACGTCGCCGTCGCGATGGCCCGGGCACTGCTTGGCGATGAGTTTGACGAAGGCGAGCTGTCGGCGCTGATTCGCGAGGCGCTCAACTTTCCCATCCCGATCGTCCGGCTGGACGACTCGTTACAGGTCGTCGAGTTGTTTCACGGTCCGACCTTTGCCTTCAAGGATGTCGGCGCGCGCACGCTCGCGCGGTTCCTCGCCCTGAGCGAGCGCGGCGTCGCTGCAAGCGACGGCACGCGAGTCGAAGGGTTGACCGTCCTGGTGGCGACCAGTGGCGACACCGGCAGCGCGGTGGCCCAGGCGTTCTGGGGCGTCCCGAGAACGCGCGTGGTGGTGTTGTATCCAGAGGGCCAGGTCAGTCAGGTCCAAGAGGCCCAATTCACCACCCTGGGCGGCAACGTCTCGGCCGTGGCGGTACACGGGTCGTTTGATGACTGCCAGCGCCTGGCGAAAGAGGCATTTGCCGACGCCGCGCTGCGGCAGCGCGTGCGGCTGACCTCGGCCAACTCCATCAGCCTGGGCCGGCTGGTCCCGCAGATGTTCTATTACGCCTACGCCGCCTTGCAGGCTGCGCCTGGATCGCGGGTCGTGTTCTCGGTGCCGAGTGGTAACTTCGGCAACCTGGCAGCGGGCGTGATGGCGTGGCGGATGGGAGCGCCGATCGCGGGCTTCATCGCCGCCACCAACGTCAACGACACGGTTCCGCGGTATCTCGAAACCGGTCACTACGAACCCCGCCCTTCGGTGGCCACAGTCGCCAATGCCATGGACGTCGGCGCGCCGAGCAACCTCGAACGCCTGCAGTGGCTGTTCAGCGGCGACCGTGCGGCGATGCGGGAGATGATTTCGGCCAATGTGCATACCGACGACGAAGTCAAGCGTGCCATCGCCGAGCTGCATCGACGGTATGGCTACGTCGCCGATCCCCACACCGCCATTGCCTACCTCGGCGCGGTCGAAGACGGGGCGTCGCACTTGTTCGCAACAGCGCATCCGGCGAAGTTTGCGGAGGTTGTCGAACCAGCGATTGGCGAGGCCGTAGCCATGCCAGGTCCCTTGGCCGAAGCGCTGGCTCGTCCGAGGCTGATCGAGCGTATTGGTCCAACGCCTCGCGAGCTCGCGAACTTGCTATGATCGGCGGATGTCTTCGCCAGCCGCGGCGCCCTCAACCCAGGTTCCCACCCGTGATTCCCTCGACCCTCGCTACACCTGGGACTTAACCTCGATCTTCCCAAGCTGGGAGGCCTGGGAGGCAGCATTTGCCAAACTCGACGCGGGCATCGAGGCCTACAAGAACTACGAGGGCACGCTGGCGCAGGGTGCCGGCCAGTTGCTGCAGTCGCTCAAAGACCGCGATGCGCTCGATCAGTTGAGCTACCGCGTGTGGTACTACCCGGCCCTGCAGTACGACGAAGACCAGCGCAACAACACCATCAACGCCAAACGTCAGCGGGTGCAGTTGCTGTTCGCGAAGTGGCAGCAGGCCATGTCGTGGTTCCAGCCCGAACTGCTGAAGCTGCCGCTCGACACGGTGCGCGAGTGGCTGGCGGGGTCGCCGGACCTGGCGCTGTATCGCTTCGCGATCGAAGAGGTCTTCCGGCTGCAGGCCCATGTGCTCAACGAGCAGGGCGAGAAACTGTTGTCGCTGTCGGGCCGTCTCGGCGGCGTGCCGAAAGACTCCTACGCCGCATTGTCGACGGCCGACGCGAAGTTTCCGACCATCACGCTGTCGTCCGGCGAATCCGTCGAGGTCAGCTACGGCCAGTATCGCAAGCTGCTGGCGACCTGCCGCTCGCAGGCTGACCGCAAGCTGGCTTACGAATCGCTCTACGACACCTACCTCGGCAACATCAACACCTACGCCACGCTCTACAACGGTGTCATGCAGGGCGAGTGGTTCGAGGCCCGCGCCCGCGGCTACCAAACGACGCTCGACGCGGCGCTGTTTGGCAACGCCATTCCGACCAGCGTCGTCGAGAACCTGATTCGCGAGGCCAAGAACGGCGTGGCGCCGTTCCGCCGTTATCACCAGCTGCGCAAGCGCGTGCTCGGTCTCAGCGACTATTACGTCTGCGATGCGTTCGTGCCGCTGGTCGATTCGGAAGAGAAATACCAATACGACGAGGTCCTCGACTGGATCGTCGAGGCCGTGAAGCCGCTTGGGGCCGACTATCAGGCACGGGTGCGCCGGGCGTTTGCCGGGCGCTGGATCGACGTCTACGAGAACCAGGGCAAGCGCAGCGGCGCCTATTCGGCGCCGGTCTACGGGGCCAACCCGTACATGTTGCTGAACTACAACGACACCCTGGACGCCGTGTTCACGCTGGCCCACGAGCTGGGCCACTCGATGCACACGTTGCTGTCGCAGGAGGCGCAGCCGTTCGTGTATTCGGGCTACACCATCTTTGTCGCCGAAGTGCCGTCAACGCTGAACGAAGCGCTGTTGTTGGAGTTGATGCTGGCACGCGCGACGACGCGCGAAGAGCGGGCGGTGCTGCTGCAGCACGCCATCGACAACATCGTCGGCACCTTCTACAACCAGGTGCTGTTCGCGGACTTCGAACTCGAGGCGCACCGGCTGGTCGAGACCGATCAGCCGATCACCTCGGAAACGCTCAGCGCGATCTACTCGCGGCTGCTGGGTGAGTACTGGGGCGACGCACTGTCGTCCGACACCCGCGCCCAGTACACCTGGGCCCGCATCCCACATTTCTTTCAGTCGCCGTACTACGTGTACCAGTACGCGACGTGCTTCGCCTCGACGGCGAAGATCATGGAGGAGATTAGCGGCGCCAGTGATGCGACCCGTGCGGCGGCCGTCACGCGCTATCTTGACCTGTTACGGTCGGGCGGCTCTGACCATCCGATGACACTGCTGAAGCGTGCCGGCGTGGATCTCGCTCAGCCGGACACTGTTCGCGCGGTCGTGGCGCAACTTGACGACCTGGTAACGCGGCTGGAAGCTGAGCTCGGATAGGGCGGGCGCCTACGGCGCCCGTGGGGCTCGGCGGCTGCGCGCCTTCGTGGGGGCGGCCGCTGCCACGGCCTTCTGGGGGATTCCCACGAGCGAAGCCAGCCCCAGTTGCACCCGCGCGCCAGTTCATGTAATATCTCATGCATCCGGATTAACGGATAAATAGGCGGTCCTCCACCTTCGCGTGTCGCGCTTCGGCGGTCAAGGACTGTCTCGACGACATGACTCAGATCCTTGACCACATGGCCGCGCTGGCCGACCCGATTCGCTGCCGGATGCTTCTGCCCCTCGAACGGCACGAGTTGACCGTCAATGAGATCTGCTCGGTGCTCCAGTTGCCCCAATCCACCGTCAGCCGGCACCTCAAGACGCTTGCCGATGACGGGTGGGTGGTGTCCCGACGGGACGGCACCAGCCGGTTCTACGGCATGACGCTCGACGTGCTCGATTCCGGCGCGCAGCGGCTATGGCCCCTGATCCGCGAGCAGGTCTCGTCCACCAACGGTGCCGAACAGGACGAACGCCGGTTGAAGAGCGTGCTGTCACGCCGGCGCACGAAATCAGAGGCGTTCTTCGCGTCAGCGTCCGGGCAGTGGGACCACCTGCGCTCAGAACTCTTTGGCGACCGGTTTCACCTCCACGCCCTGCTGGCGCTGCTGGATCCCACGCTGACGGTGGGGGACCTCGGCTGCGGCACGGGGCAGGTGAGTGAACTGCTGGCGCCTCACGTCGCCAAGGTGATTGCCGTCGATGGCTCCACCGACATGGTGCAGGCCGCGCGGCGGCGCCTCAAGGGCAGGGCCCACGTGGAGGTGCGCCGAGGCGACATGGAAGCCCTGCCGATCGACGATGGCCAGTTGGACGTCGCCATCCTGGCCCTGGTGCTGCACCACGTCCCCGAGCCGGTGCGCGCCCTCACCGAGGTCGGCCGGGTGCTGAAGCCCGGCGGCCGCGTGTTGATCGTCGACATGCTGCCGCACGATCGCGAGGAGTACCAACAGCAGATGGGACACGTCTGGTTGGGCTTTTCGGACAAGACCATGAAGAAGCACCTCGAAGCTGCCGGCTTCGAGAAGCCCGTCATCACGCCGCTGCCGACCGAGGCTGACGTGAAAGGACCGAGTTTGTTTGTCGCGACCGCGAAAAGAATCTTGAAGAACGAATAACGACAGTATCGAGGAGATAGAGAACATGGCAACTGCAGTGACCGAAATGCACGCGTTTGACCTGGCCAAGAAGGCCGGCCGTGAACCCTTCAAGGTCCGTGACCTTGGCCTGGCCGAGTTTGGTCGCAACGAGATCCGCCTCGCCGAGCACGAAATGCCCGGCCTGATGGCGCTGCGCACCCGCTATGCCGGCAAGACGCCGCTCGCCGGTGCCAGGATCATGGGTTCGCTGCACATGACCGTGCAGACCGCCGTGCTGATCGAGACGCTGACTGCGCTCGGCGCCGACGTGCGCTGGGTGAGCTGCAACATCTTCTCGACGCAGGACAGCGCCGCGGCCGCCATTGCCGTCGGCCGCCCCGAATCGGGCGGCACCGTCGCCAACCCGCGCGGCACGCCGGTGTTCGCGTGGAAGGGCGAGACCCTCACTGAATACTGGTGGTGCACGGTCGAGGCCCTGATGTGGCCCGACGGCAGCGGCCCGACGATGATTCTCGATGACGGCGGCGACGCGACGCTGTTCGTGCACAAGGCGCTCGAGTACGAAAAGGCCGGCAAGATCCCGGCGTTCAACGCTGAGAAAGACTCCGAGGAGTGGGGCGTCATTCTCGAGACCTTGACGCGCGAGCTCAAGGCCCGGCCCGGCGTCTGGTCGAATATCGCCCGCGGCATCAAGGGCGTCAGCGAAGAGACGACCACCGGCGTGCATCGCCTATATGAGATGACCGCCGCCAACACGCTGTTGTTCCCGGCCATCAACGTCAACGACTCGGCCACCAAGAGCAAGTTCGACAACCTCTACGGCTGCCGCCACTCGCTGATCGACGGACTAAACCGCGCCAGCGACGTGATGCTGTCGGCCAAGGTTGCGGTGGTGTTCGGCTACGGCGACGTCGGCAAGGGCTGCGCCCAGGCGCTCAAGGGCCAAGGCTGCCGCGTGATCGTCACCGAGATCGATCCGATCTGCGCGTTGCAGGCGGCGATGGAAGGCTACCAAGTCACGACCATCGATGACGTGATTGAAACCGCTGACATCTTCATCACCGCGACCGGCAACAAGAACATCCTGACCGTCGAGCTGATGCGTCGTATGAAGGACAAGGCGATCGTCGGCAACATCGGTCACTTCGACAACGAGATCGACATGGCCGGCCTCGCCAAGGGCGGCGCCAAGCGCGTCGAGATCAAGCCGCAGTTCGACGAGTGGATCTTCCCGGCGGAAGGCAAGCGACCCGAGCACAGCATCCTGGTGCTGGCCGAAGGCCGCCTGCTGAACCTAGGCTGCGCGACCGGCCATCCGTCGTTCGTGATGTCCTCGTCGTTCACCAACCAGGTGCTGGCGCAGATCGACTTGCACCTGAGCATGAACGGCCAGCCGACGCTGTCGGGCACCGACTACGACACCAACCGCGTCTACATCCTGCCGAAGAAGCTGGATGAAGAAGTGGCGCGGCTGCACCTCGGCCAACTGGGTGTCAAGCTCACCACGCTGAGCAAGGAGCAGGCCGATTACATTGGGGTCGCCGTTGAAGGCCCCTACAAGTCAGCGCACTACCGCTACTAGTCATGAGGCAGCCGTGGTTGTGGGTGGCCTGTTGCTGCGCGGTCTTGACCGCTTGCAGCGGGTCCATCCCGACCCGGCCATCGCCGCCGCCGACGTTGTCACGAACGCGATTCCTCGCGTTCGGCGACAGCATTACGGCCGGCGAGATCACCGTGCCGGTGGGGGTGATCCCCGACGGACGCGGTAGCCTGCTGCAAACGCCAAATACGCGGATGGTCCTGGTGCCGGCGGCCTCCTATCCCACTCAACTGCTGTCGCTGCTACAAGGCCGCTATTCCACCCAGGCGTCGACGATCGTCGTGACCAACGCCGGACGCGGCGGCGAGAGTGTGCTGGAAGGCGTGACGCGATTCCCCGACGAGCTCGCGTCGAGCCAGGCCGAGGTGGCGCTGCTAATGGAAGGGGTTAACGGCTTGAACTTGGTCGGCCCCGACACCTCCACGGAAGTCATGCGGGACATGGTGCAAGTGGCCAAGGCTCGTGGCGTCCGCGTGTTCCTGGCGGCGATGCTGCCGACCATCGTCGGCCGCCAGCGGTCGCGGGTGCCGGCCGAACTGGTGGCGTACAACACCAAGCTGCAGCAGATGTCGAGTGAGGAAGGTGTGGCGTTCGTTGATTTGTATAACGTGCTGCTGCCCGAGGCCACCACTGTGATTGGTGTCGATGGCTTGCATCCCACCGAAGTGGGATACAAGCGCATCGCCGACGTGTTCTTCGCTGCGATCCAGACGAACCTGGAAGTGAAGTAATTACTTCAGCGAAACCTTCTGCACGCGCCAGTTGGTGCGTTCACCCACCAGCAACTCGTTGTCGCTGCGGCAATCGAGGGAATTGGCCAGGCCAAACTCCTTCAGCACCTTGCCGGCGGCGCCGAACTTGCCGACCACCTTGCCATCCAACTGCACCTTGTAGATCGCGGCATCCTCCATGCCGTCCTCGTCGCCGGCATGCGAGATGTAGAGATGCTGCGTCGCGCCGCGAGTCATGCACATGGCGATCGGGGTGCCGACGCCGCCAAACTCGGACTTGAACGCGCCCTCGGCGTCGAACACCTGGATGCGCTTGTTGCCGAGGTCGGCCGCGTAGACGTTGCCTTGCGCGTCGATGGCCAGCGCCTTGACCCCGGCAAACTGTCCCGGCCCCTTGCCGGTCGAGCCCCAGTGCGTGATGAAGCGGCCGTCCTTGTCCAGCTTGGCAATGCGGTTGTTGCTGCCAATGCCATCGGCGACATAGATGTTGCCGGCGCGATCCCACGCGACGTCGGTGGGACGGCTGAAGGTCGAGCCAGGAGTACCGGCGCCCGGCGCCCGGCCGGCTTGGCCGGCTTGGCCGCCGCCCCCCCCCGCTGCCCCCGCTGCCCCTGCCGGAGCCGCATTCGGCCGCACGCTGATCGTTTCAGGCTTGCGGCCCAACACCAGCGCCACGCGCCCCTCGGTGTCGAACTTCACCACCTGGTTGGCGCCTTCGTCGATGGTCCACACGTTGTCTTGCGGATCAATGCGCAAGCCGATGGCGGCATTAAAGCCGTAAACGTCCTGGCCGAACTCGCGGAGATATTTGCCGCCGGCGTCGAACTGGAACAGCCGCGAGCCGCCCCGATAGAACGTGCGGTTGTCGCCCAGCGTTGCGTAGGGATGGCCGGAGCGATGGTAGACGTACACCAGGCCCTTCGAGTTGGCGGCCACGCCGCCGACTTCGCCGACGTAGACGTCGGAGGGGGTCTTGAGGAAATCGCTGGTGGTAAAAGCGATTTCGGGAATGCCCGCCTGGGCAATGAGAGAACCGCCAAGCGCGAGAATCGCCGCGGTCACCGTAGCTGTAATTGTGCGTGACATTAGGCGTCTCCTATTGCTGACTGGTCGTCTTCATCGCCTGGGGCTTCAGCAGGATCTTCTGCGATCGCCAGTTATTGATCTCGGCGGTGTAGATGGTGTCGGGGTCGCGGCAATCCATCTGATGGATCGTCGAGAACTCGCCCACCGCTTTGCCCGCGCGCCCGAACTTGCCGATGATGGTGCCGTCCAGTGCCATCTTGTAGACTTCGCCGGTGATCTCGGCGCCGGCGGCCGGCGCGCTGTCCTGCCACGAGTTCGACACGTAGAGATACTGCTTGCCCGGGTTTTTCGGTCCCGGTCCGCCCGAGACGCACACCGCCCACGGGTTGCCGACGTTCGGGTAGTTCGCCTTCCAGTTCAGGTCGTTGTCGAGCACCTGCACCCGCGCATTGCCGCGGTCGCCGACGTAGACGTTGCCCTGGAAGTCGGTGGCGATCGAGTGCGGGGTGTTGAACTCGAGGTTGCCGCGGCCCTGCTTGCCAGCTGCCTTCACGAAGCGGCCGTTCTTGTCGTACTTCACGACGCGGGCATCAAAGTAGCCGTCGGAGACGAAGATGTTGCCCTGCTGGTCGAAGGCCACGTCGGTCTGGCGGCCGAAGCGGTACTTCTCGTTGCGGCCGTGGAAGCGGCCGCCGCCCGGCATGTTGGTGAGGCTGGCGACGGGATCCTCGCGCCGGCCGATCGTCATCAGGACCTTGCCCTCTGGGCTGAACTTGACCAGCATGTCGGTGCCTTCATCGACCGCCCAGATGTTGTCCTGGGCATCGACGCGCACGGAATGGGCGAACGAGAAGCCGTAGTTGTTGCGGCCGATCTCGCGGATAAACGCGCCTTGGGCCGTGTATTCAAAGAGTCGCGTTTCGTTGGCGCGGTGATAGATGAAGATGTTGCCCTTCGAGTTGGTAGCGATACCCATGTTCTCGCCGGTGTAAATACCCGGCGGGTTCTTGAAGAAGTTGGGCACCGCTTCGTGCGGGATCGTCGCCACATTGGTGGCGGTGGCTTTGGTCTGGGCCGCGATCGCGCCCCCGCCCAGTAGCGTCGCTGCAAGCAGCGCATAGATCAGTCGTCTCGGCATGGAATCCATCCTCCTGCTGGGGGAGTGTAGCCCATTCGCCGGTGTTTCGGTCGCCGAGGTCGGTCTTGCCGCGGTCAGGGTTTAGGCGTATGGTCACGCCATCGTCGGTCGCGTCGTCGCTATCGTTTCAATTTGGCAGCCGGGCGTAGTTGTCAGGAGGACGGTCATGCGAGTTATTCGGCACGTCTCGATCAGCGGAGCGGTGGTCGGTCTCCTGCTGGCGTGGGGGACGTCGGCCGGAGCGCAGTCATTTCAGGGCGGCCTGCGGGGTGCCGTCAAGGACGCGCAAGGCGTCATCCCCGGCGTGACCGTGACCCTGCAGAACGAAGCCAACAACGTCACGCGCGACACGGTGTCGAACCAGTCGGGCGAGTATTCTTTCCCGGCCATCGACCCGAGCAGCTACACCGTGAAGGCCAGCGTGCAGGGCTTCAAGACCTTCGAGCGCCGGGGCATCCGCATCGGCACGCAGCAGTTCGTCACCCTCGACATCAGCCTCGAAGTCGGCACCGTCGCCGAAACCATCACGGTGACCGCCGATGCGCCGCTGATCGAGACCTCCAACGCCTCGCACGCGGAGGTCATCGATTCGAAGACCATCGAAACGCTGCCCAGCATCGGCCGCAACGTGTTCCTGATGGCGGTGACCGTGCCGACGGTGCAGAGCAGTGGTGACACGCACTGGAATCGGATGCAGGACCAGACCGGCGCCTCGGCCATCTCGCTCGGCGGCGGCGGCGTGCGCGCCAACAACTACCTGCTCGACGGGTTCCCGGTCACTGACCTGCAGAATCGCTCGTCCACCAACCCGAGCGGCGAGATGCTCGAGGACGTTCGCGTCCAGGTTCACACCTACGATGCTGAAATGGGTCGCACCGGCGGCGGCGTGCTGAACGCCACGGCCAAATCGGGGAGCAACACCTTCCGCGGGTCGGCCTTCTATCAGACTCGGCCGAACGCCCTGATCGGGCCGCTGTTCTTCAACCAGATCCGCGGCATCGAAAACTCGCCGCAGTTCTGGCGGTCGTTCGGCGGTGGCTTTGGCGGGCCAGTCGTGCGCAACAAGACGTTCTTCTGGGCGGCGGGTGAGGGCTATCGCGACGGCCTGTCGCAGAACGACAACATGCACGTGCCCACCCAGGCGATGCGCAACGGCGATTTCTCGGGCGTCACCGACCTGTCGGGCCGGCCGATCGTCATCTACGACCCGTTGACCACCGACGCCGCCGGTAACCGCCAGCCGTTTCCGGGAAACATCATTCCCGCCAGCCGCATCAACCCCTGGGCGCGCGAGTTCCTGAAAGCCATGCCGCTGCCGACGCGCACGGTCGATGACAGCGGCGGCAATCTGGCGGTGCAGGATGTCATCAACGATGCCGCACAGCAGGGGTCACTCAAGCTCGATCACCACTTCACCAGCGAGATCTCGCTCAGTGGTGTCTATCTGTATCAGAACTCCTCGGAACCGGATCGCAATTTCTTCCCCGACGCCCCCTATGCGTATCCCAGCTATCAACTGGATCGCGCCATCAACGTGTTCGTGCTGAACAACACCTACATCGTCAACCCGACCACCGTGGCGACGTTGCGCTTCGGCATGAACACGTTCACCGATGACAACAGCCTGCCCTATCCGTTCGATGCCACGACGCTTGGCTTCAACCCCGCCTTCGCCAGCCAGATTCCGGTGCAGAAGTTTCCCTCGGTGGCGCTCACCGGATATCAGGGGACCGGCTTCAGCGGCGTCACCAACCGCGACTACTACTCGTACGGCGGCAACGGCAGCATCACCAAGCTGGCCGGTGCCCACAGCCTGAAGGTTGGCGCCGACTACCGCATTCTGGGCGTCAAGGCGGAAGTGTTCGGGCAGTCGGCTGGCTCGTACGCGTTCAATGGGCAGTTCACCGGTTCCAGTGTGAACAATCCCAGTCAGACCAGCCGCAACGCCATCGCCGACCTGCTGCTCGGCGTGCCTTCGTCGGGCTCGTTTGTCCAGAATACGCCGGTCAATAACTCGATCCGGTACTACAGCGCCTACGTGCAAGACGACTGGCGCGCGAGTGACCGGCTGACCCTGAACTACGGTCTTCGCTTCGAGCATGAAACCGGTCTCAGTGAGGCCGACAACAAGCTGGTCGTGGGCTTCGATCGCGAGGCGGTGAGTCCACTCAACACGACGATTCCGGCCGGCCTCGATCCGCTGCATCCTACCGTTGCCCGGCAGGTCAAGGGCGGCCTCACCTACGCCGGCGAGAACGGCGCCAAGACCAGCACCGGAAATCCGCCGGCGGTCAAGCTGTCGCCACGCGTCGGCATGGCGCTCAGCCTGAACGACAAGACGGTGGTGCGCGGCGGCTACGGCCTGTTCTGGGCGCCGTGGGCGTACGCCGCCAACAACTCGGTGGGCTACTCCGCCACCACGACCCTGCAGCAGGACACCACGATTCCGATTACCGCGATCAATAACCCGTTTTCGACCGGGCTCATCGCGGTGTCGGGCAATTCGCGTGGCATGCTGTCGGGTGTCAGCTCCGCCATCGCGTTCGTCGATCCGAGCAAGACGGCGCCGCGCGTCCAGCAGTATTCCGTCGACATCCAGCGCGAGCTGCTCGGCAACCTCAACCTCACCGTGGCCTACATCGGCTCGACCGGCGCGCGGCTCACGGTGAACGGGAACGTCAACATTAACCAGCTCGACCCCGAGTACCTCCGGCCCGATCTGGTCACCCAGATGACGCAGAACGTCCCCAATCCGTTCTTTGGCAACCCCAATGCCGGCAGTTTCGCGACGCGGGCGACCATTCCGCGCAACCAGTTACTGCGGCCCTTCCCGCAGTTCGATACGGTGAACTTGCAGGAAACCAATCACGGTAAGTCGCAGTACCACGCGGCCGTGATCCAGGTCCGCAAGCGCATGACCTGGTGGAGCGGCAGCTTCGCCTACACCTTCAGCCGGCTGTGGGATAACCAGTTCGGCCAGGGCAACTACTACACCTCGGCGCCAGGGCTCTTGAACAACTACACCTTCCTCGAAGGGTCGTCGTACTTCGACCCGGACACGGAGTACCACCGCAGTCTGCTCGATTCGCCGCACAAGCTGTCGGCCACGCCGATCGTGAACCTGCCGTTCGGCGAGGGGCGCCGGTTCCTGAACGGCGGCGGATGGACCAACTTGGTGTTCGGCAACTGGACGGTGTCAGCGGTGATCCAGATGCAGAGCGGCTTCCCGATCGGGGTCAGTCAGAACACCAACACCAATAGCTACATGCTGGGCGCCGGCCAGCGGCCCAACCTTGTCCAGGGCCAGGACTTCCTGGTGGGCGGCAGCATCACCGATCGACTCACGGAGAACCCGCAAGACGATCGCTACCTGAACGCGAATGCCTTCACGCAGGCGCCGGCCGGTACCTTCGGCAATTCGCCGCGCACGCTGCCCGATACCTACTCGCCCTGGCGCAACTCCACCGACGTGGCGATCAACAAGGAATTCAGGATGGGTAGTGGCCGCCGCGCGACGCTGCGCCTGGAGATCATCAACCTGTTCGACAACCCGTGGTACGCCGCCATGCAGAGCGTGGCCTTCGGGAACGCAAACTTCGGCCGAGTCACGTCGCAGGGGAACTATTCCCGGACGATGCAGCTCACCGCGAGGTTCAGCTTCTAGGAAACGCGCCCTGGATCCACCATTACCGCCGCGGCGGTGGTCCCAGCCGACGGCACCCGGCCGCAGTATTGCCGAGTCGATGGCCATGCGGCGCCCACCGATACCGGGCGTGTCTCCACTGATCCGAATTGGGGCATGAACCGCGCCTCTTCCTGGGGGTGCAGAACGTGACCAACCGGAAGAACTTCGCCAGCTACAGCTGGAACCGCCGCAGCAACGAGCAGCAGTTCGGCGAGCAGCAGGGCATCTTCCCGATTCTCGGGTTCGACTGGCGATTCTGACGGCGAACTTATGACAGGTTCGGGTCGGCCGGAAGGCCGGCGACTCGAAGCCGGCACGGGGCAGGCAGTCTACCCGCCGCCACCCCCACCCCCACCCCCACCACCAAACCGAGGGTTGACGACGTTGTTGTTAATCGACCCGAACCGGTAGGTGAATCCCACGGCTAGAAAGAAGCGGTACGACGTCGCGAGTTGACGCTGGCGGGCGATGATCTCCTCGTCGCTGGCCTCGCCCAATCGAAGGTAGAGCTGGTCGTGCAGAATCTGGTAGCTGCCGTCGAGGCGCAGCGAGAGGCCCCGCGTAATCCGCAACTCGTTGTCGGCAAACATGGCCACGCGATACTTCCCCGGGTCGCCGATGTAGTGCGCGGCCTCGACCGTCAGGCTGACGGTGCCAAAGGGCTGGCGCAGATTGAGCCGCGTCATCAGCGTCTGGTCCCACTTGGTTTCCTCGGTCTTGCCGTAAATGGTGATCTCGTCGTAGACGAAGCGGTTGATGCCGGTGGTCCACTGCACGGTCAGTTCATGTTCGGTCGACTCGCTGTAGGGAAACACGTTGTATTCGAAGCCCGGCGCGATCCGCACGTTCAACTTCTGGTTGTTGAAGCTGCTTCGTGAGGCGCCCGCCTTGGCGGCGACCGACCAGTGCTCGCCCACGCTCTTCACCGTCAGGTTGTTGAGGTTCCACCCGCGGCGATACGAGCGGAAGGTGTCGCCGTCGCTCAGCTCGTACGCGCTCTCGTTGTAAGCCACACCGGCGTTGAAGTTGATCTTCCAGTCCGCCGTCGTCCGGTTGACCGACTGGTTGGCGTTGAGGTTGGTGAAATCGCTGGTGGCTTCGCCGTTCAGGTTGAGGTTGAAGTTGGTGCGGAAGACCCAGAAGTTCCAGGCGTCGTCGGCAGCCGTCGTTTGACTGCTTCGCGCCGGGGCAAAGGCCGGCGCCACTCGCAAGGTCACGCCAGCCGGTGTGGCTGAGGCGAACCTGGCGAGGCCGAGCGCAAAGACCTGTGCCAGCGCGCGTCGCCGGCCGTCGTCGGTCTCGGCCGCCTCGGTGCTCCGTCGCAAGGTGTCTTCCTGGCCTTCCCACTGACCGTGGCCGATGAACCGGACGGCGTATTCCGTCCCCCCGCCGCCGGTCCCTTGCGCGGTGACGAGGACGTGAACATCGGCGTCCTTCCGGTCGCGGACATGGTCAATCCACGCGAGCTCGGTGCGAAAGAACTCTTGGTCGCAGCCCCCGGCGCGGCAGTCCAGAAAAACCCGCAGCGGCCGGTCCAGTGGCGTGATGGCTGAGGGGCTCTGCGCGGCGGCGCCGGTCGCGAGCAGGGTGATCCCAAGAATGATGGCCGGAAGTGACAGCGGTGACGCGAGACGATTCATGTGGAAGTATTAGACAACGGCGCGTGGCAAATGGCTCTTGGTAATTGTCGGCCAACGCGTCACGGGCCGCTCTGAGCGAGCTAGAATGCAGGCAGTCATCCCCGCGAAAGGCTCCCTGATGTCTTCCTCTCGTTCGCTTGCCGCCGCGCTCGTCGCCGTCGTCCTCCTTGGCGTCGGGCCAGGTGCCCAGGACGCACCGGTCACGGCGCCCATTCGCGGCTTTTCGCCGGCGGGGTCACTCGCCGAGCGTGCGATCGAGCGCCGTCTGAGGGAACTGCCGCAAACCGAATCGATCAAGGCGTGGCACCGCTACTTCACGGCGAAGCCGCACCCGGCCACATCAGTGCGCACGCGCGAGATCGCCAACTACATCGCCGCGAAGTGGAAAGCGCAAGGGCTGGACGGCGTCGTCGTGCATCGCTACGACGTGCTGTCGTCCAATCCCAGGAAGGTCCGCGCCGAGCTCGTGGCACCGATCCGCTACGTGCCATCGCTGCGGGAGGATCCCTACAAGGAAGACCCGGACTCTTCGCAGAAAGCCATCAGCGGCGCGTGGTTGTCCTTCTCGGCGTCCGGCGACGTTACCGCGCCGGTGGTCTACGCCAACAGCGGGAATCCTGCCGATTACGACGTGCTGCGCCGCAACGGCATCGATCCCAGGGGCAAGATTGTCATCGTCCGCTACTCAAACCCCTACAGCTATCGCGGGTTCAAGGCCCTCACCGCCGAGCGGGAAGGTGCGGCCGCGATGATTGTCTACTCGGACCCGCAGGAGGACGGCTACGGGAAGGGCGAGGCGTTCCCCAAAGGGCCGTGGGGACCGGCGAGCCATCTGCAGCGCGGAGGCATCGCCTATGATTACATGGTGCCCGGCGACCCGTTGACGCCGGGCTGGGCGTCCACACCCGGCGCCAAACGCATTCCGATTGGCGACGCGGTGTCGGTGCCGAAGATCATGGCCCTGCCCATGTCCTATCGCGACATTCAGCCCATTCTCGAGAAGCTCGGCGGACCGTTGGCGCCGGCCGAGTGGAAAGGCGCGCTGCCGGTCGAGTATCGGCTCGGCGGCGAAGTGGCGCGCATGCACCTGCAGATCGAGATGCGCACCGACGTGCAGCCTAACTACGTGGTCGAGGGCCGCATCACCGGCAGTGAGTTGCCCGACGAGTGGGTAGTGCTGGGCAACCATCACGACGCATGGGTCTTTGGCGGCGTCGATCCGTCGAGCGGCACGGCGTCGATGATGGAGCTGACCAAGTCGCTCGGGCGACTCAAGCAGGAAGGCACGCGCCCCAAGCGGACGCTGGTGTTCTGTGCCTGGGACGGTGAGGAAGTCACCCTCACCGGCTCCACCGAATGGGGGGAGCAGTTTGCCGCGGAGCTCAGGCAGAAGGCGATCGCGTACCTGAACGTCGATTCGTCCGCGTCCGGGCCTCGCCTCGACCTGTCGGCCGTCGGATCCCTGGCGCCCATGGTGGTAGACCTGACCAAAGAGTTGCGCGACCCGTCCGGTGTGTCGCTCTACGAGGCGTGGGGCCGTCCGGAGGGGGAGAGCGACGGCCCGAAGGAGGGGACGCTGCCCGACCAGGCGCTGGCCGTCACGAAGATTGGCAGCGGGTCGGATCACACGGTGTTCATCAATCACGTCGGTCTTCCCGTGGTCGAGATGGGGTTCAACGGCCCGTACGGCGTCTACCACTCGGCATATGACAGCCACTACTGGATCAACCAGATCGGCGATCCCGGGTACCGCTATCACCAGCTGATGACCGAGCTCTGGGGGTCGATGGCGCTGCGGCTGGCGAATGCCGAAATCCCGCCACTGGATGTGGAGTCGTACGCGGCCTCTGTTCGCGACTTTGTTCGCCACCTTGACGAGATCTCGGGCGTGCGCGATCGGCTGGATGTCTCGCGTCTCGTCAACGGCGTGAGGGCGCTGCGCGCGTCGGGCCGGAGATTGAACGCGCGCCTGGAGGCAGTGATGGCGTCCGGTGGTCCGCCGCAAGAGGTGGCCAGCCGCGTCAACCGGCGCCTCCGGCAGTTCGAGCAGAACTGGCTGCACGAGGAGGGCATTCCCGGGCGTTCGTGGTTCAAGCACCTGCTCTACGCGCCGCGCTATACCTACGCCGCCATGACGTTACCGGGCATCACCGAAGCCGCGGAACAGGGTGACTGGACGCGCGCGGCCGCCCAGCTGTCGCTCGTGGCCGAGGCGCTCGCGCGCAACACCGCGCTTGCCGACGCCGCCGCCGCGGACCTGCCGCCCGGCGCCGCTGCCACGTCCCTCGAATCCAGGCTGCGACAGGTGCGCGACGAGGTCGACGGCCGCCTGGCCGTGTACGTCGAGAACGTCGCAACCGGCGAGCGCGTGGCCATCGATGCCGATTCGCCGTACGAGACTTTTAGCGTCATCAAGGTGCCGCTGATGGCGACCGTGCTCGAGCGGGTGCGCGACGGCCGGTTGTCGCTCTCGGATCGCATCACCCTGACGGCCGGCCAGCGCCGGATCCCCTCGGGTGTGCTCTACGCCCTCGACGCCGGGCTCCAGCCTACCGTGAAGGACCTCCTCACGTTGATGATCGTCATCAGCGACAACGAAGCCACCGACGCGCTCGGCGACCTGGTCGGCCGGGAGGAAGTGACGCGCGCGATGGCCCGCCTGGGTTTGCCTAACACCAGGCTTCGGTTTTCCGATCTCGAGTGGGACCGACGATGGCTGTCGCAGCTCGATCCTTCCTATCGGGATGCCGGTGGCGATCGCACGGTCCAGTTTCCGTTTGCGAAGTACGGCGAGGCGGCCGTCGGTGAGGCGTTTCGCAAGGTCGTCGAAGAGACCGGACTCTACTTCGGCCGCAGCACGGCGCGCGAGACGGGCCGGCTGTTTGCGCTGATGGCCAAGGGCGAGTTGGTGTCAAAGGAGGCCTCGGCGCTGATGGTGTCGATCCTCAAGCGCCAACAGGTGAACAATCGCTTCCCGCGTTACCTGGGCGCGGATGTCGAAGTGGCACACAAGACCGGTGATGGGCAGCCCTGGGTGGCCAACGATGCCGGCATTCTCTGGGTGAAGGGAACGCCGATCGTGCTCGTGGCTTTTGCCGGCCACCATCGCGGCACGACCGAGGAGATTCACGAGGCCGAGGCCCGCATTGCCGCCATCGTCGCCGACCACTTCGGCGGCACCGTCGACGCCTCGGCTGCGGCTACTTGGCGACCCGTCCGGCGGTAATCCCCTTCGCCAGCGAATACGACGCCCCGACCGCGCCCACCAGGCACGTCTGCCGCGTCAAACCCACCAGGTCGCGGATGCGGTAGACCGACTCAATCCCGGTGCAGTGTGCGCCGAGCAGTTGTTGGACGCCGAAGGCCTTCAGCTGCGCCGCGGTCCACGCCAGGTGCTGGTCGGTGGCGGCGAACAGATGCAGTCCGCCGATCACCGCCTTGACCGGCGCCGGAGCGATGGTCTTGCGCCCGTGCTCGAGCGTGTTGATCACTCCGGCATGGCCGCAGCCGAACAGATAGACGAGACCCTGGGCGGTGTGAATCACCAGCGTCATGTCTTCAGGCACGGTATCTTCGACGTCGCCGGAGGCAGTGCGAACCTTGCCGGTCGCACTCCAGTTTCGCTCCGGGTGAACGCGCGGGACCGGCCCGGTCAGCCATACGCCGGGCAGGATCTCGGTCGGCTTGCTCACCTCGACGATGGCGCCGCCGGTGGCTTCGTAATCACGCTTGAGCCGGCCCATGCGGTCGTCGGCGGCGCCGTTGGCGCCCACCCGCGGCAGGAAAATGCCCGTGCCGGCGTAGACCTTGCTCAGCGACCTGGCGGACTTCGCCGCGAACTGCCGCCTGAGCGTGAGCAGGCCGGCCGTGTGGTCGTCGTGGTTGTGGCTGAGCACCACCAGCTCGACGTCCGACAGATCGAGATTCATCGCCTTCAAGTTGCGATGCACGGTGTCTTCATGCGCGCCGGTATCGAACAGGAGCTTGCGGCCGTCGACCTGGACCAGCGCCGCAAATCCCCATTCCCCGAACCCCTCGTCCGCCAGCATCGTCGACAGGATCTTGATCTCGAGGCTCGCGACCTTGTGTCCCGAGGGTGGCTGGGCGTTGGCCGGCACCACAGCGAGCGCCTCCGAAATCAGCAGGCAGACGCCGGCCAGTGCCAGGCGATGCGAACGCGACATATCCATCGGGTAAATCTACACTAACTATACACTTCCGCCATGAGAATCAGCCGGGTCGCAGGAATCGCCATGCTGGTGGCGGCGACACTTGTCGCCGCAGTCACGGCCCAGTCGCCACAGGCCGAGATTGCCTACCGCTTTCACTATGCGAATGCCGGTGATACCTCGGTCGCGATTGAGATCGCCTGGGGGTCGCCGCTCGCCGAGCCGCGTTCGCTCGTCATGCCTCGGGCCATTCCCATGGGCTACGGCGAGCAGCGTTACGACGCGTTTGTCACCGAGGTGCGCGCATTCGCGACCGATGGGCGCAGCACTAGCCTCGAGCGCGAAGAAGGTCCGCGCTGGAAACTGAGTGCAGGCTCGACGCGCGTCACCTATCGCGTCGATCTGCAGCGCATGGAGCGGGAGGTGCGGGCGGCTTCAGATGCGTCGCGTATTCGTGACGGCTACCTCGGCGTGCTTGGCTATTCCGTATTTGCTTTTGTGGATGGCTACGAGACGCGGCCGGCGCGCTTGCGCGTGCAGGGACCGGCCGGCTGGCCGGTGTTCTCAACCCTGGCGCCGTCGTGGCCCGTGACGACCACCGCCGTTGAGGCGCGGCTGGCTGATTTCTATGAACTCGCCGACGGCCAGGTCGTAATGGGCCCGCGCGCGACCATTCGCCGGGTGGCCGACCGACCGGCGCCGCTCTACCTCGCGGGGTATGCGGAAGGCCCGGTCGACTTTGACCGCGTGGGCCGGCTGGCCGTGTCTGCCTTTCAGCGGGTCGCCGACTACTTTGGCACGGTCCCGTTCGCGCACTACACCGTGCACCAGGAACTGCTGACGGCGCTGTCACCGCAGCACGAGTACGGGATGAGCATGGAGCACCTGGGCTCCAGCACCTACTACCTGGCCGCAACCACCGGCCTGACCGCCACCTCAACCGCAGACGATGACACCCGGGTGCTCTATAACTTCGCGCATCACATCTCGCACGCGTGGGTGCCCAAGCGCGCCTACGGTCACGGTTACTTTCCGTTTCAATGGGAACTGGCACCGGTGCTTGATTCAATTTGGTTTGCGGAAGGCTTCGGCCAGTACGCCGCGATCATGGCGCTGGCCCCGGGTACTCCTGACCCGGTGGCCTTTCGCGAGGGCATGCTGAATCGGCGGTTCCGTCCAAACGTCGCCAACGCGCCGCCGTTCCTCAAGCGCCTGACTCTGGTGGACCTCAGCCGCATCGCGTCGACGCGGTACGCCGAGGACTTTCGCACCGGGCGCCTGGTGTTCTCGCGCGGCGGGTTGATGGCGGCGGCCATCGACGATCGCATTCGTGCGGAGTCACAGGGGGCCAAGAGCCTGCAGGACGCGTTCAGGTTCCTGGTGGCCTGGTCGGCGCGCGAACGCCGGGCGTTCTCAAATGACGAACTGCCCGGGTTGATTCAACAGGCGACCGGCGTCGATACGGCCGCCGTGATTGCCGAGTGGCTGCAACCGCTGCGGTAGGGGCTTACGCGCGGGCGAACACGCGCAGGGCGTCGGTGCCGCTGGCCAGCCGGCATTCAGGTACGACAGCGTGACCGCAACGTCATCCAGCACCGCGCGTTCATTGGCCCCCAGCGATTCGAGGCTGGCCCGCAGGTAGTGATACGCGATGGGCTGAATCTCGGGAGCGTTCACATCTAGGTGCTGTCCCTCCAGGGCTGACACATTGACGCGATCAACTGGTGGCGCCAGGCCGTGCACGTGCGCCAGTAACCAGAAGGTCCTGAGACGCAGCGTCAGCCGCGGCATGGTTGGGTGATCGAGCTTGAGACGGGCGGCCGCCACCACGAAGAGAAAGCCGCGCTGCAGCAGTCGGCCAACCAGGCCAGGACTCTGTGGCGGCACGTCCGTGTCGGTGGCCGCGGCATAGGGGACCGTCAGCCGCAGGTACTCCGCAAAGTCCACGTCGGACAGTCGGGTAAACACGGCTACGGGTCAGGTCGTCCAACAGCGCCGCCATCCGGCGGACATTGAGCCGCAGGTCGCGGCCGTGGTCGCCGTCGTTTCGGTTCAGGATGGCCAGCAGAAACACGCACGCGCCATCGGCGCGCTTCCGAAGCACTTCCATCTCCCCAGGAGATACGAGAATCTCCCAGCGGCGGCAGCACCGGCTGCAGCTCGCACACGTGAAGCGCTGGCCACTACTTGACCCTGCCGTCGAGCATCTCGTAAGCCCGGCGCATGCCGTGGTTCGGCGTGATGCCGACCGTGCGGATCGCCGGGAAGTTGACCGCGTTGCCGCGCAGGTCCACCTGCTTGGCCGCTTCCTCCCAAGGCGTGCCCGCTTTGTGGAACTTCTGCGCCTGTGTCCAGAAGTCGCGCAGGTACGCCTGCCAATGATCCAGCTTGGCCAGGTCGGTGAACGCGGCGCCGTGTCCCGGTAGCACGGTGCCGATGTCCAGTTTCTTTATCGCGGCAATCGTGTCGACCCATTCCATGATGAACGCGTCGCCCATGTACGACGTGCCGTTCACCATCAGATCACCGGTCGCGACAATGCGCTCCTTGGGCAGGTAGACGACGACGTCGCCGGCGGTGTGGCCGCGGCCGAGGAACAGGATGCGAATCTCGCGCCCGCCGCGATGCAGCGTCAAGGTCTCGGTCAGCGTCATCGTCGGTGGCGTCGGCTTTACCGCGTTGGTGCTCGCGAGATGATTGCGCTGGATGTCGAGCTGGCTCTGGATGGTCGTGCGCGTCTTGTCGTTGGTTACTGCCGCGAGCCGCGTCTCGAGCTCCGTGATCTGCGCCGGCACGCCGCCGACGTAGAACTCGCGGGCGGGTGAGTCCTGCGACTTGCCGGCAAGGATCTGCTGGCGTGCGAACTCGTGGCCGATGATCTCCACCTCGGGGCCGTAGATCTGGTTTCCGTGTGCGTGATCGAAGTGGTAGTGCGAGTTGACGACCCAGCGAATGGGCTTCGGCGTGATGGCCTTCAGTTCTTCGCGCAGCGCCCACGCGCCGGCGGGCGAGACCTGCGAATCCACGACCAGGACATCGCGATCGCCTTCGATGATGGTGGCGTTCGACATCACCACCAGGCTGCCGGTACCCACGGCGTGATACACGCCGTCAGTGATCTTGTTGAACGTCCACGCCGGCGCCTTGTAGTTGGTGCCGGGCGGGCGCGTATCGGCTGGTGAGCCTTGCCGCGCGGCGACCGGCCCAAAGAACAGGGCGATGAGTCCGCAGGCAGCGATGGTCAGGAGCAGGAGTGGTCGTTGGCGTGTCATGGTGACGGGGATTCTAGCTCAGGGTTCCCTAATCCCTGAACTGCTAGAATCGGCGGCACCATGACACGATCGCTCGGGCTTGCGACGTTGACTCTGCTGTTCCTGCCGGCCGTACCACCGAACCCGCAGGTGCCAAGGGGAATTAGTGCCGGTGCGATGAGCAGCCAGATGTCGACAGACGAGACCAGCATTCGCGCCGCGCGGGCGCGGTCGAATGCGGCCATTGCCAAGCATGATGTTGCAGGGATTGCTGCGCACTGGATGCCCGACGTGCACATTGTCACCTCAACGAGCGCGCAGGTCGCCGGTCGGGAAGTCAACGGGCAGCGGATGGCGGAGGGGTTCAAGCGCCGGCCCGATACCGTCTACGTCCGCACGCCGACGGCCGTCGAGATCAATGCCCCGTGGACCGTGGCGTCCGAGCGAGGGGAGTGGACCGGCCGCTGGACGGAGCCGGATGGCGTCGTCGAGATTGGCGGCACCTACCTGGCGCAGTGGCGCAAGGTGGATGGCACGTGGTTGATCCAGGCCGAGTTGTTTGTCCCCACCCATTGCCGCGGCTCGGCGTACTGTGCCAAGCGGCCCAGCTGAGCAGACCTATGTGCCCGGCAGCTCTCCCCAGGCGTCTTGTTGTTCTGTCCATTGTGATGTTGCTCGCGGCTGCCGGCGCCAGCGCGGCGATCAAGGCCACGGTCGACGCCGATGAGCGCGTCGACTCGCCGGTGCCCCACCGCTACATTCACGGCGTCATTCCGGACGATGCGAAGTTCCAGCTGGCGTTGCCTGATCAGTGGAATGGCAAGCTGGTCGTGTTCTCGCGCGGGTTTTCCGGTAGCGAGCTCACCCCGGGCGCGTGGAAGACCACCACGCTCGAAAAAGGCTATGCGTTCGCGGCCAGCGATGAAGGCTGGAGTCGCCTCACGATTGCCAAGGAGCCGCAAGACAGTTATTACGAATCGCGCCAGCGGATTCGCGAGCTGACACTGTATGCGCAGCAGGTGCTGATCGCGCACTACAAAAAGAAGGCTTCGCGGACGCTGATGATGGGCGGCTCGAACGGCGGGCACCACACGAAGTGGATGGTCGAGAGCTATCCCGAGCTGTATGACGGCGGTATCGCCGGCTACGGGTTCAATTCCCAGGTGAGCCAGTGGGGAGGGGTCGCCACCGTGTTGCGTCACTACGACGTCATCGCGCCGCGCATCGACGACATCATCGCGAAGCGAGCCGCGGATCCGTCGTGGGATCCGGCGCGGGCACCGCTGGTGCCGTCGCTGACGGCCGGGCAACTCGCGGCCCTCGAGGGCATTTATGACGTGCCCGCCTCAATACCGAATGGCGCCACCTTTAACGTCGGCCGTTGGCCGGGTTCCGAAGCGCAGTGGAAGAGCAACCATGACGCGTGGGTGGGGTATCTCCGCGACTCGATGCCTCGCTTCGACCCTACCTTCAACCCCAACGGCGGCGCGCTGACTGACGAGGAACTGCGGCTGTGGGATCCGACGCGGAGTCCGAAAGCCGTCCAGAAGGAACTACGCCGGCTGGACCTGACCGGCAACTTGAAGCGACCGGTAATCGTGATGCACGGCACGGCCGACGCCATCGTGTCTCCAGGAGAGTCTGACGGCTACCGGGCGCTCGTCGAGCGGCGGCTCGGGAAGCGGAACGCCGACAGGGTACTCGCCGTGTATTTCATTCCGGGGATGGGACACGGTGGCCCCGAGTACAGCAACCTGATCGGCGCACAGTTGGATGCGCTCGAACAATGGATTGACTATCGAGAGAGCCGTGGGAAGAGGGGGGCGCCGGCTCCCGAACGGCTCGGCGGCTACCCGCGCGGCTTGAGCCGGCTTCGGCCGCCGCCCGCACGACCTGCATGAAAGTCATTTCATCGACCGCCGCCGACACTGGCACGATCTGCTCCAACTGGCGTTGAGGGCCGTCAGCGCGTCGCGGAGTGAGGACAGGTCCAGCGGCATTTGGATATGACCCGTTAGGGCCGGTAGGGGCGGGAGCGTACGGACAGTCAAGCCGCGCTGTGGCGCCCGCGCTTCCCCCAAGCATCGTCATCTCAAGATATAAGCGGATCGGCGTCCAATCTGCGGCTGTTCTGGCCAGGCCGTGATGCCCTGCGCTCCACGCCCAATCCCCGAGTGCTATCCTGCGCGCCAGAGGTGGGGGCATGCGCGAGTTGAGCATCAAAGTTCGGGCGGTACTGGCGGTCGTGGTTCTGGCGGGGGGCGACCTCTCCGCGCAATCTGTGGCACAAGGCCCGGTGCCGAACGCCGCGGCGCCGACGGTGCGAGCCGTCTACGAGGCGGCCCTCCGCGATCTGCCATTCACCGACCAACAGGACTTCGCCGACGCGCGCCGCGGGTTCATCGCGACCTTGCCGGCGGGACAGGACACGCGCCGCTATGGCTTTCTGGCTGAAGAGATGGTCCCCGATACCGTGCACCCGAGCCTGTGGCGGCTGGCGCGGCTAAACGCCATCAACGGCCTGTTCGAGGTCGTGCCCGGTGTCTACCAGGTGCGCGGGTTGGCGCTCGCGAACGTCACGTTCATCGAAGCCGCGAAGGGCCTCATCATCGTCGACCCGCTCGGCTCTGTTGGCGCGGCGCGGGCGTCCCTCGACCTGTACTTCGCGCATCGCCCGAAGCGGCCCGTCGTCGCAGTGATCTACACGCACAGCCACAGCGATCACTACGGCGGCGTCCGCGGGGTTACAGACGAAGCCGAGGTCACCGCGGGGCGCACGGCGATTATTGCGCCCGCGGGTTTCATGAACGCCGTGATTGCCGAGAGCGTCGTCGCCGGCAATGCCATGGGCCGGCGGGCGACCTATCAGTTCGGCACGTCATTGCCGCGCGGCGAGCGCGGCTCGGTTGATGCCGGATTGGGAAAGATCGACGGCGTCGGCGCGCCGGGACGGTCGGTGCTGGCGCCGACGATGACGGTTACGCAGACCATTGAGACGCACACCATCGACGGCGTGCCGATCGTGTTTCAGCTCACGCCGGCGACCGAAGCGCCGGCCGAGATGCACCTGTTTCTGCCGAAGCAGCGCGTGCTGAATCTGGCGGAGAACGCGACCAAGACCATGCACAACCTGCTGCCGTTCCGCGGGACCGAGGTTCGCGATGCCAGCGCCTGGTCGAAGTACCTGGGCGCGGCGCTCGAGCGATTCGGTCCCGACACCGACGTGCTGATCGCGCAGCATCACTGGCCGACGTGGGGGAACGCGCGCGTCGCGCGCGCTCTTGCCAACCAGCGTGATCTCTACAAGTACATCCACGACCAGAGCGTGCGGCTGATGAACCACGGCTACACGCCTGCGGAGATGTCGGAAGAACTCGTGCTGCCGCCGGGCCTGGCGAACGACTGGGCCGCCCGCGGCTATTACGGCACGCTGTCGCACAATGCGAAGGCGGTCTACCAGAAATATCTGGGCTGGTACGACGCCAACCCGGCGAACTTGAATCCCTTGCCTGAGCGAGAAGCGTCGAAGAAATACGTCGAGTATTTCGGCGGTGCGGCGGCTGTGATCGCGAAGGCGCGGGCTGACTATGCGAAAGGGGAGTATCGCTGGGTCGCTGAGGTGATGCGCCACGTCGTCTACGCTGAGCCGTCGAACACCGAGGCCCGTCACCTGGCGGCCGACGCCTTCGAGCAGTTGGGCTACGCCTCGGAAGCCGCGACCTGGCGGAACGCGTATCTGGTCGGGGCGCAGGAGCTGCGGCAAGGTCCGATCGCACCGCGGACCGCGTCATTGGATCCCGAGATGGTGCGGGCGATGCGCGCCACCGACGTCTTCGACGTGCTCGGCACGCACGTGAACGGACCGCGTGCGTGGTCGCGTGAGGTGGTCGTGAACTGGTCGCTGACCGGCCCGCCAGAACAGGTCGCCGTGACGCTGCGCAACGGCGCGCTGACCTACGTGGCGGGTGCCCGAGCGGCGAATGCCGGCGCCTCGGTGACCCTGCCACGCGACACGTTCAACGCGATCGCCCTCGGGCGCCAGTCCCTTGCTGAAGCCGTGAAGCAGGGGTCGGCCACGGTGGCGGGCGACCTGTCGGCGGCGACGCTGCTGTTCGATGTGCTCGACCGCTTTGATGCCGGGTTTTCGATCGTTGAACCACGTCGCCCGCAATAGGGCGGCCGGTCACGATTACCTCGACGGGACTCAACGTATGATGAATCTTCGGCTCGCGCACCATGGAACAGGTCTGTGGCTACCGGTCAGGCTTTTCAAGGGGGCGTTATGCGCGGTTGGCAATGCGGGATCTTGACGGTGGTGTTTTCACTACTGGCGGGCACGGTCTTCGCCCAGGGCAACCCGACCGGTACGATTGTCGGCCAGGTCACTGACCCGGACGGCCTGGCCATACCGGGCGTCACGATCACTGCCTCATCGACCGGGTTGCAGGGCGTGCGCTCAGCCGTCACGTCGGCCAACGGCGATTACATCGTGCCATTTCTGCCGGCCGGCGAGTACGCGCTGATCTTCGAACTCCAGGGTTTCGCGACCACCCAGAAGACCGTCAGCCTCAAGATGGCCGACCGGTTGCCGGTCAATGTGAAGCTGGCCGTTGGTGGATTGACTGAGGTGGTCAGCGTGACCGCCGGCGCCAGCGAGACCGCGACCACCTCGACCGTCGCGACCACGATTAAGGCGTCCACCGTGGAACTGATTCCGATCGGCCGGACCCTGGATGCCGCTACGCTCCTGTCCCCCGGCGCCACCGACAACGGCCCCGGCGGCAACATCATGATCTCGGGCGCGCTGTCGTACGACAACCTCAACCTGATCAACGGCGTGGCTGTGAACGAAAACCTGCGCGGGCAGGCGCGCACGCTGTTTGTCGAGGATGCCATCCAGGAAACCAAGGTCTCGAGTGGCAACATCTCGGCCGAATACGGACGGTTCCAGGGCGGCGTCGTCAACATGATCACCAAGTCGGGTGGCAATACGCTGAGCGGCTCGTTCCGCACCTCGTTCACCAACGATGCGTGGAAGGCGCTGACCCCGTATCCGGGCGACGCCAACCTCGACGTGGTGGTCCCCGCCTACGAACTGACGCTGGGCGGCCCGGTGGTCAAGGACAAGCTGTGGTACTTCGCCGCCGGCCGGTTCCAGAAGAACTCGACCAACAACACCGCGCCCTTCACCGGCTTCAACTACACGAGGACCGACGACGACAAGCGCGGGGAAGGCAAAGTGACCTACGCCATCAATGCGCGCAACACCGCGAAGGTGTCGTATCTCAGGAAGACGTTGGCAATCGGCAACAACAGCTTCAGCACCGTCATGGACGCGGCCAGCCTGTACGACAACGCCATCGACGAAGCGCTGATCGCCGGGAATTACCAGGCCGTGCTGAAGAGTAACCTCTTCGTTGAAGGCCAGTACTCGCAGCGCACCATGAACACCACCGGCACCGGCTCGCGGTTCACGGACCTGCTGAAGGGCACGCCGATCTGGGATCGGTCGCGCAGCCAAGCCCGCTTCAATGCGCCGACCTTCTGCGCCGTGTGCCCCAACGCGGTCGACCTGAGGAATAACGTCGACGGCTACGCCAAGGCGAACTACTTCCTCTCCACCCAAAACCTCGGCTCACACGACATCGTCGGCGGCTTCGATGTCTACAACGAGATGCGCAAGAACAACCAGAACTCGTCGGCCAGCAACTTCCGCGTGCAGGCCACCACCGCGGTCATCGACGGCCAGACCATCTACCCCGTGTTCCAGACCGGCACTACCACTTACGTCGAGTGGCTGCCCGTGTTTGAAGAGACCAAGGGCAACAACCTGCGGACCTACTCGGGCTTCTTCAACGACGTCTGGCGCATGAACAACCGGCTGACGCTCAATCTCGGCCTGCGCTACGACAAGAACAGCACGTTCGATCAGGGCGCCAAGCAGGTGGGGAACGACGCGCGTTTCAGCCCGCGCCTGGGGGCGACTTACGATGTCTCTGGCGACGGAAAGTGGATCGCCAACTTTGGCTATGCCCACTATGTCGCCGCGTTCAACACGCAGATTGCCGACGCGTCATCGGCGGCCGGCCGCCAGGCCTCTTTCAGTTATTTTTACGCCGGGCCGAGCGTGAACGTCGGCGCCGGGCCGTATCTCAGCTCGCCGCAGGCGCTGCAGGTGCTCTTCGACTGGTTCAACGCCAATGGCGGGACCAGTCGCGCCACCCGCAATCAACCGACGGTGCCCGGGGTGAACACGGCCGTGCGTGCCGACATCCAGTCGGCGAACACCAACGAGGTGATGGCCGGCCTCGCCCATGAGATCCGCGGCAAGGGCGCGGTCCGCGTCGACCTGGTCTACCGCAAGTACGACGGCTTCTATGGCAATTTCGTCGACCTCTCGACCGGGGTCGTGACCGATCCGCGGACGGGCACGGCGTTCAACCTGACGCAGGTGGACAACACCGACAGCGTCGAGCGCAATTACCTCGGGACCAGCATTCAGTTCGAGTACCGCGCGACCGAGGACCTGCGGCTGAGTGGCAACTGGATGGTGTCGTTTGCCCGTGGCAGCGTCGAGGGCGAAGACCTGACCAACGGCGCGACCCGCGCCAGTACCAATGAATATCCGGAGTACCGCGAGGCCCGCTGGAACTATCCCTCGGGCTACACCAATGGCGATCAACGTCACAAGGTGCGGGTGTGGGGAAGCTATGACCTGCCGGTGCCGGACGCGCTCGGCAATGCCACGCTGGGATTCATGCAGCGGCTCGATTCCGGACTGGGCTACGACTACAACATGACGATTGACAGCCGCCCGTATGTCACCAACCCGGGCTACATCACGCCGCCATCAACCGTGACCTACTACGTCAGCGACCGCGGCGAGTTTCACTACAACAACATCTGGCGGACCGACCTGTCGTTGTCGTGGAACCATGGCGTTGCTGGCCTGGGCAAGACGCAGGTGTTCTTCCGTGGCGTCGTGGTCAACATCTTCAACACCCAGGGCGTCGACAGCTTCAACACCTCCCTGATCAGCCGGACCGGGGATGCGACGCTCGCGGCGTTCAACCCTTTCACGACAACGCCCGTCGAAGGCGTGAACTACAGGAAGGGACCGAACTTCGGCCAGCCGACCAGCCCGAACAGCTACCAGTCGCCGCGCGAGTTCAACTTCTCGGTGGGACTTCGCTTCTGAAGACGGGCGGGCTGAAGCCCGCCCCTATATGCGGTGGGTTAAGGTGGCAGCGCAGTGACTGGTTGGGTCAGGGCACCAATCTGGTGTATACTCTCAGGGTCACTGCGCTTTCGTCCTCAGACCTCCTCGGGACTACCACCCTTCGGTAATTGTTAGCTCAGATGCACAGCGCCCCCTGATGGGGCGTCCTACCGAGCGCGCCAATCCGGCGCCGTTTCGCTAGAAATTGTCGGCCTGCTGTGTGCGGTTAGGGAACGCTCAGGCAATCTCAGGAGCGCTTCGCTATGCCATTCGTGTCTCTCGGGCTCACGCCCTCGCTTTGTAATCCGCTCGCCAAACTGGGCTACACCACGCCGACGCCGGTGCAGCTCAAGTCCATTCCCATCGTGCTCACCGGCAAGGACCTGCTCGCACGCGCGCAGACCGGCACCGGCAAGACGGCCGCGTTTGGCCTGCCGATGATCCAACGCCTGCAGATCGTGGGCGGCGCCCCGGCCGGGACGCGCAAGCCGCGCGCGTTGGTACTGGTGCCCACCCGCGAGCTCGCGCTCCAGGTGCACAAGTCGCTGACCACCTACGGCGTGCCCGCGAACATGCGCGTCACCGCGATCTTCGGCGGCGTCTCGATCGTCCCGCAGAAACGCGACCTGCAGCGCGGTGTCGACATCATTGTGGCGACGCCGGGCCGCCTGCTCGATCACATGGAGCAGCGCACGGTGGATCTGTCGGGTATCGAAATTCTGACGCTCGACGAAGCCGATCGCATGCTCGACATGGGCTTCCTGCCGCCGCTGCGCCGCATTCTGAAGGTGCTACCGCGCGAGCGTCAGACGTTGCTGTTCTCGGCGACCATCTCCCAGGACGTCGTGCGGCTCTCGGCCGACTTCACGCGCGATCCACAGCGGGTGGACGTGTCGGAAGGGCAGATCATGGCGCAGACGGTGACGCACCAGGTCCATCCGGTGTCGGACCAGCGCAAGGGCGATCTGCTGACGCACATCCTGCTGCAGAAGCCGACCGGGCAGGCGCTGGTGTTCTGCCGGACCAAGCACGGTTCAAACCGCGTGGGGCAGTACCTCGAACGCGCCGGTATCAAGGCGGCCGTGATCCACGGTAACAAGAGCCAGGGTGCGCGCACCAAGGCGCTCAGCGACTTCAAGGCCGGGCACGTCAACGTGCTGGTCGCGACGGACATCGCCGCGCGCGGGTTGGACATCGTCCAGTTGCCACTGGTCGTGAACTTCGATCTGCCGATGGTGGCGGAAGACTACATCCACCGCGCGGGCCGCACCGGCCGCGCGGGGCTGGCGGGTCGCGCGGTGTCGCTGGTGTCACCGGCGGATCGCGACCTGCTGCGGGACATTCAACGGTTGCTGCCGGCACCGGTAGAACACGTCGTCATTGAAGATTTTGCGGTGACCGCTTCGTCGCACGAAGCGTTGCCCGAAGCCGGGCGCCGTCACCAGGGCAACCGCCCTGGTCGCGGTTTTGGTGGTTCGCGGTCGGGTGGGCGTCAGGGTTCCGGTGGCGCCGGACGTCGCCCGTCGCGGCCAGGTGGCTCGCGCGCGCGAGCCTAACGTCGTCCGGTTGCTTGCCCCTCATAAAAAGAGCAGTGACGGACGAAACCGAGCGATTCATAAAGGTGAAGAGCAGCCGGGTTGTCGGCCCGTACATTCAGGCCCACCGTCCCGATGTTCTTCACCGCCTCGATCACCGCAGTGGTGACGAGGCGCCCGAGGCCCCGTCCGCGGCGTTCGCGCATCGTATAGATGTTGCCGATGGCCACGGCGTCCTCCTCGGGCGCGAACAGGTGCGTGCCCGCGGCCACCGCGAGCACGCCCTGCTCATACACCCCAAAGAACACCCCGTCGGTGACCATCGACGGATGGAAGAAGTCGGGCGCTTCACCGGTCGCCTCACCGTCCCCATACAACTTCAGTAACGCCGGCACATCAGCCGCGCCGAGACGAACGGCGTGTCCCGGTGCCAGGTAGCGTCCGGCTTCAGCCGGACCCTGCCATCCCATGCGCCACATCGGGCGCCGATTCTCCACCACCGCATGCCGCTCGATTTCCTCAAGCGCATCTTCCTGCACCTGCAGATACACCGGCCAGGTGACATGCTGCAGCGCTTCGCGGATGCTGCCGGTGCCGGCGGCGAACAGGATGTTGGTATCGAAGTCGTGGAGCACCAGCGTCACGTCAGGCGCGAGCCCCGAAGCGAACCACTTGGTCTTCGGGAACATTCGTGGCGCCAGGTCACCCAGCGCGTAGACGCTCCAGATGGGATCGCGGCGGAGCAGGCGGCGAATGTCACGAGGGTTGGTCAGTTGGGGCATGGGTGCGGCGCGGCCGGGTCCGGGGTATAACCTAACTATTATGTGGCCAGTCCGAACCGTGATGCTCGTCGTGGCGGCGTCCGCCGCGATTCCTGCTGCCGCCCAGAGCGGGCCGCCCCGCAATGACCTGCCTCAACCGTACGCGACCACCCGCACGTGGGGCGAACTGCCGCCGGGCGTGAAGTGGGCCGCGGTGACGGCGATTGAGCCGGCGCCAGACGGCACCATCTACGTGGTCCACCGCTGCTTCGAGAACTCATGCGCTGGCCGACCCGAGGCGCCGATCCTGAAGTACAACGCCGACGGCAAGCTGCTGGCCAGCTTCGGCCAAGGGCTCATGATCTTTCCGCACGGCGGCACCGTCGACCGCCAGGGCAACTTGTGGATGACCGACGCCGGCAGCGCGCCAGGCAAGGGACACCAGGCCTTCAAGTTCAGTCCTGATGGCAAGATCCTGATGACACTCGGCAAGGCCGGCGT
>NSIL01000020.1 GCA_002737365.1 Acidobacterium sp. | reverse complement strand
GTGGTCAGACGCTTAGGACCAGAACCGCTGCGCCATCAGCCACTTACGAAACGCTAGAGGGCAGGGTTCGAATCCCTGCCTCACCGCCAATTATCCAAAATGGATGAGCTAGACTCTGCCACGATAAAAAGACGCTGCTTGGTTTGGTTCACCCTCGCGGCCTTCCTGCCGTTGGTCGCCGACACCGTGTCCGGAGCCCAGCCGGCGCCCCCAGCCGGCGCCGCTCTCGAGCGCCACGAATTCGTCATTCGTGACTTCCGCACCGAAAGCGGAATCGTCTTGCCCGAAGCCCGAGTCGTCTACTCAACGCTTGGCAAGTTGAACGCCAATGGCGACAACGCCATCTTGTTGCCGTCGCACTACATGGCGAACTTCAACGGCTACAACTGGCTGATCAAAGGCAGTGACCCTAACCGCGTGTTCGATCCGGCTCGCGATTTCCTGATCCTGACGGAGCTCTTCGGCAACGGCCGCTCCTCGTCTCCCAGCAACACGCCGGAACCGTTTCACGGCCCGCGCTTCCCGGTTATGACGATCCGCGACAATGTTGAGGCCGTCTATCGCCTCATCACCACGGATTTGCGTATCAAGCATCTGCGCGCCGTCGTCGGATTTTCGATGGGAGCGGAACAGGCGTTTCAGTGGGCGGTGAGCCATCCCGATTTCATGGATGCGATCGTCGCGACCTCCGGGACCGCCAAATGTTATGGCCACGGTATCGTCAGGCTGGAGGGCCAGATCGCGGCGCTGACTACTGATCCGTCGTGGCAGAGCGGTGATTACACGACGCCACCGACAAAGGGCCTCGAGGCGTTCAGCATGGTGTGGGCCGGATGGCTGTACTCGCAAGAGTGGTGGCGTCAGGAACTCTGGCGCACGACGTCACCGGCCGGCACCACTTTCGAACAGGCGGTGGAGGGATACCGGAAGCGCTTCAGCGCCGACGCGAACAACTACATCCTGCAGGCGCGAACCTGGCAGCGTCACGACGTGGGCGCTACGCCTGGATTCGACGGCAACGTTGAGAAGGCGCTGCGATCGATCAAGGCGCGCGTGTTGTACTTGCCGTCTGAAACCGATCTCTACTTTCCGATCACCGACGCGCGCTACGAACAAGCGCTCATTCCTCGAGTCACGTTCACGCCGATTCCATCGTTGTGGGGGCACACGGCTGGGGCCGCGAGCAATCCGGCAGACCTGCGGTTCCTCAACGATCGCATCGCAGCGTTCTTGAATCTGAAATAGAAAGACCAAGACCAGATGAAGAGAGCCGCCATCGCCACGATGGCGTTATCCGGCGACCAAGCGTTCTTCGAGTCCTTGAAGCTTACCGAATAGTCTTCGGAGCTTTCTGTCCTTCTGGGATCAGCGTCGTGTATTGCTGATCCGCCATCGTCTTCTTGAGATCTTCGCGCGCTCGCTGGATCAGTTCCGGTGAGCGGAATAGATCGATCGCCGTGCCGGCGATGGTCTTGGCGGCTACCATCATCCCCTTCTCGCCAATGCTCGTGCCGGTGCAAGCCACGATCTGCCAGCTGTGGCCCGGCGCACCGTAGGAATATGTGGCCGCGGTGAACTGGCCGACCGGGAAGAGCCAGGTGAGGTCGCCGACGTCCGTGGAGTGTGTGCCTTGCCGCGGCGGCGTCGAGGGCAGCGGTTCGACCCGTTCTGAGAGGGCCAGGGCCGGCATCGGCTTCAGGTCCTTCTGCGTCGCGCGCGCGAAGGCCTTCTCGCGCTCGTCGAACTTCGGCGCGCCGACCAGCTCCAGGTTTTTCTGGATCACTTCCACCAGCGTGCGGTTGGGCAGCACTTCATGCATGTCGGCGTCGATGCGGGTTTCGATCAGTTTCGTCCGGCTCATTGCCGCCGCGGCGCGGGCAATTTCGGTGAGCCACACGAAGTACTCTTCGACGTCGGTGTGCTTGTTGGCGCGCAGGTAGTACCAGACCTCTGCTGAAGGCGGCACCACGTTGGGCTGGCCGCCGCCGTTGGTGATCACGTAGTGAATGCGCGTGTCTTCCTTGACGTGCTCGCGCATGAAGTTGACGCCGACGTTCATCAGCTCGACGGCGTCGAGCGCGCTCTTGCCCTGGTGCGGCGACACCGAGGCATGCGACGGCAGGCCCTCGAACTTGAATTTCACCGAGACCATGGCCTTGGAATAATCCCAGGCCGCGGCCGTCAGGTCGCCGGCGTGCCACGCGAGAATGGTGTCCACGTCCTTGAAGATGCCTTCGCGCAGCATGTAGGTCTTGCCGATGCCGGTCTCTTCGGCGGGCGTGCCGAACAGCTTGACCGTTCCCTTGATGGCGCCCGACGCGAGCGCCTGCTTGACCGCAATGGCGGCGCCGCTGCTGGCCGTGCCGAACACGCTGTGGCCGCAGCCGTGTCCGGCGGTGGCGCCGGCGCGATTGGCGCGCTCGGGTGAGGCATCCTGCGATAGCCCCGGCAGCGCGTCGTACTCGGCGAGGATGCCGATCACCGGCTGGCCCGTGCCGTAGCTCGCCACAAAGGCGGTCGGCATGCCGGCCACGCTGGCTTCCACCGTGAAGCCGTTCGCCTTCAGCAGCGTCTGCAGCTCTTCGGATGACTTGGTTTCCTCGAGGCCGGTTTCCGCCCAGGTCCAGATGTTGCGATTGACGCGATTGAGCACCGTGCCGTTCGCATCGACCCAGCTGAACGCGGCCGTCTTGGGATCCGACTGAGCTGACGGTTGGGCCAGTAGAACCACGGCGAACAGCGGCAGAATCGCGAGTCTTCTCATGGATGTATGCTAGCCGGAATGGTCAAACGTTTCGTCGCCGTTTTCATTTTGGTGCTGGTGGCCAGCACCGCGTGGGCGCAGGCCCCGGTGGAGTACAAGTTCTCGTTCCCGTCCCCCGAACACCGGTGGATGCAGGTTGAAGCCAAATTCGCCGCCGTGCCTGTGGGCGTGCTGCAGTTGCGGATGGCGCGGACATCTCCTGGGCGCTATGCGCTCCACGAGTTCGCCAAGAACGTGTTCGACGTCACGGCGGTGAACAGCAAGGGCCAGCCGCTCACGGCGACCAGGCCGGATCCTCACCAGTGGGACTTCGCCACTCACGACGGCACCGTCGTCGTGACCTATAAGGTCTTCGGTGACCGCACCGACGGCACCTACCTCGGCATCGACTCGATGCACGCGCACATCAACATCCCCGCAGCGCTGATGTTCGCGCGCGGCTGGTTCGAGCGGCCGGCCAGGGTGACGTTCGTGCAGCCGTCAGGCAAGACCTGGAAAGTCGCGACCCAGTTGTTCCCGACGCCGGATCCGCTCGTTTTCACGGCGCCGAACATCCACTACCTGATGGACAGCCCCACCGATTTCAGCGCGTTCACGCTGCGCGCGTTCACGGTCGACGATGGTCAGAAGCGGACGGGGCCGCCGCCAACCTTCCGCATCGCCCTGACGCATGACGGCACCGAGGCTGAAGCCGACGCCTTTGCCAGGGACGTCGAGCGCATCGTCCGCGAGACCATTCCCATCTTTGGCGAGTTGCCGCAGTTTGAAACCAACACCTACACGTTCCTCAGCACCTACCTGCCGTGGGCCAGCGGCGATGGCATGGAGCATCGCAACAGCACGTCGTTGACCAGCCCCGGTGCGCTCCGCAACCCCGGCCAGCGCCAGGGCATTCTCGGCACCGTCTCGCACGAGTTCTTCCACGCCTGGAACATGGAGCGCCTGCGCTCGGCGGGCGTCGAGCCCTTCGACTTCGAGCAGGCCGATATGAGCGACGACCTGTGGCTGGGCGAGGGCTTCACGAGCTACTTCGACAGCCTGATCCTGTATCGCGCCGGCCTGCTGCCGCTCGATGGGCTGCTGGGCGAACTGGCGGGCTCCATCAACGCTGTCACGCTCGGGCCCGGCCGCCAGTTCCGCAGCGCCGTGGACATGAGCCGGATGGCACCGTTCGTGGATGCGGCCGCGGCGATCGATCGCACCGCCTTTCCGAACCTCTTCATCTCGTACTACACCTACGGTTCGGTGATCGGGCTGGGACTCGACCTGTCGCTGCGTGATCGGTCGAACGCGCAAGTCACCGGCGATCAGTTCATGAAGGCACTGTGGACCCAGTTTGGCCGGCCGGGACAGAAGACCCCTGGCAAGGTGAGCACGCCCTACACCATCGACGGGCTGAAGGAGTCGCTGGCCAAGGTGGCCGGTGATCGCGGCTACGCCAACGACTTCTTCGCCAAGTACGTCGAGGGCCGCGAGCTGGTGGACTACACGCACCTGCTGGGTAGGGCCGGTATGGTGTTGCGCAAGCGCGCCGCGGGCAAGGCGTTCGCCGGCCAGGTGCAGTTGCAGGGTGGCGGCAGTGCCTTGCGAGTGTCGGGCCTCGTGCCGTGGGAATCGCCGCTCTACCAGGCGGGCGTCGCGCAAGACGATCAGCTGGCGAGTCTCGGCGGCGTCGACCTGACGTCAATGGCGGCGTTTGAAGCGGCTCTCTCGAAGCAGAAGCCGGGCGCGGCCGTGCCGCTGCGGTTCATCCGTCGCAGCGGCGAAGTGGTGAACGGCACCATCACGCTGGTTGAGGACCCGCGAATTGAGATCGTGCCGGTCGAAAAAACCGGCGGCACACTCACCGACGACCAGCGGAAGTTCAGGGAGTCCTGGCTCAACTCGCAACGACGGTAGTCGCATAGTAGAGGCGGGTCTTTGAGACCCGCCCCTCAGCCAACCGCCGGCTCGATCATTCGAATCGTTCCCTTCGCCGCATCGACTTCAACCTCCGCACCATACGGCAGCGTGAATTGCTGGTCGATGTGACCGATCTGCGCGCCGTGCCACGCGGGCACGCCGAGCGGCTTGACATGCTCCACCAGGGCATCCTCAACGGTTAGTGAGCCGAAGCCGCTGCCCGGCTCGCAATCCGTGCAGTTACCGAACACCACCGCGCTGGCCTTGGCCAGAATCCCAGCCAGCTTCAACTGCGTCAGCATGCGATCGATGCGATACGGCGCCTCTTCGACGTCTTCCAGAAACAAGACGCACTTCGAGAAGTCCGGCAGGTACGACGAGCCGACAATCGCCGTCAGCACCGTCAGGTTACCGCCCAGCAGCCGGCCGCGCGCGACCCCGGGCGTCAGCGTGCGGATGCGGTTCTGGCGCTGCACCAGGGTATCGTCCTTGTCGAACGACTTGTCGTTCTCGAAGGTGACGGCCTCGCCATCGAATAACACACGCCGAAGCCAGCCGACGTTAAACGCGTTCCACTGCGAGATACCGACCGGTCCATGGAAGGTGACGAGTCCGGTGCGCGCGTGGATCGCCGAGTGCAGCGCAGTGATGTCGCTGTAGCCGAGCAGGACCTTGGGGTTGCGACGAATCAGGTCGTAGTCGAGGCGCGGGATGATGCGGGCGCAGCCCCAGCCGCCGCGGATGCAGACAATGCCGCGGACGTCGCGATCCGCGAACATCGCGTTGACATCGGCGGCGCGGTCCTCGTCGCGGCCGGCGAGGTAGCCGTAGCGATCGAGCACATGCGCGCCGACCTTCACCTTGAGGTCGAGGGCCTCGAAGGTCTCGCGGACGATGTCGAGGTCGACGCCGTTGTAGGTGGCGCCGGCGGGATTGATCAAGCTGATGGTGTCACCGGCCTTAAGCCGCGCCGGCTTGACCGGCACTGCCTGAGCGGTGAGCCGGCCGCCCAGTGCCGCCGTGGCCATGCCGCCGAGGGCCAGAAAGTCTCTTCGTGTGGTCATCGAGTTAATCGCACTTGCTCGTCCTTCATCCACTGGTCCCAGCCGGCCGCGGTCACCACGTGAAGCTCACCGCGCATTCGGTAGTGCCCCAGCCCACATAACTGTGAACACGCAATCTCCCAATCCCCGGTCCTGGTCGGCGTAAACCACGTCCGCGTGGTCATGCCTGGCATGGCGTCCTGCTTCACGCGCATCTCGTGGAGGGTAAAGCTGTGGACGACATCGCGGCTGGCCAGTTGAATCACGATCGTCCGCCCGACGGGCAGCGTGAGGATGTTCAGCAGTCCGATGTCGTCCCTGGCGGCCGCGTCGTCACGGTCGATCCCCACGGGGTTTGACGCGCTGATCAACGAGTTGTCGATGCGTCCGAACACTCGGTCTGGTCCCGGGTAGTGGATGTTCCAGGCGAACTGCTCGCCGGTGACGCGTACTTCGATTGGCGTCACATTGGCCGGTGGCGGCGCGATTCGGGCCGACCAGGCCGGCAAGGCTAGCGTCGTGAGAATGACGGCGTCGCCGATGACCACACAGCCGATCGCGATGGCGGGCCATAAGCGTCTTGCTTCGGTCGGTCGCGGCTCCGGGTTCGCGCCCTGACGGAATTTGATCAGGATCACGACCAACAGCGCCAGCCACGCGGTGAAGATCAGCAGCATGTGCCAGTGGATGCCGAACAGCACGGCATCCAGTGCGCACGCGTGGGCCGAGGCGGCCGCGGGCAGCCAGCGCTCGATCATGCGTTGCGATTCCTGAGCACCCACAGGCGCCACGCCAAGCGCGCGATCCCCAGCACGACGATCGCCGTGACGATGACCAGTGTGCCGACACCGGCGCGAATGCCGGCGGCAATGGCCGCGCTTTCAGAAGGTCCGCAGATGGAGCAGCTCATATGAAGAACGCGCCCACCAGCGCGAGCCACACGATGTCCACGAAGATCCAGTATTGCCGCGTCGTCTCGATGCGCGCCAGCCAGCGTTCGCGCTGACTGGCTTTCATTGCGAACGATGGACCCGCCAGCCAACCAGAGAATACGGCTGCGCCAAACACCAAGGTGGTGTGCACGGCGCCCAGGGTGTACCAGCACGCCAACTGCACGCTGGCCGAGGGCGCCAGGCCCTGGCGAATCATGAGCGCGTCGTTCATCAGCCTGATGGCGACAAAGGCGAGCCCGAGCGCATGTGAACTGATCAGGCGGATGCGCGCTTCGCTGAACACCGCGGCGGCGCCGAGCAGCAGCGCCGTCTCGAGCCACGGGAACTGGGCGAGCGGTCCCGGCCATTCGAGCGATCCGGCGCGGAGCATGACGTAGGCCGAAAACAGCGACCCAAAGAACATCGTCAGCGAGGCGAGCAGCAGCCAGGTTCCCAGCGCCGACGCCGATGTGCCGGTGTCGGGTCTAATCACCGCCGCAGATTCCGCTCTGCTCACAGCCGCCAATGGCAGTTGCCACTCACGGGTGCTTGCTTGCCATGGGTTGTCGACGCACTGATCCGGCTTGCGGCTGCTTGACCACAGATTCCAAAGGAAAGGCAGTTGGAACACGCCGAGCAGGACGGCGGCATACGTCATGTGCGTCTGCCACATCAGCGTCGGCTGAGCCAGTGCGTAGCTCGCACCGGCGTCATACAGGCGGCGGTTCACGCCCATCAGTCCGACCACGAACATCGGCATGAAGATCAGGTTCATGCAGATGAACGATCCCCAGAAATGCACCTTGCCGAGCCGCTCGTCGAGCATCCGGCCGGTGATGCGCGGGAACCAGTGGTAGATGCCGGCGAACAGCGCGAACATCGTGCCCGGCGCCACCAGGTAGTGGAAGTGCGCGACGACATAGTAGGTGTCGTGCAACGAGACATCGCTGGCCGCGAGACCGAGTGGCAGCCCGGTCAGGCCGCCGATGCCAAACATCGGCAGGAACGCCAGCGCGAACAGCATCGGCGTGGTGAAGCGAATCGATCCGCCCCATAGCGACATCACCAGCGACGAGATCAAGATCACCGACGGAATCGAGATGATCATCGTCGTCACCTGGAAGAACAGGCTGAGCGTCGTGCCCATGCCGCTCAGGAACATGTGATGCGCCCACACCACCATCGACATGCCGCCCATGAACAGCACTGCGCCGACCATCAGCCCGTAGCCCCACAGCGGCCGCCGCGCGTTGGTGGTGATCACCTCGGCGACAATGCCCATGGCGGGGAGGATCAGGACGTAGACCTCGGGATGCGCGAGGAACCAGAACAGATGCTGCCACAGCAGCGGGTTGCCGCCGCCGGTCGGTCCGAGCAGCGGTGCACCGCCAATCACGAGGCCGGTTGGCAGGAAGAAGCTGGTGCCGGCGACGCGGTCCATCAACTGGAAGATTGCCGCCGCCTGAAGAGCGGGGAACGCCAGCAACAACAGCAGCGCCGTGACCAGCTGCGACCAGACGAAGAACGGTAGCTTCATCCACGTCATGCCGGGCGCGCGGCCCTGGACGATGGTGGCCAGCATGGTGATGGCGCCGAGCGTGGATGACAACCCGATCAGGAAGATGCCGACGAGCCAGAAGTTCTGTCCTGCCGAGGCAATGACCGCCAGCGGCACGTACGACGTCCAGCCTGAATTCGGCGCGCCGCCCTCGACGAAGAAGCTCGCGAGCATGACGAGGCCCCCGGCGAGATACAGCCAGTAGCTGAGCGCACTCACCCGCGGGAACGCGACGCCGTTGGCGCCGATCTGCAGCGGGACGAGGTAGGTGCCGAACGCGCTGGCGGCCAGCGGCACCACCGCCAGGAAGACCATCACCGAGCCGTGCATAGCGACCAGCTGGTTATAGAACTCGGGCAGCATGATGCCGCCGGGCGCGTTGGCCTCGCCCAGCATCGGCACCAGCCACGCCGGCAGCGGCTGGCCGGGCCAGGCCAGTTGCCACCGCATCAGGATCATCAGGAGGAACCCGACCAGGAGAAAGAAAAGGGCGGTCAGGCCATACTGCAGCCCCACCGTCTTGTGATCGGTCCAGCGCACAAGATGATTCTACAGGCTCGCCCTGCCCGCCGTAGCCTTAGCGAAGGTGGGTAGAATAACAACCACCATGAGCCGTTCCAATCTTGCTGCCGTTTTGTGCGCGCTTGCGCTCACTGTCTCAAGTTCGCACCCGCTGAGCGCCCAGGCGGTGGAGCCGATTCGCTACACGTTGCGCTTTCCGGCGCCTCAGACCCACTACGTCGAAGTGGAGGCGAGTATCCCGACGGCTGGCCGCCCCGACGTCGAGGTCTACATGGCGACGTGGACGCCAGGGTCGTACCTGATTCGCGAGTACGAGCGAAACGTCGAGGCCGTGACCGCCAGCAATGGCACGACCGCGCTGGCGGTGGAGAAGTCGCGCAAGAACCGCTGGCGGATCACCACTGGCGGGGCGCGCACGGTCATGTTCCGTTACCGGGTCTACAGCCGCGAGCTGACCGTCCGCAACAACTGGGTCGAGGCCGGTTTCGCTATGCTGAACGGCGCACCGACGTTCGTGACGCTGCCCGATGGCGGCAAGCGGCCGCACGAAGTGAAGGTGGAACTGCCTGCGGCCTGGAAGGGTGTGCAGACGCCGCTGATGCCGGTGGCCGGCACCGCCACCACCTTTCGTGCGGACGACTTCGACACGCTCGTCGACAGCCCCATCATCATCGGCAACCCGGTCGTGCGCGAGTTCACGGTCGACGGCAAGAAGCACGCGCTGGTGCTCGAAGGCGACCCGTCGTTGTTTGATGCCGACCGCGCTGCTGCCGATGTGAAGAAGATCGTCGAGGCCGGCCGCAACGTGATGGGCCCGCTGCCGTATCCGCACTACTACTTTCTAAACATGGTCACCGAATCCGGTGGCGGTCTTGAACACAAAAACAGCTTCCTCGGCATGTCGGGCCGCTTCACCACCCGCACGCACCGCTCCTACATGGGATGGCTCGGCTTGATTGCCCACGAGTATTTCCACAACTGGAACGTTAAGCGGTTGCGTCCCGTGGAACTCGGCCCCTTCGACTACGAGAATGAGAACTACGTGAAGATGCTGTGGGTGGCCGAGGGCTTTACTGACTACTACGGCGACGTGCTGCCTCGGCGCGCCGGCATTGCGACCCGCGAAGAGTTCCTGGACGGCCTGTCGAACCAAATCGAGGCGGTGCAGACCACGCCAGGCCGGCTGGTGACGCCCGTGAACATGTCGTCGTACGACACCTGGATCAAGCAGTACCGTCCCGACGAGAACACGGCCAACACCAGCATCAACTACTACCCCAAGGGGGCGGTGATTGCGTTCCTGCTCGACGCCAAGATCCGCAAGTCGAGCAACGAGGCGCGCACGCTCGACACCGGCATGCAGTGGGCCATGCAGCGCTACTCCGGCGACAAGGGTTACACGCCGACGCAGTTTTACGACGTCATGAGCGAGGCTGCCGGTACGGATCTCAAGGGCTGGTTTGGCAAGGCGGCCGAGTCGACCGACGAACTGGACTACACCGAGGCGCTCGACTACTTCGGCCTGCGGTTCCGTCCCACTGATCCGCGCGGTGCCCGCGCCTTCATCGGCAGCGGCACGCGCAACGATGGCGGTCGTTTGGTGATCACGTCGGTCCGTCGCGGCACGCCGGCCATCGAGGCGGGCCTCAACGTGGACGATGAGATCCTGGCGATCGATGATGTGCGCGTGCGGGCCGATGGCCTGGCGGCGCGACTCGATCAATATAAGCCGGGCGACCAGATCGCGGTGCTCGTGGCCCGCCGGGACAAGCTGACGAAGATCGACGTGATGCTCGGGACCGAACCTGGCCGCGCGTGGCGGCTTGAAGTGTCGCCCACCGCCACGGCCGAGCAGAAGACCCGACTGGCGGCCTGGGCCGGTCAGTAAACCCTGCCAGACCGCCGGTTACACTGTTGATGAATTGGCGGCCGCGGGCGAAGCCGTAGCGGCGCGATCAGCTGGAGTCATTCTGTGAGCGGCCAACGATACTTCTTGAGGTGCCCCATGCGATTCGTTGCGCTGATGGTTTGCCTCGTTCTAACTCTTGCCATCCCGCGGCCGGCCGCGGCCGACACTTTGTCCGATCGAATCGCCGCGCTCACCCGCGGCTTCAACGGCACGGTCGCCATCTACGCGAGGAACCTGGACACCGGACAGGACTTTGCGGTCGGCGCTGATACCAGGGTGCGGACCGCCAGCACCATCAAGCTGCCCATCCTGTGCGCGCTCGAAGACCTGGTCGCCAAGGGCCGCATCGCATGGACGCTGCCGGTGCCCGTGCGTGCGGAAGACCGCGTCTCGGGCTCGGGCGTGCTGGCCGAACTGTCGCCCGGTGCCACGCTGCCGCTGCGCGACGTCGCCACGCTGATGATCATCGTCAGCGACAACACCGCCACCAACCTGGTGATCGACCGCATCACGGCCGACGCGGTGAACGACTACCTGGACACGCTTGGCCTCACCGCGACTCGCTCGATGAGAAAAGTGCGCGGCGACGGCACCGCCCTGAAGCCCGCCGAAGGCTGGAGCCGTGCCGGCCAACAGCCCGAGAACCAGCGCTTCGGCATCGGCTCCTCGACCCCGCGAGAAATGGTCAGACTGCTCGAACTGCTCGAGCAGGGTCAGGTCGTCAGCCCGACCGCGTCGAAAAATGTGCTCGATCTGCTGAAGCGCCAGCAGTTCAAGACGGGCATCGGCCGTCGCGTCGGAGGCGATGTGCAGGTGGCGAGCAAATCGGGCGCGCTCGATGCGCTGCGCAGCGATGTGGGGATTGCCCATACCAAGGGCGGCCGCATCGCCATGGCCATTACCGTCGACGACATGCCCGCCATCGACTACTCACCCGACAACGCCGGCGAAGAGTTGATCTGGGAGATTTCGAAGGTCCTGATGGCAGGGCTCGCCCGCTAACCGATCGCGAGGAGGGCGACGGCTTTAGCCTCCGCCCTCCGGATGCTAGCCCGCGAGTGTGCTGGCATTGGCCTGCACCGCAGCCGGCCGCGGCTGTGAAACGATTCCTGAAGGCCAAAGATCGCAAGAAATTCACCGTAAATTGGCATTCCTCGACGTTTTCTCAGGCAAGAGTGAAACGATTTTGAAATGATTTCTTTGGGGTCCTGGGCGGGCAAGCCGCTGCTGCCTCCCGTCTGGAACCGTCCGGCACTATGATCGGGCCATGTCGGTTCGTCAGAACCTCCGCGACTTCTTTCACGGCGCTGCCTACGGCGCCTACGAGCGCGAATTGCGGATGCAGGCGGCGGAGTTGAATGATTTGTTCCTGCTGCTGTGTTACCTGGAAATTGTCGGCCTGCCGAACCCGGCGACGCTGTATCTCCTCGACGTTTATCCCTACCTGCTCGAGCAGTTCCACACCTGGCACAAGCGAATGGGGATGGACCGTTCGCCGCTCGGCAATCTTCCGTGCTGCTGACCATGCGCCACTTGCTCGAAAAGAAAGTCCTGTTTTTTGGCGGCAAGGGCGGCGTTGGCAAGACGACGTGTGCGTCGGCGACGGCGCTGGCGGCGAGTCATGCCGGCAAGCGTGTGCTGCTGGTGTCGACCGACCCGGCGCACTCGACCTCGGACATCTTCGAACGCGAGATTGGCCCAGAGCCGATCGAGTTGCTGGCGAACTTGTGGGGCCTGGAGATTGACGGCGCACTCGAGTCGCAGCGCTATGTCGCCAACGTCAAGCAGAACATCCAGGGGCTGTTCGGCCACCACATCCTCCAGGAGGCGAACAAGCAGATCGACCTGGCCGCCAGCATGCCGGGGGCCGAGGAGATGGCGCTGTTCGATCGCATCGGCGGATTGATCCGCGGTGAGGACACGCGCTTCGACCTGATCGTCTTCGATACCGCGCCGACGGGACACACGCTGCGGCTGATCCGCATGCCCGAGTTGATGGAGGCCTGGATTCGTGCGCTATCGCGGTCGCGACAGGCGATGCTGGGCATTGAGCAGGACGACAAGACCGATCCGGTGTTGATCTCGCTCACGGGCCGGCTCGAGGGCCTGCGCGAGTTCCGGGCGCGGCTGCTCAGTCCGCGCGTCAGTGCGTTCATGCTGGTGCTGGTCGCCGAGCGCCTGCCGATCGAAGAAACCGCGCGCGCCATCGTGCAACTGGACGAAGCCGGCGTGACCGTGGGCGGTTTGATCGTCAACCGCGTGCTGCCCGCCAGCAGCCCCGACCCGTTCCTGCAATCACGCCATTCCCAGGAAGTGATTTACCTCGACGAGATTGACCGGCGATTCTCGAAGTTGTCCCGGGTGCGCGTGCCGCAGTTACCTTCGGATGTGCACGGCGTCCAAACCCTCGAAGCCTTGTCTGAAATGCTCGTGTCTCGCTCACAGGTAGCAACGTAGAGGCAGGTCTTTGGACCCGCCTGAAATGGACCCCTGCCATGACCATTGCCCGTCCCGCCGAAACTGAGTGCGCGCCCTTCTACGCCGGCTACATCGCCACGGTTGGCGACCGCGGCCCGCTGGCGTTCCTCACCGCCCAGGTGGCCGAGTTTGAACAACTGCGTGGCCTGCCAGAGGCCAAGGGCGATTTCCGCTATGCCGACGGCAAATGGAGCGTGAAAGAGGTGCTGGGCCATCTGGCCGATGCCGAGCGCGTGTTTGCCTACCGCCTGCTGCGCATTGCCCGGGCCGACAAGACCGCGCTGGCCGGGTTCGACGAAAACGCGTGGGCCGAAGTTGCGCCGCACGGCAGGCGCACCATGGTCCAGGTGGTGGACGACCTGATCGCCGTGCGCCGCGCCACCATCACGCTGGTCGAGTCGCTGGACGAGACGGCCGTCGCCAACGTCGGCGTCGCCAACAACAACCCGGTGACCGGCCGCGCCATCTGCTGGATCGTCCCCGGCCACGCGCAGCATCACCTGGGGATTCTCGCCGAGAGATACAACCTGGGCTCGTAGCCGGGATCCCGGATCCCGGATCCCGGTCATATACTGGAGCCAAATGAGATTCGCCCCCGAGTACGTGACCAACGTACTCAACGAGAACTTCGAAGACGCCAAGGCGCTGCTGCTCAAGCCCTTGATGGCCATCAACTACGCTCACCTCGTGATGTTGACCGAGCAGGGCATCATCACCAACGGCGACGCCCGCGCGCTGCGCACCGCGCTCGACGGCATCGCGCTCGACCGCATCCGCCAGGTTCTCTACGACGGCACCTACGAAGACCTGTTCTTCTACATCGAGCGCTCGATCAAGCAGGCGTGCGACGAAGACGTGGCCGGCCGCCTGCACACCGCCCGCAGCCGCAACGACATCGACATGACGATGTACCGCATGCTGCAGCGCGATTTCATCGCGACGCTGGCGGCGGCGACGCTCGAGCTGCGCGACGCGCTGCTGGCGCTGGCCGACCGCCACAAGCACACGGTCTACGGCGCCCACACGCACACCCAGCCGGCACAGCCGTCAACGATTGCGCACTATCTGCTCGCGGTGATCGAACAACTTGAACGTGACACTACGCGCCTGGCCGCGGCATTTGAGTCGACCAACCGCAACCCGCTCGGCGCTTGCGCCATCACCGGCACTGGCTTCCCGATCGATCGCAATCGCACCAGTGAACTGCTGGGCTTCAGCGGTCCGACCTGCAACACCTACGGCAGCATTGCCACGGTCGACTACTTGTTGGAGAGCGTCAACGCCACCAGCACGTTGATTGTCGGCCTTGGCCGCGTCGTCCAGGACTTCCTGCTGTGGTGCACGATGGAATTCGGTTACCTGCGCCTCAGCGATGGCTTCGTCCAGGGCAGCAGCATCATGCCGCAGAAGCGTAACCCCGTGGCGCTCGAGCACGCCCGCGCCATCGGCAGCAAGGCCGTCGGCCAGGCGCAGGCCATCACCACCACCGTCCACAACACCCCCTTCGGCGACATTGTCGATACTGAAGACGACCTGCAGCCGCTGGTCGCGTCGATGTTCGGCGATGCCATCCGCATGGTGACGCTGGTAGCCGCGGCCATGAAGCTGGCGGACTTCAACGTGGCGCACCTGGCATCGCGGGCCGCCTATGGCGGCACGACGCTCACGGAACTGGCCGACACGCTGGTTCGCGATCACGGTCTGCCGTTCAGCTCGGCCCACGCGATTGCCGCATTGTTGCTGAAGGCCCAAACCGAGGATCCGAATGTATTGCTGTCGGCGGCGCTGCGCAGCGCGTCAAGCGCCATCCTGGGCCGGCCGCTCGAGTACACGGAGGCCGACTTGCAGACCGTGATGAGCCCCGCCCACTTCGTCAGCGTCCGCAAGACCTACGGCGGTCCTGCGCCCGAAGAAACCGGCCGCGCCATCGCCGCGTCGCGCCGGCTGCTCGACACCGATCGCGAGAGCTGGACCCTGCGGCGCGAGGCGCTCGATCGCGCCGAGGCCAACCTGCAGGCCCGGGTGAAGCAACTGTGACCGCCATGGGCAAGACCTACCTCAAGGTCGCCGTCGTCTGGGTGGCCACCCTGGCCACCCTTTACGCATTCCAGGTCTACTTCACCCGCTAATGTCTGCCATCGACTGGACGATCATTGCGGTTTACCTGGTGTGGGTCATCTGGGACGGCATTCGTCTCAGCAAGCACACCAACGAGATCGAGGGCTATTTTCTAGCCAGCCGCAGCCTGCCGTGGTGGGCCGTGGGCCTGTCGGTAATGGCGACGCAATTGTCGGCGATCACGATGATCGGCACCACCGGCCAGGGCTACGCCGTCGGCATGGGGCTGTTGCAGCAGTACTACGCGCTGCCGATCGCAATGATCATTCTCGCGGTCACGTTCGTGCCGTTCTTTCACAACGCCCGGATCTTCACGGCCTACGAATACCTGGAGAAGCGCTTCGACGCCAAGACACGGTCGTTTACTGCCCTGTTGTTCCTGTTCTCGCGCGGCATGGCGACCGGCGCCGTGATTTCAGCGCCCGCTGTTGTCTTGTCGGTGATGATCGGTCTCGACGTCACCACGACCTGCCTGCTGCTGGCGCTGCCGACCGCGGTCTACACGATGTTCGGCGGCGTGCAGGCCGTGGCGTGGACCGACGTCAAGCAGATGTACCTGATCGTGTTCGGGCTGGCAGCCGCCTGCATCGCGCTGATGCTCGGCCTGCCAGATAACGTCAGCGTCGGCGAAGCCTTGCACATTGCCGGGACCACCGGCCGCTTGCAGGTGTTTGATTTCTCGACCGATCCCAGTGTCCGCTACACCTTCTGGACCGGCACCATCGGCGCCCTGTTCCTGTTCCTGTCGTACTTCGGCACCGACCAGAGCCAGGTGCAGCGCTACCTGACCGCCAAGTCGATCGACGATGCCCGCACCTCGCTGTTCATGAGCGCCTACTGGAAGATTCCGCTGCAGGCGCTGGTGATGATCATCGGCGTATTCATGTTCCTGTTCTACCTGTTCACGCCGCCGCCCATGCTGTTCAACCGCGCCCACGACCAGCAGGTGCGGGACAGCGCACGCGCCGGGGAGTATGCGTCGCTCGAGCAAAAGTTTGGCGAGGCCGTGGCGGCGCGCAAACTGGCCGCCGAGCAGTTGGCGGAAGCACAACGCTCGGGCGCTGCGGCGGTGAAGGCGGCGCGCTCGGCGGCGTTCAACGCCGAGGAACAGCGGGTGACCGGCCTGCGTACCGAAGCCGTGTCGCTCGTCAAGGACGTCACGGGCGACTCGTCCTACAACGACATCAACTACGTCTTCCCAACCTTCATCGTCACGCACTTGCCCGTCGGATTAATCGGACTGCTGATGGCGGCGATCTTCGCGGCCGCGATGTCGACGGTGTCGGGCGAACTGTCGGCGTTGTCCACGTCGACGGTGATCGACTTCTATCGCCGCTGGGTGAGAGACGATGGCGACCAGGCGCACCTGCTGTGGGTGTCGAAGCTGGCGACCCTGTTCTGGGCGCTGTTTGCGTCGGTCGTCGCCATTTGGGCGTCGGAGTTGGGTTCGCTGATCGAAGTGGTGAACCGGTTCGGGTCGTTCTTCTACGGATCGATCCTGGGCGTGTTCCTGCTGGCGATTGGCTGGCAGCGCGCCAATTCGACCGGGGCGTTCGTCGGGCTGTTGGCCGGCATGGGCGTGGTGGCGTGGGTCACCATCAACACCTCGATCGCCTTCCTCTGGCACAACCTGATCGGCGCCGTCGTGGTGTTCGTGGTCGGGATGGTCGTGAGCGAACTCACCGGCCCCAGCAAGGGACCGAGCAGAGTAGGGACAAACCAAGTGGGGACAAACCTTTAGGTTTGTCCACCGCACCCATGGCCCGGCCACTCCTCGTCGCACTCTTATCCGTGATCGCGCTGATGGTCGCGTCGTGGGCGCTCGGCGAGTGGATCCGGCAGCGCAAAGACAAGTGACGGATCCCTGATCCCGGACTACAGCTTGTCCAGGTCCTCTTTCCCTATGACGACATTCCACGGGATCAGTTCGTACTGGGCCACGCCGCCAATGTAGTACGGGTCGGCGTCGCGGATCGCGTCGAGGGCCTTCTGGGGGTTCTCATCGGGCACCCGCACCAGGAACATGCCGCCGAAGCGCGGCTCGTGAGGCCCGGCGGCGAGCACCGTGCCTTCGGCTCTGAGCTTGCCTAGGAATGCCCGGTGGGCCTCCTGGTGGACGAGCACCTCTTCGATCGGGCGGCGGTAGCGGACAATCACCATGGCGTACATGCCACAGAGGATACCCCGGGGTCTATGATTGGTCCATGTCCTCGCTGACATTTCTAGGGGCCGCGCGCACGGTCACTGGCTCCAAGCACCTGCTCGAGCTTGACGGGCAGCGAATCCTGTTCGATTGCGGTCTCTTCCAGGGACTCAAGCAACGTGCACGGCGAGCTGCCGGTCCAGACGGCGCTGCAAGCACGCATCCAGAACGAACTGTCGTGGAGCGTGGAGATTCCCAGCCACGGCCAGACCGTCGACTTGCCTTTGTAGTTTCACATGACTGACACTCGCCCCTACTTGCTCGAACAGATCGACGACGCCGCGGTCGTCCAGTTGTATGCCGATGGCTTTGACAGGCTGACGCTCAAGGAGAAGACGCTGGTCTGGCACCTGTGCCGGGCCGCGATCGCCGGTCGCGACATCTACTACGACCAACGTCATCGCCATAACCTGGGCATGCGCGCCCTGCTCGAAGGCGTCTTGAGACACGCCGATGGTGTGCCGGGAGACACCCTCGCGGAACTGACGCGCTACACCAAGTTGTTCTGGCTCAATACTGGGCCCTACAACAACCTGACCGCCCGCAAGTTCCTGCTCAATCTCGATCGCGCGCGCGTGACGGAAGCGATGGAGATCGCCACGCGCAACGGCGCCGACTTCACGCTGGCCAAGGGCGAATCGATCGCCGATCGCGTCGACAAGTATGCCCGGATGTTTTTTGATCCGGACTTCGAGCCCATGGTCACCAACAAGACCCCGGGCGAGGGCCAAGACATTCTCGCCTCGAGCACCAACAACCTCTACGACGGCGTGACCATGGCCGACCTCAAGGGCTTCACCGAGCGCCACCCGTTGAATTCCCGGCTGGCCATGCGCAATGGCGCGCTGGTGGAAGAGGTCTACAAGGTCGGCGGTCTCTACGACGCCCAGATTCGCCGCATCGTCGGTCACCTGCGCGACGCGCTGCCGTTTGCGCCACCGGCGCTCGGCAAGGCACTGACGGCCCTGGTCCAGTTCTACGAGACCGGCGAAGACGCCGACCGCGAGGCCTTCGACATTGCCTGGGTCCAGAATCGCGACGCCGCGGTCGACACCATGAACGGGTTCATCGAGGTCTACATGGACGCCCGCGGCATCAAGGGCGCCTGGGAGGCGCTGGTCTACTACGCGAACCATGAACGGACCGAAAAGATCAAGGCGCTGGCCACGCATGCGCAGTGGTTCGAAGATCACCTGCCGATCGATCCGAAGTATCGCAAGCCCACGGTGAAAGGGGTGTCGGCGATGGCCATTGAAGTCGTGATTGAGATCGGCGAATCGGGCCCCATCACCCCGATCGGCGTCAACCTGCCGAACGACCAACGCATCCGCGAGGTGCACGGCAGCAAGTCCGTCTCGCTGTCGAACGCCCTCGAAGCGTACGAGAAGTCCCTGCCCAGCACGTTTCGCCAGGAGTTTGCGTGGGACGACGCGGAGATGGAGCGGGCGAAGACGTGGGGTGCGTTTGCGAGCGAGCTGACCACCGAGATTCACGAGGTGTTGGGCCACGGTTCTGGCCGCATGGCTGATCAGATCACGGTCACACCCCAGGAATTGCTGCAGGAGCAGTACTCGGCACTCGAAGAGTCTCGCGCCGACCTGGTGGCGTTGTATTTCGTCGCCGACCCGTACCTGGCGACGCTGGGCCTGGTACCGGCGGACCAGCAGCAGGCTGTCGTGCAGACCGAGTACGAGGCGTATGCCCGCAATGCCCTGGTCCAGTTGCGGCGCGTCCGCGAGGGCGCGCAGCTCGAAGAAGATCACATGCGCAACCGCCAGGCGATCGTCCACTGGCTGCTGGCCAACAGCAAGTCCATCGACGTGCGGCGCCGCGACGACAAGACGTATTTCGTGGTGACCGACACGGATGCGTTCCGGACCGGCGTGGCGCGGCTGCTGGCCGAAGTCCAGCGGATCAAGTCCGAAGGCGACTACGCGGCCGCGCGCGAGCTGTTTGAAGCCTACGGCGTACATTTCGACCCGGATCTCAGGGACGAAGTGGTGGCGCGGGTCGACCACCTGAAGCTGCCGTCGTACACCGGCTTCGTGATGCCGCAACTCGAGCCGATCATCGACGGATCGGGCACCATCACGGACGTGAGGATCTCGTATCCTTGCGACTTGTCGAAGCAGATGCTCGAGTATTCGAGGTCAGCAGCAAACAGGAGTTGAAGAGATCAGGACACCCATGACACACAAAATACTGATCCTCTTGATCTGCATGGCGACGCCGGCGGCGGCGCAATCCCTCCAAGAGCGGATGCTGCAGGCCGAAGATGCCAGGCCGACGACCGAGGCCGGCCTGGCGCCGCTGCTGGAGGGCCTGAAGGGCAATGGCCGGCGCACGGCGATTCGTGCCATCGGCCGCCTCGAGCGGCCGGCGATGATTCCACTGATCGCGCCGGCGCTCGATGACGGTGTCGGCATTCGCGCCGAAGCCGCCAATGCGCTGGCGCAGATGGCGCGGACGCCGGCGGCGGTGGTCGAGGTCCAGAAGCTGCTGCTCACTCGCGCGGCCATCGATGCCAACCTCAACACCTGGGAACCATGGGGCGAGATCGCCGCCGCCCTCGGCCGCCTGCCGTACGACACCGCTGAACAGGTGGCCGCCACCGAGGCGGTCTTGACGATCGGCTTGCCGTCGCCCGACTCGATGAACGACGTCGATTCGGCGGCGCTCGTCGGATCAGCGCGCGGCTTCGAATCCCTGGCGCGGACCGTTCGCGCGAAGAAGCTGGCGGCGCTCGGCTCGCGGACGTGGGACTTGCTGCGATGGGCGGCCACGGCGCAGCGGCCCGCGGCCGATCCACGGTCGGTCCTGACGCGCCGCCTGGCGATGGCCGCCCTCGTCACCGGCAATCAGGTGACGGCGTCGGTGATCGAACGCGGCCTGCTGGATGCCGATCGGGAAGTGCGTCGCTTCGCGGCGGCGGGTCTCGCGACCGATGCCGCCATCAGCGACCGCGACGTGCTGCTGAAGAAGGGGATGGCCGACACGGACGCCCGCGTGCGCCTGGAGGCACTGCGCGGATGGGGCCGTCACCTGCAGAAGACGTCGTGCGCACCGGTGCGCGCGGCCCTGAAGGACGCCGACGTCCACGTTCGGACGCAGGCGATCGATCAGTTGGGCGCCGGATGCCCGGCGGTGGAAGGCTCAGCGGAACTGGGCGCGATTGCCAGCACGCTGTCGACGCAGCCGCGCGCCTGGCACGCGCCTGCGCATGCCCTGGTCTCGCTCGCGCGCACACAACCGGCCGATGCGACCAAGGTCCTGCCACTGTTCGTGGCGCATCCCACCTGGCAGGTCCGCATGTATGCCGCACGTGCGGCCAGCGCGCTCGGTGCCGTTGACACGTTGACGGCACTGATGGCCGACCCGGTCGATAACGTGCGCGAGGCCGCCCTCTCGGCGTTGATCGAGTTGCAGCGGCCCGAGGCCGTGGCGGCGGCGCTCGATTCGCTGAACCGCAGCGATTACCAGTTGGTGCTGACAGCCGTCCGCGCACTCGCAGACAACGCCCTCGCACCGAAAGCGACCACGCCGCTCGTGACCGCCCTCGGCCGCATCACCAAGGAAAGCAAGGACCCCTCGCGCGACCCGCGCCTGGCGATCCTCAATCGCCTGCAGGGTTACGGTGATGCCTCGCAGGCTGTGAATCTCGAGGGCTATCTCAAGGACTTCGATCCGGCCGTCGCCGCCAAGGCTGCTGAAATTCTGACCGCCTGGACCGGCCGTCCCCGTATGGCGTCGGCGCAGCCGCTCATCGGTCCCGGCGTGACCGTGGCCGCGGTCAACGCGCTGCGCGGCAAGGCGCTCCGCTTCCACATGACCGGCACTGGCTCGTTTGACATCGCCCTGGATGTGGATGCCGCGCCGCTGTCGGTGCTACGCGTGGCCCGTCGTGCCGGTGAAGGCTATTACAATGGCCTCACGTTCCACCGCATTGCCCTGAACTTCGTGATCCAAGGCGGCAGCCCCGGCGCCAACGAATACACCGGCGATTCGTTCTTCATGCGCGATGAGGTGGGCTTGCATCTGCGCGGCACCGTCGGCATTTCCACGCGGGGCCGCGACACCGGCGACGCGCAGATCTTCGTCAACACGGTCGACTCGCCGCGCCTCGATCACACCTACACCGTGTTCGGCACCGTCACGGCCGGCATGGACGTGGTCGATGGCGTGCGCGAAGGGGATGTCATTCAGCGCGTCGAGCTGGTCACCCGCTGAATGACGTCGGCCCGTCTGCCAGTCAATCTGGAACCAAACGCGCTCGCGCGGGCCGTTGAGGCCAAGCGCCGCCGTGGCACCGCCATCGCCGATCTGACCGAGTCGAACCCGACCCGCGTCGGCCTGTCGTATCCACCGGATCTGCTCGCCTCGCTGGCGGACCCGCAGGGCTTGGCCTACGACCCGCTGCCGCTTGGACAATGGCCGGCGCGCGCGGCGGTGGCCGCCGACTTCCGCCGCCGCGGCATCGTGATCTCCGCCGACCGCGTGGCGCTCACCTCGAGCACGAGCGAAGCGTATGCGCTGCTGTTCAAGCTATTCTGCGACGCCGGTGACGCCATCCTGGTGCCGCGTCCCAGCTATCCGCTGTTCGAGCACCTCGCCCGTCTCGAATCCGTCACCGCGCTGACCTACGATCTCGAGTATCACGGGGCCTGGCGGATCGACATCGACTCGGTGCGGCGAGCTGTCAGTCCGCGCGTCAAGGCGTTGCTGATCGTATCGCCGAACAATCCGACCGGCTCGTTCCTGCACCGCGATGATCTCGCGGCCTTGTCCGAGATCTGCGTGGCCCATGACTGGCCGATCATCGGCGACGAGGTGTTCGCCGACTACCGCCTCGAGCCGTCACCGGCGGCGACGCCGGTGATGGCGGCCGGCGACGTGTTGACTTTCAGCCTCGGCGGCCTGTCGAAGTCGGCGGGCCTGCCGCAGGTGAAGCTGGGATGGATTGGCTTCGGCGGGCCCGCCGCGAAGGTTGATGCGGCACTGGCGGCCTACGAGATCATCGCCGACACGTACTTATCGGTCTCCACGCCGGTGCAGATGGCGGCGGCATCGCTGATCGAGCAGGGCGCCCTCGTGCGCGCGCAAATCCTCGCACGGGTCCAGGACAACCTGGCGACATTGCGATCGTTGACGGCTGCCTCTCCGTCAATCGCGGTGCTCACCGTCGAAGGTGGCTGGTCCGCGGTACTCCAGGTGCCCGCCGTCCGCTCTGAAGATGCGCTCGTGCTCGAGCTGCTGGACCAGGACGACGTGCTGGTGCATCCCGGATATTTTTTTGACTTCCCGCGCGAGGCGTATCTCGTGACCAGCCTGCTGCCAGCGCCGGCGGTCTTCGCGCCGGCCATCACTCGCTTGCTGCGCCGTGCGTCGACCGGAGCCGCGGCATGATGCGGCGGCAAAGCGGCATCAGCGTGCCCCTGTTCGCGCTGACCTCGACCGAAAGCTGGGGCATCGGCGAGTTCCACGACCTGCCGATGTTCGCCCGGTGGGCGGCCGAAGCCGGGCAGTCGCTGCTGCAGATCCTGCCGATCAACGAGATGCCGCCGACCGAACGGTCGCCATACTCGGCGATGTCGGCGATGGCGCTGGATCCGATCTACATCTCGCTGCCGCAGTTGGTGGACTTCGCTGGTCTCGGCGGCGAGCTGGCGCTGCACGAAGACGATCAGGCCACGCTGCGGTCGCTGCGGCAGTCGCCTCGCATCCAGTACGCGCAGGTCCGTCCGTTCAAGGAGCGCTGGCTGCGGCGTTCGTTCGAGCGCTTCCTTCACCTCGAGGTGTCGCGAGGCTCACCACGGGCCGTCCGCTTCGATCAGTTCATCGCCGACGAAGCCTGGTGGCTCGACGAGTACGCGGTGTTCCGCGCCTTGCACGCGTTGCACGACGACCTGCCGTGGCACCTGTGGCCTGAACCACTGGCCCGGGCCGACGCCACCACCGTCGCAGCCGCCCGCCCGGCTCTGCACTCGGAGATTCGCTATCGAATGTACCTGCAGTGGATTGCCGCCGAGCAGTGGGCCGACGCCAAGCGGCTGGCGTGGCCCGTACGCGTATTCGGCGACTTGCCGTTCATGAATTCCGTCGACAGCCCGGACGTGTGGGCCCGGCAGCACGAGTTCCGCTTCGACGCCACCATCGGCGTGCCGCCTGATGCCTTCAGCGAGACCGGCCAGGATTGGGGTTTACCGCCCTGGCGTTGGGAGGAGATGGCGAAGTCTGACTTCGCGTGGATGCGCGCCCGCGCCCGCCGCTACGCGGCCCTTTACGACGGCTTCCGCATCGATCACCTGGTCGGCCTGTACCGCATGTTCATCCGTCCCATCGACAAAACGCGGCCGGCGTTTTTCGAACCTGGTGACGAACCCGGCCAGATCCGGCTCGGCGAGACCATGATTGCCGTGCTCGGCTCCCGCTCGCCGGCGCCGGCGTTGATTGCCGAAGACCTCGGTGTGATCCCCGGCTTTGTCCGCGAATCGATGGCGCGGCTGGAGCTGCCGGGCCTGAAGGTGCTGCGTTGGGAACGGCACTGGGACGAGCCTGGCCAGCCGCTGATCGATCCCACCGAATTTCCCGAACAGTCGGTGGCAACGACCGGGACCCACGATATTGAGCCACTGGCGGCGACCGAGGCGATCACGACCGATGCGCAACGCGCCGCCGTCCTCCGGTCGTTGTTGGCTGCCGGCTCGCGGCTGACCCTGATACCGTTGCAAGACGTGTTTGGCTGGACCGACCGCATCAACACGCCGGCCATCGTCGACGACCTCAACTGGACCTGGCGCGTGCCGTGGCCGGTCGATAAATGGCTTGCTGGTCCGGTCACCGTCGAGCCCGCTGATCGCCTGCGCGCCTGGACGCGCGACGCCGGCCGATAGGCCGTAACCACGAAGGACGCCAAGCGCACGACCGATGAGTGAGAACGAAACGCCTGTCGCCGAAGTCCCTATTCCCGCACCAAGTCTTGACGGCGCGGTCGCGTGGTTGAATGTCGCCTCGCCGGTGTCGTTGGCGCAGTTGCGTGGCAAGGTCGTAGTCCTCGACTTCTGGACCTACGGCTGCATCAACTGCATGCACATTCTTCGGGATCTGAAGACGCTCGAGCAGCGCTTCCCCGAAGAACTCGTCGTGATCGGCGTTCACTCGCCCAAGTTCACAAACGAGAAGGACACCGAGAACCTCAAGCGCATCCTCGTGCGCTACGAGATCGAGCATCCGGTCGCGAACGACGCCGGTCACGAGATCTGGCGCCGCTACGGCGTGCAGGCCTGGCCGACGCGCGTGATCATCGACCCGGCCGGCAATCTCGTCGGCACCGCCATGGGCGAGGGCAATCTCGACGGGTTCATCAGCGCCATTCGCACGGTCGTGCGGGTCTTTGATGAACAAGGTCAAATCAACCGCGCGCCGCTGGCACTCGATCTCGAACGCGCGCGACACGCCGACCGCCCGTTGCTGTATCCGGGCAAGGTGCTGGCAGACGAGGCGTCTGGCCGCCTGTTCATCGCCGACTCGAATCACAACCGCATTGTGGTGGCCGCCCTCGATGGCCAACTGGTTGAAACCATCGGCTCGGGCTTGCAGGGCGACAACGACGGCATCTTCACCCAGGCGCGGTTTTATCGTCCGCAAGGAATGGTGCTTGGCTCCGACGGCGAGCTGTATGTCGCCGACACCGAGAATCACGAGGTGCGCGTCGTCGATTTCCCAGCGCGCGCGGTCCACACCGTGGCGGGCACCGGCAAACAAGGCGCGTGGAGCGGTGAAGGGGGCGAGGCCATGCGCATTGACCTCAACTCGCCGTGGGACCTGGCGATTAAGCCCGGCATCCTGATCATCGCGATGGCAGGGCCGCACCAGATCTGGGTGGTCGATCTGCTGCACGACCGCGCGTATCCCTACGCCGGCACCGGCGAAGAGGCGCGGAAGGATGGTCCCGTCAACACCGCGACCTTCGCGCAGCCGTCCGGCCTCGCCCTTGATGGCAACACGCTGTATGTCGCCGACGCCGAAGCCAACATCATCCGCGCGCTCGATTTGCCGCCCGGCAATGCGGTGACGACCATCGCCGGCGGCGACCTGTTCAAGTTTGGTGATGAGGATGGCACGGGCGATGCGGCGCGGCTGCAACATCCGCTCGGGGTCGCGATCTCCGCTGGCCGCGTGTTCATTGCCGACACCTATAACCACAAGATCAAGATGCTCCACCCCGCCACCAGGCAGGTCACGACCTTTGCTGGCACCGGCACGGCCGGCCACGTGGACGGCGCGGCGAAGACCGCGCAGTTCTTCGAGCCCGGCGGCCTGTCGGTGTCCGGCGACACCCTGTACATCGCCGATACCAACAACCACGCGATCCGGACGATCGATCTCGGCACGAAGCTCGTCGCCACGCTGACCATCGAGGGGCTGACACCACCGCCGACCTGGAGTTACCTGCGGCGCACCACTTAGCGTGGCCGTTCTCGCATTACACTCTTGATCGTGTTCCGCCGACTTGCGCTGGGCCTGCTGGCTGTCATCACGGCCATTGGTTGCCGTCCCGCACCCGTGCCGCCCGCCGATGCGGCGATCGTCATACTGATCTCGATCGATGGATGGCGCTGGGATTACCTGGCGCGGTTCGCCCCACCGACGCTGTCGCGATTGGCGGCTGAGGGTGTTCGCGCCGAGGGACTGATTCCGCAGTTCCCCTCCAAGACGTTCCCCAATCACTACACGCTGGTGACCGGCCTCACGCCGGCTCACCACGGCATTGTCTCGAACAACATGCGCGACCCGGTCATACCGGGCCGGTACTCGATGTCGAACCGCGACGTGCTGGCCGATCCCCGCTGGTGGGGAGGCGATCCGATTTGGAACACCGCCGAGCGCCAGGGCAAGGTGGCTGCCGCGATGTTCTGGCCTGGCTCGGAAACCAGGATCGGCGGACGGCAGGCCACCTTCTGGCGCGACTTCGATGACGACCTGCCGAACAGCGCTCGCGTGAACCAGTTGCTCGAGTGGTTGAAGTTGCCCGACGGCCAGCGGCCATCGTTTCTCACCCTGTATTTCAGCGATGTCGACAACGCCGGCCACAGCTTTGGTCCGGATGCCGAGCAGACACGCGCCGCGGCGCTCGACGTGGACCGCTCGGTCGGCGAACTGGTGGCCGGAGTCTCAGCCGCGGGGCTCACCGATCGCGTCAACTACGTCATTGTCAGTGACCACGGCATGGCGGCCCTCAGCCGCGGCCGGATGATCGTGCTGGACGACTACCTCGCGCCAGACACCGCCGATATCATCGACTGGGCGCCGGTACTCGGGCTGACGCCGAAGGATGGCGACGTCGAGAAGATGTACGCCGCGCTCAAAGACCAGCACCCGCATCTGCAGGTGTATCGGCGCGACGAGATTCCAGCCGAGTATGGGCTCGCGGGCCATCCGCGAGTGTCGCCGATCATCGGGATTGCCGACGAAGGCTGGTACATCACCTCGCGGACCGAAACAGACCGCTGGGATCGACACGAGCGCGACCCGCCCGGCGGCACGCACGGCTACGACGCGCGCGCGAAGTCAATGCAGGGACTGTTCATTGCCGCGGGCTCGCGCTTTCGGCGCGGACTCCTCGTCAAGCCGTTTGAGAATATCCACGTCTACAACCTGATGTGCGCCGTGACTGGCATTCAACCCTCACCGAACGACGGCGACTTCGCTGTCGTCAAGGACATGTTGCGATAACCCATGGTGACCACGACACCTGCTCCGACCAGTCCCGCGTCCGATCGCATCACCGCTGCCGGATGGCGCATCGTGCTGCTGGCCAGCCTTGGCGGCACGCTTGAGTTTTACGACTTCGTCATCTTCGGGGTCTTCGCCAGGGACATCGCCGCCGCGGTGTTTCCCAACGCCTCGCCGATCGCGTCGCTGATGGCATCGTTTGCCACGTTTGCGGTCGGCTACCTGGCCCGCCCATTCGGTGGCATCGTCCTCGCCCATTACGGCGATCGCTACGGGCGCCGGAAAGTGTTCCTGTGGTCGGTGTTCGTGATGTCGGCGGCGACTTTGGGCATGGGCCTGGTGCCGTCATATGCGCAGTGGGGTGTGGCCGCCAGTCTCTTGATGGTGGTGCTCAGGCTGCTGCAAGGGTTCTGCCTCGGTGGTGAGCTGCCAGGCGCCCTGACCTACGTTGTTGAGACGGCGCCCCGAATTGCTCCGCTCGTGTGCGGCGTGGTGTTCGCGTGCGTGACGATGGGGGTGGCGGCGGCGACGGCCGTGAGCTTATCGGTGCGGACGTGGCTCGACCCGGCGCTGGTACTGGTCTATGGCTGGCGGATCGCGTTTGTGATCGGCGGCCTCAGCGGCGTGCTCAGCTTCGTGCTGCGCCGCTCGCTCGAGGAATCGTCTGAGTTCGAGAAGATGCGGAGCCTGGCGTCGCGCCAGCCGTTTGTCGAACTGCTGCGCACGCACCGGACTCACGTGCTCGTCGGCTGCGCGCTACTGGCCGGCACCGGCTGCTTCAACGGGCTGTTCTTCTCTCACCTGCCGGCCTACCTGGCGGGGGTGCTGCAGTACGATCCGAAGCAGGCCGTGTTTTCACAGACGGTCGGTGTGATCGCGTCAGCCATCGGCATTCTGGCGACCGGTTGGATTGGCGACCGCATCCCGCCGCGCTACCTGCTACGCACCGGCGTCACCTTGTTGCTGGTATTCGCATATCCGTTCTATCTCGCGCTCGAGTCCCGGTCAGTCAATCTGACCCTGCTTCTGGTCCTGGCGGGACTGGCGGCTGGCCTCACCAACGGGTCCTTCGCCGTGTTGCTAACCGACCTGTTCCCGACGCGCATTCGCTTCACCGGCGTCGCGCTGGGCTTCAACGTCAGCTTCACGCTGTTCAGCGGCACCGCGCCGCTGGTTGCGACCTCCCTGATCGGCGGCACCGGGCAAATGGCCTCGCCCGCGTTCCTGATGATGGCCTGTGCGCTGATCGCGCTGGTCGGCAGCCTGTGGGTCGAACGCTATGGCGGCAACGTGATGATGAAGGCTCACTCGTGAACACGCGACGCATTACCCGCCTCGGCTGGGACGTGACCGACATCGGTTACGGCATGTGGGGCATGGGCGGTTGGACGGGTTCGGACGATGCCGCTTCGTCCGCGTCGCTCGATCGCGCGGTGGCGCTCGGCTGCAACTTCTTTGACACGGCCTGGGCCTACGGCGAGGGGCGCAGCGAGCGCCTGCTGGGCGACCTCGTTCGTCGTCACGCCGGGGCGCGGCTGTTCACGGCCACCAAGGTGCCACCAAAGGATCGCGTGTGGCCGGGCAAGGGGACTAAGCCGGTCGATCAAGTGTTCCCCTACGAGCACATCGTCGAATACACCGATCGCAGCCTGGCCGACCTCGGAACCGACGTCGTGGACCTTCAGCAACTCCATGTGTGGGACGACCGCTGGGCTACCGACGATGGGTGGAAGCGGGCGGTTGAGGACTTGAAGCGCGCTGGAAAGATTCGCGCGTTCGGGATCAGTGTGAATCGGTGGGAGCCCGAAAACGTGCTCCACGCACTCGAAACCGGCCTCGTTGATACCGTGCAAGTGGTTCACAACATCTTCGACCAGGCACCCGAGGACGCGCTGTTTGACGTGTGCGCGAAGAAGGGCATTGGCGTGATCGCGCGTGTGCCGTTCGATGAAGGCAGCCTCACGGGCACGCTGACCGCCGCGACGCGGTGGCCTGACGGCGACTTCCGCAACATCTACTTCCAGGCGCCCAAGCTGCAGGAGACGCTGACTCGCGTGGCACCGCTCAAGGCGCTGGTAGACGAGTGGGGCGAGTCGCTGCCGAGCGTCGCGCTGCGATTCATCCTGGCGCACCCGGCCGTCACGACCGTCATTCCCGGCATGCGCGCGTTGGCGAACGTGGAGGCCAATCTGGCGGTCAGCGGAAGGCCGTTGCCGGCCGCTCAGATCGCCGCCCTCCGCGCGTTCCGGTGGGACCGCAAGCCGGATCACCGGCCGTAAGCCGCTGGTTTTCGGACATCAGCTACAATGGCTGTGATGTCTTCACGTCACATCGCGTGGCCGACGAGCCTCGAGCGCTGCCGCTCGTTGGCCCGGACGTCGGCCGTCGTGGCGGGAGCAGTGCTGGTCGCCTTCCACGGCTGGCTGTTTGCCTCGCAGATCGCGGCGGGCCGCCTCGACGATCCCTGGCTGGTCTTCCGCTGGATGGTTGCGGCCGGCCTGGTCGCCGCTCTTGGGGCCATCCGCCGCGGCGGCGCCTCGGTATGGAGCCGCCAGGGCATTGCCATCTGGGTGCTGGCGGCGCTGCTGCACGGCCCCGCGGTGGCCACCGACTTCAGCGATTCCATCCACTCAATGGCGCTGCCCGAAACGGTGACGGCCGTCGTCCTGCAGTTGGCATCGACGACGGTCCTGGCCATCACGCTGTGGATGCTCGCCGGCGTGCTGGCGCGCCGCGATCGCCACGCGCGCCTCTACCCCGGCCTCGTCGCCGCCTCGTCCCTCACCGGGATTTTCGGCGCCGGTTTCTCGCCGCAGTACTCCTCTCGACCGCCTCCGCGACAGATCTAAGAGCTCGCTCCACTTCTAACTCTTAATCTCGATCTGTTTTCTGGACTCTTGGACTGCTGTTCCCGAGTCCGCGGAGCTATTGTCATGCGCAGGATTCCTGTCTTCTTGTTTGCGGCGGCGTTGTTTGCTGCCACCCCAGTACTTGCCGGCACCATTCGCGGCACCGTTTCAGATTCCACCGGCGCCGCCGTCCCGGCCGCCCGCGTCGTCCTTCACGTCGTCGCCACTGGCCAGGAGACCGTGGCCGAGACCGACCAGGAAGGGCGCTATCGCTTTGATGCGCCCGCGGTCGGCACGTATCTGCTGATCGTGACCCGCGGCGGTTTCTCCCAGGTTGCGCGCACCGTCATCGTCGAACAGGTGGAGTCGGATCTCGACGTGCCGATGTCGCTGGAAGTTGGCGTGCTCAGCGCGGAAGTAAGCGTGACGGCCAGCCTGTCGGAACGCGAAGTGCGGCAGATTCCGCTGCATGTAGAAACCATCTCGAACGCGGCGATTGAGCAGGCGAACACGCTGTCGACGGGCGACGCCCTGGCGACGGCTGCCAACGTCACGCCGGTGGGCAGTGGCCCGTTTGGGGTCCGTCCCCGTCTGCGCGGCCTTGATTCCACGCGCCTGCTGGTGCTGGTGGACGGCGAACGTCTGAACACCGCCCGCCAGGCGACTGACCGCACCGGCGCCGAAGTAGGCCTGGTCTCGCCCGACTCGATCGAGCGCATGGAGATCATTAACGGCGCGGGCACGGTGATGTACGGCTCCGACGCGCTCGCCGGCACCATCAACATCATCACCAACGAACCGGTGTTCACTCCGACCAGGCAGTTGGTCTACGGCTTTAACGGTTTCTACAGCTCGAACGAGTCGGGCATGCGCGGCACCGCGACGATCGGTGCGACGACGCCGCGCTTCACGTTCCGCGTGCAGGCCGGCGCCGAGAATTACGACAACTACAAGGCCGGAAAGTTCGACGTCGAAGACACGCGGCCCTACTTCGCCGCCGGCACGCTGAAGCAGGCCGATACCATTGACACCAACTTCGGCTTCGCCTTCAAGGCGTTCCCCGATCCGTTCAACGCGCCGTACGTCCGCACCGATAACGAAATCCTGAACTCGCAGGCGGAAGGCAAGTTTGTCAACGCCTCGTCTTTGATCAAGCTCGGCGATCGCCGCTCGCTGCGCATCCGCTACCAGAGCCGCCGCATGACAGACGTGGGCTTCCCCGACTTCGAGCAGCCGTACTTCTTCAACGACACCTCGTTGCCGTACAGCAACCTCGACCGCGTTTCGGCGCGCTATGAAGCGCAGGCGGTCACGCCCTGGCTCGCCAATCTCTCGTTGTCAGCCCATTTCCAGCGCACCGAGCGCCTGCTGCGGACGACCTTGCCGGTGCAGTTCCCGGCGCCAACACCGGTGGCGCTCCTCCCGATCTCGGTCTTGCGCCTCGACATCCTGTCGGACACCGAACAGCGCGTCTCGACGCCTGGCATCGACCTCCACGCCGTGTTTGTGCCGGCGAAGAACCACCTGCTGACCGCGGGCACGACCTCCTATCGCGACCGCAGCAGCGACCAGCGCACGACCTCGACGACGACCTCGCTCGTTGGCCAGGTAGTGTTGGGGCCGCGCGGGCCAGCGCCCGTGGTGCTGCCGGCGCCGGTGGTGCTGGGGCCGGCGTCAATTGCGCGTCCCGTCCGCGTGCCGGACGCGAGCCTGCGCGACGTTGCGGTGTTTGCCCAGGACGAATGGCACGTGCGCCCCACGGTGTCGGTGATCGCCGGCCTGCGCGGTGATTTCTACACCGTGATTACCGAGAACACCCCCGGCTACGACGTCGCCAGCGTGGTCGGCAATGCCAAGCCGGCGATCGACCCGGCGACGTTGCCCAACCCGGCGGGCACGACCACCTCGCGTAACGCCCTTACCGGCGACATCGGGATCGTCGCGAACACCGACGGCGCAATCAATCCGTTCGTGCGCTTCGGCCGCAGCTACCGTCATCCCAATCTGGAGGAGATGTTGTTCGCGGGACCAGCGACCGCCGGCACGATCATTCCGAACATCACCGTGGAGCCTGAGACTGGCAACAACTTCGATGCTGGTGTGAAGTTCCGTGCCGGCAACGTCTCGGGCGGCGCTTACTACTTTCTGAACCAGTATCAGAACTTCATCGCCCAGGATCTGGTGGTGGCAACCAACGCCTCGGGCGCGCTGACGCAGGCGACCAACTACGGCGACGTTCGCGTCACCGGGATTGAGGTGTCGGCGGCGGCGCCGATGGTGTTCCGGCCCGGTGTGCTGACGGTGACGGGTGCGGCGGCGTTTACCCGCGGCACCATCACGGATGGCGTCAACCCGCTCGATGACAGCTCGCTGGCCGGCACGCCGTTCGACAACATCACGCCCGCGAAGCTGGTCGTCAACGCCCGCTTCACCAAGTCGAGTGGACGGTGGTGGGCGGAGTACGGCCTTCGCAGCCAGGCCGAGGTTACGCGCGTAGCCGAGACGTTGCTCGACTCGCCGTTCCTGATCGCGCAGGACCTGCAGTCGCTCGCCGGTTTCAACGTTCAGCGCGTTGGCTTCGGCATCAATCTGGGTCGCGGCCGCGAGCGAGCCAGCCTGGTGTTTGCCGTCGAGAACTTGACCGACGACTTCTATCGCGAACAGTTCCAGTTCGCACCGGCCCGTGGCCGTAGCTTTACCATCGGCCTCAACGTGGGGGCATTCTAATGGGCGGCTCCGCGTCGCTCGTTCACTACGTGCCGGTAGTGACCACCATTCTCGCGGTGCCGTTTGCACTCGAGATCTACCGCCGCTATCGCGAACACCCCGACCGCCTGCACCTGTTGTGGTGGGCGATCGGGATTGCGACCTATGGGGTGGGGACCTTCACCGAGGCGACGACGACGTTGGTGGGATGGAATGAGCCGACTTTTCGGGCGTGGTACATCTCGGGGGCGCTGCTGGGCGGCGCCCCCCTCGCCCAGGGAACCGTCTACCTGTTGCTCGGCCGCAAGACCGCGCATGTGTTGACGGCATCCCTGATCGTCTACGTCGTCATCGCGTCGGTGTTCGTCGTGTTGTCGCCGATCGATTACTCGCAGGTCGAGGCCCACCGACTGACGGGCCGTGTCATGCAGTGGCAATGGGTTCGCGCCTTCAGCCCGGTGGTCAACCTCTACGCCGTCGTGTTTCTGATCGGGGGCGCCATTCTGTCGGCCCTTCGCTACAGCGCCGATCCGTCGACGCGTCATCGCGTCTACGCCAATGTCCCGATCGCGGCGGGTGCCATCCTCCCAGGCATTGGCGGCACGGCCACCCGCATGGGCTATGTCGAGGTGCTGTACGTCACGGAACTCATGGGGCTGCTCCTGACCTGGACGGGCTATCGCATGAGCGTGCGGCCGGCGCAGGCGCCGCAGACGAAGTTCGCGACCTAGCGCGTCACCGCGAACCTCACGAGTTCGCACCCTCTCTCGAGCTGACGGCATTCCGTCAGCCCGAGTGTGTGTCATCAAGTTCTGCGGATTCAGGCCACCCTGCCACCGTGGGCGCGGTCTGGATGAATCGGCTCCACGCGATCTCGGACTTCACCGCCTGGCCGCGATCGATGATGCCGCCGCGCCACAAGGCGCCCTGGTTCGGCAGCGCCGGCTTGCTGGTACTACTTGATGCGCTGCAAATCGGCTTCGGCCGCGATGAAGCCGAACGCATTCCAGCCGCCGCCAGACGTCACCTTCTGGAACACTTCACGCGCCTTGGCCGTGTTACCGGTGACGAAGTAGTAGTTGCCCACGCCGTAGCCCTGCGTGGCAATGGTCGTGTCGTCCGCCTTGGTGGTGTCGAGCAGCGCCTCGGGTTTGTCGAGGCCCTTGTACATCAGCAAGCGGCGGTGATACGAGCCGTTCTCCAGGATGTCCATCGTCGGCGTGATGCGCTCCAGCACCTTGGCGGCATCGGCCTTGCGGTTCAGGCGCATCAGCGTCATCCACATCCAGTCGCTGGTCGCTGCCACCGAGTCGTCATTGTTCGACACCTTCATGCACTCGACGTAGGCGTCGTAGGCTTTCGCGTAGTTGCCCTGCAGGTAGTACGACAGGCCGAGGTGATACCAGATATTGAACTGCAGCGTGCTGCGCGGCTTGCCGGCCGGGTTCGGCGCACCATCGGGCTCGATCTCGTCAGGCTGGCCCTTGATCAACTGCGCGGCCTTCTCGAAGTCGGCCTGCGCCTTGGCGAACTGGCGGATGGTGATGAAGCGATGTGCCCGGTGGCGATAGAACTTCGGATTGCTCGGATACATCTCGATGCCCTTGCTGAACATCGCGATCGCGTCGTGGTAGCGCCACAGGTATCCCAGCCGTCGGCCGACCCAGATGATCGCTTCGGCGTCCCTGGGATTGGCGGCCAGGATCTTCTCGGCCTGCGCCAGGTCGGCGTCGAGCTTCTGCTGGTTGGGGATCGCCGCCGGCACCATCAACGGCTGGCCGGCGAGTGAGGTCGCCTCGGGCTTGCCGCTCTGGGCCGCACCGGTCATCGTGGTTGCCGCGATGGCCGCGGCGAGGACGAATGCAATTGGCTTCATGAACGCTCTCCTGGACTGACTTCGGTCTCTTCCGAATCGAGTAAACCTTGTTGTGTGGGCGCGTCCAACTTGCGCGCGACGGTCTCCAGTGGCTCGATCAGCGGAATCTCCTTGGCGCTGCCGGCGCCGAGTTCACGGAAGCGCCGCGCCTTCACCAGCACGTTGTTCTCGAACGATCCCACCACCCGATTGAACGTCGAGAACGTACCGTCCATGCGTTTGCGCAGGTCTTCGAGGTGTTCCGCCAGAGTGGCGACGCTTTCATGCAGGGCCCGGCCGAGGCGGCTGATCTCTTCGGCGTTGATGGTGAGCTTCTCTTCGCGCCATCCGAACGCCGCTGCCTTGAGCAGCGCGATCAGTGTCAGCGGACTGGCGATCAACACGTTCTGCTTCACGCCGTGATCGATCAACAGGGCATCCTGCTCGAGCGCGGCCATGTAGATGGCTTCGGCGGGCAGGAACAAGACCACGAGTTCGGGAGACGAGGGGAACTGATCCCAGTAGACCTTGGCGCCGAGCTTGGTGACGTGGTCGCGCACCTGGCGCACATGGTCCGCCAGTTTTCCGCTCCTCACTCCCTCGTCCGTCGTCGCCTGCGCATCCAGAAACGCTTCGAGCGGCACCTTGGCATCGACGACGATCGAGCGGCCGCCGGGGAGATTGATGATCATGTCAGGACGCAGGCGTCCGGACTCGGAGAAGATCGTGCGCTGCTCGTCGAAGTCGCAGTGGGCCATCATGCCGGCCAACTCCACCACCTTGCGCAACTGCACTTCACCCCACTGGCCGCGCACACCCGGTGACCGCAGCGCGCGGGTCAGGTTCTGCGTTTCCAATTGCAGTTGCTGCTGTGTCTGGCCGACCAGGCTCAACATGGTCCGCATGCTGGCGCTATCGTCGACGCGGTTCTTCTCGACCTCTTTCAGCTTGGCATCGACCTGGAGCAGCGAGTCCTTGATCGGCGCGACCAGCGACCCCAGCTCCTGCTGGCGCCGCGTGAGGTCGATGGCGGCCTCCTTGTGGACATTGCCGATTTTCTGGTCGGCCAGCTTGAGGAACTCATCGGTGCTGGACTTGAGGGTGGCCGCGGCGAGCGCCGCGAACGACTCACGCAACTGCGCGTCCTGTGACACGCGCGTGCGCGAGGCCAGCATCCAGCCGGCGGTGAAACCAAGGACGAGAGCAGCGACGACCGCGAGGGCGAGTTCCAATTCACTTCGGATGTTACCCGATGATTACCGAACCGAGGCCACCCGTTACAGCATGACCCGAGTGCCCCCTGCTGCCAGCGACCCGCGATGGCTGAAGTCGATGGCTTTGGCCGTCGAACGCGTGGGATTGATCCGTCGCGGCCGAGGTTCAGTTTCTCGAGGGCAGGTCCGGGGGACCACCAGATCGTCCGTGAGGGCGTAACTGCGCAGCTTGTCGTGCCCTTGCCACGTCGCGAACTCCTCTTTTGGCATATTTTTGCGCGTCGAGTTTTGCTAGGATCGACCGTCCTCGGTTCATGCGTAAAAGAGTCCTGATTCCGGCTATCGCCCTGCTCGTGGGGGCCGCATCATCGCCCCTGTGGCTGGTATCGGCCGCTGACCCGGTGTCGATGGCGCACCTGGCCGCCGATGTCTCGCTCGAACGCGATGCCGACTACCTGACCGGATTTGTCCCCACGCGCACCACCATCGGCTCGGTCTTCGACCGTCACCTGATCGAGGGGCCGGAGAAGGCCGTGCTGGTGGCATCGCTTGGCGATGTCTTCGACCTGCGGCGCATCCGCGCCGGACAGCCCTACCTGATCGATCGCATGCTCGACGGTCGCGTGCGCCGGTTCGAGTACGAGATTGACGCCGATCGCCGGCTGACCGCGACCCGCGGTTCGCTCGATGGCACCCCGCGGTTCCACACCGCGATCGAACGCATTCCCAAGGAGACCTCGGTCGTGACCGTCGCAGGTGCCATCGATCGCGAGACCAACTCGCTGTCGGCGGCGCTCGACAAGGCCGGCGAGCGAATTGACCTGGCGCTCGGCCTGGCCGATGTCTTCTCCGGAGAAATCGACTTCAACTCGGATCTGCAGCCGGGCGATCGCTTCCGCCTGCTGGTCGAGCGGCACACGCGCGAAGGCAAGCTGACCGGCTACGGCCCGATCCTGGCTGCCGAGTTCGTCAACGAGGGCCGCGAGTTGCGCGCCATTCGCTTTACGCCCGAGGGCGGGCCGGCGGCGTATTACGACGACCAGGGCCGGTCGCTCAAGCACTTCTTCCTGAAGTCGCCGCTCAAGTTCGAGCCGCGCGTGACGTCGCGTTTCTCCACCTCGCGCAAGCACCCCATCCTCGGCTATGCCCGCGCGCACAACGGCGTCGATTACCACGCCGGCACGGGCACCCCCGTCGTCTCGGTGGCCCCCGGTGTGGTGACCCTCGCCGGCTGGACCAGCGGCGGCGGACGCACGGTGAAGGTGCGACACCCGAACGGCTACGAAACCGAATACCTGCACCTGTCGGCCATCTCGGTGAAGCAGGGTTCGCGGATTGGCCAGGGCGAGCTCGTCGGCAAGGTCGGCCAGACCGGACTCGCGACCGGTCCGCATCTGCATTATGGGCTGAAGAAGAACGGGCGTTACGTGAACCCGATCCTCGAACACCGCAACATGCCGCCCGGCGATCCGGTGGCGGCCGCGCTGATGAACGTGTTCTCGTCCGAGCGCGACCGTTACCTGTCGCTGCTGTTCACCCCACCTCTCGCTCGAGCTGCCAACAATAACTAATTCCTGAACTCCTCATACTCCTGTTCGATAATTTACTAAGCATGTCTGCCATCTACCCCTTCAGGGCCTTGCGGCCGGCGCCCCCGTCGGCAGCCGCCGTGGCATCTGTGCCCTACGACGTCGTCAATACCGAAGAGGCCCGCGTGCTGGCCGAGGGGAACCCACTGAGCTTTCTCCGCGTCTCGCGGCCCGAGATCGAGCTGCCGCCGGGGACCAACTCCCACGGCGACGGCGTCTACGACCTGGCCGCGAAGAACTTCGCCCGGCTGAAGGAACTGGCGCTGCTGGTGGTCGAAGACGAAGCCAGCTTCTATGTCTACCGCCTCCACATGGGGACGCACGTGCAGTCGGGCGTGGCCGCGTGCTTTTCGATCGATGAATACGATCGCGGCCTGATCAAGAAGCACGAGAAGACCCGGCCCGACAAGGAAGACGATCGCACTCGTCACATGCTTGCCATTGGCGCGCAGACCGGTCCCGTCTTCCTGACCTATCGCGCCTCCACAACAATCGATGCGGTGGTGGCCAAGGCCACCGCAGCCGATCCCCTGTACGATCTCGTCGCGCCAGATGACGTGCGTCACCAATTGTGGCGTGTGCCGGTGGCGATGAATCAGTCGATCATTGATGCCTTCGCCGCTCTCGACAGCCTCTACATCGCCGACGGCCACCACCGCGCTGCTAGTGCGGCACGAACCCGCCGCTCGCTCGCGGAAAAAGGTGCCGGCGACCACGATCGCGTGCTCGCCGTTGCCTTTCCGGATAACCAGATGCAGGTGCTGCCCTACAACCGCGTGGTGCGCGACCTGCACGGCCTGACGGCCAACGAGTTCCTGGGCTCGTTGAAGCGGCGCCTGACCGTGACCGAGGGCGGTCCCGCTACCCCGGCCCGCAAGGGCGACGTGGCGATGTATCTCGCTGGGGCGTGGCACACGCTGACGCTGCCCGCCAGCGCCCAAGCGCTCGACGTCGACATCCTGGAGAACACGATTCTCGAGCCGGTGCTGGGCATCTACGACGTCCGCACCGACAAGCGGATTGATTTCGTCGGTGGCATCCGCGGCACCTCGGCCCTCGAGCAATTGGTCACCAGCAAATCGTTTGCGGTGGCCTTCTCGATGTTCCCGGTCTCGGTCGCGGACCTGCTGCGGGTCTCGGACGCCGGTGAGACCATGCCGCCCAAGTCGACCTGGTTCGAGCCCAAGCTCCGCGACGGTCTGCTGTCACACTTAATCTGATCTGGGGCTTGAGGCTTGGAGTCGTAGGCAGTGATGAAAGTATTAATCGCCGACAAGTTTGAGAAGTCTGGCATTGAGGGTCTGAAAGCGGCCGGCTGCGAAGTGATCTTCCAGCCCGACGCCAAGGGCGAGACCCTGGTCGCAGCCATCAAAGAGACCGGCGCGCCGGTGTTGGTGGTGCGTTCCAACAAGGTGACCGAGCCGATGCTCGATGCCGGCGCCTTGTCGCTGATCGTGCGAGCCGGCGCAGGCGTAAACACCATTGATGTGGCCGGCGCGTCGAAGCGCGGCATCTACGTGTCGAATTGTCCCGGCAAGAACTCGGTGGCGGTAGCGGAGCTGACCATGGGGTTGATCCTGTCGGTCGACCGCCGCATCCCCGACAATGTCGCCGAACTGCGGGCGGGGAAGTGGAACAAGAAGGAATACTCGCAGGCCAGGGGCCTGGCGGGACAGACGCTGGGCCTGATCGGCTTCGGCCACATCGGCCAGGAAGTCGCGTCTCGTGCCCGCGCGTTCGGCATGCCGGTGCTGGTGTGGAGCCGTCGCTTTAGTGACGATGCCTCTTCGCGAGCGAGGGCGGAGAAGAACTTCGGCATTCACGTGGTGGCTACTGCGGCAGAGCTGGTCGCGAACGCCGACATTCTGAGCGTGCACCTGGCGCTGACCACAGAGACCCGCGGATTTGTGAACGCCGAGCTGCTGGCGCATGCGAAGCAGGGCGCCTGCTTCATCAACACCGCTCGCGGCGAAGTGGTGGACTACGCCGCTCTCGAGGCGGCGGCCAAGGAGAAGGGCTTGCGCATCGGCCTGGACGTGTTCGCCAACGAGCCGGCCGACGCTACCGCGGATTTCACCGACTCGCTGTTGGCGCAGCCGAACGTCTACGGCACGCACCACATCGGCGCGTCAACCGACCAGGCGCAAGAAGCGATTGCCGCCGAAACCGTGCGCATCATCACCACCTTCAAGGACACCGGCAAGGTGCCCAATGTCGTGAACCTGGCCAAGCTGACGCCGGCCACTCACATGCTGGTGGTGCGCCACCGTGACAAGCCCGGCGTGCTCGCGCACGTGTTCGAGTACTTGCGCATCGCGCACCTGAACGTGCAGGAAACCGAGAACATCATCTTCGAAGGCGCCCAGGCCGCCGTCGCTCGCATCAACCTCGACGGCACCCCGTCGCCACGCGCGCTCGACGCCATGAAGTCTGGCAACGCCGACATCCTCGATCTTCAACTCGTCAAACTGTCATAACCGCAGAATCAAGAGAACCCATGAATCGCATCTTCAATTTTTCCGCTGGTCCGGCCGTGTTGCCGGTCCCCGTGCTTGAAGAAGCCCAGCGCAACCTGGTTGAACTCCCCGGCGTCGGCATGTCGGTGCTCGAGATTAGCCACCGCTCGAAGACCTTTGAGGACATGCTGGCCAGGACCGAGGCCGACGTGCGCACCCTCGGCAAGGTGCCGGCGAATTATAAGGTGCTGTTCCTGCAGGGCGGCGCGTCGATGCAGTTCTCGATGGTGCCGCTCAACCTGCTCACCCCCGGCGCCACCGCCGACTACATCGTCACTGGCGCCTGGGCGCAGAAGGCCGTGAAAGAAGCGCAGCGCGTCGGCACCGTGAACATTGCCGCCACGACCGAGAGCGACAATTTCTCGCGCCTCCCAAAGCCGGAGGAGATCGAGCTCACGCCCGGTGCCGCGTACGTCCACCTGACCACCAATAACACGCTGTTTGGCACCGAGTGGCCGTCCGAGCCGGCTGTTGGTGATGCGCCGCTGGTGGCTGACACGTCCTCGGATATGTTCAGCCGTCCGATCGACGTGTCGAAGTACGGCCTGCTCTACGCGGGCGCGCAGAAGAACCTGGGGCCGTCAGGCGTGACGCTGGTGATCATTCGCGAAGACCTGCTGGCACGTTCGCAGAAGTCGCTGCACACCATGCTGAACTACGCCGTGCATGCCGAGAACGGCTCGATGTACAACACGCCGCCGTGCTTCGGCATTTACCTGATGGGTCTGGTGATGAAGTGGGGCCTGGCGCAGGGCGGGCTCGATGCCATCAACGCCGTCAACCAGCGCAAGGCCGACAAACTGTATGCGGAGATCGACCGCAGCGGCTTCTACCGCGGCACCGCTGACAAGGCCGGCCGGTCGCGCATGAACATCACGTTCCGCCTGCCGAGCGAGGACCTCGAAAAGGTGTTCGTGAAGGAATCAACCGCGGCAGGCCTCGACGGCCTGAAGGGTCACCGCTCGGTTGGTGGTATGCGCGCCTCGATCTACAACGCGTTCCCGGAAGCCGGCCTCGACGCGCTGGTCGCGTTCATGCAGGAGTTCGAGAAGAACAACGGTTAGCTTTCGGGTGGTTTGCTAAAACCGCCGCGCCGGCCACGGCGGCGCCGGCCACGGCGGCGTCGGCCCTCGCCTGGCGCGTGGCCGTCGGCCGATGGCGCGCCCGGTTCGGCTGCGGGTGGGCGCAGGGCGTCGGGGCCCAGCGCCTCGATGAACCCTTTCCAGTGTTCAAGTACCGTCGGCGCGTTGCCGTGAATTTCGAACCACGTCAGCGAGTCTTCAAACGGTCCGCGATGCATCAGCGTTCGTTTGGCCTTCGGCGACATCTCAAGGTCGGCGATGCGGCCTTGCAGCGACAGGATCTGGCGCAGCCGCTCCGTATCGCCACGCGCGATCGGCAGCGATCCGATCTTGAGAATCGGCTCCTTCGGCGGACGCTTGAACCGCGACTTGTGAGCCTTGGCTGCCTGGTGTAGAAGCGCGTCGTTGGACGCGCCCTCAACCGCGCCGTCCTCCGCCTCCTCACTGTTGCCGCCCGCGTCCTCGTCGTCGACAGCGTCATCAAACTTGCTGTGCGACTGCTTCGGCATCAGCCCCAGCGGGATCAGCAGGGACCCCAGCAGGATCGGATTGCGCAACGTGGCCGGCGCCGATTCGAACTTGCGGCGATACGCATCGAGCGCCGCCAGGCTTTCCCACAGCGACACGTTCTTCGCGCCGCGCTGAATCTCGGGCGTCACCGGTTCCAGCAACCGGTGCTCGACGAGCGCGCGAAAGGTCACTTCCGCCGCGCCCGAGCGGAGGATCTTGTAGTACTCCTCGATCAATCGCGCCGGCGATGCCGTGGCCATCAACTGCCGATGCTTCACGATGGCCTTGATCACCGGCTCATCGATCCGAAACCCCAGCCGCGACGCCATGACAATGGCGCGGAGCATGCGGACGGGATCTTCCTGAAAGCGATCGTTGGGATCGCCGATGCAGCGCAGCAGGCCGTCCTTCAGATCCTTCAGGCCGCCGACATAGTCGATGATCGAGAAGTTGGCGATGTCGTAGAACAGCGCGTTGATGGTGAAGTCGCGGCGGAAGGCGTCTTCTTCAGAGGTGCCGAAAGTGTTGTCGTGCTTGATCAGCAGGTCGGCGGCGTCGGTGGCGTGCGGCGAGGGCGGCGCCTCGGCAGGCTCGGCTTCTGAGCCGGCCGGGATATTCTTGCGGAAGGTCGCGACCTCAATCGCCTTCATCCCGAAGCGGACGTGGGCCAGGCGGAAGCGGCGGCCAATGATCCAACAGTTCCGAAAGAGCTTCTTGACCTGGTAGGGATGGGCCGAAGTGCCGATGTCGAAGTCCTTGGGCCGGCGGCTTAGCAGCAGGTCGCGGACGCTGCCGCCAACAAGATAGGCCGTGTAGCCTGATTCCTGCAGGCGGTACAAAACTTTAAGGGCATCTGCATCGATGTCCCGCCGCGAGATCGGGTGCTCAGCCCGCGGGACGATTACCGGCTCTGTCATCCAGCCTTTGATTGTATTCCGTAGTGAGGCCGTAAATACCGGTCCCGAGGCGCTGAAACCATCCGTAGTGGTTGTCTGCCATGATTCGTCTGGCATGCGGAACCCCGCAGTCCTTCGCCACGAGGGCCGCCTTGGTGGCGCCGTGTGCCGACAGGAACTGGGCACACCGCATCGCTTCCTGGCGATAGGCGGTCACGAGGCCCTGACGCGTGGCGCCGCCAACATTCGGGTCGCCAACCCGGCGGGCGAACTCGCCAAGCAACCGGGCCTTCTTTGTCTTCGACGGTCGCGGCCGATAGGGAGCGGGGTCGGCATGCACCTGGACCTGCGGGTCGCCCGCGCTCACCGTGAGCAGGCCGAGTCCGAGAAGCCGGCATAGCTTCAGGTTCCGCTGCAGCGCCTTCCTGAAGGCCTGGCCGCGGCCGAGGGGCACGGCCAGGTAGACCAGGTCGGTGACCGCTTGCCGCTCGGTGCCCTGGTGAAACAGCGACAGCGAGAACCCGGTCTTGGTCTCGATGATCAGCGGCGGCTCATTGCCGCGGACGGCGACGACATCCGCCGAACCGATTTCGGCTTTCACCTCGTAGCCTTGCCGCTCGAGGAAGCGCTTGATGGGCGCATAAAGATCCGTTTCAAGCATCGCGGTGATGGCGGATGACATTGAACCGCTCATCCTCGGCTGGCGGCAGAAAGTGAGCCATGATCATGTCGAACTCCGCCTCTGATGTCCACGGCGTACCCGGCGGCAGAGCCTTGCTGCGCTCTTTCAGTTGACGCTTGCACAACGCATCCGACGCGTCGATGAAATGCAGTTCGTGCGCGACGCCGGCCTCCTCGAACAGTTCCCGAAACCAGGCTCGTTGCGACCGCGTGTTGCCGGGAAAGTCGAGGACGACGGAGGTGCCCAGGGTCAGGAGCGCGACCGCGTGCGGCCCGATCGCGCGGTTCAATCGGCCGGCATGCTTGGTGTAGCTGGCAACGTCAACGACCTCGCCGGGGAAGAGGCGTTCGAGCAGCCCGTCCTGGTTCAGTACGACGGCCTGCTCCCGCACGGCCAGCTCATTCGCGAGCGTGGACTTGCCGGCGGCCATCTTGCCGCAGAAGAAAATTAGCTTGGCCACGGGCCACCAGTCCCGCGAATCTTAGTCGCGCCACCCATCTTGAATCTGTGTAAATCTGAGTCTAATCCACGGTCGCGCTTTCGCGCTATGGTGGACAGGTCTGTGGCCGTATTAAAGTTCACGCTATCGGTGGCCCTGGCCGTCGCGCTCGCCTCCACCTCGGTGTTGGCGACACGGGCGGATCTCGCTCGCGCGCGGGCGCTGTTCAATCAGCGGCAATTCGGCCCCGCCATCGAAGCTGCTCTTGCGGCCCAGAAGACGCCGGCCACCATGGATGCCGCGACGGTCGTGCTGGCGCTGGCTCACCTCGAGCGCTATCGCGAGCGCGCTGATCCTGCGGATCTATCGGCGGCTCGCACCGCCCTTGGCACCGTGCGCGTGGCCAACCTCGATGCCCGCGACCACATCGACTTTCAGCTCGCCCTCGGCGAAGCGTTGTTTTTTGAAGACGACTACGGTGCGGCCGCGTTGCTCTTTGAAAGCGGTCTCGACGGCGCGATCGCTCATGGCCCGGTGGCCGCTGAAGCGATGCTTGATTGGTGGGGCAGTGCGGTCGAACGCCACGCCGACAGCCTGGGTCGCGAGGCGCGGATTAGCGCGTTCACCCGCTTGCGCGATCGCATGACAGAAGAGCTCGCGAAGAATCCTGGCTCCGCAGCTGCGGGTTACTGGGTAGCTGTCGCTACCCGCGGTGCCGGCGATCCTGCTGCAGCCTGGGATGCTGCCATCGCCGGCTGGGTGCGTGCGCGGCTCGCCAGCGGCCGTTCCGCCACCCTGCGCGCCGATCTCGACAAGTTGATGCTGGAAGGAATTATCCCGGACCGCGTCCGCCTGCTCGCGCCCGATCGGCGCGCCCAGGCTGAATCCGATCTCCGCGCTGATTGGGCCGTGGTCAAGGAGCGCTGGAAGTAGCTAGCTCTTCGCTTCTTTCCAGTTCTCGCCAATCCCCACATCGACATCGAGCGGCACCCGCAACGGGACCGCGGCCGACATCTTCTGCTTGACGATGGCGGCGACGGCCTCGGCCTCGTCCCTCGGCGATTCAAACAGCAACTCGTCGTGCACCGTGAGAATCATCCTCGCGCGCGGATGACTCTCCGCCAGCGCCGCGTGCACGTCGATCATCGCCTTCTTGAGGATGTCTGCGGCCGTGCCCTGGATCGGCATGTTGACGGCGACGCGCTCCGACGCCGCGCGGATCATGCCGTTGCGGCTGGTCAGCTCAGGCACTGGCCGGCGGCGACCGAAGATGGTCTGCACAAAGCCACTGACGCGCGCCTCTTCAAGCGTCTTGTCGATGAACGCGCGAACCATCGGGAAGCCCGAGAAGTAGGCATCAATAAACGTCTGCGCCGCCTGCTGCGTCACGCCGATGTCCTTGGCCAGCGTGAACGCGGTCTTGCCGTAGAGCAGGGCGTAGTTGACGATCTTGGCCCGACGCCTGAGTTCGTGTGGATCGAGGGTGCTGTCGGCGCCAAACACCTTTGCCGCCGTCTGATCGTGAATGTCGTCGCCGCGCTCGAACGCGGCAATCAGCGTCTCGTCGCCTGACAAGTGCGCCAGCACCCGCAGTTCGATTTGCGAGTAGTCGGCGGAGATCAGCACGTGGCCCGGCTCCGCGATGAAGGCGCCGCGAATCTGCCGGCCGATCTCGGTGCGGATCGGGATGTTCTGCAGATTGGGGTCGCTGCTGCTCAGTCGCCCCGTGGCCGCCACGGCCTGGCTGATCTGCGTATGGACGCGCCCGGTCTCGGGATTCACCAGCGTTGGCAGCGCGTCGATGTAGGTGCCTTTTAACTTGGCCAGCCCGCGCCAGTCGAGAATCAGCCGGCAAATGTCGTGCTGCGCGGCGAGCTCTTCGAGCACCTCGACGGCCGTCGATGGCGTCCGCGTCGTGCCGGTCCGCTTCAGCACCGGCAACTGCAGCTTGTCGAACAGGATCTCCGCCAGTTGCTTCGGCGAGTTGATGTTGAACTCGCCCCCAGCCAGCTCGAAGATCTGCCGGCCGAGGTCGCTCATCTCGCGATCGAGCAGCGTCGATTGTGCCGCCAGCGATCGCACGTCGACCTTCACGCCGGTGCGTTCTATCTCGGCCAGGATCGGCACCAGCGGCAGTTCCAGGTCCAGGTAGACCGGCAGCAAGCCATCGCGCTCGAGCCGCGGCCGGAAATGCTCGGCCAGTTGCCACGCCAGGTCGGCGCGCTCGCCGGCGTAGTCCAGCACGCTATCGACCGGCACCTGCGCGAACGGAATAGCCTTGGCGCCCTTCCCCCGCACCTCGTCTTCAGTCAGCGCCTTGTATCCCAGCTGCTCGAGTGCAATCGGCTCCAGCTCTTGGCTCGACTTGTTGGCGTCGATCAAATAGCTGGCGAGCATGGTGTCAAACGCCTTCGGGTTCTTGAGGTCGACCCCGTGCCGGCCGAGCACAATCAGGTCGGCCTTGATGTCGTGGCCGATCTTCTCGATGGCTGGATCGATCAGCACCGGCGCCAGCAGCGCCAGCGCCTCGGATTTGGCCAGCGAGAAGCCGCCGCCGAAGCCTTCGTGGCCAAGCGGGATGTAGCGGGCCCTTCCCGGGCCAGTGGAAACGGCAATGCCGACCAGCGTCGCGCGCACCGGCGCCGTGCCGTCGGTGATCACCTTCATGCTGAACCGCTTCGCAACGCGCAGTTGCTCGACCAGCGCGGTGAGCTCGTCGGTGGATCCGACCAGCGCGTAATCCTTCGCCACCGACGAAGCGGTCGGCGCGAATTCGGGCACCAGCGTGCGGAAGCCGAGCCGCGAGAACAACTCATAACAGCGCTCGCGCGAGGGACCACGATAGCGAAACGCCTCGACGTCGAACGGCACCTCCACGTCGGTGCGGATGGTCACCAGCACCTTGCTCTGCCGCGCCTCGTCGGCGTGCTCGAGCAGGCCCTCACGATACTTTTTCTGCTTGATCTCGCCGGCATGCTCCAGCAGCGCATCGAGCGACCCGTACTGCGCGATCAGTTCGCGTGCGCCCTTGTCGCCAATGCCGGGCACGCCCTTGACGTTGTCGCTGGAGTCGCCCATCAGCGCCAGCACGTCGATCACCTGCGACGGCGGCACGCCAAACTTCTGCACCACGCCCTCGGCGTCGAGCCAGGTGCCCTCGTCTTTTGGGTTATAGACCTTGATCACGTCGTTGACGAGCTGGAAGAAGTCCTTGTCGCCCGTCACGATCGCCGCGTGCAAGCCATGTCCCGCCGCCTTGCTCGCCAGTGTCCCAATCACATCGTCCGCCTCAAACCCCTCGGACGTGAAGATGGGGACTCCCAGTGCTTCGCACGCCTCGAACACCCACGGAATCTGTTCGGCCAGGTCGCTCGGCATGGGCGCGCGGTTGGCCTTGTAGTCCGCCGACATCTTCGAGCGGAAGGTCTGGCCGCGCACGTCGAACGAGGCGGCGATGTACTCCGGCTGATGATCGGCAATCAGCTTGCGGAGCATGTTGATGAAGCCGTAGACGGCATTGGTAGACTTGCCGTCGGGTCCGGTCAAGCCGCGAATCGCGTGGTAGGCGCGATACATCTGGTTGCTACCGTCGATCAGGAAGAGCGTGGGTTGAGGCACCGTCCGTATATTATTCCTAAGTGCGCCTTGCTTTTGGCCTGGTCCTCGTCTCGGTCCTGCTGTCCACTGCGTGCGGCGGCATCGTCGCGCGCAAGTACGAGTACGAGGAAGAGATTTTTCTCGCCCTGGATGGCTCGGCCAGTGTGTATGTCAACGCGTCGGTGCCGGCGCTGGTGGCGTTACGCGGCATGAACCTGCCGCTGGATCCGGCCGCGCGACTCGATCGACAGGTCGTCCGCGAGATCTACACCTCGCCAGTGACCGAGGTTGCCAACGTCACGACCTCGCGGCGCGATGGCCGGCGCTATGTCCACCTGCGGGTCAACGTAGCCGACATCCGTAAGCTGGGTGACGCGGCGCCGTTTGCCTGGTCGCAGTATCGCTACCAGGACAAGGACGGCCTGTTCGAGTACAGCCAGACCGTTCAAGACTCGGCCGGCAAGGAGGTGGGCCACATCGGCTGGGAAGGCAACGAGCTGGTGGCCATTCGCGTGCACCTGCCCAGTAAGGTGGAGTTCCACAACTCGCCGTCGCGCACCATCGAGCGCGGCAACATCATTGTGTGGGAGCAGCCGTTCGTCCAACGCCAGAAGGGGACGCCGCTCGAGCTCACCGTGCAGATGCAGACCGAGTCGATCCTGTTCCGCACGCTGACCCTGTTCGGGATGATGATGGTGGCCGCGGCCCTCACCTTCGCCGCGGCCATCTGGTTCGTGAAATCTCGAAAGGCCACGTAGGGCCCCCCTTTACGGGGGTCCATCCGGTTAGTTCGTCTTTCTCGGTTCCATTGCCGCCCTGACCTCGGCATCGGTCTTCAGCAGGTTCTTCACGTCGAA
>NSIL01000002.1 GCA_002737365.1 Acidobacterium sp. | reverse complement strand
ACAAGTATACCTAGCGCTCGGGCGCGAACGCAAACCTTCCCTTCTTCAGCGCGCTCTGCGCTTCCACCACGCTCAGCATGGCCTGGGCCGCATGCGACAGCGTGCCCTCGCGGCGGTGGATCAGCCGCAGCTTGCGGTCGAACGTCAGTTCCGGCACCGCGACCCGCACCAGTTGCTTGTGCAGGACCTCCTGCTCGACGGTGATCGCCGGCAACAACGCCACGCCGTTGCCCATTGCCACGAACTTCTTGATCGCATCGATGGTCGGCATCTCCACCGGCATCCGCAACTCGACCCGGCGTTTGCGGAACGTGTCGATCACCCTCTGCCGATAGGGCGACGAGACGTGATGCGCGACGAACGACTCGCGCGCCAGCTCCGCGATCGACACCTTGGGACGACCCGCCAGCGGATGCGAGGGCGGCACGACGAACGCCAGCTCGTCGTGATAGACGACGACCGAGTGGAGCGCGGCGGTGTCGGGACGGAAGGTGACGACACCGAAGTCGGCGCCGTAGTCGAGCACCTGCGCCGGGACGCGGCTGCCGAGGGCGCGCTGCACCGTGATGTGCACATCCGGGTAGAGCCGGCGATATTCGTGCAGAATCGGCAACAGGTACAGGCACGTCAGCTCGTTAGCCGCCACGGTCAATCGGCCCGTGCGTAGCTGCCGCACATCGTCGAGCGCCGACATGGTCCGCTGACGGAGGTTGACCAGGCGTTCGGCATGGTCGGCCAGCACCCGTCCGGCGTCGGTCAGCACCCCCCGGCGGCTGGAGCGGTCGAACAGGGGACGGCCAATCTCGTCCTCCAGCTTTTTGATGGTCTGGCTGATGGCGGGCTGGGTTCGGTATAACGCTTTGGCAGCCGCCGAGAAGCTACCTTCACGGACAACTGCGAGAAAAGCTTCAAGTTGGAACAGTTCCATTTGACCGCCATAATATAAGCGAAAACCTATGAGTCCATAGATATTATTACTTTGACTTATTTTGGTCGGCCGCCAAAGACTGTATAGCTAGCGCTTGGACACCTATGGCCACCAGAACCCGTATTCACGTCTTTGATACGACTCTCCGCGACGGCGAGCAAGCCCCGGGCTTCAGCATGACGCCGGCCGAGAAGCTGCGGCTCGCCCAGCAACTGGACCGCTTGGGCGTGGACATCATCGAGGCCGGCTTCCCCATTTCGTCGGATGGCGACTTCGAAGCGGTGAAGACCATTGCTGCCGCCGTGCGCCGGCCCATCATCGCCGGCCTGGCCCGGGCCATCCCGGCCGATATCGATCGTGCCTGGGAGGCTCTGTCTGGCGCGGCCCGGCCGCGCCTCCACGTGTTTCTCGCCACCTCGGACATCCACCTGGAACACAAGCTGCGCATCACGCGGGCGCAATGTTTGGAACAGATCAAGCGTTCGGTCGCGCACGCCCGGGCGCTCTGCGCCGACGTCGAGTTCTCGGCCGAGGATGCGACGCGCAGCGACCTGGCGTTCCTGTGCGAGGTTTCGGTCGCGGCGGTCGAGGCGGGCGCCACCACGATCAACCTGCCCGATACCGTCGGCTACGCGCTGCCGGCCGACATCCAGAAGATGTTCTCGACCGTGAAGCAGTTGCTCGGCGACCGGGCCATCCTGTCGGCCCACTGCCACAACGATCTCGGCCTGGCCGTCGCCAACTCGATTGCCGCGGTGCAGGCGGGCGCCCGCCAGGTGGAGTGCACCATCAACGGCATTGGCGAGCGTGCCGGCAACGCCTCGCTCGAAGAAATTGTGATGACGCTCGAAGTGCGGGCCGATGCGCTGCCTTTCGCCACCGGCATCAACACCCCGGGCCTCGTTCCCGCCAGCAACACCCTCTCGGCCATCGTCGGCGTGTCGGTGCCGCCGAACAAGGCCATTGTCGGGGCCAACGCGTTCGCGCATGAAGCCGGCATTCACCAGGACGGCATGCTCAAGTACGAACTGACCTACGAAATCATGCGCCCCGAGTCGGTGGGCGCGGCGGGCACGCGGCTGGTGCTCGGTAAGCATTCGGGCCTGCGCGGCCTCGACGCCCGGTGCCGTGACCTGGGCCATCGCCTCCGCCAGCCCGAGCTCGAGCGCTTGTACGTCAAGGTGACGGCACTGGCCGACCGCACCAAGACGGTCGACGACGACCAGTTGGCCGCGATTATTCGTGACGAGATAGCCGCGCCGCTGGCGGTCAGCACCGTGACGGCTTCGCGACGCGGAGACGCGGCATGTCACTGAAGATCGCCCTCCTGCCCGGCGACGGCATTGGTCCGGAAGTCACGGCCGAAGCGGTTCGGGTTCTGAAGAACGTCGCCGAGCACGCGGGTAAGTCGTTGACGTTCAGCACGCACAACATCGGTGGCGTGGCCATCGACAGCGACGGCCAGGGCCTGCCCGAGAGCACGCTCGAGGCCTGTCTCGGCGCCGACGCGGTGCTGCTCGGCGCGGTCGGCAATCCGAAGTTCGACGGACGGTTGCCGTCGGCGCGGCCCGAAGCGGCCCTGCTGGCGCTGCGCCGGGCGCTCGGCGGTTACGCCAACCTGCGGCCGGCCATCTGCTATGCCCCGCTCGCCAAGCGTACGGCGTTCCAGCCCGAGAAGGTGAAGGGCGCCGATTTGTTGATCGTGCGCGAATTGCTGGGAGGCCTGTACTTCGGCGAGCCGCGCGGCTTCGACGCCTCTGGCGACACGGCCTTCAACACCCTGATCTACTCGCGTCACGAAGTGGAGCGCGTGGCCCGCGTCGCCTTCGAACGAGCGCGCCAACGCCGCGGCCTGGTCGCCTCGATCGACAAGGCCAATGTGCTCGAATGCTCGCAGCTGTGGCGCAAGGTCGTGACGGAGGTCGCGAAGGAGTATCCCGAGGTCGCGCTCGAGCACGTGTTCGTCGACACCGCCGCGATGCGGCTGGCGACCGCACCCACCAGCTTCGACGTGATGCTGTGCGACAACCTGTTCGGCGACATCCTCAGCGACCAGGCGGCCTCGGTCGCGGGCTCACTCGGCCTGCTGCCGTCGGCGACGCTCGGTGGCAAGGTCGACCTGTACGAGCCGGTGCACGGCTCGGCGCCTGACATTGCCGGCAAGGGCCTCGCCAATCCGATCGGCGCGATCGCCAGCGCCGCCATGCTGCTGCGCTTCACCGCAAAGATGGACAAGGAAGCTGCGGAGATCGAACAGGCGATCCAGGATGCGCTGGCGACCGGCGCGCGCACCCGTGACCTGGCCAACCCGGGCGAGCGCGTCCTCTCCACGCAGGAAATGGGCCAGGCCATCAACGACGCCTTGACCGACGTCCGAGACCGGCGGCATTCGTATCATGCCGTCTGAGGACCGCGCACTCGGGCGCCCAGGTAGCCAGGGCCCGAGAACACTGCTCGACAAAGTCTGGGATGCCCACGTGGTCCGCGTCCTCGACGATGGCCGCAGCCTCATTTACATCGATCGGCATCTCGTTCACGAAGTGACGTCGCCGCAGGCGTTCGAAGGTCTGCGCCTCGCGGGACGGCCCGTGCGTCGTCCCGACCTGACCTTCGCCACGGTCGATCACAACGTGCCGACGGCCGGTCGCGAGCGGCCGATCGCCGATCCGTTGGCGCGCGCGCAGGTCGAAGCCCTGCGCCGCAACGCCCCGGCGTTTGGCGTGCCGTTGTTCGACTTCGACAGCGGCCGCCAGGGCATCGTTCACGTGATTGGACCCGAGCTTGGCCTCACGCTGCCTGGCACCACCATCGTGTGCGGCGACAGCCATACCAGCACGCACGGCGCGTTCGGAGCGTTGGCCTTCGGCATCGGCACGAGCGAGGTCGAGCAGGTGCTGGCGACACAGTGCCTGGTGCAGCAGAAGCCCAGGGCCATGCGCGTGACGTTCACCGGCGCGCTGATGTCTGGCGTCACCGCGAAGGACGTGGCCCTGGAACTGATTGCGCGCCTCGGCTTCAGCGGCGGCACCGGCTACGCGCTCGAGCTCGGCGGTCCGCTGGTGGCGTCGTTTTCCATGGAAGAGCGCATGACGCTGTGCAACATGAGCATCGAGGCGGGCGCCCGCAGCGCCCTCGTCGCGCCGGATCGCACCACCGTCACCTATCTCAAGGGCCGGCCCCACGCTCCCAAGGCCGCGGCCTGGGATGCCGCGGTCGACCGCTGGCGTCAGCTCCGCAGCGATGACACCGCCACTTTCGACGCCGAGGTCACCATCGACGTCAGCACGCTGGCACCGGTCGTCACCTGGGGCACCCGCCCCGACATGTCACTGCCCATCACGGGCTACGTGCCTGATCCCAAGACGGCTGCCAACGAAGGCGACGCCAGGGCGATGGAACGCGCCCTGGCTTACATGGGCCTGACACCAGGCACGCCGCTTGATTCGGTGTCGGTCGACCGCGTGTTCATCGGCTCGTGCACGAACGCTCGCATCGCCGACCTGCGCGCGGCCGCGGAGGTGGTCCGTGGACATCACGTGCACGCCGGCGTGCGCGCGTTAGTGGTGCCGGGATCACAGCAGGTGAAAGCCGAAGCCGAGCGCGAAGGCCTGGATCGGATCTTCTCCGCCGCTGGCTTCGAGTGGCGTGAACCGGGTTGCTCGATGTGCCTGGGCATGAACGACGACGTGTTGGGTGACGGCGAACGCTGCGCTTCCACGAGCAACCGCAACTTTGAAGGACGCCAGGGCCGCGGCGGCCGCACTCACCTGGTGAGCCCGGCCATGGCCGCCGCCGCTGCCATCGAGGGCCACTTCACCGACGTGCGGCAGTGGGAGTATCGGTAATGTCCGCCTCCCTACGCCAGCCATTCCGCGTGCATGAAGGTTTGGTCGCACCGTTGCGGCGCAGCCACGTCGACACCGATCAGATCATCCCGAAGAACTTCCTGAAGCGGATCGAGCGCACCGGGTTCGGGCCGTTCCTGTTTCACGATTGGCGCCGCACGGCCACCGGCGAGATGGACCCGGCGTTCCCGTTGAACCAGCCCGCCTACGCGGGCGCCAGCATTCTTGTGGCCGGGCTGAACTTCGGCTGCGGCTCATCGCGTGAGCATGCGGCGTGGGCGCTGCAGGACGCCGGGTTCCGCGTCGTCCTCGCCCCCTCGTTTGCCGACATCTTCCGCAACAATGCGGTCGGCAACGGCATGGTGCCGGTAGCCCTGGCCGAGCCGGCGGTCAACAGCATTCTCGACCGCGCCGAAGCCGGCACCGGCTACACCCTGGTCATCGACCTCGAGCGGTGCGAAGTCCGCGATGCACACGGGTTGGCCGCGCCCTTCGCCTTCGACGAGGCGTCGCGGCAGCGGTTGCTCGAGGGCAAGGACGAAATCGACCTGATTCTCGCCAACCAATCCGACATCTCGGCTTTCGAGGCGCAGCAGAACACCTTAGAGGAATAAGGAATTCGAACATGGCGACGATGATTCACGATGCGGACGTTGATGTAGCGGCCATCCTAGGACGAAAAGTGGCCGTCATGGGCTTCGGGTCGCAGGGCCATGCCCACGCGATGAACCTGCGCGACAGCGGCGGCGACGTGCGCGTCGGCGTGCGGCCGGATAGCCGTGGCTGGCGCGCGGCCGAAGCGGCGGGCTTCACGCCGATGGAACCGGCAGCCGCGGCGGCGTGGGGCGACGTCATCATGATGCTGGTGCCAGACCTGGTGCAGCCCGGCCTGTTCAAGAAGGACATCGAGCCGCACCTGACGCCAGGCAAGATGCTGATGTTCGCGCACGGCTTTGCCATCCGCTTTAACTGGATCACTCCGCCCGAAGGCGTCGATGTTTCGATGGTCGCACCCAAGGCGCCGGGCCATCGCGTCCGCGAGGTGTTCAAGGAAGGCGCCGGCGTCCCCGGCCTGATGGCGATCCACAAGGACGCCACCGGCACGGCCCGCGCCGCGACGCTCGCGTATGCCAAGGGCATTGGCTGCACGCGCGCCGGCGTGATCGAGACGACTTTCTCGGAAGAAACCGAAACCGATCTGTTCGGCGAGCAGGCGGTGCTGTGCGGCGGGGTGAGCGCGCTGGTCACGGCGGGATTTGAAACGCTGGTCGAAGCCGGCTATCAACCTGAGATTGCCTACTTCGAGTGCCTGCACGAACTGAAGCTGATCGTCGACCTGATGTATCGAGGCGGCCTGGGCTTCATGCGCTACTCGGTCAGTGACACCGCCGAGCACGGCGACTACACCGGCGGCCCGCGCCTCGTGACCGAAGAGACCAAGAACGAGATGCGGAAGATGCTGGCAGAGATTCGCTCGGGCGCATACGCCGAGAAACTGGCGCGCGACACCAACAGCGGTTGGTTCGCGGGGGAACGCGGGAAGCACCGCCAGCACCAAATCGAGCAGGTCGGCGCCAAGCTCCGCGCGCGCATGCCCTTCCTGGAACCGGTGGCGGCGCCCGAACCTGAAGCCACCTTAAAGGCGTAGTCGGGCTAGATCCCGTGACCGTAGCCTGAGTCGAACACATCGACGTAGACCGGCGTCGGTGTCACGACCGGCGCGGCGGCTTGGTCCGGTGCGGGCACAGCCACCAAAAACACGACCGCGCGGACGCCGGCCGCCTGGTGCGGCCGCACCGTGCGCTCCACCTCCTAGCAGAGCGCCGTCAGCGCGGCATCGTGACGGTCCGGTTCCTGCCACCGGCCATTCACCCACACCCTCGGACTACTACTATTGGCTGCCGTGGTCGTTGCTGGTTATCGGCTCAAGCACGCAAATCAATAAATCGCCACGTCCCGGGTCCTATGGCCTCGGGTAGCCCTTCAGGATGGCTCGAACCCGCTCCACCGGCAGTGCCTCGGCACTCCCCCACCGGCTGGTGACGCTGGTCGCCTTCAGAAGGGAGTTGTAAACCGCCTCTTCGGTCGCTTCCAGGGCGGCCTGAAACAGGGGGGATACCCCGTCGGTTGGCAGCACGGTGCGGACCTGCGGCGCGGCCGATCCGAATCGGGTGCGGAGTACTGAGGCGGTGGAAAAGGCGATCGCGAAATCGCCACTGCCGTTGCTGTACGACGAGCCGGTGCGCGCCAGTCCGTAGATGGCACGCGCCGCCACCCGCTTCAGATCGCGGGCATCAATCGGTGCGTCGGTGGCGACAATGATCAGGCAGGAGCCATCACCGTTGGTGGCACCAGCCTGTGGGGACCAACCTTCAGGTTGGTCCAACGCCACCGGCCGAGGCTGATACGCATAGCGCCCGAGCAACTGCCCCACCGGCGCACCGCCCATCGCGAGCACGCCGCCGTAGTTGGATTGGACGATCACGCCGAGCGTGTATCCCCCCTGGCTCGCCGAGAGTTTGCGAGACGCGGTGCCAATGCCGCCCTTCCATCCGAAGGCCTGTGTCCCGGTGCCGGCCCCGACACTGCCCTCAAGCACCGGGCCTGTGGCTGCGGCGTGCAACGCCTCGAGCACATGCTGGGGCTTCACGTGCTGGCCACGAATGTCGTTGAGGCCGCCATCGTTGGTCTCGCCCACCAGCGCGTTGACGGAGCGCACGTTCTGGTTGCCCGGTTGCTCGAGCGTCCACCGCACCAGGCCGTCCATGACCGCACCGACGCTCAGCGTATTGGTCAACGCGATCGGCGTTTCGATGGTGCCCAATTCATCCACCTGCGTCGAGCCGGCCAACTTGCCGAACGCGTTGCCCACAAACACCGCGCCGGCCACCTTGTCCTGGAACACGTTGCCGGCATGCGGCACGATCACGGTGACGCCCGTCCGGACGTTGTCGCCCTCGATCAGCGTCGCGTGCCCCACGCTCACACCACTGACGTCGGTGATCGCATTCAGGGGACCCGGCGCGAACACCCCCGGCGCCAGCCCGATCTCGCGCGCTCGCGGCCGGACCCCGTCCTGAGCGGCGAGCACACCAGCGTAACCAGCAAGCAGAAGGACGCAGCAAGTCGTTCTCATTGTTCGCATTCGGCACCAACCCGTTGGCACCCGAGGCACCGTACGTACCATAGGCACCTTAGCTGTTGAATGATACGATTTTCCGGTCTCCATGCGGCACATCCCCATCGAAGCCATCGAAGATGCCGCGCGGCACGTCTACGAGGCGGCCGTCCGCACGCCGCTGATCAAGCTGGATCTGCCGTTCGCCGCCGACGGACCACCGCGCCCAGAAATCTACCTGAAGCTCGAGTCACTGCAGCCGATTGGATCGTTCAAGATCCGCGGCGCGTGGAATGCCGTGCGCAAGCTGACGGGCGACCAACTGCGCGACGGCGTGTGGACGGTGAGCGCCGGCAACGCCGCGCAGGGTGTCGCTTTTGCCGCCCGGCGGGCCGGGGTGCCGTGCTCGGTCATGGTCATGGACACGGCACCTGAGACCAAACTGCGCTCGATCGAACGCCTGGGCGCCACCATCGCGAAGGCCAGCTACGACGAGTGCTGGCAAACCGTCATCGCGCACGCGTCGCCGCGCATGCGTGGTCACTTCGTTCACCCGTTCGATGACGATGACTTCATTGCCGGCAACGCGACCGCGGGCCTCGAGATTCTCGACGATCTGCCGGAGGTCGATGCCGTGGTCGCCTCGCTCGGCGGCGGTGGGTTGTTGTCCGGGATTGGCTCGGTGATGCGCGCGCGCAAGCCATCGGTCAAGGTCTATGCGGCCGAACCCGCGACGGCATCGCCGCTGGCGACCTCCCTCGCCAAGGGCGAGCCCAGCTACTTCGACGGCTGGACGCCGTCATTCGTCGACGGCGCCGGCGGCAAGTCGGTGCTGACGACCATGTGGCCGCTGTTGAAGGAGCTGGTCGACGCGTCGATCGTGATGGAGCTCGCCGACATTGCCGCTGCCATGCGCTATGCCGCCGACCGTGTGCACGTCGTCGCCGAAGGGGCCGCCGGCTGCGCCATCGCCGCGGCGATCAGCGGCCGCGCCGGCACCGGGAAAGTCGTCGCTGTGGTCTCGGGCGGCAACATCGATCTCGCCAGATTCGCCACGCTCGTTGGCGCCACCGCATAGGACAGCTGCAGACATGTCAGAAGAACGATTTGCCTCGGCCGCGGCCCTGCCGGCGCGCATTCATCGGCTGCACGAACTCGCCATCGACTTGTGGTGGAGCTGGGACAAGCGCGCCCGCGAAGTGTTCCGGCGCCTCGACTACGAGCTGTGGCGCTCGACCGCACACAACCCGGTGCGCATGCTCCAGAGCATCACGGCCGACCAGCTGGCGACGGCCGCAGGCGATCCGGCGTTTCTGAGCGCCTACGACCAAGCCCTGTTCGGACTCGACCAGGCGCGCACGCAGGCGCACCCGTGGTGGCAAGAACGCGCCTCGCTGATGAACGGCGGGAGCATCGCCTACTTCTCCGCGGAATTCGCGCTGCACCAGTCGCTGCCGATCTACGCCGGCGGCCTCGGCGTGTTGGCTGGCGATCATTGTAAGGAAGCCGCGGACCTCGGCGTGCCGCTGGTCGGCGTCGGCTTCATGTATCCGCAGGGCTACTTCCTGCAGCGCATGAGCAACGAGGGTTGGCAGGAAGAGCGCCACCAGCGAATTAACTGGACCGAGGTGCCGATCGAGGCGGCGCTCACCCCGGACGGCAAGCCGTGCATCACGGCAATACCGCTGGGCGATCGCACCGTGCTGGCCGCAGTCTGGCGCGTCAGGCTCGGCAAGGTGCGGCTGTTTCTGCTCGACACCGACCTCGCCGAGAACGCGCCGTGGGACCGCGAACTGTCAGCCCGTCTCTACGGTGGTGATCGTGAAACCCGCATCCAGCAGGAGATCATCCTCGGGATTGGCGGGGTTCGGGCGCTGCGCGCCCTCGGCGTCACACCGACCGTGTGGCACCTGAACGAAGGCCACGCGGCCTTCGTGGCGCTGCAGCGCATTCGCGAGGGCATCGAGCAGGGCCACTCGTTCGACGAGGCGCTCGCGACCGTGAAGGCGTCGACGGTGTTCACCACGCACACGCCGGTACCGGCCGGACACGACGCCTTCCCGTTCCACCTGGTCGAGAAGCACCTCGCCGGTTCCTGGGGCGAAATCGGCGAGCACCGCCAGCGCTTCCTGGCGCTCGGCGAGTACGACAACGGCAGCGGCTCGCAGTTCAACATGACCGCACTGGCGCTTCGCACCGCCGGCCACGTCAACGGCGTGAGCGCGTTGCACGGCGAGGTGACACGCACCATGTGGCGGCCGATGTGGCCCGAGCTGCCCGCCGATCAGATTCCGGTGCGCAGCATCACCAACGGCGTGCACGTGCCGACCTGGATGGCCGGCTCGGTGTTCCAGTTACTAGACCAGCACTTCGGGCCGGGATGGCTCGACCACGTCGACGAGCCGGAGCTCTGGGAGCGCCTGCGCGATATTCCCGACGCCGAGATCTGGGCCACGCGCAACGCCATGCGCACTGACCTGTTCAGCTTCATCCGCGAGCGGATGCGGTCGCGCTGGTCCGGCGAACACGTCGGGCCGTCGCGCATCGTCGCCTCCGGCAGCATGCTGGATCCGAATGCGCTGACGCTGGGATACGCCCGCCGGTTCACCGCCTATAAGCGGCCGGAGCTGATTTTCCACGACCCGGATCGCCTCGTGAGGATCCTGACCGCGATCGACCGGCCGGTGCAGATCGTGTTCGCCGGCAAGGCCCACCCGGCGGATGAACCGGCCAAGCATCATCTGCAGCGCGTGTTCAGACACGCCCTCGATCCGAAATTCGGCGGCCGCCTCGCGTTTATCGATGATTACGACATGCACCTCGCCCACTACCTGGTGCATGGCTGCGACGTGTGGCTGAACAATCCGCGCAAGCCGCTCGAGGCGAGCGGCACCAGCGGCATGAAAGCAGCCCTCAACGGCGTGCCGCACCTGAGCATCGGTGACGGCTGGTGGGCGGAGGGGTTCAACGGCAAGAACGGCTGGCTGATCGAAAGCCACACCAATCCCGACGACCAGGCGGCGACCGACGCGGCCGATGCCGAATCGCTGTACTCACTGCTCGAGAACGAGGTGGTGCCGCTGTTTTACGATCGCGACCCGCGCGGCCTGCCGCGCCAGTGGATCCAGGTGGTCCGCGAAGCCATGCGCTCCAACGCGCCTCGCTTCTCGACGCGGCGCATGATCAAGCAGTACATCACCGAGATGTACGCGCCCGCCGCAAAGAGGTAACAGTGCCCTGTCACCTTGCCACTCTGGCACCGTGGCACAGTGCCGGTGAAGTACAATTCGGGCGTTATGTCTCGTAAGTCAATTGGCAATAAGAAAGGCTGCGCGTTGTGCGGAGCCAAGGAAATCTCCGAGCCGCGCGGCGAGGAACGCTACTGCCGCGACTGCTGGGACAAGAAAATCGCCGTCGAGGAAATCGTCGCGCGTGAATTCGCGCTGAAGCGCTACATCCGCGCGCACAGCGCCGAGAAATACCTGGTCTACCACTCCACCCAGAAGCGCCCGATCGGTCAGATCATCGTCGTCGACGATGGCTACGACCTGTTCTTGACGATGACGATCTACCCCAACTTTGCGTGGGACGACCCGGCCTACCACCTTGAGGGCGACCCGGAAGGCCGCACGTTCGCCGAACTGCTGGTCGATGTGGTGGCCACCGAAGTCATTGAACCGTGGGGTGGCGGAAAATGGCACCTGGAAGTGTTCCGGTCGACGGCTGCCGAGCCCGAGGACTGGAATGGAGAAATGTAGGTCCGCCGTCGTCCCTTCGGGCTACGGCGCGACTCGGCCGGCTGGAAAGGCACAAGTCAGGATATAATCCGGCCTCGGAGGGTTCATCGTATGAAATTGCAACAGGGGTTGGCAGTGGCTGCGACGCTCGGACTGCTACTCGCGCCGGCGGCTTTCGCGGGTCAGGCACCTGCGCCGGCAGCGCCTGCGGCTCCGGCCGCGCCTCGAAAGCTGATCTCGCCCGTGCGTGGCGAGGCGACCGTCGAGTACACCAAGCCAAACACTAAGGTCGTTGGCGCGAACGTGGTGACGACGATCACCATCAAGAACACGTCGGCCGCCCCAATTGCCGGCTTCAAGCTCGAGGAAAGCTGGATTGACAAGGCGGGCACGCTGTCAGGCGGCGATACCTATCGCCACACCAAGCCGCTCATGCCTGGCGAGGTGATTAACGTCACCCTGACCACGCCCAAGAACGCGCGCATGGCCAGCAACAGCTACAACTTCTCGCACGCCAACGGCACCGTCAAGCCGAAGAGCGTGCCGAAGATCGTGCCGACGACCTAGCGTCCGACCAGCAAGTCAGGTCGATGTGGCGTCCGGCGAAAGCCGGACGCCACATCGACATCTATCGCGCGATCCGATCGGCGAGCTCGGCCACCAACGGCACGCGCCAAGTCTCGCCCCGCCACGTCCGCAACAGCAACACCAACCACAGCGCAACCGCGCCCAGCCACACCACGTTGCCGGCCACCTGCAGCAGCTGAAACGAAGGCCTCGCGACGAGAAAGGCGACGGCACTCGCGCCGCCAGAGACGAACATCACCGCCGACAGGATGCCAAACACCAGCAGGGATTGCGCGGCGTGAAAGCGGACGCCGCGATGCTGCCGCTCGGCGAACAGGAATACCAGGCCGGTGACCCACCACCCCGCGTAGCACAGCACCGACGCCAGCCGCGCGTCGAGTCCCGTGCTGGTCGGCTCAGTCACTGGCCGGCCTTCTCGAACCTGATCGCGCCGGTAACTTTCGGCACGGTGACGAGGTGCCCAGGCGAGGTCAGAATCTGCGCTACCACCATGCGCTGAGCGAAACCGACCTTGGGCGCGGCCGGCAGGACAGTCGCCAACAGTAAGGTGAACCAGAACATCACTGCCTCGCCGCCGGCGCGGGAAACACGCGGAACACAATCTCGGTCGCGATCGTCTCGCGGTCGCCCAGTTGCGCCGTGCCCTCAACCCGCAGCACATACAGGCCGGGTGCCATCTCCGTGAGCGGCACGCGGGCCTGGAAGCCGTAGCCACCCGCGCCACTGCCGCGCTCTGAACTCTCGCGTACTTCGCGTGCCTGGAACACGGTCTGGCCACCCTCGGCCTTCACTGTCGCGCTAATCTCCACCTTGTGCGGCACCTTGATGGTGTCGTAAATCTCGGTGAAGAACGCCATCTCGTCCTGCGTCGAGAACTCGCGGTAGCTCGTCAAAGGCCCAGGCAGCAGCTTCTCCAGCGGATCCTTCGGCCGAATGGTCGGCGCCACGCCGCTCAGGGCCGAGGTGATGGCGATGCTGCTCATCGACAACGGCCGCTTCGCGAAGTCGGGCACCTCGAGGTCGAAGGTCACCGAACCGGCCTTCTGGCTGTTGGCCTCGCGCACCGCGACGCGCAACTGGTACCGTCCCGGCGCGAGGTCCATCGACTGAATGACGCGAAAGCCGGTCGCCTTCACGCGATTCGCCGAATCAGGCTTCATGTTCAGGTTCACCGTGTTGCGGTCGCTATAGGTAGTCTTGCCCTTCGTGTCGGTGGCCATCGCCATCACTTCGAGATCGTTCTTGAACATGCCGGCGGTTTCGGTGAGCGGCAGGCTGCTGCCGTTCACCAGCGTCGAAATAATCACCGAGCCTTTCGGCGCCGGCCCCTTGAACACGGCCGCGGTCATGGCGAGTGGCAGGCCAGGCAGTGGCAGCGGACTCTCGATCGCCTCGCGCAGTTCCGGTGATGCCGAGTTCGCCGTCGTCGGCTTGCTCTCTGGCACCTTGCCTCGTGGCGCGACGTAGCCCTTCCTCGCACGGACCACCAGGCCGGGCTGGTTGTTCAGCTTGACCTCGATCTTGCGGAACCGGCCGTCGCGCTTGTCGTTGGTCGAGTAATAGCCCATCACGTAGTAGGCGCTGTTGTCGTCGACGATGCGCTGATAGGCGGTGGCGAAGTCGTTGCGGTTGACCACGGCAAAGCCGCCGGTTTCCTCTGACAGCACGCGCAGGCTGTCCTGCCCGAGCCGGACCTCGTTGTAGATGGCGCCGGTGCCGAGGCCGAGGCTGGTGTCATCGGGGAACGACTGAATCTCGATCACGTCGTCGCCGCCGCTGGTCAAGCCGCGCGGATCAACACCGTAGACCGCCACGTTGGCGCGGGTGGCCGCCGCGATCAGTTCGCGGGTGGCATCCATCACGACGGTGGCATCGGCGTTGTTGAACACATCATTGATGTCGTAATCGATGCCTTCACTGAAGAGCACCAGCGCCTTGCGGCGCCCGCGGATGTCACCGAGATAGTTCGCGAGGTTGCGGACGGTGTCGAGTGCGTTGCGGGCCTGAAAGCCGCGCTCGCGGTCGTCGAGGTCATTGGGCTTCTCGCCCGCCCGGGCCGTGCCGGCGGTGCGGTTGTAGCCGTCGATCTTATTCATGGTGGACGAGCGCAGCTTGCTGCCCATGAACTTGTCGACCGCCTGCAACAGCAACCGGGGGCTGGTGGTGAAGTCCTGCGAACCATCGGTGCGACCGCCCGTGGTGACGACGGCCGCCATATCGTTGCTGCCGATGTATTTCTCGATGAACTGGCGCGCCGCCTGTTTGGTGCGGTTCGAGCGCAGCGGGTGGGTGTGCAGGTCGTCGAGCACGATCAAGTAGATGCGCCCGTCGGCCGCCTGCAGGTTGGTCCGCACATCAGGCTCGATCGGTTTCGACGCAAACAGCGGACGCTCCGGCCGCTCGACCGGGATGTTCACCAGGGAGAACGCCGTCACCCTCTGTGGCTTGCCGTCTTCGAGCACCTGGAAGTCACTGGCCGTGAGGTCGGACCTGAACTTGCCCTGCCCATCGAGTACGCGCGCGTCCACCTCGACGTAGTTGATCTCGGCACGGAAGGTGATGGGCGGCTGTTGAGGCGGCGCCGCCTGTGGCGCCTGGCCATGGACCCCAGTGCCGGTCACCATGACCGTCAGCAACAGTCCGAAAAGGATGGTTCGAGTTGTCATAGATTGAGCTTTCAAGCTGGCTCGTCGATTATAGGACGCTTGGCCCCGTCGGCTGGTTCGGCGCGTCCGCTATAATCGGGTGAATATGCCCCTTAACGTGGCCGCCGTGCAGGAGGCCCTTCGCGCCGATGGCCTGGACGGCTGGCTCCTTTACGATTTTCAGGGCTCCAATCCGGTGTCCTACCGCATGGCGGGCATGGGCGGCTCCGGTCACCTCGCCACGCGACGGTGGTTCTACCTGATTCCAGCCACCGGAGAACCGCGCGCGCTGGTGCACGCCATCGAACGCTACAACCTCGATCACCTGCCGGGCGACAAGACCGTCTACGCCGGTCGCGAGCAACTGCACGCCGGGCTTGGCACGCTCCTTAAGGGCATTACCCGTGTGGCCATGGAGTACTCGCCGAATTGCGCCATTCCCTACGTCTCGCGGGTGGACGCCGGCACCATTGAACTGGTGCGCGGCCTGGGCACCGAGGTACTGTCGTCAGGCGATCTAATCCAGCAGTTTGAAGCGTTTTGGGATGACGCCGCGATCGCCACGCATTGCCAGGCGTCCGAGGCGCTGTATCGCATCAAGGACCGCGCCTTCGAATCGGTCGCCCGCCGCCTGCGGGACGAAGTGCCGACCACCGAATTCGACATCCAGCAGCAGATGGTGGGCTGGTTCGCCGACGAAGGCCTGATCGCCGAGTCGGCGCCGTGCGTCTCGGCGCAGGAAAATGCCGGCAACCCGCACTACCTGGCCTCAGCCGCTGAACATCGGGTGATTCGCCGGAACGAGCTGGTCCTGCTCGACTTGTGGGGCAAGCTCGCCACGCCGGCCGCGGTTTACGCCGACATCACCTGGATCGGGTTTGTCGGTAGCAGCGTCCCAGAACGTATGACCAGGGCCTTTGCCGCCATTTGCGACGCCCGCGATGCCGCCGTCAGCGTCGTACAAGACGCCGCCCGCGCCGGACGCGAGGTCCGCGGTTTCGAGGCCGACCGCGCCGCCCGCCAGGTGCTGCAGGAGGCCGGTTTGGGCGACGCCATCATGCACCGTACCGGCCATAGCCTGGGCGAGAACGTCCATGGTAATGGTGCCCACCTGGATGATTACGAAACCCACGACGAGCGTCGCCTGCTGCCCGGGAGTGGGTTTACGATTGAGCCGGGGCTGTATTTTAAGGATTTTGGCGTTCGGACCGAGATCAATGTGGTCTGGACCGGCAACGGACCAGAAGTCACGGGGCCTCGCCAGGCGAGCATCGTCACGCTAGTGTAGGAAGAGTCAATTCGCGGGTTTGTTGGAGGAAGTCATGTCGAGCCGGAAAACGACGCTGTTCTATTCGCTGCTGATCATGGTGGCATCGCTCGCGGTGGGGATGGTCATTGCCTCGCGCCTCGACCTGACGCCGGCTTCGTCGGCGCAGACCATGGCGGCGCCGCCCATGAACAGCGCCCCGTTAAGCGGGCCGGTGGACGCCGCCACCTTCCGGAACATCGCCAAGGCGATGAGTCCGGCCGTCGTCAACATCCGCAGCACCTCGACGCAGCGCGCCCAGGAGATGACCGAGTTCTTCGGCGGCGGCACCGATGACCTGCTCGAGCGCTTTGGCCTGGGCGGACGGCAACCGCAACCGCAGCAGCAGCCACGCCAGCGGCCGCGCGAGCAGGAAACGCAGGCGGCCGGCACCGGTTTTGTGATCAGCAAAGAAGGCTTCATCCTCACCAACAACCACGTCGTCGAGGGCGCCACCAAGATCGAAGTGAACTTCCTCGGTGAAGAGAATGATATTTTCCACGAGGCCAAGGTCGTCGGCCGCGACCCGCTGACCGACAGTGCCCTGATTCAGCTGGTGGAGCCGAAGAAGGATCTGGTCGAGGTCAAGTTCGGTGACTCGGCGAAGATGGAGCCGGGCGACTGGGTGATGGCGATCGGCAATCCGTTCGGCCTGTCCCACACCGTCAGCGTCGGCGTGATCAGCGCGACGGCCCGCTCGTTCCCGATTGCCGAGCAGCGCTCGGCCGACGTGCTGCAGACCGACGCCGCGATCAATCCCGGTAACTCGGGTGGTCCGCTGCTGAACGCGCGCGGCGAAGTGATTGGCATTAACACTGCCATCTATACCGACTCGCGCAACGCCGGCAACATCGGCATTGGCTTCGCCATCCCGATCAACAGCGTTCGCGAGTTGATTCCGCAACTGCGCACCGGCAAGGTGACGCGTGGCGTGATTGGCGTCCAGGTGACGCCGGTTCCAGCCGACGCCCTCGCCGAGTTCGGCTTGAAAGAGCGCAAGGGCGCGCTGGTCGGTGCCGTCACCCGCGGCGCCGCCGCCGCCAAGGCCGGCGTCGAGCCGGGCGACGTAATCATCGAATTCAACGGCAAGCCGATCAAGAACCGCGACGAGCTGGTCGCCACGGTCGTCGTCACCAAGCCCGGCACCACCGTGCCGGTCAAGGTGATGCGCGACCGCGAGGAGCGGACGCTGAACCTCACCGTCGGCGAACTGGATCTCGAAGACGAAGGTAACCGCGCCGCGGCGACCCGCGACGCCACGGTTGAACCGGACGAACAGGCGTCGCAGGGCTTTGGCATCACGCTCGGTGCGCTGACCGCCGACGTGGCCCGCCGCCTGCGGGCGCCAGCCGACACTCAGGGCGTGCTCGTGTCGGACGTCGAACAAGGCAGCCCGGCCTTCCGGCAGGGACTGACGCGCGGCGACATCATCACCCAGGTCAATCGCCGTCCGGTGCGCACGCCGCAGGACGCCGGTCGGGCGCTGGGCCAGGTGCCGTCGGGGGGCACCGCGTTCCTGCTGGTCATGCGCGGCGGCCAGGAACAGTTCTTCACCATCCGCAAGGAATAAAGGATGGCGCTCGAGCGCGAGATCAAGCTTCGTTTCGACAGTGCCGAAGAGGCACGGACGAAGATTCTCGCGCTCGGCGCGACGCCCCTTCACGGCCGCCGGCTCCAGGAAGACGCCCTGCTCGACACCGACGATGAGTCGCTGCGCCGGCAGCGATCGACCTTGCGGGTGCGGTCCGAAGGCGGCAAGAGCCTGCTCACGTTCAAGGGCCCGGTGTTACCGGGTGTAATCAAGATTCGCGAAGAGCACGAGACCGTGGTCGCCGATGGCGTCGCGCTGCTCGCGGTGCTCGAAAGCCTGGGCCTGCACGTCTGGTTTCGCTACGAGAAATTCCGCGAGGAGTTCGAGGCTGACGACCTGGTGATGGCGGTGGATGAAACGCCGGTGGGCGTGTTCGTCGAACTCGAGGGCGGTGACGCGGCGATCCACGAGACCGCGCGCGCCCTGGGCCGCACGCCGGCCGATTACATCACCGACTCGTACCGCTTCCTCTTTCTTCAGCATCGCGACGCGAACGGCCTGGCCGGTCCCGATATGGTGTTCGCAGGGCGCGTCCCCGAATGAGCCACCGTCGCTGAAGCTATGGTGGCCAAGCCTTTCCCATGGCCGGCGCTGGTGCTCACGGCCGGACTCGCCACTCGACTGCAACCGCTGTCAGCCATCCGCGCCAAAGCCGCCCTGCCCGTCGCCGGCGAAGCGCTGGTGCGGCGCATCCTTCGTTCACTCCGCGCCGCGGGCGTCACGCGAGTGGTGCTCAACCTGCACCACCTCGCACCGACCATTACGCGCGAAGTTGGCGACGGCTCGGCGCTCGACCTGTCGGTGCGTTATTCATGGGAAACCGAAGTCCTGGGTTCGGCAGGCGGTCCGTCACGCGCGCTACCGCTGCTGGAATCGGACCGCTTCCTGATCGTCAACGGCGACACGCTCGCCAACATTGACCTCGCCGCGCTGGCCGCGCAGCACCTGGACACCAATGCCGCCGTCACGATGGCCGTGGTCGATGGCGACCCGAGATACAACGGCATCATCACTGACGAGGCCGGCATCGTTCGGGGCTTTGGCCGGCAACCGGGCGCATTTCATTTCGTGGGTATCCAAGCCGTTAACGCGTCGGCGTTCGCGGGCGTCAGCCCCGACCGGCGCTCCGAGACGGTGCATGGGATGTATCCGGCCTTGATCGCCCAACGGCCGGGCAGCGTGCGCGTGATGCGAACGGGCGCGGAGTTCTTCGACATCGGCACCCCACGCGACTACCTGGCCACGGCGCTGCGACTCTCCACCCGTGAAGGCCGCGCCATCGATCGCGGTCAGCGCTGCACTATCTCCCCCAGCGCGTCGCTGACCGACACCATTCTCTGGAACGACGTCACGGTCGGCGCCGGCGCCGCGCTTACCCGCTGCATCGTCGCCGACGGCGTCGCGGTACCCGCCGGCGCGAAGCATGTCGAATGCTCGCTTGTTATGCGCGACAATAGGTTAAGCGTCGAATCTTTCTAACCTCCCAGAACCTCTCCGAACCGTGGACATCCGCCTGCAGCACTACCTCGACCTCCAGGGCCTCACGCCCTGCGTCACGACGGTCATGCCGCTGACTGGCGACGCCTCTGACCGCCGCTACTTCCGCGTGCTGATGAAGGGCGAGAAGCCGATTGTCCTGGCCCTGCACCGGGGTCCGATCGCGTTTGCGACGATGCCGTTCGTGTCGGTGGCGCGGCTGCTGCGGCACATTCCGGTGCCGGTGCCGGCTATTCTCCACCACTCGGACGAACTGGGTGTGCTGGGCCTCGAAGATCTCGGCGACGTCACGCTGCAGGCCCACCTTGGCGCGGCCACGCCGGCCGAGCATGCGGCCCTCTATCGACAAGCCGTCTCGTTCATCGCGCGCATGCAGCAGCGCGGCGAAGCGTTGCGAGCCCCGGAGTACCCGCCCTACCAGATTGCCTTCGACGTCGACAAGCTGACCTGGGAGCTGGAATTCTTCGTCAAGCATTACCTGGTCGCGTACAAGGGCGCCGCCTTGAGCGAACCGCAGCGTGACGCCCTCAGGGTCGAGTGGACCGCCATCGTCCACGAACTCGCCGGCGAGCCCCGTGTGCTGTGCCACCGCGATTACCACAGCCGCAACCTGATGCTGCACGGCGGCTCGCTCTACATCATCGACTTCCAGGACGCCCGCATGGGTCCTGACACCTACGACCTGGTGTCGCTGTTGCGCGATTCTTATGTTGACCTGACGGCGCCGCAAGTCGACGAGCTGCTCGCTTTTTTCCTGGCGCTGAAGGGTGATGGCCACCCGGACGAAGCTGAGTTCCGGCGCCGGTTCGACCTGATGTCGCTGCAGCGCAACCTCAAGGCGCTCGGGACCTTTGGCTACATGACCACCGGACGCAACAACACCGTCTACATCCAATACATTCCTCGCACGCTCAGCCACGTCAAAGCGAACCTGGCGAAGTATCCGCGCTTCGCACGGCTGCAGGACCTGCTGGGCGAGTGGCTGTAACATAGGCTGGGGCTTCGGGCTTGGGACCTAGGCCGTCAGAAACCACCGTGTTTGGCATCTCCACGCACCTCTACCTCAGCGACCGTCTTGACCGGGATCACCTGGTCGAGATCGCCGCGCATGGGTTCGAGGCGGTGGAAGTGGTTGCCGTGCGCGATCACTTCGACTACCACGACCGCCGCGCCGCGCTGGCGCTGGCTGAATGGCTCGACGATACGCGGCTGACATTGCACTCGATGCATGCCCCCATTGCCGCGGCATACACCAACGGCGCCTGGCGCGAGGGGTATTCACTGGCCGCGACGGACGAGGCACGGCGCCTGCGCGCGGTCGAAGAGACCACCGCGGCCTTGAACCTGGCGACGCTGGTGCCCTACCAGATACTGGTGCTGCACTGCGGTGTGCCGGCGCCTCATGGCCAACCTGCCGACAACCAGGTCGCGTCGATGATTCGCAGCCTCGAGCAGTTGTCGCCGGTCGCCGCCGGCGTCGGCGTCAGACTGGCCGTCGAGGTGATTCCGAACGCGCTGTCAACCGCCAGCTCACTGGTTGATTTGCTCGACAGCGAGATCGAGGCCGACGGTCTGGGCATCTGCATGGACGTCGGTCACGCGCGGCTGATGGGCGACGTCGTCGAGGCCATCGAGACCTGCTCGGGTCACGTGATCACGACCCACCTGCACGACAATCGCGGGCGGACCGACGATCACCTGGTGCCCGGCCAGGGCGTGGTGGACTGGGACGCGACGCTGCTGGCGTTCCAGAAGGTGGGCTACGACGGCGCGTGGATGTTCGAGCTGGCGGTGGCCGCCGAGCGTCGCCAGATACTGGAACGAGCCGTCAAGGCACGCGCACGATTCGAGGCGCTGCTGGCCTTCGGCGACGAGCCACCGATTGAGACAGCCGCAGATTAGACGCAGATTTCTTCTCGATTACAGATCAGGTTGCGATGAATCACACCTACCTCAACCACATCGGGGAACACGTTGGCGCGTCAGTCACCATCAAGGGCTGGCTGCATAACCGGCGATCCAGCGGCAAGATTCACTTCCTGGTAATCCGCGACGGCACCGGCTTCCTGCAGGTGGTGATGGGCAAGAAGGACGTCGACGAAGCGACCTTCGCCAAAGCCGATCACCTGGGCCAGGAGAGCGCCATCATCGTCACCGGCACGGTGCGCGCCGACGAGCGCGCGGCGGGTGGCTACGAGTTGATCGCGAGCGCCCTCGAGGTGGTGAACGAGGCGCACGACTACCCCATCACGCCCAAGGAACACGGCGTTGATTTCCTGATGGATCGTCGCCACTTGTGGATTCGCGCGGAGCGCCAAACGGCGATCCTGCGTGTCCGCCACGAGATCATCAACGCGGTCCGTGACTTCTTCAACGACCAGGGATTCATCCTCGCCGATACGCCGATCTTCACGCCGGCCGCGTGCGAGGGCACGACGACGCTGTTCCCGGTGGAGTATTTCGAGCACGAGAAGGCCTACCTGACGCAGAGCGGACAGCTCTACAACGAAGCCAACGCGATGGCGCTCGGCAAGGTCTACGCGTTTGGTCCGACCTTCCGCGCCGAGAAGAGCAAGACGCGCCGGCACCTCACCGAGTTCTGGATGGTCGAGCCGGAGATGGCCTATGCCGACCTGAACGACGTGATCACGCTCGCTGAAGGACTGATCACCTCAGTGGTGGCGCGCGTGCTGGACCGCCGGCAGAAGGAACTGAAGACGCTCGAGCGCAACCTCAGCAAGCTCGAGGCGATCAAGGCGCCGTTCCCGCGATTGCACTACGACGAGGCGGCGAAGATCCTGCGCGACCAGGGCCTGCCGTTCGAAGTGGGTGGCGACCTCGGCGGCACCGACGAGACCGTGCTGTCGGAACAGTTCGATCGCCCCGTCTGCGTGACGCACTACCCGGCCGCGATCAAGGCGTTCTACATGAAGCCGGATCCGAACGAGATGGACAAGGCGCTCTGCGTCGACGTGCTGGCGCCCGAGGGCTACGGCGAGATCATCGGCGGCGGCCAGCGCCTCGACGACCTCGACCTGCTCTTGCAGCGGATCAAGGACCACGACTTGCCGCAGGAAGCGTTCGAGTGGTATCTCGACCTGCGGCGCTACGGCTCGGTGCCGCACGGCGGCTTCGGCATGGGCATTGAGCGCTGCGTCAGTTGGATCTGCGGCCTCGAGCACGTGCGCGAGACCATCCCGTATCCGCGAATGCTCTACCGGATTTACCCATAAATAGAAAACCAGGAGACAAAGAGCCGTTTCTCGTTATCTCTTTGACTCCTGTTAAACTGGCAAGTTGCAATGAAGATAGGGTTTGTCTCCTTAGGCTGTCCCAAGAATCTCGTCGACTCCGAGGTCATGCTCGGCATGGCCGAGAAGGACGGGCACGAGATTACCGCCGATGCGTCGCAGGCCGACGTGCTGGTCGTGAATACCTGCGCCTTTATCGATCGCGCCAAGCAGGAATCGATCGACACCATTTTGGAGATGGCCGAGCTCAAAAAGCAGGTTGCCGGCCGCAAGCTGGTCGTCACCGGCTGCATGGCCGAGCGCTATCGCGATGAGCTGAAGAAGGAGATTCCGGAGATCGACGCGATCTACGGAACTGGAGAGGTCGAAGGCCTCGCGAGCTTCATGACCGGGCAGGCGCGCCCCGCCGGCGCCGCCATCCCGATGACCTTCCACAAAAAGCCGGTCTTCGGCGTGGACTTGCCCACCTACATCTACGATGCGAACACGCCGCGCAAGCGCGTGACGCCCGGGCACTACGCCTACGTGAAGATTGCCGAGGGCTGCGACTATAAGTGCGCCTTCTGCATCATCCCGAAAATGCGCGGCCATTATCGCAGCCGGCCGATTGAGTCGATCGTCCAGGAAGCGCATCAGCTTGCGGCCCAGGGCGTCAAGGAACTGCTGCTGATTTCGCAGGACTCGACCTTCTACGGGATTGACCGCGGCGAGCGCGGCGCGCTACCGACGCTGCTGCGCGCGCTGAATGACGTGGCCGGCATCGAGTGGATTCGTCTCCTGTATCTCTACCCCACGACGATCACCGGCGACGTGATCGACGCCATCGCCGACCTCGACAAGGTGGTCAAGTACATCGACCTGCCGTTGCAGCACGCCTCAGACACCGTACTGAAGCGAATGAAGCGCCCTGGCACACGCCAGTCGTACGTGCGCCTGCTCGACAACATCCGCGCCCGCATCCCCAACGTCGCGCTCCGGACCACGTTTATCGTCGGCTTCCCGGGCGAAACCACCGAGGACTTTGCCGAGCTCGAGGGGTTCATTTCCGAGATCGGCTTCGACCACGTTGGCGTCTTCACGTATTCGCACGAAGAAGGCACCTCGGCCCACGAGCTGACGGATGACGTGCCGGCGGCGACCAAGAAGAAGCGCCAGAACAGCCTGATGGCCCGCCAGAAGAAGATCGTGGCGGCGCGCCAAAAACGCCGGGTGGGCGAGCAGACCCGGCTGGTGGTGGATGGTCCGTCCCCCGAGCACGAGCTCGTGATGCAGGGCCGTTTGCCCGGCCAGGCCCCTGAAATCGACCCCGTGGTCTACCTCACCGACTGCGACCCGTCAGACTTCCCCAGTGGTTCGTTCGTGAACGTGGAAATCGTCGGGGCCGAAGGCTACGACCTCATCGCCAGGCCGGTCGGATTCTGACCTGCCGTCCTGTCGCGCCGTAGCCCGAAGGGCGAAGGCGGACGTGTTACACTGTCAGGTCGGTTCTTAGTCTGGGTTAACCAGAGTGGGCCTTTTAGCCCACTCTTTGTGTTTTATAGGGGGCTTTTTTGAGCCCGCTCGAACGCGTCCGAGAAATGGCGACCCGGGTAGCCGGGGCCTACGGCCTCGACATTTTCGAAGTCGAGCTGAAACGAGAAGGTGGCCAGCAGGTGCTGCGGGTCATTGTCGATCGGCCGGGGCCTGCGTCCACGCCGGAAGAAAGCGTCAGCATCGAAGATTGTGCCCGCGTCGCCGACGAGTTGAGCACGATGCTCGACGTCGAAGACGTGATTCCCAGCGGCTACACCTTTGAGGTGTCGTCACCAGGACTGGATCGGCCCCTGCGTCACGCGGATGATTACCGGCGGTTTGCCGGACGCTGGGCCAAGGTGGTGACCTCGCAGCCGGTGGAGCGCCAGACGGCGTTCGTGGGCCGGTTGCAGGGCGTCGAGGGAGACGACGTGTTGTTTGAGTCGGAGGGCAAGAAGCTGATGAAGCTGCCGTTGCGGCTGATCAAGCGGGCCCACCTCGACCTCGAATTTTAGGATTACCGATCATCATGACTACCAATCCGTTGATGCAAACGATCGAGGCGCTGGCCAAGGAAAAGAACATCGAGCCAACTGTCGTCATCCAGGCGATGGAAGAGGCCGTGGTCACGGCGTCACGCAAGTTCTACAAGGGCGGCGAGGACCTCAAGGCCAAGTTCAATCCCGATAACGGCCAGATCGAGCTGTTCGCCATCAAGACCATCGTCGACGAGGTGACGAACCCGGACCTGGAGATTTCCATGGCCGAGGCCAAGGGGATCTACGGCGATGACGCCGGCGTCGAGGTCGGCGACCAGCTCGAGTTCCAGAAGCGCACCGACGTCCTCGGCCGCATTGCCGCGCAGACCGCCAAGCAGGTGATCTTTCAGAAGGTCCGCGAGGCCGAGCGCGAAAAAGTCTACGACGAGTACAACGACCGCGTCGGCGAGGTCATGAACGGCCTGGTCAAGCGCTTCGAGCAGGGCGACATCATCGTCGAGGTCGGCCGGGTCGAAGCGGTGCTGCCGCGCAAGGAGCAGTCGCGCGCCGAAAGCTATGCGCAGGGCGACCGCGTCCGCGCTGTCATCCGCGGCGTCAGCAAGAACGCCAAGGGCCCGCAGATCGTGCTGTCGCGCACCGACCCAGCCCTGTTGATCAAGTTGTTCGAGCAGGAAGTGCCCGAGGTTTACGACGGCACGGTGATGATTCGCGGCGCCGTGCGCGAGGCCGGCGATCGCGCCAAGGTCGCGGTTTACTCGCGCGAGCGCGATGTCGATCCGGTGGGCGCGTGCGTCGGCATGAAGGGCACCCGGGTGCAGGCCATCATCCGCGAACTGCGCGGCGAGAAGATCGACATCGTTGACTTCTCGGATGACCCGGTGCAGTTCGTGATGAACGCACTCAGCCCGGCCAAGGTCCAGCGCGTGACGATCGTCAGCGACCTGGACAAGGTGATAGAAGTGATGGTCGAAGACAGCCAGTTGTCGCTCGCCATCGGCAAGAAGGGCCAGAACGTGCGGCTGGCGGCGAAGCTGACCGGCTGGCGCATCGACATCAAGAGCGAAGAAGAGAAGCGCAAGGAAGTCGAAGCGGAGTTCGGCGCGATCGAAGCCGCCAGCGCCGAAGTCGACGTTGCCCCGGTCGAGGGCGAGACTGCGCCGGCTGACGAAGCCATCGTTGCGGCCGCGCCGGCCGACGAAACAAAGTAGTCGAGAGCAGAGGAAACGCGTTTGTCCACTGTCAGGATTTACAAGGTCGCGGAGTTGCTGAACACCACCTCGGTTGAGGTGTTGGCACTGCTCAAGAAGGCCCACGGCATCGAGCTCAAGAGCGCGTCGAGCACGCTCGAGGAGATCGTCGCCCGGCAATTCGTGGATCGCCTCGCCAAGCAGCGCAACATCACGCTGCCCAAGGGCGACATCTTCTCGGAGCAGGCGGCGCAGGCGGTGAAGACCGCGGCCAAGTCGAAGGCCACTGCCGCCAAGAAGGGCACCGCGGCGCCGGAACCGGCCAAGCCGGCTCCGCCGACGCTCGGTCCGCCCCGCTTGATCAAGAAGGCCAAGCCGGCCGAGGTGCCGGCCGGCGAGCATCACGTCGAGGAGCTGATCGAAGTGCCGGCGCCGCCGCCGGTAGTCGAACATTTCGAACCGGCGATGGCTGACGCGACCGCGCCGCCGGAGCCGGTCATGGAAGAACCCGCGCACCGGTTTGAGACCGAGCCGGCGCCGGTAGCCGAATCGGAACCGGCCGGACACGCCGCAGCGGCCGAAACCGCCGAGCCGGCCCGTAAGGAAGCGCGCTTCGTGCCGCCCAGCATTCGGCTGCGTGTTGAAGAACCCGGCAAGGCGCCGCCCAGCGCGCCGCCCCTGCAGCCCAAGCGCCAGCTCGTGCCGCAGCTGCGGCGCGTCGCGCCGGCCGCTGCCAAGGGCCCGTTGCCCGCGGCCACCGGCAATCTCGCCCGTCCAGCCGGCCAGCGTCCGGGCTATGGTCCGCAGCGTCCTCCGGTCAGCAACACCGCCGCCATGCTTGGTGGTCCCCGTCCGCTGCCATCGCAGCCGGTGCGCCCCAGCACGGGCCTGCCGCCGCGTCCTGGCATGCCGGGTATGCGGCCTGGGGGCTTCCGTCCCCAGTATCAGCAGCGCCCGACCGGCCGCAGTTCGTCTCAGCGTCGTGATGCGGCGCGGCCGCAGGCGCCGGCACCAGTGGCACCGCTGCCGCCGATCACCCGCACCATCACTTTTTCGGAAGGCATGACGGTAAAGGACCTGGCGGATCGTCTTGAAATCCGTGTCAAGGACGCACTCAAGGGGCTGCTCGATCGCCGGATGATGATGACGATTAATTCGGCCATCGACCTCGAGATCGCCAAGATGCTGGCCGCCAGCTTTGGCGCCGAGATCCAGACCCGCAGCTTCGAGCAGGAAATCATCGAAGAGAGCGACAAGACCGCCAACGCCGAGGACCTCGTCACGCGCTGGCCGGTGGTCACGATCATGGGCCACGTCGACCACGGCAAGACGACGCTGCTCGACGCAATTCGCACCACCCGGGTCGCCGAGCGCGAAGCCGGCGGCATCACGCAGCACATCGGCGCCTACCTGGTGAGCGCCGGCGAGAAGACCGGCAAGCAGATCGTCTTCCTCGACACGCCCGGTCACTCGGCGTTCACCATGATGCGCGCCCGCGGCGCGAAGGTGACCGACGTGGTCGTGCTGGTGGTGGCCGCCGACGATGGCGTCATGCCGCAGACCAAGGAGGCGATCGACCACGCCAAGGCCGCCAACGTCAAGATCATCGTGGCCGTGAACAAGATCGACAAGCCGGGTGCCAACCCGGAAACGGTCAAGCGCCAGCTCACCGAACTCGGCCTGATGCCCGAAGAATGGGGCGGCACCACCGTGTTCGTGGAAGTGTCGGCGAAGAAGAAGCAGAACCTTGAAGGCCTGCTGGAAATGATCCTGCTGGTCACCGAAATCGACGACCTCAAGGCCAACCCCAAGCGCAGCGCCATCGGCACCGTGCTCGAAACCAAGCTCGATCGCGGCCGTGGCCCGGTGGCCACCGTGCTGGTGCAGGACGGCACGCTGCGCGTCGGCGACAACGTCATTGCCGGCCCGGTGGTCGGCCGGGTCCGCGCCCTGATCGACGATCGCGGCCGCAACATCAAGGTGGCGGGACCGTCAACGCCAGTCGAACTGCTCGGTCTCGAGTCACTGCCCTCACCCGGCGATTCGTTCCAGGCGGTGGCCGACCCGGCCAAGGCGCGCCAGATTGCCACCTTCCGCCAGGGCCAGGCCAAGGAAAAGTCGCTCGGTGCCAAGGGTTCGCGCATGACCCTCGAGTCGCTGCAGGCCTCGCTGGCTGAAGGCGGTGCGAAGGAACTGGCGCTGATCATCAAGGCCGACGTGCAGGGCTCGGCCGAAGTGCTGGCCGATACCCTGGTCAAGCTGACCGACGAGAAGACCAAGATCAAGATCATCCACTCGGCGGTCGGCGCCATCAACGAGTCGGACGTGTTGCTGGCGAGCGCGTCACGCGCGATCATCATCGGCTTCAACGTGAAGCCCGATCGCAACGCCGCCGACGTCGCCGATCGCGAAAAGGTCGACATTCGCTACCACACGGTCATCTACCACGTCACCGACGAGATCAAGCTGGCGATGGCCGGCCTGCTCGACCCGACGTTCAAGGAAGCGCGTATTGGCGCCGCGACCGTGCGCGAGACCTTCAAGGTGCCGAAGATCGGGACGATCGCCGGGTGCATGGTCAACGAGGGCATCATCAAGCGCTCGGGCGACGCCCAGGCGCGCCTGTTCCGCGACAACGTCGAACTGTGGACCGGCAAAATCGGTTCGCTCAAGCGCTTCAAGGACGATGTCGGTGAAGTGAAGACCGGCTTCGAGTGCGGCATCGGCCTGCAGGGCTACAACGACCTCAAGGTCGGCGACGTCATCGAAGTGTTCCACCTGGAGCGCGTCGCGCAGGCGGTGTAACTTGGCGCTGACTCATCGCGTCGAGCGCATCCAGGCACAGGTTCGCGAAGAGGTGAGCCAGATGCTGGCTACCGAAGTTCGCGACCCGGGGGTCGGCCTGGTCACCGTCACGCGCGCGAAGGTGACCGGCGACCTGTCGCTGACCCGCATCTACTGGACCATCCTCGGCGACGCCGCCGAGCGCAAGAAGACCGTCAAGGCGCTCGAGCGCGCCACCGGCTTCGTCCGCCACCTGCTGGCGGAGCGGTTGGGCCTGCGGCGGGTGCCCGAAGTGAAGTTCATCTACGACGAGTCGGTCGCGGCGCAGTCGCGCATTGAAGAGATCCTCCTCGAAATTCACGCCGCGGATGCCGCGCGCACGGTGGACGCGCCGGCCGCCGACCCGCCGACGCCCGCCGACGCTCGCGAGCAGTCCGCCGAGCGAAGGTCGGGCGAAGAGCCGACGTAACGACGACCATGGCCACACGCGCGAAAGTCCGGCGCAGCCGCGACTACATGGTCTGGGTGGATTGCGAGATGACCGGCCTCGATCCCGACCGGCACGTGATCGTTGAAATCGCCTCCATCATCACCGACTTCGACCTCAATCTCGTCGCCCGCGGACCGGAGCTGGCCATTCGTGCGACTGCCGCGCAAATGCGAGCCATGGATCCCTGGCCGCGTAAGACCCACACCAAGAGCGGTCTGCTCGCTCGGATCGCCACTGAGGGCGTGACCCTGGCAGAGGCTGAGGCGCAAACGCTGCGCTTTGTTCGCAAGTATTGCTACGCCAGGACCGCGCCACTGTGCGGAAACTCGGTGTGGCAGGACAAGCGTTTCCTCACGAAATACATGCCGGCCTTCCAGAACTTCTTGCACTACCGCATTGTCGATGTCAGTTCGGTGAAGCAGCTGGTGGCGCACTGGTGTCCGCAGCGCCAGTATGCTCCGGTCAAGACCGAGACGCATCGCGCGCTGGCCGACATCGAAGAATCGATCGCGGAACTCGCGGCCTACAAGGCGATCTTCGCGAAGTGACCGCCCGCCTTCCTTTCCCCGATGGCGTACTGGTCGTCGACAAGCCGCAAGGACCCACTTCGCATGACGTGGTGACGCTGGCGCGCCGGGCGCTTGGCGTCTCGCGCATTGGCCATACCGGCACGCTCGATCCCATGGCCACGGGCGTCCTGCCGCTCGTGATCGGCCGCGCGACGCGGCTCGCGCAATTCCTGACGGCGAGCGACAAGGACTACGAGGCCACCGTTGCCTTCGGACGGACCACCAACACCTACGACGCGATGGGCACCATCATCACGACCTCTGGCGAGCGTCCCACGCGTGACCAGGTCGAGCAGGCGCTCGGCCGGTTCCGGGGCACGTTCGAGCAGACGCCGCCGGCGTTCTCGGCCAAGAACATCGCTGGCGCGCGCTCGTACGACATCGCCCGCAAGGCCAGGGACGGCGTGGTCACCCTGCCCAAGGCCGTGACCATCACGGTCCGCGAGCTCAACCTGATCTCGTGTGACGGGGAGACCGCCGTGCTGCAGATGCGGGTGACGGCCGGTTTCTACGTTCGGTCGCTGGCCCACGACCTGGGCGCGGCGCTCGGCATGGGCGGTGTGCTGACGGCGCTGCGCCGAACGCGGTCCGGTGAGTTTGGACTCGAGGGTTCAGTCCCGCTGGCCGACGTGCTCCAGGCGGGCCGCGAGGCCCTGGCGGCGCGGCTGCTGCCCTTCAGCTTGCTGTTGCCGGAATTGCCCGCCGTGACACTGCGCGGCCCGGAGCAGGTAGTCCGGATCAAGAACGGTGTTGAGATCGCCCCTGCCGACTTGCTGGTGGCCCTGACCCCGCTGCCGGAGCTGGTGAGGGTGATCGGGGCCGACGGAACACTGGTGGCGCTGGCCAGACCCGCGAAAACCCCAGGGTTTCTGCACGCATCCGTTGTTTTCTGACGGCTTGGTCCAAGCCTCAAGCCTTCTGAGGTAACATACTGAGGTTACAGGCGATGCTGTTATCGCCACATACGGCGGCTTGGTAGACCGGCATTTCGGCTACTCGGCCGTGCGTGGAGGTTAGACCCGTGGGAATGACGAAAGACAAGAAGACCGCCATCATCGGCGATTTCAAGAAGCACGACACCGACACCGGCTCACCCGAAGTCCAGGTCGCGATCCTGAGCGATCGCATCACTTACCTCACCGAACATTTCAAGACTCACGGGAAGGACCACCATTCCCGTCGCGGATTGCTCAAGCTCGTTGGCCAGCGCCGCCGCCTGCTCGATTACCTGAAGAGCAAGGACACGTCGCGCTACGCAGAGGTCATCAAGCGCCTCGGCATCCGCAAGTAACCGGGATCCGTCCCTTTCATTTTCGCAGGTTGAGTTATGCACAAGCGTGAACTATCTCTCGGCTCTCAGACCCTGTCCATCGAGACCGGGCGGCTGGCCAAGCAGGCCGACGGCGCCGTCATCGTCCGGTTGGGCGACACCATGGTGCTCGTCTCGGCGTGCCACTCGTCGAGTCCCCGCGAGGGCATCGACTTTCTGCCCCTCACGGTCGACTATCGCGAGAACACCTATGCCTCGGGCCGCATCCCCGGCGGCTTCTTCAAGCGCGAAGGCAAGGCGACTGAAAAAGAAACGCTGACCTGCCGCGTGATCGACCGCCCGGTGCGGCCGCTGTTCCCTGCCGGCTGGGCCTACGAGACGCAGATCATCGCCTCGGTGATTTCGGCCGATACCGACAACGACGGTGACGTGCTGGCGCTGACCGGCGCCTCCGCCGCGCTGGCCCTGTCGGAGATGCCCTTCGAGAAGACCATCGCGGGCGTCCGCATCGGCCTGGTCGAGGGACAGTACATCGTCAACCCGACCTGGTCGCAGCGCAAGGTGAGCCGCCTCGACATCGTCGTCGCGGGCAGCAAGGACGGCATCGTGATGGTCGAAGCCGGCGCCACCGAGGTGTCGGAAGACGAGGTGGTGCAGGCCCTCGAAACCGCACAGGCCGCCATCAACCAGATCTGCGACCTGATCGACGCCCTCGCCAAGGACGCCGGCCGCAAGAAGTTGCCGAAGCCGGTCGTCAAGGTCGACGAGCAACTCGCGGCGCACGTGGAGAGCACGGGCTACGCGGCGCTCGGCGCGGCCATGCGCATCAAGGGCAAGATCGAAAACTACGGTACGGTGGCGCGGCTCGAGAAGGAGATCGTCGCCAACCTGCCCGAGGAGTTGGCCGCCCGCAAGTCGGCGGTCAAGGGCATCTTCCACGACCTGCAGGAGAAGACCCTGCGCGACTCGATTCTGAACCAGGGCGTCCGCCTCGACGGCCGCAAGTTCGACGAGATCCGCAAGGTCACGATCGAGAACACCGTGCTGCCGCGCGTGCACGGCTCGTGCGTGTTCACCCGCGGCGAGACGCAGGCGCTCGTCACCGTCACGCTCGGCACGGCCGACGACCAGCAGAAGGTCGAAATGGTCGATGGCGAAACCTGGAAGCGCTTCATGCTGCACTACAACTTCCCGCCGTTCTCGGTCGGTGAAGTGAAGCCGATGCGCGGTCCCGGCCGTCGTGAAATCGGTCACGGCGCCCTCGCCGAGCGCGCGCTCGCGCCGATGATGCCGGCCGAAGCCGATTTCGCCTACACCGTCCGCGTCGTCTCCGACATTCTCGAGTCGAACGGCAGCTCGTCGATGGCGTCGGTGTGCGGCGGCTCGATGGCGATGATGGATGCCGGCGTGCCGATCAAGGCGGCGGTGGCCGGTGTGGCCATGGGCCTGATCATGGATGAAGCCACCGGCAAGTACGCGGTGCTGAGCGACATCGCCGGCGCCGAGGATCACTACGGCGACATGGACTTCAAGGTCACCGGCACGGCGTCGGGCATCACCGCGCTGCAGATGGACATCAAGGTCAGCGGCATCTCGGCCGATGTCATGCGCGTCGCGCTGACGCAGGCCAAGGCCGGCCGATTGCACATTCTCGGCATCATGAACGAGGCGCTGTCGGCGACTCGGGCCAACATGTCGGCCTACGCCCCGCGCATCATCACCATCAAGATCCCGGTCGACAAGATCCGCGACGTCATCGGCCCCGGCGGCAAGATGATCCGCAGCATCATCGAGAAGACCGGCGTCAAGATCGACGTCGAGGACAGCGGCCAGGTCAACGTCGCGTCGGCGGACGAAGCGGCCGCGCTCAAGGCGATCGGCATGATCCAGGAGCTGACGCAGACCGCTGAACTCGACAAGACCTACCTCGGCAAGGTGCAGCGCATCACCGACTTCGGTGCGTTCATCGAGATCATGCCGGGCACCGACGGCCTGCTGCACGTCTCGGAAATCGCGCACTACCGCGTCAAGGACGTGCGCGACGAGTTGAAGGAAGGCCAGCAGGTGCTGGTCAAGGTCATCAATGTCGACCCGACCGGCAAGATTCGCCTGTCGCGCAAGGCGCTGATTACCCCCGAAGAAGGCGGCGCACCGCCGGCCAGCTCGGGTGGCGACGGCGGCGCGCCGTCAGCGCCCGAGGGCGACCGTCCGCCGCGCGACCGTGGTCCCCGCCGCGATCGCGGCCCGCGCTAAGTTAGTTTTTGTCGTTTGAATTGGAGAGCCGGGGCGTTGGCCCCGGCTTTTTCTTTGTACGGCTACGGCTCGATCACATGCAGTAGCTCTGCGGTGCCACCGCGGACGGCCTTCACGGGAATGGTCCGATCGAACGTCGCCAGCCGGCCGCCCATCTTCTTTGCCAGGCCGAGTAAGTAGACATCGGTGAGCTGCCGATGGCCACTGATGAACTGCGGCGCGAAGAGCGCGGTGTCGGTCAGCGAGACCGCATCCGTCCACGTCCGGTGAAGCTTGTCCCGGCAGAAGCGTTCAAGATTCGCGATCACATCGGCGGGACGAACCAGCACATCATCTGACGGCTGCTGGCAGGCCACGCGGAGCAGGCCGTTCTCGGTCAGCGGGCACGTCGCCCACCCCTCGTGCCGATGATCAGCGAACCAGTCGTGGGCCAGGTCGTGGTGGACGTGATCGGGAAAGAAGAGCGCCACGAGCACGTTCACATCGAGCAAGGAAACGCGCGCGGCCGCCATGGCACACTACTCGTCGCGCAGCCGATTAACGGCGGCCATCGTCAGCGGCGGCGAGCCAGCTTTGCGCGAGAACATCGGCACGCCGTTACGCACCTTCGCCGTCCTCGGCGACGCCAGCGCCTTGCGGACCAACTCGGACACCACCTGGCCGGCCGACATCCCACGCGCCGCGCCGATTTCCTTGGCCGCCTGCAGCACGTCCAGTTCCAGATCCAGGGTCGTTCTCACTCATCAATCATCACGCATCAGGCATCATCCGGTCAAGCCAGGTGGCGCCCCGCCTCGCGCGATTTTCGCCCGTCGCCAACGCCAATCCACCTATAATCCGCATCCCCATGAGCTTGACGCCCGGTACCCGGCTCGGTCCCTATGAAGTGGTCTCCAAGATCGGCGAAGGCGGCATGGGCGAGGTCTATCGCGCCAAGGATACGAAGCTCAACCGCGATGCGGCGCTGAAGATCCTGCCGGAAGGCTTCACCGCCGATCCTGATCGCCGCGCCCGCTTCACGCGAGAGGCGCAGGTCCTGGCGTCACTCAATCACCCCAACATCGCCGGCATCTACGGCGTCGAAGACGCCGCCGGCACACCCGTACTCGCGATGGAGTTCGTCGAGGGCGAGGACCTCTCAGCGATCATTGCGCGCGGCGCCATTCCGGTGACCGACGCCCTGCCGCTTGCGCGGCAAATCGCCGAGGCGCTCGAAGCCGCGCACGAACAGGCCATCGTCCATCGCGACCTCAAGCCCGCCAACGTAAAGATTCGGCCAGACGGCACCGTGAAAGTGTTGGATTTCGGCCTCGCCAAAGCCATCGATAGCGTGCCAGAAGGGCGGCACTTTAGTGCCGCCGAAAACTCCCCGACCATCACCACGCCCGCAATGACGATGCGCGGGATGATTATGGGGACCGCTGCTTACATGAGCCCGGAGCAGGCGCGCGGCAAAACGGTGGATCGCCGCGCCGACATCTGGGCATTTGGCGTCGTGCTCTACGAGATGGTCACGGGGCGGCGCGCCTTTGAAGGTCACGAGATCTCGGACGTGCTGGCAGCCGTGCTGAGACAGGACATCGACTGGACGGCGCTGCCCGCAACCACACCGCCACGGTTGCGACGATTACTCGAACGCTGCCTCGATCGCGATCACCGGCAACGCCTGCGCGACATCGGCGAAGCGCGCGTCGAGATTGCGAAGATCGAATCAGGTGCGTCGGAAGTCTCGGTCATCAACACCGCGTCGGCGTCGGCGTTGACGATGGCGCCGGTGCCGCTGTGGCGACGCGCCGTCCCGGTCGTGCTCGGCCTGGTCCTGGCCGTCGTCGCCGCCTTGGCCGCGTGGACGCTCAAGCCGTCGCCGCCACAATCGACGGAAGTTACCCGCTTCTCGTTCACGCTTCCGGAAGGCCAGCAGTTCACAAATACCGGACGCCAGGTGGTTTCGATCGCTCCGGACGGCAGTCAGTTCGTCTACGTGGCCAACACTCGGTTGTATCTCAAGCCGATGAGCGAGATGTCGTCGCTCTTCATTCAGGGTACCGAGATGGCGCAAGGGATCACGAATCCCGTTTTTTCTCCGGACAGCCGCTCCATTGCCTTCTACTCGGTTGCGGACAAGACCCTGAAACGGATTGCGATCAGCGGCGGTACTGCCGTTACGATCGCCGCGATCGAGCAACCGTTCGGCATCAGTTGGGGCACGGATGACAAGATCCTGATTGGCCAAGGCACCCAAGGGATTCTCCGGGTCTCGGCCAGTGGCGGCAAGCCGGAAACGGTCATCGCGGTGAAAGATGGCGAACTGGCCCACGGGCCCTCGATGCTGCCCGGCGGCAACGCGGTCGTCTTTACGCTTGCCTCTGCCTCTTTAGGGGGCCTAAACCGCTGGAACACAGCGAGCATCGTTGCCCAAGCGCTGACCTCCGGTGAGCGCAAGGTGTTGCTCGAAGGCGGAAGCGATGCGCGCTACGTCCCGAACGGTCATCTCATATACGCACTGTCCGGCACAATTCTGGCGGTACCGTTTGACGCCCAGGGGTTGACGGTCACTGGCGGACCGGTGCCCGTGATCGAAGGCGTAGCTGCAAGTTCTAACACAGGCACATCGCAATTCAGCATCTCTGACAACGGATCGCTGGTCTTTGCTCCCGGCGCGATAGGGGGCCAGTTAAGGCAACTAACCTGGTTCGACCGCACTGGCAAGACGCTCGAAACGGCAGGAGATTCAGGCGGGGTTGCTGGCGTCAATCTGTCTCCCGACGGCAAGCGGGTCGCGGTTCACCGTCATGACTCTCTTGGTGGGGACATCTGGGTGTATGACGCGTCGCTCCGGACGCCGATGCGGCTGACCTTCGACCCGTCCCAGGACAACGGCATGCCGGTCTGGTCGCCAGACGGCAAGCGGGTCGCGTTTCATTCGCTCCGAAATGGCAAGTGGGGTCTTCGTGAGAAGAACTCCGATGGGACGGGCGCTGAAGACCTGCTCATCGAATCCGAGTGGGTGCAGTATCCGGGGTCCTGGTCCGGGGACGGGCAGTCGATTGCCTACGTAGTGGGCGACCCCAAGACCCGGAGCGATCTGTGGCTGCTGCCGTTGACCGGTGATCGCAGGGCCACGCCGCTACGGCAATCCAAGGCTCAGGAAAACTACCCTCAACTTTCCCCAGACGGCAAATGGCTGGCGTACGTGTCCGGCGAGAGTGGCGCTAATCACATCTACGTGACATCGTTTCCAGGAGGCGACGGGAAATGGCAGGTCTCAACGGGCGGATTGGGCAGCTTTCCAAGATGGCGCAGTGATGGCAAGGAGCTCTTCTATCTGACGGGGATGGGTCAAGGAAAGGTCATGTCCGTCGACGTGAATGGATCGGGATCCAGCTTCGTCGCGGGACGGCCGGCCGAGCTGTTCGAACCCGGCACTTGGGGACTGTTGCCACCAGGACATGGGGCTAGTTTCTTCCCGTGGGCCGTTTCGCCGGATGGGCAGCGCTTTCTGATGCCTCAGCCCGTGGCCAGCGACAAGGCAAGCGCCTCGCCGGCGATCAACGTGATCCTGAATTGGCCGGCGCTGTTGAAGAAATGACGGGAGGGCACCTCGTGTCGTGAGCGACACCGCCCGCCTACAGCACTGCGAAGGTCTCGAGCGCCTTGAGATCGCGATCGAAAGTCATGCTCTTGGTCGCGCCCAGCGTGCGATTGATCCGGCCGATCAAGGCATCGGCGAATCCCACTTTCGTGGACCGGAAATCGTCGAGCGCCTGCCGCGCCTCGGGCGCTCGTTCGATCTCGAATTGTGCAGTGTCGAAGATGCGGTCGAGCGCGTCGGCGATCTCGGCTCGCGAGTACTCATACGCGGTCTCGAGCACCCACGTCACTTCACAGAAAACCACACAGCTGATGAGCAGGCGCTCGTCCCGCTCGACCGCCTCGTCAATCAGCCGTTTCGCCTTCGCGTACTGCGCCCGGTCGTCGTTCGTCAGGTAACGAATCAGGAGATTGGTGTCGAGGCCGATCATCGCCGCCGCCCGAATCGTCTGCCCAGGTGCGTGCCGATCGCCTCGTCCATCGCGCGGATGGAGACCGGCCGCCGCCCGGGGCGGTGTAACAGCCCCGCCAGTTCGCGGACGTGTCGGGTCACCGGCTTCACCACGACAGTGCCGTCATCCTCGATGACGAAATCGAGGCGGGCACCGGTTTCGAGCCTCAGGTGGTCGCGAACCGCCTTGGGGATGGTCACCTGACCCTTGGTCGTCAACGTCGCTTCAGGCATTTTCGGCTTCCTTACGACCCGAGTCTACCTTACTTGGTAGTAAGGAGACATCGGAGTGGCCGTGGATCGGTCGCGGCGCCGGCGACCGTGCCGAGAAGCCGCTACAATGTGAACATGCTTCGGAGAGTGGCATTGGCCGCGACGGTGATTGCCCTCGCCACGGCTCTGGCGGGCGCACAAGAACAAGCCCCCAACCGTCGCGAGTTCACCATCGTCGCCAAGGACCACGTCTTCACGCCCAATAAACTGGAAGTGACCCAGGACGACCTGGTGAAGATCACGCTCAAGAGCGAGGACCGCCCCACCAGCTTCGCCATCGACGCCTACCGCATCGTCAAGCGCGCGGCGGGAGGGCTGTCGACGACGTTCGAGTTCCGAGCCGACCAGGCGGGCAGGTTCACCTTCTACTGCAACCTGACGACCGACGAGGGCTGCAAGGACATGAAGGGCACGCTGGTGGTGAAGGCGAAGTAGCTACTTCCTTGGAAACTTGTCGGGATTGTCGGTGAACAGCGCATCGACACCAAGCGTGTAGAGGTAGTGATCCATTTCGGCCGTCACGTCCTTGAACGTGCCGGTGTCGGCCGAGCGAAAGGTGTACGGCGTCACGGTCATGCCCTCGGCGTGCGCCCACTTCACGAAGTCGGGGTTCTTCAACACAATCTGCTTCGCGGGGCCAAAGCCCTGGACGATGCCCTTCCAGGCCTTGATCTGCGCTGCAGTCTCGAACCCGGCGGGACTACCGAGCAAGAGCGCCACCGGCACACCGATCTTGATCTCGGCCAGGCGACGCGCGCTCGATTGGCCGAAGGTCTGCAGGATGACCGGTGTCTTGGGATCCGCCTTGGGCCCGCGCAGGCCGTTCTTGTCGAGCGCCGCGGCAACCAATTCCTCGAACTTGATGTCGCGGCCGGCGTAGATCTCGGGGGTCTTCAGTTCGGGAAAAATGCCGGCCTTGCCGCGAATCGCCGCAATCGCCTCGTCGAACGTCGGCACCTTCTCGCCCGCAAACTTCTTGTCGAACCACGAGCCGGCGTCGAGCGTCTTGATCTCGGCGAGTGTGAAGTCGTTGGCCAGCCACGCCGTGCGCGTCTTGCCTTCGATGGTCTGCGTGCTGACGCGGCCGGGAAACAGCTCTTCGACATTCGTGGTGCGCTCGAGGCTGGCGTCGTGCAGGCAGATCAGCACGCCGTCCTTGGTGATGGCCAAGTCCTGCTCGACGAAGTCGGCGCCCTGCTCGATCGCCAGCTTGTAGGCCGACAAGGTGTGTTCTGGCGCATAGGCCGAGGCGCCGCGGTGGGCGACGAGGGTCTTCTTCTGATATTGGGCGGACAGCGTGACCACCGGCAGCAGAACGACGAGCGCGAGCATGGCTCGCAACATTGGCGATTCGACCATCAACAACACTGGCGACCTCATTATTGGGGAAACCGGTCTGGGCTACTGGTGATGACCGCGTCCACACCGAGTTTCTTCAAGAAGAATTCCATCTCGTCGGTCACGTTGAGGAACCCTGGCTGCACTGCATCCGGCCGGAACGTGTAGAGCGCAACCGACATCCCCGAGGCGTGGCTCCAGTTCAGCAATTGCGGCGCTTTTACCAGCAGGCTCTTCGGCATGCCGAAGCCCTGCACAATGCCTTTCCACTGCCGGAGGCGGTCGATCGAATCGAAGGGGTTATTGTCGTCGAGCAACAGCACAATCGGCACGCCGATCTTGAGCTGCGCCAGCCTGGCCGCGGTGTTCTGCGAGAAGGTCTGCAGCACGATCGGTGTCCGCGGATTGGCTTTGGGCCCTCGCAGCACATTTCGATCGAGCGCGGCTTCCACCAGCCGCGCGAGGTCCACGCCGCGCGAACGATACATCTCCGGCGTCTTCAACTCGGGATACAACCCCGCCTTGCCTTTCAATAGCGTCACGGATTCGTCGAAGGTCGGCACCCGCTCGCCGGCGAACCTGGCGTTGAACCAGGCCCCCGCGTCGAGGCGCTTGATTTCCGCCAGGGTAAAGTCGTTGGCCAGCCAGGTCTTGCGAGCTTTGCCGTCGACCACGATGTCGGTCGATCGCTCCGGAAACACCTTGGCAACATTGGTCGTCCGTTCAAGCGAGGCGTCGTGCAGGCAGATCAACACACCATCCCGGGTCACCTGGAGATCCTGTTCCACGAAATCGGCACCCATCTCGATCGCCAAACGGTAAGACGCCAGCGTGTTCTCGGGCGCATAGGCGGACGCACCACGATGGGCCACGAGCGTCTTCTTCGAATACTGTGCCGAGCCGCCAACCGATGCCGTCATCACCAGGACGGCCACCAGCATCCGACGCAACGCGCTGTCTCTCTCTCTCGCAAAGGCACGGGCCGCGTCGATTCTCTCCCGAATCGGCGGATGCGAATAGAACAGCCAGCGGACGATCAGTGATGGATATTCCTCGGCTAGATTCTGCTGCGACAGCCGCTTCATTGCCGTGACGAACGCATCAACATTGCGTGTCGTATCGAGGGCGTAACGGTCGGCCGCCCGCTCCTGGGCCCGCGACAGCGCGTTGACCAGCGGCAGCATCAGGAACGACCAGGCGCCGGCCACCAGCATCAGCAGGGGCAGCGCGGCGGGATCCGACAGCCCACGCAACCCGGCAGCGTCGGCGAGCCGCCGCAAGACGAGGTCGGCCACGAAAAATCCGCCGAACAGCAGCAACGTCTGGACCGCGATGCCGCGCCACAAGTCGCGATGCACATGATGGGCCAGTTCGTGCGCGAGCACGACCTCGATCTCATCCTCCGAGAAACCGGCCAGCAAGGTGTCTGACACCAGGATGCGGCGCGTCTGCCCCAGGCCGGCCAGCGCGGCGTTCGCCTTCCTGGTGTGATCGCTCAACACCCATTCGAAGACCCCGACCACATCGGTGCGCGCCTTCCCGGCCAGCGCCAACAGCCGCGCCGCGAGCACCGGGCGATCGAGTGGCTTGAACGTGTAGAAGAGTGGCAACAACACCACCGGCGCCAGCCGCGCCAGGCCGACCATGCCGGCGGCGAAGACCGCCGCCGAAATCCACCACCACTGCCCGGGCCACTCGCGCAGCGCCAGCAACACCACTGACGCGCCGAGCGCTGCGACCGCCACGCCCAAAGCCACGCCCTTGCCCTGATCGACCAACCACCGCCGAGCAGGCTGCGTCGACAGGCCGTACTGGTGCTCGAGCAGGTGGCCCTGATAGAACGCGAACGGCAGTTCGACCAACTGCAGCAACAGGACCAGCATGGCGGTGAGCGCGATGACCGTCATCACATCCTCAAGACCAACCGGGAAAGCATTGGCCGCCACGGCGGCCCACTCGCGGAGGGTCAGGCTGGCACCGGAGATGAGGAGCGTGAGCAGGACGAAGCCGGCGGCAGCCGTTCCCAGAAGGTCGGCGCGCCGGCGCAAGCGGTGATAGACGGTGGACTTGTCTTCGTTCACGTCAGGGATCGGGGATCAGGGTAACACGCGGCCCTGATGCCCGTTCCTCAGTCCCTGGTCCCCGACCGCTGATCCCCGATCCCTGAAATGCGGACGCCGCCGTTCAGGGTGCCTTCGAGCCGGCCCGGTTCGAACGTGGAAGCCAGAAGACCGCTGCGGCCTTGATCCGCGGGTCCGTGAACTGGTGTGACGCCATGATCGCTTCCATCTTGACCAGGGCATCCTTGACGCAGTCCGCCGGCGTCTTGTGCACCTGGATGGATGAGAGGACCGACTGGTAGAGCTTCAGATGGATCTCGTATATCTCGCACTGACGCGGCGTGAACTTGCCATTGGCCGGGAACACGCGCGTCACGTCCGACTGGTAGTACTTGAAGTCGGGCGCGTAGTCGAACTGCACGAGATCACCCTCCGCCGGCGCCTGCAACTCGTACTCGTGCAAGCCCACGCGGGCTTCGCGCATGGCGGCCATGATCGCCGAGCCTGGCGCCGCGACCCACAGCTTCGCCAGGAATGTCGCCTCACGCGACCAGTTCAACGGATGCTGGGGTGCGGGGCCGGCGCCCCGGCGGTCGCTCGGTCCCAATCGCCCTGGGCAACGTCCATCTCGTCGATCGATCGAAACCGGTAGACACCGGGACGATAGCGGCGCCCGGAAGTCCGCCGGCCAAAGTCCCATACCTCTCGTATGGCCCGGTACAGCAGGGGATCGCCCGGCTCTCGCCAGGTCTCGTCGGGCATCTCGTAGATCGAACGATATTTGCGGACCGGCATCAATCCTTCAGACCGAAACGCTCTTTCAAGGCGTGCGCATCCGCCTTGTCCTTCAATCGGACAGTATCGCGCTTCATTTCGTACAACGTCTGAGGTGTGACCACGGACACGGTGAGCTCATCAAGCGCGATTCGCTCGACCTTCAGGTCGGCGAAGCCGTACGCGTCGCCGAGCCGGGTGAGGATATCAATGTGAAAGGTGGCATCCGGCGGGTTGTATTGCACCGCCGGATAGTCTCCGAGCAGATCCTCGGTCGAGATTTCGTCGATCGCCGGATCGTCGACGGCCGTCTTCAGCGCGTTTCTCAATCGCTCGACGTTCTCCGCTGTCGGCTCGATGAAGAGATCCAGATCGGCCGTAAATCGCGCGAGACCATGCAGGTTGAGTGCGACCGCCCCGAAAATGGCGTAACGCACGCCGTGCAGCTCCAGCGCCGCGAGCACCCGCTTAGTGATGTCAAGGTCCACTGCCGACATCTTACCCGAGGTGCCCGAGGCGCCGCCGGGTCGGAGCCGTCAACGCACGGCTCGCAGCAAGATGCCCGCGCCACACACGGTCTCGCCGCCTAAGGTGGTGAATGCCGGCCGTGGGGATCTAGCGGCAACCGGCAACCCTCACGGGCTGCCTCCGGCCGACTAGTTCAGCTGAATCGAAATCAGCTTCGACACGCCCGGCTCTTCCATCGTCACGCCGTAGAGCCGGTCGGCGATCTCCATGGTCTTGCGGCTGTGGGTGATGATGATGAACTGGGTCTTGTCCATCATCGACTTCAGCATGTCGATGAACCGCCCGATGTTGGCATCGTCCAGCGGCGCGTCGATTTCGTCGAGCAGGCAGAACGGGCTCGGCTTGTAGCGGAAGATCGCGAACATCAGGGCGATCGCCGTCAGGGCCTTCTCACCGCCCGACAGCAACATCACGCTCTGCAGCCGCTTGCCTGGCGGCTGGGCGACGATGTCGATACCGCTTTCGAGTGGATCGTTTTCATCGAGCAACGCAATGCCGGCCTTGCCGCCGCCGAACAACGTCGAAAAGGTGACCTGGAAATTGTCGTTGATGGCGCTGAACGCTTCACGAAAGCGGGCATGCGTCGTCTCGTCGATCTTGCTGATCGCCTCGTTGGTCTGCAAGATCGAGTCGACCAGGTCCTGGCGCTGCGTCGACAGGAACAGGTGACGCGCCTCGAGCTCGGTGGACTGCTCGATGGCCATCATGTTGACCGGCCCCATGCGGTCGATCTTGTCGCGCAATTCGGCAATGGCTTCTTCGGCGGTCATGCGTTCCGAAGGTGCCTCAAGCGCCTCGGGTGCGCCAGATGCACCGAGGGCCTCACTGAGCTGCTCGTCTTCTTCGTCAGGCTCGGCGGCTTCGGCGGCGCGAATCGCGCGCACGTCGGGTTCGATCTGCCCCGCCGCTTCCATCTCGGCCACCTGCTCGCGGATCTCGTCGAGCGTGGCGTTGACGGTATCCATGGACTGCTGCGCCAGGTGCGTCAGGTCTGACTCGGCGGTGGCGCGCTGCACGTCGACTTCAGCGGCCAGGGCGCGCAGGGCATCCACGGCGCGGCGGGCGTCGCGGATCACTTCTTCCTGCTTCTCCGCCGACTGCTTAATCGTCAGGGCGAGCTCGTCGGCGACGATCATGTCCTCGCGCAAGCCCTGGAGCCTGCCGACATCGTCGTCCATCAGGCGCTGGCCGTCGGCAATCGCGTTGAGCAGGCGCTCGCGCTGGTCGCGCATCAACGCCACGTCGCGGGTACACGTCTGGACGCGGCGTTCGAGTTCAGCCGCCGCCTCTGCCATGCGGGCCACTTCGGCCAGCGCACCGGCACTGCGTTCGACGAGGCCGGCGTGGGCGGCGCGCGCTTCGGCGGCCTTCAGGCTCAGGCCCTCGGCCGTGTCGCGTGCCTCGGAGAGCTTCCGCTGCGACTCGGACAGCAACAGGTCGGCTTCCGTGCGTTGTTCGTTCAGGCGCGCGATCGACTCGCGGGCTTCGGCCTGGCGGGCATCAAGGCCGGCCACTTCCTCACGAACGCGGCTGACCTCGGTCTGCACGAGCTCGGTGCGCTGCTGCACGCGGAACTCGTCTTCGGCCGCGCGCTGGCTCTGACCTTCGACCCCGACGATGGCTTTTTCCTGGAGGTGGAATTCCGCCGACAGGCCGGCAATGGCGGCGGTTGCAAAGGCAATGGCCTGTTCGAAGTTGGCGGTTTCCGCCACCAACTGTTCGAGCGCAATCTTCGACCCGGCGAGCTTCTCGCGCAGTTCCTTGATCTCGCGCTTGGTGGCGAGAATGCCGCGCGACTCGGCCTTGTCGCCGCCGGTCACCACGTAGCGGCCGCGGAACACATCGCCTTCGAGCGTGGCCACCGGAAACGGGACGGTCGGGGCAATGCGCGCGGCCGCCTCGAACGATTCGGCGATCATGGCGCCGCCCATGACGGCCTGAACCGCCTCCGGGAACGGACCACCGATGCGCACGACCGACGTCAGCGCGACGGCACCAGACGGGATCAGCGACAAACCTGAAGGTTTGTCGCCACTGATCTCGACCAACGAGCCTTCGCCAGTGCCCGAGTAGGTGGCCACGGCCGCTCCATTATCAGGGCGTCCGACGATGAAGCCGCAACGGCCGGCGTTTTCCTGACGGATCAACTTCAGTCCAGCCGAGACGTGATCGAGACGCTCGACCACGACGTGCTGCAGCAAGTCGCCGAGACAGGCTTCGACCGCTCGCTCGTACTTCGGTTCGACGTCAAGAAAGTCGGCGAGGGCGCCCATCTGGCCAACCTTGCCGTTGGCGTTGACCAGCACCATGCGCGCCGCGTCGGCAAAGCCAGAGCGGTGGGTGTCGATCTCTTCGAGCGAGTGCAGCCGGGCCGTCATCGCCGCGACGTCCTGCTCGCGCGTTCGCACGTCGCGCGACCGCCATTCGTGTTCAATGCGCGCACTGGCCAGTTCCGACTCGCGGGCCCCACGCGCCACCCTGGCGGCGTCGAGACCATCCTGCGCGCGGCGCAAGGCCTCAGCCGCCATCTGCCGCTGGGCGCGGGCCTTCTCGAGTTCGGCCGCCAGCTCGCTGGCTTCCTGCTCAAGGCGGCCCGAGGTCGCCATGGCGCGCTCGCGCTGGGCGCCGGCGTTGTCATGCGCGGCGTTGAGCGCCATGATCGTGTTGAGCACCGCGTAGACGTCGGCGCGCGCGCGCTCGACATCCTGCTCAAGCGATTCAATGGCTTGCTGCGCCCGTGCGTACTCCGCACCCGCGTCACTGGCCAGAGCCGCGGCTTCTTCGCGTGCCGCGGTGGCTTCAGCGGCGGCCAGGCGGCGCCCTTCCAGGGCCAATTGCTCGGGCTCCCGGCGAGCCTCAAGCTGCTGGCGCTCGGTGTCGAGTTCCTCAGCGCGGGCGCGGAGCATCTCCGCCTGCTGTGTATCAAGCGCGATCTGCTGCTGGCGGCGATTGATCTCGAGTTCGTGACCGTGCACCGTCTCGCGAGCGGTGGTGGCGATATGGTCGGCCGTCGCCAACTCGATGCGAATGCGGGCCAGGTCGTTCTCGACTTCGGCCAGCCGTGCAGCGGCGACGCCTTCGTTGGTGCGCGCGTCCTGCAGGCGGGTCCGCGCCGTCTCGATGGCGTCCGACAGCGTGCGGTAGCGGCGTGCAAACAGGACCTTTTCCCACCGCCGCATCTCGTCGCGCAAGCGGGTGTAGCGACGGGCCTTGGCGGCTTGGCGCTTCAGCGATCCGCGCTGCTTGTCGATTTCGTAGACGATGTCGTCGAGGCGTGTGAGGTTCTGCTGCGCAGCTTCGAGTTTCAGCTCGGCCGAGCGGCGGCGCGCCTTGTATTTGGTGATGCCGGCGGCCTCTTCGATCAGCTGGCGCCGGTCGGTTGGGCGCGAACTCAGGATCATCCCGATCTTGCCCTGCTCGATGATGGCGTAGGCCTTCTGGCCGAGGCCCGTATCCATCAGCAGTTCGTGGATGTCCTTCAGGCGGCACGTCTGGCCATCGATCAGGTATTCGCTCTCCCCCGATCGATACAGGCGGCGCGTTACCTCGACCTCGCGGGTCGCCTGCTCGATGATCGCCGTCAGCTCCGGGTGATGCCCATTGCCGTTGGCCTCATGAGCCTGGGCGTCCGCACCCATCTCCTTCAACAGGGATGGCGGGACGATGACATTGCCGAAACGGAGACGGACTTCGGCGGATCCGGTGGGCTTGCGCGCATCGGAACCGCTGAAGATCACGTCTTCCATTTTGTCGCCACGCAGGCTCTTGGCGCTTTGCTCGCCGAGCACCCACGTCAGCGCGTCGGCCACGTTGGACTTACCGCAGCCGTTCGGTCCGACAATGGCGGTGACGCCACGGTCGAATGCCAGCTCGGACCGATCCGAGAAGGACTTAAAACCTGAGATTTCTAAGCGTTCGAGATGCATTTCGGGGTGACTTGGAGGAAACGAGCGTAAGTTTAACAAGCCCTGCAGGTAGTAGCAAGGACGAAGAGACCCCCAATATTTAGGGGGTTTCCCCTCTTACGGCTTCTTCGACAGTTCCTGGAGCTTCTCGGCATCCGGGAAGTGCGAAATGGCAAATCGGGCCTGGGGATCGACAGTCACCAGGCGCTGTCGCGCGGTGGCCATGTCGAACACCGACTCGTCGACGTGGAAGCGAATCATCGCGCGGATGAACTCCAGGTCCTTCGTCCAGTCGGCCTCTTCGAGCTTCACGTTCCGGCCGACCGCGTAGGCCCTGAAGTCCGCCACCATCGCATCGTCCACGGAGAAGCCCTTGCTGATGACTCTGCGGGACGGACCGGAGTGACCAATGCGCGTGTCGCCGGTCGCGCTGAACTGTTCGGCGTAGCCGGCGAACACGCCACCACCCTGCAGTGAACGGCCGAAGCGCGTCGGCGAGAAGCCCTCAACCGGGCCGTCGAAGCGCAGGTCCGGTTCGATGCCGCCGCCCGAGAACACCTTGCGGCCGCCGGTGGTGTACTTCAACTGCTCCGGCGTCTTGGCGCGCTCGCTCTGGTCCTTCAGCGTGTAGGTGAGGTACTCGTCGAAGGTGCCGTCCCACGGACGTTGAATCAGCCGGCCGCTCGGCGTGTAGTAGCGCGCCGTGGTGAGCGCGAGACCGGCGCCGCCGCTGATCTTGTAGACCGACTGCACCAGCGCCTTGCCGAAGGTCGTCTCGCCGACCACGAGCGAGCGGTCGTAATCCTGCAACGCGCCCGAGACGATTTCCGAGGCGCTCGCGCTGTTGCGGTTGACCAGCGTAATCATCGGGATGGTCGTATAGCCCGGCGTGTCCGTGGCGCGGTAGTCCGAGTCGGAGTTGGCGACGCGGCCGCGCGTGTAGACCACCATCGAGCCTTTGGGCACGAAGCGATTGGTAATGCGAATAGCCTGATCGAGCTGGCCGCCGGGATTGTTCCGCAGGTCGAGCACCAGACGCTTCATGCCCTTCCTGGTCAACGCCGCGAGCGCCAGTCCGAGATCCTCGTCGGTGTGTTCGGCAAAGTCGGTGACGCCGACGTAGCCGGTGGTGTCATCGATCATGAAGGATGCCGACAGGCTCGGGATGCTGACCTGATCGCGCATCACGTTCATTTCGAGCAGACGCTCGAAGCCTTTTCGGCGGACACCGATCTTGACGAACGTGCCCTTCGGGCCCTTGAGCTTGTTGACGGTCGCCTCGGTTGTCCAGCCCTTGGTGGTAGTGCCTTCGACGTCGGCGATCACGTCGCCGCGGCGGATGCCGTTGGTAAACGCCGGTGAGCCCTCGAACACGCGCACCGCGGTGATGTCGCCATCAACCGACTGAATGGTCAGGCCAAGGCCGTAGTACCGGCCCTCCTGCCGCTCGCGCATCTGCGCGTAGCTGCGCGGGTCCATGAAACTCGAGTGGGGGTCCAGCGTCTGCAGCATGCCGTTGATGGCGCCGTAGACCATGCGGTCCGACTCCACCGGCTGCGCGTACTGGGTCTGGATGACGCTGAGCGCCGCCGTGAACGTGCGGTAATGCTCGGGCACCGTGTTGGCGATGGCCTGCGCGCCCTTGCCGTAGACGCCGCCCACGACCGCGGACACCACGATGGCGATCAATGCAGCGACGACAGAGCGATAACGCATAGGGCGATGCTAACTGACTACCCGGGTGTCCGCAAGAACAGAAGGCCTGGCCCCCGTAGCCTTTGGCGAAGGGGGAGGTATACTCCTGATTGGACGCCGAGGCCTTGGAACGGGCCGTAATTCGTCCCAGTAAGGGAGTTCTTCTATGTTTGGTTCTCTTGGAATGCCCGAGCTCATCATCATTCTGGTGATCGCGCTGATTATTTTTGGCCCCAGAAAGCTCCCTGAGCTCGGCAAGTCGCTCGGCCGCAGCTTGAACGAGTTCAAGAAGGCGTCGAACGACCTCCAGAACACGCTGGAGCAGGAAATCAAGATCGAGGAGCAGAAGGACGCGGCCGCCAAAGTGCCCGAGCCGGTCCTGGCCGCCGAGGTTCTGCCGAGCCACGATGCCGACAACGCGCCGCCCCGCGAGACCGTTTCTCGGAGCTAGGCGCCCCCGGCACCTTAGGCACCCTAGTATTTCCCGTGGCGCTCGTTCCTTTTCCCAGTCAACGTGACGACGACGATGCTCGGGACCTGCCGGCGGCGGGCTCGAGTGCGTCGCCGTTTGGTGAGCCCGAGGAGCCGGCCGAAGACCGGATGACGTTCCTCGAGCACCTCGATGAACTGCGCAAGCGGATCACGCACGCGGTCTCGGCGTTGTTTGTCGGGTTTGTCATTTCCCTGGCGTTCATCAACCAGGTCGTGGCCTTCGTGTATCAGCGCCTGACCACCGACATTCCAGGCGGGCACCTGATCTACACCGAGCCGGGCGAAGCCTTCATCCTGATGCTGAAGATCGCCGCGCTGTGCGGCGTGCTGGTCGCCTCGCCGTACATCATGTGGCAGGTCTGGCTGTTCATTGCGCCGGGGCTGTACTCGAAGGAAAAGAGGCTGGCCATTCCGTTCGTGGTGGCCTCGTCGTCGCTCTTCATCGGCGGCGCGGCGTTCGCGCACTACGTGGTTTTTCCGGCGGCGTGGAAATTCTTCGCGTCGTTTTCCAACGAGTTCATCACGTTCACCCCGCGGATGGAGCCGGTGTTCGGCCTGTACGTGAAACTCATGCTGGGCATGGGCCTCGTGTTCCAGATGCCGGTGCTGATGTTCGTGCTGGCGCGACTGGGCATCGTGTCGGCGCGCTTCCTGGCTAAGAACTTCAAATACGCGGTGTTATTGATTTTCGTGGTCGCAGCCGTGATTACCCCCGACAGCAGCCCGGTCAGCCAGGTCCTGGTCGCCGGTCCCATGGTTGGACTTTACATCGTGGGCATTGGGGTCGCTTGGGCCTTCGGTAAATCCAAAAAACAGGAACCGGCCGATGCGTAGAGCCCTAAATCTTGGTTTCTGTTTGACTTCGGGGGTTTCTCGGCCTTAAAATATGGCTATGAAAATCATTCGCCATGTGGCGTTTGGGCTAATCTTTTGTGTGGTGGCCGCGAGCAGTGTGTGGGCACAGGATTCGAAGCCCGGCGGTGCCACTGTTTTTGGCGATACGGGATTGTGGTTTGTGCCGACGGCCGAGACTCTGCCCAAGGGTCAATGGGGCGGCGGATTGCAGTTGGTCAACTTCGACCGCAGCGAAGGCTTCAGCGACATCACTGACATTGGCGGCATGTTCGGCTTCGGTGTGACCGACCGCATTGAACTGTTCGGTACGCTCGGCACCCGCCGCATCGACGCCGACCTGGTTCCGACCGCGCGCAATGGCCAGCCACAGAATTACCTGATCAGTAAGGGTTGGAACACGGGGTTCAGCGACGTGACGGTCGGTGCCAAGTTCAGCCTGCTGTCGCCGGGCACCGGCGACGGATACGCGGCAGCCCTGCGCGTCATGGCGAAGTTGCCCACCGCCGGCGACGGCCTGGGTACGGGCGCCACCGACTTCCAGTTCGACTTGATCGGTTCGCGCGAGTACAACCAGCGCGTCGAGCTCACGACCTCGGCCGGATTCCTCATGCGCGGCAGCCCCGACGGCTACAACCTCACGAACGGTTTCAAGTGGGGCATCGGCGTCGGCTACCCGAGCCGCTCGAAGTTCAAGATGATCGCCGAAATGCACGGCGAGGCGTTGTTCGATCAGGACCAGAAATACACCGGTCCCTCGCTCGCGGCCATTGGTATGCCTCGCGAATGGAATCCGGACGCGACCCGCGACCTGTTCGGCGGCTTCCAGTACAGCACCAACAAGGGCGTCTACCTCGGTCTTGGCCTGGGCTACACCGCGTCGTACTACCTGAACCGCAGCGACTTCACGACGTCGGAAGACAGTGACTTCGACCGCCTGGGCCTGCAGGTGCGCATTGGCTACTACCCCCGTTCGACGCCGCCGCCGGCGGCCACCGTGCAGCCGACTGCTCCGACCACTCCGCCGATGCCGGCCAACCGCCCGCCGACGGTGAAGGCGCGCTGCGAGCCGTGCACGGTTGAAGTGGGCCGCCAGCTCACGGCCTCGGCCGAGGCGCAGGACCCGGATGGCGACACCCTTCGTTACCGCTGGTCGAGCCCCACCGGCTCGTTCGGCAACGCCGGCGACCGCCAGACGCCGTGGACCGCTCCCGGCCAGGTTGGCGCGGTGCCGCTGACGGTGACCGTGGACGATGGCAAGGGCATGACGGCGACCGACACGATCACGGTCCAGGTCATCGCGCCCGCCGCGAAAAAGCAGTTCGTGTTCGAAGATGTGCACTTCGACTTCGACCGCTACACCCTGCGCGCGGAAGCGACGCGCCTTCTTGACGAAGCCATCAAGGCGATGGCCGAAGACCCGAACCTGCGTATCACGGTCGAGGGCCACACCTGCAACATTGGCACGACCGAATACAACCTGGCGCTGGGCGAACGCCGCTCCAACGCGGTACGCGAGTACCTCGCCGGCCGCGGCGTCGCCGGTACGCGTCTGCAGGCTGTGAGCTACGGCGAAGAGCGTCCCAAGCACGACAACACGCGCGAAGAGACCCGTCGTCTCAACCGCCGTGCGGCGCTGACCATTCGCCTGCAGTAAGAGCCGCGGGTGGGGTCTGACCCCAACGCGGCTCAGTCCTGCGGCCGGAACAGCATTGCCGCGGCCAGCGACAGCAGCCACATCAGCGGCCACGCCCAGATCAGCCACGAAGGAATGGCGCGACCGTCCGGGAGTTGCGCCTGCGCCTGCCGCAAGTGCAATGGAAAGAAATCGGGGCCCTGCCCGAGTGTCGGCGACGACATCCATCCAGGCGAGCGCAGCGCACTGACAAACGGGATGTAGCCCAGATTGTATCGATTGGCTGGGCGCCCCGGCGCCGGGTCAACCTGTTCGTAGTAGCGATTGGTCGAGACGGATATCGCCTGGTCTTCGAGGTGCGACACCGACAATGCCAACAGCGCCATCACCAGGCCCAGGATTGCGCACGCCGCCAGCAGCGGCCGGCGCCACCGCCCCGCCTCGACCCCGGCAGCCGGCAGCAGCATGAGTGGCAGGATCGGGACCAGGTGACGCGGCCCGTGCGCGTATGCCCCTTCGGGAAACAGATAGGCTGCGAACACAATCAGCCCGAGACTCGTGGCGGTGGCGCACCCGATCGCCATCGCCCGCTCTCGCTGCCACGCGCGACGTGCACCGAGTACTGCCAGCACCAAGACGGGCGCCCACAGAAACACGGACTTCCCCGGCGACAACAACAGCACGGCCAGTCCACGCGGTGCATCGGTCAACGCAAATGCCTGCGGCGGCAGCACCGGAATGGTCTCGGACCAGTCGTAGCCGAAATCAAACGGGTCATCAAAGCGGAACTGGTTCCAACGGACGTGAATGGCGACGGCCAGGACGATGCCGATCAGCAGGATGGCCGCCACCTCGCGTCGCGTGCGGTCGGTCAGTGAGCGGTCCAGGAGTACGGCCACCACGAACGCTGGAGCGAAGATCAGGGCCGTGACCTTGGTGAGGCCGGCGGCGGTCAGCACCAGTGCGGCACCGATCACGCGCGCTCGTCGGCGGCCGTGCCCAGCTCGCGCTTCGAGCAACCACGCGGCCGCCCATACGAATGCCGCAGCCTGCCAGGCTTCGGAGTAGAGCGTCGCGCCATACGGCCACAGCACGGTGGCGCCGCCAAGCAACAACGACAGCACCAGCGCCGCCGGCCCCGGCGTGGACAGGGCAAGGGCGGCGCGATAGAACCCCGCCACGGCCAGGGCGGCGGCCGTCGCGCTGGTCAGCACCGTGATGCCACCCACCAAAATCACCCACGCCAGCCCCTGCGCCCTGGGGACGCGCGGCACCCCGGCCACCGCCGCCACGGCGCGGCCCAGCAGGTGATGGGGCACGGCCAGGACCGCCGACAGCGGGCCGTACGGCGCGTAGGGCTTGCCGTCGGTCCCGACCTTGCCGAAGAACACCGACTGGGTCCCGACCACCTTGCCGTTGACGATCACGGGCTGGCGAATTGCCAGCGCCTGCGGGACCGACAGGTCGCCGTGATCGACGAGGTTTTCAGCCTGGAAGTAAACCTCGAACTCGTCCGCAATGCGGAAGACGTTGCCGGACGAGGTGAGGGCGTAAAGCGACTGAAAGAACAGAAACAGGAAGAGTGAGGTCCTGCGGGCTGAGCTCATGTGACCCGCAGCTTACCTCCCAACTCCACGGCCCTCAGTAGGCCTTGGCGAACCAGGCACTGACCTTGGCCGGTTTGCCGCACTTGATACAGGGCTTGCCAGGGGCCTGCTCGTAGCCGAACGGGATGTTGCGGATGGTCGCCTGCGTCTCGGCCTTGATGTCAGCCTCGCACTGCGCTTCTTCACACCAGGGGGCGATCACGAAGCCCGGGCGGCCTGCCATGGCGGCCTTCAGTTCATCGTAGCCGTCGACCTTCGAGGTGTGCTCGTCGCGGAACGTGCGGGCGCGGTCGAGCAGGCTCTTCTGGATCTCGTCGAGCAGCGCCTTGATCGCATCGGTGAGGCCCTCCATGGGGATCGAGGCCTTCACGCGCGTGTCGCGGCGAGCCGCGAACACGGATGACTTCTCGATGTCCTTGGGGCCAATCTCGAGACGTAGCGGCACACCGCGCATCTCGTACTCGGAGAACTTCCAGCCGGGCGTCTGACTCTCGTCGGCGTCGAGCTTCACGCGAATGCCGGCCGCCTTGAGCTGCGCCGCAATTTCTTCGCACTTGGGCAGCACGGTCTCTTTCCAGGTGCCGCGTGGAATCGGCACGATCACCACCTGCCAGGGCGCCACGGCCGGGGGCAGGATCAGGCCGCTGTCGTCGCCGTGTGTCATGATCACGCCGCCGATGAGACGGGTCGACACGCCCCACGAGGTGGTCCAGGCGTGCTGCAGCGTCTTGTCACGGCCCTGGAACTGGATCTCGAAGGCCTTGGCGAAATTCTGCCCGAGGTTGTGCGACGTGCCGGCCTGCAGGGCGCGGCCATCGCCCATCAGGGCTTCGATCGAATAGGTCTTCGACGCGCCGGCGAACTTCTCGCTGTCGCTCTTCTGGCCATCGACCACCGGCATCGCCAGGACGTTCTCGGAGAACTCCTTGTAGATGGCGAGAATCTTCAGCGTCTCTTCCTGGGCCTCGGCCGCTGTTTCGTGCGCGGTGTGACCTTCCTGCCACAGGAATTCGGTCGTGCGCAGGAACGGCCGCGTGACTTTTTCCCAGCGGACGACGTTGGCCCACTGGTTGATCAGCACCGGCAGATCGCGCCACGACTGGATCCACTTTTGGTACATCACGCCGAAAATGGTTTCGGAGGTCGGGCGGATGACGAGCTTCTCGTCCAGCTCTTCGCCGCCGGCGTGCGTGACGTAGGCAACCTGCGGCGCGAAGCCCTCGACGTGCTGCGCTTCCTTCAGCAGCAGGCTTTCGGGAATCAGCAGCGGAAAGTACGCGTTGACGTGGCCGGTGGCCTTGAAGCGCTGGTCCAACTGCTGTTGAATCTGCTCCCAGATGGCGTAGCCGTACGGCCGAATGACCATGAAGCCCTTGACCGGCGAGTAGTCCGCCAGTTCGGCTTGCCGGACGACATCGAGGTACCACTTTGAAAAGTCGACTGACTGCTTGGTGATTTCCGTAACGAACGCTTCGTCCTGATTAGGTTTCGCGGCCATGGGCTCCTGAGTCTCTCTCGCCGATCTCAACCTTGAATTTTACGTCATCTCGCGCTGGGAAGTCGGTGCTATCCTACTCATCCTAAATGTCAGCCACGCGCATCGGGGTGACCGCCGCCGCGGGCGCCTACGCCGTTCTCATCGGCGACTCCACCATCGATACCCTCGGCAGTGAGCTGAATCGGGCGAGGCTGGGCCCACGGCGCATTCTCGTGTCGAGTCCACGCGTGTGGGAATTGCACGGCGCGCGCTTCAAGAAACTCGGCGCCGAACGCACGCCCGTGCTCGTGGACGATGGCGAGCGCGCCAAGACCATCGCCGCGGTGTCGCAGGTGCACGATGCGCTGGTCAAGGCGCATGCCGATCGCTCCACCGTAGTCATTGCCGTGGGCGGCGGTGTCATCGGCGACCTCGTCGGGTTCGCCGCCGCCACCTACCTGCGCGGCATCCGGGTCGTCCACGTGCCGACGACCCTGCTGGCGCAGGTAGATAGCGCGATTGGTGGCAAGACCGGCGTCAATCATCCCCTTGGCAAGAACCTGATTGGAGCGTTCCACGCGCCGAGCCTGGTGGTGGCGGATCCAACGGTGCTCGGCACGCTGCCGCGCCGCGAGTTCAGGGCCGGCCTGTATGAAGTCATCAAATACGGCATCATTGCCGAGCCCGCGCTGCTCGACCGCGTGCGGACGACGCTGCCGGCAATCTTCGCCCGTGAGCCGGAGGCCGTGGCACCCCTCGTCGCCGCCTCGTGCCGCATCAAGGCGCGCGTGGTCTCGGCTGACGAGCGCGAGTCTGGCCTGCGCCGCATCCTGAACTTCGGTCACACGATGGGCCATGCCCTCGAGGCGGCGACGAACTACAAGCGCTTCCGTCACGGTGAAGCGGTTGGCTACGGGATGTTGGCGGCGTTGTCGCTGGGCGTGGCCCGCGGCGTGACGCCGCAGTCGCTGTATGACGAAGTCCTCGACCTCGTCACGCACCTCGGTCCGCTGCCGCCGGTGTCAGACATCTCGACGAAGGACGCCCTTGCGGCTATTGGCCGGGACAAGAAGGTGGTGGCGGGGACGCTGCACTTCGTGGCCGCCACCAAGCGCGGCGCCACGACCACGCTCACGGATGTGACGGCGAAAGAGCTGAAAGCCGCGCTCAAGGGTCTCGGGCTGAGGGCGTAATGGCGCCCCCTCAAGGGGCGCCGTCCTGGTTCAGTTGAGGCGCAACTGGCGCAGCTTCACTTCCAACGCCTGGTAGTTGATCTGCAGCAGGTCGGCAGCCCTCCCGCGGTCGCCACCAGCGTCGCTCAGCGCTAGCTGAATCTTGCGGCGCTCGACTTCATGCACCGTGCGCGCTATCGCCTCGGCCAAACTGCCACCCAAATCAATTCGCTCCCACGGGTCGATCGCCGAGCCGCTACTCGGCACCGGCGACAGGCTCAGGTGACGCGGCAGCAGCACGTCCCCCTCGGCCAGGATGACCGCCCGCTCGAGCGCGTTCTGCAACTCGCGGATGTTGCCGGGCCAGTGGTGCGCCATCAACTCGGTCACGGCCTCTGGCGACAGCGAGATTTTCTTGCCGACGTCCCGCGCCACGCGGGCGACGAAGTGATGCGCGAGTTTGGGAATATCCTCGCGCCGATCACGCAGCGCCGGCACCTCGACCGGGAAGACCGACAGGCGGAAGTACAGGTCCTCGCGAAACTGCCTGGCGGCGACGGCTTGCCGCAGCCCCCGGTTGGTGGCCGCGACAATGCGCACGTCCAGCTGGATGGAGGCGCCGCCACCCAGCCGCTCGATCTTCCGCGTCTCAACGGCGCGCAGCAGCTTGGCCTGCACGGTCATCGGCAGCTCGCCAATCTCGTCCAGGAACAGGGTGCCGCGCTGGGCCAGTTCAAAGCGTCCCAGCTTTCGTTGATTGGCGCCGGTAAAAGCACCCCGCTCGTATCCAAACAGCTCGGCCTCGAGCAGCGTGTCGGGAATAGCGGCGCAGTTGATGGCGACGAACGGACCGTGAGCGCGCGGGCTGCGGTCGTGCAGGGCGCGGGCGCACAACTCCTTGCCGGTACCGCTCTCGCCTTCGAGCAACACCGTGGTGTCGGTGGCGGCGGCGCGATCGATGGCGGCCATGGCCTGGCGCAGCGCCGGCGAGTCGCCGATGATGTGTGGACCGCCGCGGCGGGCCGCGGCCTCCTCCTTCAACAAGCGATACTCGTTCAGCAGGCGCCGTTGCGCAAGCGCGCGCTCGACGAGCAGCAACAAGTGATCGGGATCGACAGGCTTGGCGAGAAAATCCAGCGCCCCTTGCTTCATGGCCGCCACGGCATCCTGGATGCTGCCGTGCGCGGTCATGACGATAACGGGGAGTTCCGGGTCAGCTTCCTTGGCCGCGCGCAAGACGCCAAGCCCATCGCCAACGGGAAGGCGTAAGTCCGAGAGGACCACAGCCGGTTGGGAATCACGCAGCGCGGCGACGGCTTCAGCCTCGTCGCGCGCCTCGATCACGAAGTGGCCCTGCGCCTCGAGGGCCATCCGCAGCATGGCCCTCAGCGAATCCTTGTCTTCAACAAGCAGGATCGACGCTGCCGTTTCGGCGGCCCTGGCACTCACGCGCCCGGTCGCAGCCAGCCCGAGGGCACGTTGGCGCGCCGGGCTTCTTCTTCAATTGCGGCGATAGCCTTCTGCTGGTTATCGAGATCGAGCTTCACCCGGTCGAGTTCAGCCAGGGCGGCCTTGCGGTTGGTTTCAATCACGGCCCGTTGGGCCGGGTCGTCGCGGTTGACGACGTCGGTGGTCAGCGCGTTGATGCGGCTCTGAAGGGCCTCAGCGAACATCTGCAAGCGGCCCACCGCGTCCTGAGCGGCTTTCATCCGGCCGCTCCAGTACGCCTGGCCGCGGGTGTCGGGCGCGGTGTCCGGCGGGGTCGCAGGGGCGCTGCCGCACGGCAGATTGACGGCCGGCACGGTGGTGTCCGGCGCCGGCGTCGCCGGTCGGACAGTCCCGTTGTCGGCCTTCAGGTTCTCGTTGGTGTAGACCTTGGCGGGCTTGCGGACGCCCTTGCGGCGCGCCTCCTCCGCCTTGGCCACGTCCACCAGGGTCGGCGACGCCGGGGCCTGAGCCGGCGCGCCCTGGGCTGCCGCCACGACCGGCGCGATCAGGACGCTGAGGGCCAGGATGGCCATTGCGAGTGTCATGCTCGTGTTATCGGCTGGACCGCCGACTTCCCCCTGCCGCGATCGTACGCCCCCGTGCCGCAGCGGGTCAAGGAACCAACTGTCGCACTTCCTGCCACGATTGCACACGAATACCGGGCCGGCACCATTCCTCCCCCGCAACTTCCTCGCAGACGCGAGCCAGGTCCGCCTCAACGGCATGGCGGGCTCCGAGGGGGCCAAACGCCACGGCGCGCGCCCGCAGGACGCCACGTCCTTCTTCATCGCCATCAGCAAGCGGATCGGCGTCTTGCTCACGGGTGTCGTCGGCTATCCAGACGGCCAGGTAGCACGGGGTGGGCCGCGCCAGTTCGGGAAGATTAGCCAACGGTCCGTAGGCGTACAGCCGCCACTGCGGATTGTTGACGCCCCACGGGCGCTCGTCAGTGTTGGCGTTCATCTGGGCGACGGTGCACGTGGTCGACTTGCCGCAGTTGAGCGCGTTCGTCTCGGCGGTGAGGTTCACGGCGCCGCCGCCAGGTACGGCGCGCACGCCAGTGGGAGCGCCATCCGCGAAACTGGCCTGAAAGAGTCCCGCCAGCACGTCATCCCAATTGGCGCGGGCAAGATCGTGTGCGGCCAGTTCAAGACCGGCATCAGCCGCGTGCAGCAGGCCCACCGAGCCCCTGGTGTTGCCGGTGGCGAGCCGGTCCATGAACACCACGACGGCCAGGCCTAGGCCAATCGCGGACAGAAAACTGGTGACCAGCAAGGCGAGGATGAGCGCGATGCCACGTGGGTGATTCATGACGGGTTCCTCAAGGTGACCAACATTTGGCGCACGCGATCAGGCACACGGCGCGACGGCACCGCGGATCGCGCGTCCAGGCGTACCCTGATGTCGACACCAACCAGCTGTCCCGACGATCGCCACTCGCCGAAGCTGAGCGCCGCCACGAAGTCGACCATGGGCTGCACGGCACCGGCGGCGGTTTCTCGAACCAGGGTGAACGAGGCGTCGGCCTGCTCCTCCAGATAGTACGTATTGGCCGCCACTTCAAACACCGCTGACCCGGCCGGATACGCGCCGCTCAATCGGTGCGAAGGTGACAGCGCGCGAGTCGTCCTGTTGAGTGCGCCGACGGTGAACACCTCAGCACGGCCGTCCACGTCCACCATGGCCACCGCCGTTCCCTTGGCGAAGCCGCAGACATCTCCGGTGGATGGACAGGTCGCACCCGACTTCAGGAGCAGCGAGCCAGACGGACCTGACTGGGCGAGGTCGAGCACGCCACGACCCGGGCCGGCGATGTTGATCACCTCGATCGCGTGGTACCGGTCGTCTTCGTCATCCCAATCGAGCAGCGTCACCGCCGCTCCCTTCTCCCCAACCGTTCCATCGTCCCGCACCGCAACGAGCAAGGCCGAGGACCGCAGCTCGCGCGTGAGGACATCGGCGACGGTCCGTTCGCGCTGCTGCAGGTCCAACACTTCCGGCGTCGCCTCGAACGCCGCACGGGCCTGTGGGGTGACCGCGGCGATGGCACCCGACAGCAACGCGCACACCGTCAGCGCCACCAGCAGTTCGACCAGTGAGAACCCGCTGGCCAATGTGGCGTCCGGCTTTAGCCGGACCAGAACCATGCCCCTTGTCATGGCTGCCTCGCGCGCACCGTCGCCAGGCACGCTTCCGAGGCCGCGAGCGGCAGGCCCTCGGCGGGCGAGTGAAACATGCAGACCTCGATGACGATGGCCTCTGGAACGAAGGCGTCGAGTGACGTAATCCGCCAGCGGCGGGTGAACACCGCGCCCTGGCCTTCGTCCTCCTCGTCGACGACCGCGCCGTTGGCAGCCACGTAGTCCACGGCCCCAAATGTGTCGTCCTCGAGGCTCAAGCTGTTCCGGACCGCGAGCTCAGGGGCAGTGATCGCCGACCCAGCCGCGTCGTAGGTGAAGGCCAGGGCTCGCAGAGCCTCGACCTTATCTTGCGCGGCGATCAACGCCGCGCTTTGCGAGCCGGCCTCGCGCGTCGAGCGCACGCTGAGCGCGAGCAGTTGCGCAAGGCCAGCGAGAGCGGTCACCAGAATGCCGGTCGCGACCACGGTCTCGACCAACGTGAAGCCATCGTGTGAGGAATCAGGAATGCGTCGCATGCACCGGGATGGTGCAATCGCCCTGCCCGGGGCTGAATTGTGGACAATCGACGATTGCTGGCCGGATTCTTTGGCGACCAGCGTGGCACGAAGTCTGCCGTGATCAGTTTCTGATCACACCATGGCGGGGCGGCGAGGCAAATTTTACGACCCGCTGTAAATCGGCAGGCGCACCTGGAAGCGCGCGCCGCCCGCGGGATTCGCGCCGGCAACGACCACGCCGTTGTGCGACACGATCACCTTCTGCACGATCGCCAACCCCAGCCCGGTGCCAGCCGCCTTGGTCGTCGCGAACGGTTGGAACAAACGATCGACCGCCGCTGGTATTAATCCCGGACCGTTGTCATCTACCGTCACGAAGACATCGTTTCCTTCGATGGCGCCGCGGACGACAATGGCCGGCGTGGTGGCGCCGCCTGCACACGCTTCGAGGCTGTTGCGCACCAGGTTGCTGAAGGCCTGCCGCAACAGCACGTCATCTCCATTGACGGTGGCAAACTGACCCTCGCAGACGGTGACATCGGCTGCACCGGGCAGGTCGTCGATCGCGCGCGTCACGATGGCGCGCAGCTCGACGGGCGCCATGGCGAACTGTTCGGGCCTGGCGAAACGGAGGAAGTTGGTAACCACTTCGCCAAGCGCGGTGGTCTCGGCGCGAATGCCTTCGACGTACGTGCGGGCGGGTTCGGGCAAAGCGTCCAGATCGAGCAGGCGGCCGTAACCGTGAATAGTTGCGAGCCCATTGCGAAATTCGTGCGCCAGGCCGGCGGTCAGTTCGCCGAGGCGAGCAAGCGCTTCCTTCAAGCGCAAGCGTTCCTCGAGTTCGACCACGGCGGTGAGGTCGGTGAAGAGGCAGACGACGGCCTGCATCTCGCCGTCAGCGCCGGTGAGGTGCGAGACCGTCACGCCCAGGTGCGCCGGCCGCGGTCCCCGGTCGAGCGTGACCGTGCGGCGTACGATTGGTGCGGTGGTCCGCAGCGCTTCGCCGATCACCTCGGCCAGCGCCGGCACCTGGCGAAAGCCGTCCGTCATCGGCCCGGTGCCCGCGTCGGCGTCAAGACCCAGGATGCGCCTGGCCGCCGGATTCAGGGTCTGCACCGCGCCATCGCGATCGACTACCACCATGCCCGACGTCAGGCCTTCGACGATCTGCCCGGCGAGCCGCTCCGACGCTTCGGCACGAGCGGCCATCTGGCGTTCCTGTGCCTTGAGCTTGTTGACCGCCTCTTGCAGCGCCATCGACAACATGGTGGTGTCACCACCATCAGCCTTGCGCGCGCGCGTCCGCCCACTCGCCGCGCGCACAAGCATCACAACCGCCACGATCAGCAGCATGGCGATGATCAGCGCGAGTCCCAGCAAGGCGGGTCCGGCGAGGGTCAGATCCTGCACGTTATAAGAATCCTGCGTACCAGGCGATCAGTGGCTCGCCCACCAACATGGCGGCGAGCGCGCCGAGGGCGAGGAACGTTCCAAATGGGAGCGCCAGTTTCATCCCGCCGCGTTGCGCGGCAATCAGCGCCAGGCCGATCGCGGCGCCTGAAAACGACGACAACACCAGCGTGACCAGGACCGCCTTCCAGCCGAGAAAGGCGCCCACCATGGCCAGCATCTTGACGTCGCCCATGCCCAGGCCTTCTTCGCGGCGCACGGCGTAGTACGCGGCGGCAATGCCATACAAGATGGCGGCGCCGAGCACCGCCCCCACCAGCGCGTCCTGCCAACCGGGCGGCGTAATCAGGCTGAACAGCAAGCCGACGATGATGCCGGGTAGTGTGATCGAGTTCGGCAGAATCTGATGCTTGAGGTCGATGCCAAACAGCGCCACCAGAATCGCGACCAGGATTAACCGGCTGACCAGCAGCGGGCCGACCGGCGTCAGCCAAGCCACGAGCACGAACAGCAGCGCCGTGATGATCTCGACCATCGGATACTGCGCCGAGATCGACGCATGGCATTGGCGGCAGCGGCCGCCCAGCAGCGTCCAACTGACCACCGGTAGGTTGTCGTACCAACGCAGCGCGTAGTTACACTGCGGGCAACGCGAGCCCGGCGAGACCAGCGACTGCCCACGCGGCAACCGGTAGATGACGACGTTCAGGAAGCTGCCGAGGCACGACCCCATGAGCGCGAGGTAGCTCAGGAGCAACCAATTCCCGGTCATGGCGTCGTTCTCCCCGCCTCGCGCGGCCATGGCAATGGCCACAGCGTGGACTTCGGCCCGACATCGAGGCGGTTGGCGGCCGCGTCGTACTCGAACGGGACGCCGGTCGAGTCGAGCGGCCAGCCGCGCAAGCGCTCGCGGGCGATGACCTCGGTAAAGTCATGCGGGGGACGGCCCTCGCGAGTGGTGAAGCGCCGGACAGCGCGGTTTACTTCATCCACCAGATCCATGGCGTCGATCTGCGTCAGCCGATGCTTGGCGGTGCTCCTCAGCCACTCGATGTCGGAATCGCCTAACTGCCGCCACAGTTGGAGCGACGACTGCCGGTCACCACCCTGCGCCAGGGTCGTCGCGGCCAGCGGTTGCAGCCACTCCGGCGCGTCAGGCAACTGCGCGCCTTTCGCAAACCAGCTGGCCGCGGCCTGATAGTCCTGCAGCCACCAGTAATAGACAAAGCCAATGTCGTGAAAATACTCCCAGGCGGTGGGATTCGCGGCAATGCCCCGCTGCAGCAACGCAATCGCCAGGTCAGGCCGGCCCGGGCCATCCGGGTAGGCTTCGGTCAGAAAGATGGCACCAAACCGGTACGCCACCCTGAACTTCGGATCGAGCGTCGTCACGAAGGTGAGCAGCGGATCGAGCAGCGAGAAGTCGCGACGGCCTTCGACGGCTCGCCGCATGCTGCCGTAGTAAACGACAGCCCGAATCCAATAGACATCCGCCACGACGTTCTCGAAGCCCAGCGAGGCGCGCTTCAAGAACTGTCCGGACTGAAGCCACAACACGGGCGTCGCCGGCACGTACGGCTGCCAGCCGCGATCGCGGACGACTTGCACACCAATCGACAACACCAGCAAGCCCGCGACGGCGGCGGCCAGCCACCGGCGTGCAGGCCGCTGTGACGGTGCGCTGGACAGGACCACAGACATCGCGGCGGCCTACTTGAAATCGCGGCGGCGGAAAATCGCCACGGCGGCCACGAGTAGCGCAGAGCTGTAGCTCAGCGCGTACAGCAGCGTGAAGCCCACATGCGACGCCGACACCGGCAGGCCGTAGACCACTTCGGCCCTGACGTTGAACGGAGCCAGATTGGGCAGGAGGTAATACAACGCTCGCGCGATCCAGGCGACAGCGGGCTGATCCACCACCTGCTCGAACTGACGCAGATCACCGTTGAAGTGACCGGCGACCCACAGCCCGGAGGTGAGCAGCGCCGACAACAGCGGACTCGAGAACGTGGAGAACAGCAGCGCCACGGCAGTAACCATCGCCAACTGCCCCATGATCAGGACGATGGCGACGAGCTGACGGGGATCGAGGGCCGGCGCCGCCCAGCTGGCTCTCATGCCGGCGGTGGCGATCACATCCATGTAGAACAGCACGGCGTAATAGGCGAGCGTCATGACCGTCAGGTTGACGGCCAGCGTCGTCACCAACCCCAAATACTTGCCGAGGATGAACTGCGTACGGCTCACCGGCTTGGTCAGCAGGCCGAAGACGCTCTTGCGCTCAACTTCCTTCGAGACCAGGCCAATACCGATGAACACGGCGATCACCAGGCCGAAGGTCGACATCGCCGCCAGGCCAAGGTCCTTGACGATCTTGAGGTCCTGACCGGCCGTCAGCTCACTGAGCAAGTACGAGGCCGCGATCATCAGGACCGCGAACACCACCATGGTGTACGGCACGCGATCGCGAACCGACTCCTTGAACGAGGCACCGGCGACGATCCAGATCGTCCTCACGCGCCCACTCCGCTGGCATCGCGGTCGGCCGTCGCGCCCACCACCTGGACGAAGTAGTCTTCGAGGGTTTCGCGAACCGGATTCAACGACACGATGTGTGCGCCGCGACGCGTCAACTCCCCCACTACGCGATCGGGCTCGGCATCCGGCGCCAGGTGCAGCAGCACGTGGCCGTCGCTCAACGGCGTGACCGTCCGCGCCAACGTAGCCAGCTCCGCGTGGAGCTGCGGACCACATCCCACCACCAGTTCCCAGCCCTTCAACTCGAACGCCAGGATCTCTGAGAGTGGCCCCGACGCGACCAGCTTTCCCTGAACCAGCACGCCGACGCGGCTGCACAAGGTTTCGGCGTCGGAGAGGATGTGGGAGCTGAAGAAGACCGTGCAGCCCTTGGCGCGCAGCGCGAGGATGACATCGCGGACGTGACGCCGGCCCAACGGATCCAGACCCGACATCGGCTCATCCAGGAACAGCACTTCGGGATCGTTGAGCAGCGCCTGTGCCATGCCGACGCGTTGGATCATGCCCTTGGAGAATTGCCGCAGGCGCAGCCGACGTTCCTTGCCAATGCCGACCTCGTCCAGGACACGCGCAACGCGGGTGCCCACCTCGGCACCGCGATAACCGAACAGCCGCGCGAAGTACGCCAGCATTTCTTCGGCAGTCAGGTAATCGTAGTAGCAGGGATTCTCGGCGAGAAAGCCGAGCCGCTGCCGCACGGCCGCATCCCCCGCCGGCCGGCCCAGGATGCGGGCCTCGCCAGACGTGGGATACAGCAACTGCATCAGCAGCTTGAGCATGGTGCTCTTGCCGGCGCCATTCGGTCCGAGAAAGCCGAAGACTTCACCGGCCTCGACCGTCAGCGTCAGGTGATCGAGGGCGCGATAGGGACGAGGACGCCAGAACCCAACGGAGAAGTCTTTGGTGAGCCCCTCCGTCTCAATCGCAGCAGACATCTTGACTTGGCTCTACTTGGCGCTCGTGACCCGCCGCAGCTCCCACGCGATCGCCACGTCGAAATACTCAGCCCGCAGGCCCGGCAAGCGCAGGCCATTCATGAAGAACGTCGGCGTGCCCGACACTTTCAAGCCGGAGCCTTGGGCAATGTCGGCCTTGACCAGCTCGAGCGTCGCCGCAAACCGCGCGTCGAAATCGGTGACGCCGGCCACCGTCACGACCGCAGCCTTCACGCTCTCGGGCGTTAGCGAGGGCTGGTTCGCAAAGACCCACTCTTCCATGGCCTCGGCCTTGCCCTTCTCGCGCGCGAGGCGCACGGCAACGGCGGCTTCGCACGCAGACGGATGCATATCCTGGTTCGCAAAAGCGTTGCACTGGCGCTCGAGCGGATAGTCGCGCGTCACGTAACGAACCTTGCCCGGCTGCTCCTTCGCCCACTTGGCAAACACCGGCTTGTAGTCCATGAAGGTCTGCCGGCAGGGCGGGCACTGGTAATCGTTGAACTTCACGATCACTACCGCGGCGCCCTCGGCCGGGGCGGTCATCGGCACGCGCGGCTGCGTGGCGAGGTAGGCCTCGAACTGGGTGATCTGATCGGCCGTCAGGACGGGCGGTGCCGGCGCTTGCTCGCCAGCCGCGGCAGCTTCAGCCGAGACGGTCGCGACCGACTGACCCGGAAACCACATGACGGCGCTCCCGGCCGCGATTAAAAATGCGACAGCAGCGGCCCATGCCGACGGCGTGCGGAACAACAGGCGCAGATCAGCAACAGCACGATTGGGAAGACTGGTCATGGGATACCTGGTGGCCGATCCTGACAGCAGGAACAGCCCGATAACGGCAACGTAGGTGCCAGCGCACAACACGCACACTGCCTGGAGAATCACGAACGACGCATACGCAAGATACAAGACCACGGCCAGGCCGACCGTCGAGGCCGCAAAGATATACCCTGGCAGGTTGCCGGCCGCGGTCGCCGACGAGGAACAGAGCGCGACCAGCCCCAGTACGAACACAAAGAAGATCATGCCAAAGACGGCGACCGGCACGCCGGCCACCGACCCGTAGCGGCTGGAATACGCCTCGGTGCAACTGAAGGTGGCATTGACGTCACAGAAGCTGGCGTAGGCCGGGTCGTTCAGGAGTTGGTAGTGCACGAAGGCCGATGCGGACGAGGCCACCAACCCCACAAGCGCAAAGAGAATGAACCAGGTGCTCTTCGGCGGGCTGTCCAGCCCGGTCGCTGACGCGCGAGACATGCAGGGATTCTACTCTTGTACGAGCAACGAGGGGTGCGCCTGGTGCCACACCCCTCGTTGTCCACGTCTTGGTCGTGTTACTGCAGAACCGAGCCGCTGGCCGGGGCCACATTGCCGGCGGTATCGGCAATCGCGGCCGTGGAGTCAACGTAGATGGTGCCCAGATTGCTGCTCCAGAAGTAGCGGGTGCCCGTCGAACCGGGCGTGATCGGGTCGGCCGTCGTGTAGTAGGAGCTGCTCAGTGCGCCCACGATGGCGGCGGGGTTGCAACCAGCCACGGTGTTGTCCGCGCCGTCAGTGGCCTCGTCCATCAACACTTCGTAGCCGCTCTTACTGACCGAAGCGCCGGCAGCCGCAGTGCCGAGGTCGGGGCTGATGAAGGCCACCGCACCGACAGTCGGGGGATCAGCCAACGTCAACAAGCCCTTGGCATAGAAGCCCTGGCCGCAGCTCGACGCATACGCCTGCTGCGAGCTGCTGATGGCGCGCAGCGAACCGATGGCCGACGCCTCGTTGCCGGACATGCGGGCGCGGAGCAGGCCGGGGACGGCGATGGCGGCGATGATGCCAATGATGGCGACGACAATCAGCAGTTCGATGAGCGTGAAGCCCTTGTTGCTACGGATACGCATGATGTTCTCTCCTAAAACTTGCCAAGGTTGCCGGAATTCACTGTGTCTTGGTGTCAACGCCGCACGCTTGGTTGCGGCAATGTCTGGCCAATCCTACAGCAACCTCCGTACCAGGTGCTGAGGCGAAGTCTGCCAGGCGAACCAAGTCTTTGTTCCAGATGAGTTTATCGGACAGTCAGGCCACCGGAATAGTGATCGGCGACGCGTGAAATGAGCCAAAAAATGACGAGAACTGTCAATCGCGAATAACAGGAATTGTCAGCACTCCGCAGGTGCGGTGCGGAACTGTGCAGTCCTGTTCCCTAGAATTCGACCACCCAAAGCCGCCGATGTTCATAGAGCTTTCGGTAGCCGAGAGACTTGGGAGGCAGGGCCATGGGTTGGAGCGCGACCATGTAGTGGATGCCGATGGCCCTCCAGTCGTCCACCTGGCTCGCCGGTAGCCCTCGCCTGAGGCAAGGGCCTTCGCCAACACCAGGTACCACGCATCGTCGACCATCAGGCCGGCCACTGCGCAAGTTCTCCGGTAGCGTGGCGAGTTGCACCCGCGAAGACCTGTTCTATCGGCTCATCGTCATTCCCGTCACGCTGCCGCCGACGCGCTGCGCGCCTATCCGTGGCCGGGCAACGTCCGCGGAACTTCCCTTCGCTCACCAGCTTCGGCAGCTCGCGGTTAGTGGCGGCGATGATGCGAATGTTGGCCGGTGAAGGCACCGCGGACATGGCCAAACAATGCCGATTCGAGCAGCGCTTCAGGCATGCCGCAGCACCGCGTTCTCGTGCCGCAATGCTCTCGACTCCAGCTATTGCCGGACCCGCATCTTGGTCGAGAGCGGCAGTTCCTGCTTCAGCATCTGCCTGGAGCCCGACATGGCGGCCAGCGGTTTACGAATCTCGTGGGCAGTGCCGCGACACTCACACCCACGTCGATCAGTTGGTCGTCGGGCCGGGGCTCCGCTCAACACGGCGACGGCAAAGACACCGAAGGTGTTCAGGGCGACGGTGTACTGCGCCACGTTGGCCGGCGGCAGGTCGGTCTTGGACTGGTTAAACGGCAAGGCGATGTTGTCCGCCGCGGAGAGGTGCTGCAGCAGCACCGGTCCGATGAACAGGATGCTGCTGAGGGTGGCCAACTGCAGGCCGTCGCGCCGGGACTGCACCGACGCCGCCGCCAGGATCGGCAGCATGTCGAGGATGGTGAACAGGCTGTCGACACCCCCGCTGAGCATGATCGCCGCCGAGACTCACGGCGTAGGTGAGGCCAATCAGAAAGAAGAACGGGTTGATGGCCCAGGCCCCGGGGTCGCGCAGTTGCACCACCAGGGCCGATCCGAGCAACACGGTCGCCACCACCAAGCGGACGGCGGTATGCGTCGCCAGCCGCTGCCGGAGGGTCCGCTCCTTGATCAGGTCACAGCTTGCTGATCAGGTCGAAAATCGGCATGTACATCGCGATCACGATGCCACCGACGGCGCCGCCGAGCAGCGCAATCATCACCGGCTCGAGCAGCGTCAGCAGGCCTTCCACCGCGACGTCGACCTCTTCTTCGTAGAAATCGGCGATCTTGCTCAGCATGGTGTCGAGAGCGCCGGTCGCCTCACCCACGCTGATCATCTGGCAGACCATGCTGGGAAACACCTTGGTATCCTTGAGCGGCGCTGAAATCGTCTCGCCGCGCTCGATGCTCTTGCGCGTGGTCTGAATCGCATCCTCGATAATGGCGTTACCCGAGGTGCGGGCGGTGATGTCGAGGCCGTCGAGAATCGGGACGCCCGAAGACATCAGCGTGGACAACGTGCGACAGAACCGGGCGACCGCAATCTTGCGCAGGATCGGCCCGAGGATCGGCATGGCCAGCGAGACCCGGTCGATCACGCGCCGGCCCTTCTCGGTGGCGTAATAAGTGCGGAAGCCCCAGCCGCCGGCGAAGAAGACCACGAACAACACCGGCATGTAGCGCACCAGGTTCTCGCTGAGCGCGATCACGATGCGCGTCGGCAGCGGCAGCTCGGCGCCGAGACCGGCGAACAACGTGGCAAAGGTCGGGATAACCTTCCACAGGATCACGCCGATGACGAGGCCGGCGATGGCGATGACGGCGATCGGGTAAATCATCGCCGACTGGACCTGGCCCTTGAGCTTGACGGCCTTCTCAATGTAGACCGCTAGGCGCTTGAGAATGGTGTCGAGGATACCGCCCGCCTCGCCGGCAGCAATCATGTTACAGAACAGCGCATCGAAGCACTTGGGGTGCCGCTTCATGGCCTCGGCGAGCGACATGCCGCCCTCAACGTCGGAGCGGGTCGCCAGGATCACCTGCGAGAAGTACGGATGCTCTTCCTGGTTGCCGAGAATGTCGAGGCACTGGACCAGCGGCAGGCCGGCGTCGATCATCACCGAGAACTGGCGCGTGAAGACCGCCAGGTTCTTGGCCGGCACCCCGCGGGCCTTGAGCGTCTTGACCGCCTTGCTCTCCGCCTTGGCCTTGGCCGGCTGGATGCGGGTGACGATGATCTGCTCGCGGCGTAGCGCCGTCACGACGGCGTCCATGGTCTCGCCGACGCGTTCACCCGACACCGACTCGCCAGTCCGGGTGCGTCCTGAGAATGCGAAAGTCGCCATCATCAAGCGCGATTCTACTCGTTATGAACCGGGCCGCACCGGCGGCCGCAGTCCAGGGCCAGGTCCGCCCGAGCGGCCCAAGCCGGCGCCGGCCACCACGCCCGCACCGCGGTTGATCATTTCCTGCAGCTCTTCCCGGTTCGACGAGGCCTTCATCGCCGTCTCGTTGGCAATCAGCCGGCGGAACACCAGCGTGGCCAGCGACTGGTTCATGGTCTGCATGCCCAGTTTCTCCTGCCCGGTCTGCATCGCCGAGTAGATCTGGTGGACCTTGTCCTCGCGAATCAGGTTGCGGATGCCTGGCGTCGGCACCAGGATTTCCAATGACACTACCCGCCCCTTGCCGTCGGCCCGCGGCAGCAGCGATTGACAGACAATGCCTTCGATCACCAGCGAGAGCTGGGTGCGAATCTGGGCCTGCTGGTGAGACGGGAAGACATCGATGATGCGATTGATGGTGGACGAAGCGGAGTTGGTGTGCAGCGTGCCAAACGTCAAGTGGCCGGTCTCGGCGATCCACAGCGCCGATTCGACCGTCTCGAGGTCGCGCATTTCGCCGATCAGTACCACGTCCGGATCTTCACGCAGGGCCGCCCGCAAGGCGTTGGTGAAGCTGTCGGTGTCGCTGTGCAGCTCGCGCTGGTTGATCAGGCAGTTCTTGTGCTGGTGCAGGTACTCGATCGGGTCCTCGACCGTCAGGATGTGGCCGTGGCGCTCGGTGTTGATCTTGTCGATCATCGCCGCCAGCGTGGTCGACTTGCCGCTGCCGGTCGGGCCGGTCACCAGCACCAGGCCGCGTGGCCGGTCGGCCATCTTCGCCAGCACCGACGGCAAGCCGAGGTCTTCGAAGGACTGGATTTTTTCGGGGATCTGCCGGTACACGGCACCGACCGCGCCTTTCTGGTTGAACATGTTGCAGCGGAAACGGGCCACGCCGCGGATGCCGAAGGAGAAATCGAGCTCCTTGGTCTCCTCGAAACGTTTCTTCTGCGCATCGGTCAGCACCGCGTAGGAGAGGGCCTTGGTATCCGACGCCGACAAATCGGGCTCCCCGGCAATCTTCTGTAACTCGCCGTGCACGCGCACCTGGGGTGGCGAGCCAATCGAGAGGTGCAAGTCCGAGGCCTGGAGTTCGACCGCTTGCTTCAGGAGATCCGGAAGAGTAGCCATAAGGTTTCTCAGCAGGTTCGGCTAATGCCGAACGCTACTTCACTGTTTCCCGTAACACTTCTTCGAGCGTGGTGACGCCGTCCTTGATCTTGCGCAGGCCGCTGCCGCGCAGCGTAATCATGCCTTCTTCGATCGCCTTGCGGCGAATTTCGAGCGTCGAGGCGCCGACCAGAATCAGCTCGCGCAGCTCATCGGTGACCTCCATCACTTCGTAGAGGCCGACGCGACCCTTGTAGCCAGTCTGGTTGCACTGGTCGCAGCCGGTGCCCTTCTTGGGCTTGACCGAGTGCGCGTCTTGACGCGAGAAGCCGACTTGCTCCATCGCCGGCGGCGGCACCTCGTCCTCGACCTTGCAGTTCACGCACACGCGGCGGACCAGGCGCTGCGCGCACACCAAGTTCAGCGAGCTGGCGACCAGAAAGGGTTCGATGCCCATGTTCATCAGGCGGCTGATGGTGCTCGGCGCGTCGTTGGTATGCAGGGTCGACAGCACGAGGTGGCCGGTGAGCGCGGCCTTGACGGCGATTTCCGCCGTCTCGAAGTCGCGGATCTCGCCGACCAGGATGATGTTGGGATCCTGGCGCAGGAAGCTACGCAGCGCGGCGGCGAAATTGAGGCCGATGCTCTCGCGCACCTGCACTTGGTTGACCCCGAGCAGGTTGAATTCGACCGGGTCTTCGACCGTCATGATGTTGGTCTCGGCGGTATTCAGCTTGGTGATCGACGAGTAGAGCGTGTTGGTCTTGCCGCTGCCGGTCGGGCCGGTGACCAGCACCATGCCCCACGGTTTCTGGATCTGGGTCTCGAGCTTGTCGAGCGATTCCTGCTCGAAGCCGAGCTTGGTCATGTCGAGCATCAACTTGCCCTTATCGAGCAAGCGCATGACGATCTTCTCGCCGAACAGCGTCGGCAGGCACGACACGCGGAAGTCAATGTCCTTGGCCTGGCCGTTGTCGCTGAAGCGAATCTTGATGCGGCCGTCCTGCGGCAGGCGCTTCTCGGCAATGTCGAGCTTGGCCATGATCTTGACGCGCGAGGTGATCGCGTCACGCATCTTGAGCGGCGGCGCCATGACATTGTAGAGAATGCCGTCCATGCGGTAGCGGACGCGGTATTCCTTCTCGTACGGCTCGATGTGAATGTCGCTCGCGCCCTTCGAGATGGCCGACATCAGGATGACGTTGACCAGCTTGATGACCGGCGCCTCCTCACCCTGTCGGGTAAGCATCTCGGCGCTGATCTCTTCGAGGTCCGCCATAACCTCGACGTCGCCTCCGACGTCGGCGAGCATGGTCGGCATCTCGGTGAGTGACCGCGTCGCCATGTCGAGCGCACTCTCGCCGGCCGCCTCGGGCACTCTGCTGGCCGTGGCGCCACCGCGCGAGGACTGGGTCTGCGCCGGGGTGCCTGCACCGTAGTATTTATCGATGGAGTCGAGCACCGCCGTTTCCGACGCCACCACCGGCTCGACGTTGTAGCCGGTCATGAACTTGACGTCGTCCATGGCGAAGACGTTGGTGGGGTCGGCCATCGCGATCGTCAGCGTCGCGCTGGCGCGGCTGAGTGGGACGATCTGGTACTTGCGGGCGGTCTCGGCGGGCACGAGCTTGATCACCGCCGGGTCAATCTCGAACTGGTTCAGGGCAATCGAGGGCACGCCGTACTGCTTGGACAGCAGCGCGGTGATTTCCTCGTCCGTCACGAAGCCCATCTTCACGAGGTTGGCGCCGAGCTTCCCCCCGTTCGTTTTCTGATAGGTCAGCGCTTCCTGAAGCTGGACCGCCGTGATGCGCTTCTCTTTGAGCAGCAGTTCACCAATCCTGACCGCCATGACTGACTAATCAATCCTCCTAGAACGAGTACCGCAGACCGAGGCCCCACGACCGCTCGCCCGCGTCGCCGCCGGCGACATAGCCCTCGAGGAACATCCCCGCCAGCTGCGCCGAGGCGCCGGCTGACACCACTGCCCGCGGGTCGCCGACCGTGCTGCCCCGCATGCCGCCACGAAGGCCGAAGCGCCTGTCCATCCACCAGGTCTCGACACCGGCCGCGACATCCCGGCGGTCGCCGCTCAACGTGTCGCGGTTCATCAGGTCACCATCAACCGCGACCACCACACGCGAGTGACCCGGCCAGCCCGATCCCCACCCGCCGCCAAGACGTAACTGCCGATCCAACACCACGCCTGCGGCGCCCGAATCATCCAGGGCGAACGAGGGCGTCGCCAGGTTACGTCCAACCAACCCAAGCCGAAACCGCTGCACCGCGAGCATGGCGCTGGCATCGACATCGGCCGTGAATGACTCGCCCCCCCACAATAGCTTGGGCGTGGCCGACACGACGACGTACTCCGTTACCGATTGCAGCAGGCTCACGGCGAGCGTCGAGGTCGAAAACGAATGCACGCTGCTCCGCAGTGCTTCTCGGCTGTCAGAGCCTGTAGCTGCAGGTCCTGGGGGACGCGTCCCAAAGACCCCCTGCCGGTAGTAGGCAATGCCGACCGGCGGAAGGGCGAGCCCGACCAGTGCGTGGCGCAGACTGTCAGGGTTGCCAGGGCCATCGGGCGCCAGGTCGCCAAACTCGAGGTTAACGCTGGCCAAGGCGCCTGTAGCCAGACCTGCCGGGTTCCAATAAACTGCTGTAGCGTCGTCTGCCACACCCACAAACGCTCCACCCATCCCGTTCGCGCGAACCCCTAGTGAGGATTGAGCTTCGGCCTGTGTGGCCAGGGCCAGAGACAGGGCCACCGCGGCGAGTGACGGGTTGAATTTGTTTGACGACATGAGGTGCTTCGGCGAGGCAAGTCCATCGTATTCAGCGGTTTGGAAGGCTGTCAAGGAAACCAATGGCGTTCGACATTCGTATCAAGGACTGAAGGATTGAGTAAATGCGGCGCGTGATTGGTGTGCTGCGGCACCCCCGGCGAACCATGGCCGATGTGGTGGCCCGCCCCACCTTTGCGGCGGCATGGGTGTTTTTGCTGGCCGTTTTGGCCGTTTGCGCATTTGCGCTGCTGTCAACGGCCGTCGGCCGCCAGGCTCTGGTCGACGAGCGGGTTCGCGTAACCGAGGCATTCGGCGGCCGAGTGAATGACGCCGCCTACGCGGCGTTGCAAGCGAATCCACCGCTGCTGGTGTATCTAACGAGTGGTGGGCGGCTTCTGTTGACGCCTGGGATCACTTTGTTGGTGGCCGCAGGCCTGATAACCCTGGCCGCCCTAGATGGCGTCAAAGTCCGGTATGGGGTGGCGCTGGCCATCACGGTCTACGCCAGCCTGGTGCTCGGGCTGCAGCAGGTGGTGGCAACCCCGCTGCACTTCGTATGGGAGTCACTGACCAGCCCCACAAACCTTGGTGGCCTGCTGCCGATGCTCGACGAAGGCAGTCTGCCCGCGCGGTGGCTCGGGTCGATTGATGTGTTCGGGTTGTGGTGGCTGTGGCTGCTGGCGGTAGGCCTGGCGGCGGCAACCGGACGGCCGGCGTCCCTCGACGATGCTCGGGACCGCCCTGAGCGAAGTCAAAGGGCGCGGCGATATTTCGTCCGCCTGTTAATGGCTTATCTCGGAGTTGCGGCGCTGGTCGCGGCAGTGTTCGCGGTACTTGGGTCTCAGTAAGGGGGAAACGTGTTTCGCAGGAAGTGGCTTCTCGTCGTAATCGTGCTCTTGATCATCGGTGGTGGCGCCAGCGCATACTTCGCCCGTCGTGGCGATCCCGGCGTCCTGGTGACGGCTGAGGGCATTCAGAAGCGCGATCTCGAAGCGCTCGTCTCAGCCTCAGGAAAAATTGATCCCAAGAAGACGGTGAATATCAGCGCCCAGTCGATGGGGCGCGTGACCCGGCTCGGGGTAAAGGAAGGCGACCGCGTCAAGGCCGGCCAGTTCCTCCTGCAAATCGATCCGGTCAACGCCGAAGCGTCGGTGCGCCGAGACGAAGCCGCGGTGATGGGTGCCGCGACCGGCCTCGAGCAGTCGAAGGCCTCGCTGCAAAGCTCACGCGCCGCGCTCGAGAATGCGCGGCAGAACCTCAAGCGGCAGCAGGAACTCTCGGCCGCCGGCCTGACGACGCGCGAGTCGCTCGAGAAGTCGCAGACCGACGTCGAGATGCGCGAAAGCGATCTCAAGGCGCGCGAACAGGAAATCAAGAACCGCGAGACGCAGCTCAATCAGCAGCAGGCCGGCCTGGCCAGCAGCCGCCACACCCTGACCCAGGTGCGCTTTGAAGCGCCGTTTGACGGCATCGTCACGCGCCGCAACATCGAAGAGGGCGAGAACGTCATGGTCGGCACCATGAACAACGCCGGCACCGTGCTGCTGACCGTCGCGGATATGTCGGTGATCGAGGCGGAGGTCGAAGTCGATGAGACCGACATCCCGCTGGTGCAGATGGGCCAGAAGGCCAAGATCACCATCGACGCCATTCCCGACCGCACGTTCACCGGCACCGTTACGGAGATCGGCAACAGTCCGATCCAGACCACCGGCAGCGGCACCACCCGAACCGCCACCAACTTCAAGGTAGTGGTGACGATCAACGAACAGATTCCGGATGTCCGGCCCGGGTTCACGTGCACGGCGGAAATCACCACCGCCACGCGCCAGCAGGCGGTGGCGGTGCCGATTCAATCGCTGACCGTGCGCGAACTGGTCTACGACGCGCAGGGCAACGTGGTGAACGAACTACGTCCGCCGAAGGCACGCTTCCAGTTTGGTCCGGCGGCCACGGCGCCGGCGCCGACGGCGGCGAGCCGCGAGCTGAAGCCTGGCGAGAGGCGTGAAGAGGTCGAGGGCGTGTTCGTGATGAGGGACAGCAAGGCAGCCTTCGTCAAGGTGAAGGTCGGCATCGCCGGCGAGCGCTATCTCGAAGTCCTCAGTGGCCTCAAAGACGGCGACCAGGTCATTACCGGGCCGTTCGAATCGGTGCGCAGCCTCTACGAAGGCGACCTGGCCCGGACCGCCGCGCCGCCCACACCGCAGTAAGCCTGGGCCACCGTGTCGGCGCTCTACGAATCGGTCATTCTCGCGCTCACCTCGATCTGGAGCAACAAACTCCGGTCGCTGCTGACGCTGCTCGGCAACATCGTCGCGGTGTCGTCGATCATTACGGTGGTCGCGCTGATTACCGGTGTCAACGCAGCGGTGACCGACGCCATCGTCTCAGACCTCGGCGCCGATTCCTTCACCATCCAGCGGATGGGCATCACCCAGAACGAAGACGACTTCGAGCGGATGCGCAACAACCCGCTGGTCACGCTCGACGATGCCACCGCGATCAAGCGGTTCGCGGTCACGGTCGACGCGGTCATGGCACAGGCGCAAACGCAGACCCGCGTCTCGTACCGTGATGAAGAGCTCGAAACGCTGCAGGTGCAGGGCGTCAGCGAGGAATACCTCGACTTCACGACCTTCGACGCCGAGCGCGGGCGCATGATTACGCCGACCGAAATCTCGCGCAAGCGGCTGGTTACCTTGATCGGCTGGGGCACCGCCGATCGGCTGTTCGGCGCGGCGGATCCGCTCGACAAGACCATCAAGGTCGCCGGCATGCCGTTCACGGTCGTCGGCGTCAGCAAGAAGAAGGGCGCTGCGTTCGGCCAGTCGCTTGACGAGTTCGTCGTCATTCCACTCGGCACTTACCAGAAGCTGTTCGGCGCGCGGCAGTCGCTGCAGTTGATGATCAAGCCGCGTGATGCCGCGTTCGCGATGGCGGCGCGGGATGAGGCGCGCGTGGCGTTGCGCATCGACCGCGGCTTGAAGCCGAAAGAGCCGGACAACTTCGGACTGATGGCGTCAGATTCCGTGCTCGACATTTTCCAGACGGCGACCGCCGGCATTGCCGTGCTACTGGTCGGCATCGTCGGCCTGTCGCTGCTGGTCGGCGGCATCGTGATCATGAACATCATGCTGATGGTGGTGAGCGAGCGGACCCGCGAGATCGGCCTGCGCAAGGCGCTCGGCGCCAAGCGGCGCGACATCATGTCGCAGGTGCTGACCGAGTCGATCACCCTGTCGCTGCTCGGCGGCATCATGGGGATCGCGCTCGGCGCGTTGTTCTCGACGCTGATCTCGTCGCTGACGCCGGTACCCTCGTCGGTCGAGATGTGGTCGGTCGGAGTAGGCGTTATCATCACCGCGGCGGTCGGCCTGTTCTTCGGCTGGATACCGGCCAGGCGTGCGGCGATGCTCGACCCCATTGAAGCGCTGCGGCGCGAGTAGCGCCTTGCCAGATCAGAAACGACCACCATGGCCGCACTAACAAAACAAGTCGCGCTGCTGCGCGAAACCGCAACCATGGCATTCGACACGCTGCGCGCCAACAAGATGCGCTCGGCGCTGACGGTGCTCGGCGTGGTCATCGGCGTGACCTCGATCGTCGGCATGACGTCGCTGATCCGCGGCTTCGACTCCTCGCTGCGCGACTCGATCAGCTCGCTTGGACCCAACACCATTTTCGTGCAGAAGTTCGGCGGCCTCAGCTTTTCTTCGGGCGCGTCGTTCATGGATCTGATGCGCCGCCCGAACCTGTCGCTGGGCGACATGCAGGCGATCGAGCGTCTGGGCACGACGGTCGGCATGACCGACCTGTGGTTGGGCGCCGGGCCCGGTCAGTCGCCGACCGAACGGGTGTTTTATGGCGGCGAGCGCACACGCCCCCTGGGGATCCTGGGAACGACGGAGCGCTACGTCAATATCAACTTCGCCAAGATGCACCTCGGGCGCTCGTTCACCGAGCAAGAAGTGCGACGCGGTCGAGCGGTCGCGGTGATCGGCTACGGACCGTACGAGGCCCTGTTCGAGAAACGCGGGATTGACCCGATCGGCAAGTCGGCGCGCATCGGCAACGTCGAGTACATCGTGCTCGGTGTGGTCGGCAAGCGACCGTCACCGGGCGGCTTCGGCGGCGCCGACGACTTCGTGATCGTGCCCTACACGGCGTTCCGCAAGCAGTTCGGCCACGAACGCGTCCAGCGCGGCCGCATGGGGATGCCGATCATGATCGCGGTACTGCCGCGTGAAGGCGTCGCGCGCGAAGAGACGATGCGTGAGGTCGAGACGATCATGCGGATTCGCCACGGCCTGACGCTCGACAAACCCAACGACTTCGATCTCGTCACGTCCGACGCCATTCTCGCGGTGTGGGATCAAATCTCCGCCGCGATCCTGCTGGCGCTGGTCGTGATTTCGTCAATCGCGCTGATGGTCGGCGGTATTGGCGTGATGGCGATCATGACCATCTCGGTAACCGAGCGAACGCGGGAGATCGGGGTCCGCCTGGCGATCGGCGCCAGACGGCGTGAAATTCTCGTGCAGTTCCTGATCGAAGCCGCGGTGCTGACCTCGGTCGGCGGCATTCTCGGGGTCCTGATGGGCAGCACTATCGGCCTGGCGGTGAACCTGATCTCGGGCTTCCCGGTCTCGCTCCCCTGGTGGTCGTTCGCGCTCGGCCTGGGTTTCTCGGCCTCGATCGGCATCTTCTTCGGCATGCTCCCGGCCTGGCGCGCCTCGCGCCTCGACCCGATCGAAGCCTTGCGCTACGAATAGGTCCGGGCCCTGGACCCCGAGCTACTATCGCCTGATCGGGCGTTGATCGCCCGGGAGGGTACCACCCATGAAGGTCTACGACGCTGCCAGTATCGGTAACGTGGCCGTGGTGGGGCACGGCGGGTCTGGCAAGACGCAGCTGAACTCGGCCCTGCTGTTCGACAGCGGGATGGTCAACCGCCTCGGCCTCGTCGATGACGGGACCACGGTCACCGACTCCGACAAAGAAGAAATCGCCCGCAAGCACACGCGCTCGGCCAGCCTCGCCTACGCCGAGTGGAATGAGACCAAGATCAACCTGATTGACACCCCTGGCTTTGGCAATTTCTTTGCCGCGGCGCACGCCGCGCTGCAAGTCGCCGATGCCGCCATGGTCGTCGTCGATGGCGTCGCCGGCGTGGAAGTGCAGACCGAAAAGGCGGGGGCGGTGGCCGAGGCACTCGCCCTGCCGCGCGCGGGGCCCGGCTAAGCAGAGACCGAGACGCCGAGGTCGTGGATCAGGCCGTCGGTCAGGCCGTAGATCCAGCCGTGTAGCTTGAGCGGCTGGTCGCGCCGCCACGCGTCCTGCACAATCGTGGTGCGCGAGATGTTGCGGACCTGCTCGATCACGTTCAATTCCGCCAGGCGGTTGATGCGGTCGTTGACGTCGGCGAGGGTCAGCAGTTCCGCCTGATGCGCTTCCTTGACGTCCTGCACGTGCTGCAGCCAGTTGTCGATCAGTCCATGGGCGGTGCCGTCGAGCGCGGCGCGAATGCCGCCGCAGCCGTAGTGGCCGCAGACGATGACGTGCTGCACCTTAAGCATGTCCACGGCATACTGCAGCACCGACAGGCAATTCACGTCCGTGTGAACGACGATGTTGGCGACGTTGCGGTGGACGAAGAGCTCGCCGGGGTCGAGGCCGACAATCTCGTTGGCCGGGACGCGGCTATCCGAGCAGCCCACCCACAGGTAGGACGGAGCCTGCTGTCCCGCCAGCCGCGTGAAGAACTGGGGATCGTTCTTGACCCGTTGGGCGGCCCACTTCCGGTTGTTGTCGAGGAGCGTCGTCACCAGATCCATACGTCCTGTATTTTACCGTCGGCGGGCGACCCATGTGGTCATCGAACGCTGGTCGTGCACCACGGTGGTCTTGATGGGGTCCAGCAACTCGCCGCCGAGACGGGCGGTCCACTCAAGGATGGTATCGGCGTCGACGAGGTAACAGTCGGAGCCGTCCGGCAGCCGATACCGCCCGCCTCCGCTCGCGCGCGTGGGCGGGGCGAGCTTCGACGAGGCAGGCTCTGCCTGCAGTTGGCCCTCTATTCCGATGGTCGACGCCAGCCGGGCGAAGAACACGCCACCGGGCTTGAGCACACGCCACAGCGACCGCAGCATGGCCTCAAAATGCGCGGCGTCGCGGGCAAAGTGCAACACGGCGTTCGCGATCACGACGTCGGCGCTGGCCTCGGCGAACGACGTGTCTTCAATAGCTTCCACGCGAAAATCCGATTCGGGTGCCAGCGCGCGCACCTTCGCAACCGCGTCCGGGTTCAGGTCGTTCCCGAACACATCGAACCCCTGGCGCAGCAGGTAGACGAGGTTGCGTCCGCCACCGCAGCCGGCGTCGAACACCCGCCTGCCAGGGGCGATGCGGCCGCGCAGCAACTGGTCGAAGACGTAGATGTCGATGTCGCCGAATTCGGTACGTAAGGACGCCGGGTTGAATTTCGCGTTATCAGTCACGAAATTCAACCCGGCGTCTTTAACCTAGAGAAACTTACGCGCCGCCAGCCTTGCGGGGCGTCGAGGTTTGCTTCGACGCGCCACGGGCGGGCTTGCTGGCCTTGGTCTTCGGGCCGCCGTCGCCCTTGTTCTTCTGGCCACCGCCGCCACGAATGCTCTTGGCCGCGGCCTTGAGGCGCTCGCCGACGCTCTTCTTCGACTTGGGCTGATCGCCGGCCGCGGCGGCTTCGTCGGCCGCCTTCTTCTCGGCTTCGGCTTTCTTCGGATCGAACTCGCTGCCGAGCAGCTCGATCTGCGCCATCTCGGCGGCATCGCCGCGACGGTGACCGAGCTTGAGGACGCGGGTGTAGCCACCCGGACGTTCCATGAAGCGGGGAGCCAACTGGTCGAACAGCTTGGTGACCACGGTCTCATTCAGGATGTCGCGCATGACCAAACGGCGCGCCGACAGCGAGACGCCCTTGGGGTCGTTCGCCTTCACGCCACGCTTGGCGATCGTGATCAGCCGTTCAACGTAGGGGCGCAGCTCCTTCGCCTTCGGGACGGTCGTTTCGATCCGTTCGTGGCGAAGCAGGGCCTCGGCCTGGTTGCGAAGCAGCGCCGTGCGGTGCGACGTGTCCCGGCCGAGCTTGCGATGTGCATTTCGATGACGCATGACTGTTTATTCCGCCGTCGAGGGCGAGTCGAGCTTCATGCCGAGGCTCAGCCCCATCAACGTCAGGATCTCCTTGATCTCGTTGAGCGACTTGCGCCCAAAATTCTTGGTCTTCAGCATCTCGGTTTCGGTCTTGCCGACCAGCTCGCGGATGGTCCGGATGTTGGCGTTCTTCAGGCAGTTGTATGACCGCACCGACAGTTCGAGTTCTTCGACGCTCTTGTCGAGGTGCTCGTTGGTGACGCCGAGGCGCGGCGTTTCCGCGCCCGCTTCCGACGACTCATCGTCCGCTTCATCGAGGCTGACGAAGATGTTCAGGTGGTCACGGATCAGCTTGGCCGACAGCGACACGGCGTCGCGGGGCGTGACCGAGCCGTTGGTCCACACTTCGATGGTCAGCTTGTCGTAGTCGGTGGTCTGGCCGATGCGGGCGCCTTCCACCAAGTAGTTCACCTTCTTGACCGGCGAGTGGACCGAGTCAATCGGGATCCAGCCAATGCCGAGGTCCTCGTCGAAGTTGCGGTCGGCCGAGACGTAGCCGCGGCCGCGCTTGACGCGCAACTGCATGTGCAGCTTGCCGCCTTCAGCGACGGTCGCAATGATGGCATCCGGTTCCAGGATTTCGACGTCGGCATCGGCTTCGATGTCCGAGGCGCGCACCGGGCCCGCCTTGTCCTTCCGCAACGTCAGCGTCTTGGTGTAGTCGACGTGACAGGTCAGCGGCAACTGCTTGAGGTTCAGGATGATGTCGGTGGCATCCTCGACCACGCCCTTGATCGGCGAGAACTCGTGGAGCACGCCGTCAATCTGCACCGCGGTGATGGCGGCGCCTTCAATCGACGACAGCAGCACGCGACGCAGGGCGTTGCCGACGGTGGTGCCGAAGCCGCGCTCGAAGGGCTGCGCGTAGAAGCGGCCGAAGCGATCGGTCAGCGTCTCGCGTTCGAACTCAAGGCGCTTGGGGCGCTGAAAACCTTTCCACAACATGGGATCTCGTCCTTTCGCTTACGGGCCAGCAACTCTGGCCTCCAGGCCTGCGGGTAATGACCACGCTCGCTCGCTGCAGGCCTGAAAAACTGCTGGAGCGCGGCTGGCGAAGGGGCGGGACTAAAGTCCCGCCCTCCTAGCACTACTTGCTGTAGAGCTCGACGATGAGCTGTTCCTGCACGGGCAGGTTGATCTGTTCGCGGGTCGGCATGCTGACGACCTTGCCGCCCATCTCGCCCTCGAGCGAGAGCCATTCGGGAATGCCGCGGCCCTTCACTTCTTCGGTGGCGTGAATGATGGTGGTGTTGGCACGGCTGCCCTCCCGGACCGCCACGGTGTCGCCGGCCTTCAACGAGTACGACGGAATGTCGACCTTCTTGCCGTTGACCAGGAAGTGGCCGTGGCGAACCAGCTGGCGCGCCTGGGCGCGCGAGGTGCCAAGACCCATGCGGTAGACCACGTTGTCGAGACGGCGCTCCAGCAGCTGCAGCAGCGTCTCGCCGGTAATGCCGCCGCGGGTGCGATCGGCCTGGGCGAAGTAGCCGCGGAACTGGTCTTCGAGCACCCCATAGATGCGCTTGACCTTCTGCTTCTCGCGTAACTGGACGGCGTAGCCGACCATCTTCGCCTTGCGCAGGCGGCCGTGCTGCCCGGGGGGCATGTTGCGCTTTTCGATCGCGCACTTTTCGGTGTAGCAGCGCTCGCCCTTGAGGAACAGCTTCATGCCCTCACGGCGGCACAGGCGGCAAACGGGTCCGTTATATCGAGCCATAAATCAGTATCCAGTATCCAGTAGCAGTAATCAGACGCGACGGCGCTTCGGCGGCCGGCAGCCGTTGTGCGGGATCGGCGTGACGTCGCGGATCGATCGCACCTCGAGGCCCGCCGTCTGCAGCGCGCGGATCGCCGACTCGCGGCCGGAGCCGGGGCCCTTGACCAGCACGTCGCACGAGCGCATGCCAAAGGTCTTGGCGGCGTTGGTGGCACTGAGCGCAGCCTGGGTCGCCGCGAACGGCGTGCCCTTGCGCGAGCCCTTGAAGCCAATCGCGCCGGCGCTCGACCACGACACCACCGCACCCTCGGCGTCGGTGATCGTGATCAGCGTGTTGTTGAACGACGCCTGCACGTGCACGAAGCCATGGTGGACAATGCGCTTCTCGCCGCGCTTCTTGAACGCCTTCTTTTTCTTGGTCGGTGCTTCCGCGCCGCCCGGAGTCTCTGCTTTGGCCATGATTTAAACCGTCTTCTTCTTCGCCACGGCGCCCTTGCGAGGGCCCTTCCGCGTGCGCGCGTTGGTCTTGGTCCGCTGCCCGCGCAACGGCAGGTTGCGGCGGTGACGGCCGCCGCGATAGCTGCCGATCTCGATCAGCCGCTTGATGTTCAAGGAGATTTCCTTGCGGAGATCGCCTTCCACGCCGCCCTGATCTTCCAGGACGCGGGTGATCTTGCGGACGTCGTCTTCGGTGAGGTCCTTCACCCGGACGTTCGGATCGACACCAGCTGCCGTCAGCACGGCGTTCGAGCGATGACGCCCGATGCCGAAGATATACGTGAGACCAATCTCAATGCGCTTCGTGCGCGGGAGATCGACACCTGAAATACGCGCCATGTCTTATCCTTGCCGCTGCTTGTGCTTCTGGTTACTGCAGATCACCCGGACCACCCCACGGCGGCGGACAACCTTGCACTTCACGCAAATTTTCTTAACCGAGGCTCTAACTTTCATAACTTCTCCACGATCCGTCCGCGGCTTGGGTCGTTACCCATGAGCGCGACCCTCACCCGATCACCGACCAGGACCCGGACAAAATTACGTCCGACCGGACTGGCCAGGTGCGCCGTCACCTGGTGCCGCCCCTCCAGCTCCACTCGCACGAGCTGGCTCGGCAGCAGTTCCTTCACGACCCCGTCCGCCAGCCTATCGGGCGGCGCTTGCGGTTCGTCCATCTTCGACGACCACGTCCGGGAGCGTCAGCACCCGGCAGCCGCCTTCGGTGACCACCACCGTGTGTTCGAAGTGCGCCGACAGGGCCTTGTCTTTCGTGACCGCCGTCCAGCCGTCTCCCAACACCTTCACCGCGGGCTTGCCCGCGTTCACCATGGGCTCGATCGCGAGCGCCATGCCTTCTGCCAGCCGCGGACCGCGTCCGGCGGTCCCGTAGTTCGGAATCTGCGGCTCCTCGTGGAGCGCCGTTCCGATGCCATGGCCCACGAACTCGCGGACCACCGAAAACCCCTGCGCCTCGACGTACGACTGAACCGCGGCGCCGATATCCGACACTCGGGCGCCGGCCTTGACCGTCGCCACCGCGCGATCGAGCGCGGTCCGGGTGACATCGAGCAACCGTTGCGCTTCGGCGGACACCGCACCCACTGGCACCGTCACCGCCGAGTCGCCGTAAAAGCCATCAAGCTTGGCGCCCATGTCGATCGAGATGATGTCTCCCTCGACCAGGGCCCGCGGCGATGGAATGCCGTGCACGACTTCTTCGTTCACCGACGCGCAAATCGTTGCCGGGTAGCCGTGGTAGCCCTTGAACGCCGGCTCCGCGCCGGCCTCCCGCAACCGCTGCTCGGCGAGAGCGTCGAGATCGGCGGTGGTGATGCCCGGTCGCACCGCCGTCGCCAGCTCCTTCAACACGCGGGCCACCAGGGCGTTCACGCGCGCGAGCTTCTCGATTTCCGCCGCCGACCTGCAGACGATCACTGCGCCACCGGCCGTCCCAGCGCCGAAGCCACCGCCCCGACCAGCGCCTCGCGCACCTGTTCGGGCGACTGCAAGCCGTCAATCACGCGAAACGTCGGCCGCGCGCTGTAGTACTCAATCATCGGCCGCGTATCGCGCCAGTAAATCTTCAGGCGCTCGCGGACCACCGTCTCCGAGTCGTCCGAGCGCGCCACCCACTTCGGGCCGACCGCGCGGCACCGTTCGGTGTTCTGGCACAAGTCCGACAGCGCATCCGGCTTGTGCTCGAACGCGTCGGCGTTGGCGCCGCAGTCGTCACACACCCGCCGGCCCCGCACCCGCCGCACCAGTTCCTCGTCCGGGACCTTGATTTCGACGCAAATCACCGGTCCCCGCAACGCCGTAATCTCATCCAGCGCCTTGGCTTGCGCCGCGGTGCGCGGAAACCCGTCGAGTACGAACCCGGCCAGCGCATCCGGCCGCGTCAACCGCTCGCCGACGATGCCGATGATCAGGTCGTCGCTCACCAGCTCGCCGCGTTCCATCACGGCTTGCACCGCCTGGCCCAGCGCCGTTCCGCTGTGCACCGCTTCGCGCAGGATATCCCCGGTCGAGACCTTGGGAATCCCATGCTCGCGGGCGAATCGTTCCGCCTGCGTGCCCTTGCCCGCCCCCGGCGGGCCAAGCATCACGAGGTTGAGGGCCACCTTAGCCGCGCCGTCCCCGGATTCGCGTCTTTTTCATGAACCCGTCGTAGTGCCGCATGATCAACTGCGACTCGACCTGGTTCACGGTATCCATGGCCACCCCGACCACGATCAGGAGCGACGTGCCGCCGAAGAAGAACTGCACGTTCAAGCCCTGCGTGACCACGCGCGGCAGAATCGCGTCGAGCGACTCGCCGATGAACGGAATCGGCGCCACCTTGAAGCCGGTCAGCAGGAACTCCGGCAGGATTGCCACCATCGCCAGGTAGACCGCGCCGACAATCGTGATGCGCGCCAGAATGGTGTCGATGTATTCGGCGGTCCGCTTGCCGGGACGAATGCCCGGGATGAAGCCGCCGTACTTGCGCATGTTCTCCGAGACGTCATCCGGATTGAAGATGATCGCAGTATAGAAATACGCGAAGAAGATGATGCCCACCACGTAGAGCAGGTTGTAGAGCGGCATGCCGTAGCCAATCTGCCGCACCGCCGCGTCGGCGTAGCCGCCCGGCGTGAACATGCCCGACAGCGTCTGCGGGAAGGTCAGGATCGAGCTGGCGAAGATCACCGGGATCACGCCGCCGGTGTTGACCTTGAGCGGGATGTGCGTGCTCGACCCGCCGTACTGGCGGCGGCCCACCACCCGCTTGGCGTATTGCACCGTGATGCGGCGATGGCCACGCTCGACGTAGATGATCGCGCCGATCACGCCGACCATCAGCACCACCAGGAACGCCAGCGTCAGCAGGCCGATCTGGCCGGTCTGCATCTGGTCGATGGTGGCAATCACCGCGCGCGGGAAGTTGACGACGATACCAGCGAAGATGATCAGCGACATGCCGTTGCCGATGCCGCGCTCGGTAATCTGCTCACCCAGCCACATGATGAACATGGTGCCGGTGGTCAGCGTCAGCATCGCCATCAGGCGGAAGCTCCAGCCCGTCTCATAAACCAGCGGCAGGCCACCGGCGATCTCGGTCTGGCGCTCGAGGAAAATGGCGATGCCGAGCGACTGCACGCCCGCGAGCAGCAGCGTCAGGTAGCGCGTGTACTGGGTAATCTTGCGGCGGCCCAGTTCGCCTTCCTTCGACAACCGCTCGAGGTACGGCCACACCACCGTCAACAGCTGCAGGATGATCGACGAACTGATGTACGGCATCACGCCGAGCGCGAAAATGGTGACGCGCGACAAGCTGCCGCCCGTGAACATGTCGTAGAGGCCGAACATCGAGTTCTGCGCCTGTTCCGACATGATCCGCAGCGCCTCGGAATTGACTCCGGGCGTCGGGATGAAGTTGCCGACGCGATACACCGCCAGCATGCCGAGCGTAAACAGCACTCGGTTGCGGAGGTCCGCGACGGCGAACAGATTCTTCAGTGTATCCAGCACAACAGCCCTCAGTTATTTACTGATTGCTACGCTTCGGCCTTAACCGAACCATCTGGGACGGCGGTTGTGCCGTCCGGGATGGCCTCGGTCCGGCCACCGGCGGCGGCCACCTTCTCGGCGGCTTTTCCGCTGAACTTATGGGCGACCACCGTCAGCGCCTTGGTCAGTTCCCCGCGACCGAGAACCTTGACGAGCGAGGTGCGGCTGCTGACGAGACCGTGCGCGCGCAGGGTCTCGACGGTCACCGTCGCGCCGGTGTCGAACGCGGCCTCGAGCTGATCGAGATTCACCACGTCATACTCGGTGCGGAAGATGTTGGTGAAGCCGCGCTTCGGCACCCGGCGGTGCAGCGGCATCTGGCCACCTTCGAAGCCGCGCTTGAAGGCGTAGCCCGAGCGCGACTGCGCGCCCTTGTGGCCGCGGCCCGAGGTCTTGCCCAGGCCCGAACCGGGACCGCGCCCGACCCGCTTCTTCTTGAACTTCGAGCGGTCGGCCGGCTTCAGCTTATCGAGACTCATAAATTACTCGCTCACCGTCACGAGGTGACGAACCTTGAAGATCATGCCGCGGGTCTCGGGCGTGTCCGCCAGGGTCACCGAATGGTTGATCTTGCGCAGGCCGATACCCTGGACCACCGTGGCCTGGTACTTGTTGAAGCCGATCGGGCTCTTGGTGAGCTTGATCGTCACGGTCTTCGCCGCCTGCTTTGCTTGCTTCGCCTTCGCCATTGTTCTTTGTCCTGTGGCGACAAACCTTCAGGTTTGTCGACCGTTACTTACGCGGTCCGGCCGCCGGCCAGCTCTTCAAGCGTGTCCTTGCCGCGCAGCCGCATCAGCTTGCCCGGGTCCTTCAGTTCCTTCAGTGCCGTGAACGCCGCGCGCACCACGTTGTGCGGGTTGGCTGAGCCGAGCGACTTGGTCAGCACGTTGGTCACGCCCGCCGCTTCCACCACCGCACGCACCGCGGCGCCGGCGATGATGCCGGTGCCGTCCGGCGCGGGCTTCAGCAGCACGCGGCCGGCGCCGTAGCGACCGACGATCGGGTGTGGCACGGTGGTGCCCTGCACCGGTACGCGGATCAGGTTTTTCTTGGCGGCCTCGATGCCCTTCTTGATCGCCGAGGGCACTTCCTTCGCCTTGCCGACGCCGTAACCGACGACCCCGTGGGCGTCACCGACGACGACCAGCGCGCTGAAGCTCAGGTTCTTGCCGCCCTTGACCACCTTGGTGACACGGTTGATGGAAACCACCGTGTCCTTGAGGTCGAGCTGCGCCGGGTCGATCTTTTCGCGTGTCCGAATCATATGACCTCTAAAATTCCAGACCGGCGGTGCGGGCGGCCTCGGCCACGGCGCGCACGCGCCCGTGGTACAGGAACCCGTTCCGATCGAACACCACCTTGGTAATGCCCTTTTGCTTCAGCCGCTCGGCGATCGCGGTGCCCACCAGCTCGGCGCCCTTGAGGTTGCCGCCGGCGACGCCCTTCGGCATCTGGCCCTTGACCACGGCGTCGATGCTCGACGCCGACGCCACGGTCTGGCCGGTGCGATCGTCAATCACCTGGACGTAGATGTGCGACACGCTGCGAAACACGCTCAGGCGCGGCTTGTCGGACGTGCCGGCCATCTTCTTGCGGATCCGGAACTTGATCCGATCGCGGCGATCTTCCTTGGTTTTGATCTGCATAACTACGCTCCGGTCTTTCCGGCCTTCTTCTTCAGCACTTCGCCCGTGTAGCGGACACCCTTCTGCTGGTACGGGTCGGGCTTGCGCAAGCTGCGCAGGTTGGCGGCAACCTGGCCCACCAACTGCCGATCGACGCCCGTCACGGTGATGTGGGTCTGCTTGTCGATGACGACGTCGATTCCCTTCGGGATGTCGAACACCACCGGATGCGAATAGCCGAGCGCCAGATGCACCTGCTGGCCTTTCATCTCGGCGCGGTAGCCGACGCCGACAATATCGAGTTCACGCTTCCAGCCTTCGGTCACGCCGATTACGGCGTTGTTGACCAGGCTGCGCGCCAGCCCGTGGAACTTGTCGAGCTGCCGGTCGTCCGAGATCTTCCTCGTGACCAGAGTGCCGTCTTCGACCGCGGCGGTCACGCCGGGCGGCAGCGGCTGCTTGAGCTGTCCCTTGGGGCCCTTCACGTCGACAGCCGCGCCGTCGACCTTGATGGTCACCCCCTTCGGGATGGTGATTGGTTTCTTTCCAATTCGTGACATGGGCTTAACCGTTTCCCCTTACCAAACGTTGCAGAGGATTTCGCCGCCGACGCCAGCCTGCTTGGCGGCCCGGCCGGTCATCACTCCGCGCGATGTCGTCAGGATGGTCACACCGAGTCCACCGAGGACCGACGGCACTTCGCCGGTGCCGGTGTAGACGCGACGGCCCGGACGGCTGACGCGCGAGATGCCCGAAATGGCCTTCTCTCCGCCGGGACCGTACTTCAGGAACATCCGCATCTGCTGGCGCGGTGCCTTCCCCGTCCGCTCGGCCGGGGTCTCCACCATCTTGAAACCCGAGATATAGCCCTCGTCCTGCAGAATCCGAGCAATCTCGGCCTTCAGCTTCGACGCCGGCATCTCGACGCGCGCGTGGCGCGCCGTGACGGCGTTGCGGATCCGGGTCAACATGTCAGCAATCGGATCTGTCATCGTTTCTCTCTATCCTTCAGACCAGCCCTTAGGCGCTTGCGCGCCGGCGGCTGATGAGTCCTTACCAACTGCTTTTGGTCACGCCAGCCACGTCCCCGGTCAGGGCGAGCTCACGGAAACACAAACGGCACAGCGCGAACTTGCGCATGTACGCGCGCGAGCGGCCACAACGGCGGCACCGGTTGCGGTGACGCACCGGAAACTTCAGAGTCTTTAATTCGCGTGCTTTCTTCGCGCTTGTGGCCACGTCTTAGCTCCCTGCGTTCGTTCTGAACGGCATGCCCATCAGCTGCAACAGCCGGCGGGCCTCTTCGTCGGTCTTGGCGGTGGTCACCACGCTCACGTTCATGCCGCGGCTCTTGTCCACCTTGAGGTAATCGATCTCCAAAAAAATCAGCTGGTCCTTGAGGCCGAGCGTGTAGTTGCCGCGGCCGTCGAAGCCCTTCGGCGAGACGCCGCGGAAGTCGCGAACGCGCGGCAGCGCAATGCTGACCAGTCGGTCGAGAAACTCATACATCCGGTTGCCGCGAAGCGTAACCATGGCGCCGATCGGCTGGCCCTGGCGCACCTTGAACTGGGCGATCGACTTCTTGGCCTTGCGCACGGCGGCCTTCTGGCCGGTGATCTTGCCGAGCTCTTCGGCGCCGGTGTCGATGACCTTGGCGTTCTGGGTCGCCTCACCGAGGCCCATGTTGACCACCACCTTGGTGACCTTGGGCACGGCCATGACGTTTTTGTAGCCGAACTCCTTCTGGAGCGCGGGGATCACCTCGCCGCGGTACTTGTCGCGGAGGCGAAGAGTCGTGCCGGTTGCTTTTGCCTTGCTCATTTGTCCACCACCGCGCCGCTCTTGCGGCCGACCCGCACGCGCGTACCATCGGGCAGCGTCTTGCTGCCGATGCGCGTCGGCTGGTTGGTCTCCGGATCGACCAGCATCACGTTACTGGCATGAATTGCGGCCTCACGCTCGACGATCCCGCCCTTGATGTTCTTCTGGGGGTTCGGCTTGGTGTGCCGCTTGATCAGGTTGACGCCCTCGACGATGACCCGGTTCTTCTCGGGCAGCACCGACAGCACGCGGCCGCGCTTGCCGCGATCCTTGCCGGCGCGGACGATGACCTGGTCGTTTTTGCGAATCGACATTGCCATGGTCTTACAGCACCTCGGGTGCGAGCGAGACGATCTTCATGAACCGACGCTCGCGCAGTTCGCGGGCCACCGGCCCGAACACGCGGGTGCCAATCGGTTCGCCCGCGTCGTTAATCAGCACGGCCGCATTGCGGTCGAACCGGATGTAGCTGCCGTCTTTCCGGCGCTGTTCCTTGTGCACCCGAACAATCACGGCCTTGACGACCTGGCCTTTTTTGACGGTGCCATCCGGAGTCGCTTCCTTGACGTTGGCGGTGACGATGTCGCCAAGATAGGCAATGCGCCCGGTCGACCCGCCAAGCGGGTTGATCACCGAAATCTTGCGCGCGCCTGAATTATCGGCGACGTCGAGAATCGATCGCATCTGGATCATGGCGTCTCCTAAACCTGCGCCGCGCGCTCGACGACGCGCACCAAGGCCCAGCGCTTGCGCTTGCTGAGCGGCCGCGATTCAGCGATCACCACGGTGTCGCCGAGCTTCGCGTCGTTGTTCTCATCGTGCGCGACGAAGCGCGAGGTGCGCTTCTGCATCTTGCCGTAAAGGCCGTGCTGCACGCGCCGTTCGGTGGCGACAATGCAGCTCTTCTGCATCTTGTCGCTCACCACCACGCCCTGGACTTCCGCTTTGCCCGCCATGGCTATTTCGCCTTCTCTTTCAACACCGTGAGGATGCGCGCGCGTTCGCGGCGCACCGTCTTGATCTTCCCGGGGGCCTCCAGCTGGCCCATCGACTTCTGGATCCGCATCCGGAACAACTGATCGTCGATTTCCTGCGTCTTCGCCTGCAGCGTCGCGACGTCCATGTCTCTCAATTCAGCGGCCTTCATCACGCTTTCTCCTGGGCAAACCGCGTCGCGAACTTGGTCATGATCGGCAGCTTCGCGCCTGCCAGTTCGAACGCCCGGCGCGCTTCGCTCGCCGGCACACCGTTCATCTCGAACAGGATGCGTCCGGGCTTGATCACGCAGACCCAGCCCTCGGGCGCGCCCTTGCCCTTGCCCATGCGGGTTTCCTGGGGCTTCTTGGTGATCGGCTTGTCGGGGAACACCCGCACCCACACCTTGCCACCGCGCTTCACGAACCGCGTCATCGCGATGCGGGCCGCTTCAATCTGGCGATCGGTCAGCCAGCAGGGCTCCAGGGCCTTCAGCCCGAAGTCACCGAACGACACGTCGGAGCCGCGCCACGCCTTGCCGCGCATGCGGCCGCGCTGCTGCTTCCGGTACTTGACCTTCTTCGGCATCAACATGGTGGTTAGCCTCGTGCTCCGGGACGGTCGCCCTGCGGACGACGCGGGCCGCGGTCGCGGTCGCGATCACGACCGCCACCCCCACCGCCGGTGCCAAATTCTTCTTCGCGGCTGGTGCGCGGCGTCAACCGTTCACCCTTGTAGAGCCACACCTTGACGCCAATCTTGCCGAAGGTGGTGTTGGCTTCCGCGAACCCGTAATCAATGTCGGCGCGCAGCGTCTGCAGCGGCAATTGGCCGTGCAGATACCATTCCGAACGGGCGATTTCCGCGCCGTTCAGCCGGCCTGAGACGCGCACCTTGATGCCGCGCGCGCCGAAGCGCAGCGCCGACTCGACCGCCTTGCGCATGGCGCGGCGGAACGCGACGCGCTTCTCAAGCTGCATCGCCACCGACTCGCCGACCAGCTGCGCATCCAGTTCCGGCTTCTGGATTTCCTGGATGTTGATGAAGACCTCGCGGTTGGTCCGCTTCTGGATTTCCTGCTTCAGCTTGTCGACTTCCTGTCCCTTGCGGCCAATGATGATGCCCGGCCGCGAGGTGTGGATGTTGATCTTCAGGTTGCGGGCCGCGCGCTCAATCTCGATCATCGCGACACCGGCGTGCATGAACCGCTTCTTCAGATCTTTCTTCAGCGCCAGGTCTTCGTGCAGAAGATTGGCGTAGTCCTTGGTCGCGAACCAGCGCGACTTCCAGGTCTTGTTGAACCCGATGCGAAACCCGTAAGGGTGAACTTTCTGGCCCACGTTACTGTCCCTTCCCGACGGCTGCGACGGCCTTGATAACCTGGGCCCGCTCCGTCACTGCCACAGTGAGGTGCGTGGTCCGCTTCACGATCCGGAACGCCCGGCCCATCGGGGCGGGACGCACTCGCTTCTGCGAGGGGCCGTTATTGGCGCAGCAGCTTGAGACGAAGAGCCGGGCGACATCGCCGCCGAACGCGTCCTGCTGCTGGGCGTTGGCGACCGCCGACCGCAGCACCTTGGCCACGTCGCGCGCCACCGACTTGCGGCTGAACTGCAGCGCTGACAGCGCCATGTTCACGTCCTTGCCGCGGATCAAATCGAGCACCAGCCCGGCCTTCTGGGCCGAGGTGCGGATGTACTTGGCCGTTGCCTCTGCGCGAACCATGGCTTAGCCCTTTCCTGCCGGCGCCGACGGCGCACCGCCCGGAGCCGGCGAGGCCGACTTGTCGGTGCGGGCCGAGTGGCCCTTGAACACGCGCGTCGGCGAGAACTCGCCGAGCTTGTGACCCACCATGTTCTCGGTCAGGTAGACCGGCACGAACTTCTTGCCGTTGTGCACCGCCAACGTGTGTCCCACCATCTCGGGAATCACGGTCGAGCGGCGCGACCAGGTCTTGACGACCTTCTTTTCGCTGGCGCGATTCATCGCCTCGACCTTTTCGAGGAGGTGGGTATCGACGAACGGGCCTTTTTTGAGTGAGCGGCTCATAAATTATTTGCTTCGGCGTTGAACGATGAACTTGTCGCTCGGCTGCGGCCGGCGCGTCTTGTAGCCCTTGGTCGGCACGCCCCACGGCGTCACCGGGTGACGGCCGCCCGAGGTCTTGCCTTCACCACCGCCGAGCGGGTGATCGACCGGGTTCATGGCGACGCCACGAACGTGCGGACGCTTGCCCATCCAGCGGCTGCGGCCGGCCTTGCCGATCGAGACGTTCTCGTGGTCGATGTTGCCGACCTGGCCGATCGTGGCCAGGCAGTCCTGGTAGATCCGGCGAATCTCGCCCGACGGCATCTTCACCGAGACGTAGTCGCCTTCCTTGGCCACCACCTGCACCCCGGCGCCGGCGCTGCGCGCCATCTGGCCCCCCTTGCCGGGCTTCAGCTCCACGTTGTGGACCATCGTGCCCTGCGGGATGTTCTTCAGCGGCAGGCAATTGCCGGTCAGGATGTCGACGTTCGGACCGGCAATCACCGCGTCACCCACCTTCAGCCCAACCGGCTGCAGGATGTAGCGCTTCTCGCCGTCGGCGTAGTTGATCAAGGCGATTCGGGCCGACCGGTTGGGGTCGTACTCGATCGTCGCAACCTTGCCGGGTATGCCGGCCTTGTCGCGCTTGAAGTCGATGATGCGGTAGAGGCGCTTGTGACCACCACCGCGCCACCAAATGGTCTGCTCGCCCGAGCTGTTGCGACCACCCGTGGTGTGCAGGTTCTCGGTCAGCGGCCCATGCGGCTTGTCGGTCGTGATCTCATCGAACACCAGTACCGTCATCTGGCGACGGCCCGGCGTTGTCGGCTTGTATTTGCGGATCGGCATGATCGTCCTCTTATGCGCCTTCGAGGAAGTCCGGCATTTTTTCGCCCGCACGCAGCGTGACGTATGCCTTCTTCCAATCGGAACGGCGGCCGACAAAACGGCCCTGGCGCTTCAACTTGCCGCGGGTGATCGAGGTGCGCACGGCGGCGACCTTGGTCCCCAGCAGTTTCTCGATCGCGCGCCGCACGTCGATCTTGTTCGCGTTCTTGGCCACTTCGAACACGATGGTCTTGCCATCGTCACGAAGCAGCGTGGTCTTTTCGGTCACGAGCGGACGGCGGATGACTTCAGTCAGTTTCATGATTACCTTTCGACTCGCTTACGCGCGCGCGGCGCGCGTCGGCTCGCTCAAGGCCGCCTCCAGCTTTGCCATCGCCGCGGTGGTGACCACGACCTGACGGGTGTTGGCCACGTCGCGCGCAGTGACGAGGTTGCTCTGCACCAGCGTGACGCGCGCGAGGTTGCTCACCGCCATCGCGAAGTTCTCGTCGAGGCGGGCATCTATCAACAGTGCCTTGCCGGTGACGCCAATCGCCTTGAGCACGCCGGCCGCGGCCTTGGTCTTCACTGCCGACACGGTCAGCGCGTCGACGATGATCACCGAGCCGGACTGCAACTTCTCCATCAGGGCCGCGCGCAGCGCACCCTTCTCGACCTTCTTCGGCAGCTGGTATTCGTAGCTGCGCGGCTGGGGGCCGAACACGGTGCCGCCGCCACGCCACAGCGGGTTGCGGATTTCACCGACCCGGGCACGGCCGGTGCCCTTCTGGCGCCATGGCTTCTTGCCGCTGCCGCTGACCATGGCGCGGGTCTTGGTGGCGTGCGTGCCGCGGCGTTCGGCCGCGTTCAGCCGCACCACGGATTCGTGGATGAGGTCGGTCTTGACGCGTCCGCCAAACACCTCGTCGTTGAGGGTGACCGAGCCGACCTTCTTGTTTTCCGCGTTCACGACATCGATCGTCATGGCGTCCTACTTCTTGCCCTTCTTGGGCTTTTCCTGCAGCTGCGGCTGTGGCTCGGGCTTCGCGGCCACGGCCTTGCGAATCACCACGTAGCCGCCGTTCGCGCCGGGAATCGCACCCTTCACGAGCAACAGGTTGTTCTCCGAATCAATCTTCAGCACCTTGAGGTTGCGGACGGTGATGCGATCCACCCCCATGTGCCCGTGCGCGCGCATGCCCGGCATGACGCGGGAGGGATACGACGAGGCACCAATCGAACCGGGCGCACGGTGAAACATCGAACCGTGACCGCCGGGACCGCCGGCGAAGTGGTGACGCTTCACCACGCCCTGGAAGCCATGGCCCTTGCTGGTGCCGATGACATCGACGCGCTCGCCCTGGTTAAAGATCGAGACCAGCACCTGGTCGCCGGGCTTCGGCGCTTCGGCGCCCTTGGCGATCTTGACCTCGCGCTGCACGCGGGTCGGCGGCACGTTGGCCTTCTTGTGCTGGCCGGTCAGCGCCTTGTTGGCGTTGCGGATAGGATGGCTTTCCACCAGCCCGATCTGCACGGCGTCATAGCCATCCGTCTGACTGTTCTTGCTCTGCACGACGATGCAGGGCCCGGCCTGGATGACGGTGGCGGGTTCGAGCGTGCCGTCCTCAAGGAACAGCTGCGTCATCCCGACTTTCTTGCCGATGATTCCAGTGACCATCGCGTCCTACTTTCCGTGTTCCTTGCCGAACGCCTTGATTTCAACGTCGACACCCGCCGGCAGATCCAGCTTCATCAGGGCGTCAACCGTCTGCGGCGTTGGCTCGAAGATATCGATCAGGCGCTTGTGCGTTCGGATCTCGAACTGCTCGCGCGACTTCTTGTCCACGTGCGGCGAACGGAGCACCGTCCACTTGTTGATTTCGGTCGGCAGCGGAATGGGACCCGCCAGCCGCGCGCCGGTGCGCTTGGCGGTTTCCACGATCTCGCCGGTGCTCTGATCGAGCACCCGCGCGTCGTAGGCCTTCAGTCGAATTCGAATCTTGTCGCCCAGCATATTTAGCTCTCAGCTTCTCAGGTCGTAATCGGCGTCTGTCTAACGTGGGGACAAACCTTCAGGTTTGTCCTTCAATCCGTCGCTTACTTGGTGCCCTGCACGCGGGCGATCACTTCTTCGCTGACGTTGCGCGGCGCCTGCTCGTAGCGTTCGAAGAACATCGAATAGGTGGCGCGACCCTGGGTGCGCGACCGCAGGTCGGTGGCATACCCGAACATGTCGCTCAGCGGCACCCGCGCCGAGATGATCTGCGTCCCGCCGCGGTCTTCCTGCGACTGAATGCGTCCGCGCCGCGACGCCAGGTCGCCCATCACGTCGCCGAGGTAGTCTTTTGGACAGACCACTTCGACCCGCATGACCGGTTCCATCAGCACAGCGCCAGCCTTCTTGGCGGCATCCTGGAACGCCAGCGAACCGGCGATCTTGAAGGCCATTTCCGACGAGTCGACGTCATGATACGAACCGTCGAACACCTCGATGCGGACGTCGTCAATCGGGTAACCGGCGAGAATGCCGCGCGTCAGCGCTTCCTGAATGCCTTGGTCGATGGGCTTGATGAACTCGCGCGGAATCGAGCCGCCCACGGTCTCGTTCTCGAACTGATAGCCGGTGCCGGGCGCGAGCGGGAACAACCGAATCCAGCAGTCGCCGAACTGGCCGCGGCCGCCGGTCTGGCGCTTGAACAGGCCATGACCCTCGGCGGGTTTGGTGAGCGTTTCCTTGTAGGCGACCTGCGGCTTGCCGACGCTGGCCTCGACGCCGAACTCGCGCTTGAGGCGGTCGACGATGATTTCCAGGTGCAGTTCGCCCATGCCGGCAATCACGACCTGGCCGGTCTGCTCGTCGGTCTTGACGCGGAAGGTCGGGTCTTCGGCCATCAGCTTCTGCATGCCGACGCCGAGCTTTTCCTGGTCGGCCTTGGTCTTGGGCTCGATGGCGAGCGAAATGACCGGCTCCGGGAAGATCATCTTCTCGAGAATGATCGGCTTTTTCTCGTCGCACAGCGTGTCGCCGGTGGTGACCGACTTCAGCCCGACGGCGGCGGCGATGTCGCCGGCGTTGACTTCCTTGATCTCTTCGCGCTTGTTGGCGTGCATCTTCAACAAGCGGCCAATGCGCTCGGTGCGGCCCTTGGTGGAGTTAATCACCGACGAGCCCGAGGTCAGCGTGCCCGAATAGACCCGGAAGAACGTCAACTGGCCGACGAACGGGTCGGTCATGATCTTGAAGGCCAGGGCCGCGAACGGCTCCTTGTCGTTGGCGGAACGCTCGATCTTGTTCTCGTCCTTCGAATCGGGGTCGATGCCGGTGACCGGGGGGATGTCGAGCGGCGACGGCAGGTAGTCGACCACGGCGTCGAGCATCGGCTGCACGCCCTTGTTCTTGAACGCGGTGCCGCAAATCACGGGCACGAACGGCGCCTCTTCCTTGCGCACGGACTCAATGCAGCGCTTGCGGAGGGCGGCCTTCAATTCGTCGCCGGTAATGGTTTCGCCGCCCAGATACTTCTCGAGCAGCTTGTCGTCAGCTTCGCTGGCCTTCTCCACGAGAATCTCGTGATGCGCCTTGGCGTCGGCCAGCATGTCGGCGGGAATGTCCTCGATCTCGTAGTCGGCGCCCATCGTCTCGTCCTTGTAGACGAGCGCTTTCATCTGGATGAGATCGACCACGCCCCGGAACTTGTCTTCGGCGCCGATCGGCAACTGGATGGCGACCGCGTTGCCCTGCAGCTTGCTGCCAATCTGCGCCAGCGTCTCCTTGAAGTCCGCGCCGATGCGGTCCATCTTGTTAACGAAGCAGATGCGCGGCACCCGGTACTTGTCGGCCTGGCGCCACACCGTCTCGGACTGGGGCTCGACCCCCGAGACTGCGTCGAACACGGCGACGGCACCATCCAGCACGCGCAGCGAACGCTCGACCTCAACCGTGAAGTCGACGTGGCCCGGCGTATCGATGATGTTGATCCGGTGTTCCTTCCAGAAGCAGGTGGTCGCGGCCGAGGTGATGGTGATGCCGCGTTCCTGCTCCTGCTCCATCCAGTCCATGACGGCGGTGCCTTCGTGGACTTCACCGATCTTGTAGGTGATGCCGGTGTAGAACAGGATCCGTTCAGTCGTCGTGGTCTTGCCAGCATCAATGTGGGCCATGATGCCGATGTTCCGCGTGCGTTCGAGTGGTGCTGAGCGAGCCATGATTAGGTCAGGGGTTCCCGGTTCAAAAATTTCAACAGTGACGCGCTACCAGCGGTAGTGCGCGAACGCCTTGTTCGCTTCCGCCATGCGGTGCGTGTCTTCGCGCTTCTTGACGGCGCCGCCGCGCAGATTGGCCGCATCGAGCAACTCGTTGGCCAGCTTCTCCTGCATCGTCTTGCCGTCGCCACGCGAGCGGGCGAAACCAACCAGCCAGCGAATGCTTAACGATAGCCGGCGGTTCGGGTTCACTTCGATCGGCACCTGGTAGTTCGAGCCACCGACGCGGCGCGACTTCACTTCGAGTGACGGCTTGACGTTGTCAACGGCCTTCTTGAAAATCTTGAGCGGATCGTCGCCCGACCGTTCCTTGATCAGGTCGAAGCTCTGATAGAGGATGCGCTCGGCGGTCGAACGCTTGCCCTCGCTCATGATCGTGTTGATGAACTTGGTGACCAGCGGGCTGCCATAGATGGCGTCCGGTAACAGTTCACGTTTCGCGATTACTCGTCTGCGCGGCATATATCTTTCTCGGCTTGGGGCTTGGAGCTTGGGGCCTGAGGTTTACGACTTGGGGCGCTTGGCGCCGTACTTCGAACGACCCTGCTTGCGGCCCTGCACGCCAACGGCGTCGAGAGTGCCGCGCACCACGTGATAACGCACACCGGGCAGGTCTTTGACACGGCCGCCGCGGATCAGCACCAGCGAGTGCTCCTGCAGGTTGTGGCCGACACCCGGGATATAGGTGGTGACTTCAATCTTATTGGTCAGGCGGACACGCGCCACCTTGCGAAGCGCCGAGTTCGGCTTCTTCGGGGTTTGCGTGAAGACGCGCACACAGACGCCGCGCTTCTGCGGACTGTTCTGCAGCGCCGGGCTCTTCGTCTTCCACTGAACCTTCTCGCGTCCCTTGCGGACCAGCTGACTAATCGTCGGCACGAGCACTCCACAGCACCGCAGGCAATTCGACCAACCTGAAGGTTTGTCGCCACCGTCGCGGTGCAACCAGCGAACACTTCCCACGGCCCGTGGCGACAAACCTTCAGGTTGGTCGTTCCGAACTGTGGTGCTCGAGGCCTGAAAGCCCATCGCCTCTCGCGAGACGCTGGTGCTTGGCACCTTGAGCGGAAAAACCCTACTTCATGGTGTTTTCGGCATCGGCGGACGCTTTCACCGGGCTTGTCGCAAGCCTGGCCCCGATGGCTTGACCCTCCGAGAGGGTTTCGCGCGGGTGCGTCACGATGCGGTTGAGACTAGATAGGGTGTCCTAGCCTCACGAGAACCTGACGAATATAGCACAACCGCCAAAAAACACGCAAGCGTGCTAACTTTCACCGCCATGCGCACATCGACCGTTCTTTCGACCTTAGCACTATTACTCACCTTTGCACGCCCACTCGCCGCCCAGGCCCCCACCCCGACCGTGGTGGACAGCCCGACCGTAAAGGTGCTCACCGGCCTGCTCGCTCCTGAATTCCAGGAAGAAATGAACCACATGGTGCAGGCGCTCGGCGTCACGTGCGGCACCTGCCACGTTCGGGGTAACTTCGCGAGCGACGACAACCCCAAGAAGATCACGGCACGGCGCATGCTTGACATGACCAGGGCCCTCAACAAGCAGTTCTTCCCTGATCACAAGCCCAAGCCGGGAGAATCGGTGCTCGGCCGGGTGACCTGCTACACCTGTCACCAGGGCGAGGCCGCGCCGAAGCTGCCTCCCGGCATGGAATAATCGCAAGTGCCGATTGCCACAGCCGACTCCCCCATCGCGGCGGCGCAATGGATTGAAGAGTGGCAGGACGAGCATCCTGGCGGCCGCGTGATCGCGGCGCCGGCGCCGGCGGAGTGGCCGTTTCGCTACCCGCTGGCGTCAAGTCTTCCCGACGGCCCGGTCGTCGTTCGCGCTGACGCGTTCGACGAAGCGTTCACCAATCAGCAGGCGGCCGGCACCGAGCTCGTGACGACGCAGCAGGCGTATCTCGAGCAGGAATGGTCGGCCGCGCTGGCGAGGCATCCGGGGGGGGCGTGGCTCCTGCTCGTCAGCACTCCAGCACCCCAGCACCACGGCACGACCGCACTTTTGCCGAGGGCGTTTCGCGTCACCGACGCCACCGAGCGCCTGTCGTTGTGCGTCGCGGCCCTCGCGGGGGGTCGCACGCCGGCGACCCTGGTCGCGACGGCCAGCGTCTGTATGGAAGTGAATGACCTCGTGGCGGCGGCGCGCGATCTCGATGAGGCGATCGCGCTGGCGCCGCAGTGGGCAGCGGCCCACTACGAGCGCGGCAAGCTGTGGCTCCGTTGCGACGACATGCCCCGGGCCGCACAGGAGTTCCAGGCGGCCGCCGATCGGCTGCCCGGGTTCGCACCGGCCTGGGCAAACCTCGGCGCCACCCTGGGCGAGCTGGATCACCCGGCTGAAGCACTCGCCGCGTTCGAACGGGCGCTGGCCCTGGACCCCGACAGCCCGCAGGCCCTGAACAACCTTGGCGTGGTGCAACGCGACCTGGGCCGGCTGACCGATGCCGAGGCAGCGTTTCGGCAAGTCATCGAACTGCAGCCAGGCCTGGCTTTTGGCCACTACAATCTCGGGCATACCTTGTTTTTGCAGGGCCGGTTTCAGACCGCACTCTCGGCCTATGCTGAAGGACAGGCGCTGGACCCGGAGAAGAACCCGGTACAGGCGTCGCGGCTGGCGCTCTGCAAGGTGGCGACCGGCGATGCTGAGGGCGCCTTGCGCGAATTGCAGCGCGCCACGGGCGGGCTGCCGCGCGACTATCGGCGGCAACTGCTGTCGGACACGAGCGCGATCCTGTTTGCCCTCGTGACGCAGCAACCGGGGATGACCGGCTGGCAGCTGGTGCACGCATGGATGGCAAGCGAACTGCGTGGTTAGGTCCGGCTAAAGCCGGATGCCACTTCGAGGTAGCGTCCGCCTTCAGGCGGACCATGAGGACGAAATGAACGACGGGATACGTCCGCGTCCGGCATGGCAGTTGTGGCACGACCGCGGCATGCGCCTCGCCATCGGCCTGGCCATCGTGGTCGCCATCCCGATGGCCGTGCTGTTCTACTTCCAGTTCCGCTCGCTCGACGACATTGAGAAGATCTCAACCACGGTCTTGCGCCAGTTGAGCAGCGATACCGCCGACTCGCTAGTCGAAACGGTCGAGGGCTACCTCAAGCTTCCCTATTTCAACGTGCTGCTCCGCATCCCGCAGACGCGGGTCGAACCGCTCGACCTGCCGTTCATCGAGCCGGTGATGCGCGACGCGCTCGTGGAGAGCCCGTATGTCACCTCATTTTTCGTCTGGACCGAGCGGGGACCACACAGCAACACCTGGCTGGCCTATGACCAGCAATCACTCGCGCCGCCGGCCGGCGACCTCGAGGGGCGTTTCCGCGAGGACCGCGTCTTCGGCTCGAAGCTGCTGCCACGCCTCCGTCAGCTGGTCAAGACGCGCATGGCGATTGTCGCCTTCACCGAAGTGATCAACGGCCGGACCTACTACGTGCAGGCGCAGTTGCGCTTCGAGTCGTTCGCACGCGAGCGCATGACCAGCGTGGTCGGCCTGGTGGTCGACACCGAACGTCTGCGCACGCAATTTATTCCGGCGCTCCTGCGCGACCGCCTCGCCAACGTGCAACAACCCGTGGGCTTCCCGTCGCTCGAAGCCGCGGTGCTGGCCGAAGACGGTTCGCGCATCTTTGAATCCGATTCCTCGCGGTCGGACGACATGCCGGTCGACGAGCGCAACTTTGCGATCATCTTCTTCGACAAGGAACTGGCGGCCTTCGCCGTGCCGTATGAACAGCAGCGCGAAATCTGGGGGCTGCGCACCGGCTATGGCCCGCAATCGATTCCCGAGATCGTCAGCGCCAGCACGCGACCGCAGATGGCCTTGATGGTGGTGCTCGCGGTGGCGATGTCGCTCGGCGTCTTCCTGGTGGCCGGCGCCGCCGCGCGCGAAGTGCGGGTCGCCGAAATCAAGTCCAACTTCGTGGCCTCAGTCTCGCACGACCTCAAGACGCCGCTGGCCTTGATCCAGCTATTCGCCGAGACGCTCGAACTGGGCCGCGTGCGCACGCCGGAACGCGCGCAGGAGTATTACCGCATCATCAACGGCGAGGCGAAGAAGCTGACCCGCCTGATCGAGAACATCCTCGACTTTTCGCGCATGGAAGCCGGGCTGCGCCCGTACCACATGGAACCGGCCGACTTGAGCGAGGTCGTGACCCGCGTGTTGGCGCGCATGGAGACGCAGTTTTCGCAGGGCCACTTCGTGGTCCAGGCCGAGATCGCTCCGGCGCTCCCGCGCGTGCTGGCCGATCAAGGCGCCACTGAGCAGGCGATCGAAAACCTGCTCGCCAACGCCATCAAGTATTCGGGTGAGGCCAAGCGCATCGAGGTGCGGGCCGAGCGCCACGGCGATCACGTGGAAATCAGCGTCACCGACCACGGCATCGGCATTTCGTGGCGGGAGCAGGCCCGCATCTTCCGCAAGTTCTACCGGGTGCAGCGCGAACTGGGTGGCGGTCCCCAGGGAACCGGCCTCGGCCTGGCGATTGTCGACCACACCATGCGCGGGCACGGCGGCTTCGTGCGGGTCAGCAGCGAACCACGGCAGGGCAGCACTTTCACGCTGCACTTCCCCATTCCGGGCGAGAAGGCTTTCGAACCCACACTGGCAGAGTCCCTACGATGAAGAGAATCCTGGTAATTGAAGACGAGCCGCAAATGCGGCTCGGCCTGCGCGACAACCTCGAGCTTGAGGGCTACGAGGTGGAAACCGCGGTGGACGGCGACGAGGGACTCCAGAAGGCCGCGGCGTTTGCGCCCGACCTGGTTATTCTCGACGTCATGCTGCCCAAGAAGAACGGTTTCGAGCTGTGCCGCGATTTGCGCGCGCGCGCGATCACAACGCCGATCGTGATGCTGACCGCCCGTTCGGCGGAAACTGACAAGGTGCTCGGCCTCGAGCTGGGCGCGGACGACTACGTCACCAAGCCGTTCTCGATTATCGAGCTGCTGGCGCGCGTGCGCGCCGTGCTGCGCCGCACCGGCAGCGGGGTGGCCAAGCCGGCCGCCGACGCGATCAGCATCGGCGACATCGAGATCGACTTCAAGTTGCACCAGGCCCGCCGCGGCACGGTCCGCATCGAGTTCACCGCCCGCGAGTTAGACCTGCTGCGCTACTTCGTCCAGCACACCGGCCAAGTCGTGACCCGCGAGCAAATCCTGAACCAAGTGTGGGGCTACGAAGAGTTCCCCACCACTCGGACCATCGACAATTTCGTTGCCAAGCTGCGGCAGAAAATTGAGACCTCGCCGCACGCCCCCGAGCACATCCTGACGATTCACGGTTCGGGCTACAAGTTCGTCGGATAGAATCCATCGCCATGGCACCCAAAACCATCCTTCTGTCTGGCATGATCGTGATTGCGATGGTGTACCTCGCGTCCTGGTATACCACCGTCAACCGGCAACGCGCGTCCGGCGCCGACACCACGCCGCTCGGGCCAGAACCCCGAACGCTCGGCATTTCGTTCATCGCGAACTTCTTCGACACCCTCGGCATCGGCTCGTATGCCACCACGACCTCGATGTTCCGCTTCTGGAACGTGGTGCGCGACGAGAAGATTCCCGGCACCCTCAACGTCGGCTACGTGGTGCCGACCACGGTGCAGGCCGTGATCTACATCACCATCGTCGAGGTGGAGTTCGTGACGCTGGTCGCGATCATCGCCGCGGCCGCCGCCGGCGCATGGCTCGGCGCCGGCGTGGTCGCCAGCCTGCCGCGACGCCAGGTGCAAATCGGCATGGGCTGCGCGCTGATCGGAGCCGCCACGCTGATGTTGTTCTCGCTCACGGGCATCGGCCCCGCGCCGGGTGTGGCGCTCGGGGTCGCCGGCGCCAAGCTCGGCATCGCCATCGTGATTTCCGCGTTCCTCGGGGCGCTGATGATGCTCGGCATCGGCTACTACGCTCCGTGCCTGATCATGATCAGCCTGCTCGGCATGAACCCGACGGCGGCATTCCCGATCATGATGGGCGCCTGCGCGTTCCTGATGCCGGTGGGTAGCCTGCAGTTCATCCGCAAGCAGAGCTACGACTTGCGCGCCGCCATTGGCCTGATGATCGGCGGCCCGCTCGCCGTGGTCATTGCCGCCTTCATCGTCAAGTCGCTGCCGCTCGATTACGTCCGCTGGGGCGTGGTGGTCGTGGTGATCTACACGGCGGTCGGCATGCTGCGCACGGCAGCGGCCGAGCGCGCCATAAAGTCGGCCCAGGTACACCGACGCAACTAGGGCAACGCCAACGACACCAGCTGACCGCCGAGCAGCGTTCGCGCCACGAACTGCCGGCGGTTGACGGAGTAGGTCATGGGCGTGCCCAGTGGCGCGCCCGGCAGTGTCACCGAACCAAGGGTTGCGGCCGGTCGCCTGGTCGTACGCGACGAGGCGGCCGCCGCGATCGGCCCGGCCGGACGACGACAGCAAGCCGTAGATCACGAGCGTCTTCGTGACGAGCGGTCCCCCCCCAACCCACCCTGTCCCCGGAGTTCCGGCAAGCTCAATCTCGCCAGCGCCGGATGATTCCGGATGCCATCCTGCCCCGCCCCGGTCGGCGGCGCCGGTTTCGCCAGATGCACGCTGGCGAAGACCCCTACGGCCAAGGCTAAGCCGGCGCCGATGGACGCGAGGACCGTCTGGGGTCTGATCGGGAATCCGAACCGAGTATAGTCTGTGCGCATGGCACGACACGGCCTCCTCGTCCTGGTCCTGTTCCTCGGTTGGTCCGGCTCAGTCGCCGGCAACCCGAACGCGCGGATCTTCTTTCTCGACCTGCGCGGCAAGCTCGTGTCGGCCACGCCAGAGGGCGCTGACCGGCAGGTCCTGATCGAGGGTCTCAAGGGTCAACCCGACGGCATTGCCATCGACGTCGAGGCCGGCCACATCTACTGGACCAACATGGGCGACTACGCGGCCGACGATGGGTCGATCGAGCGGTCGAATCTGGATGGCTCGAACGTGACGACCATCGTCAAGGCCGGTGGCACGTGGACCGGCAAGCAGCTGGTGCTCGACAAGCAGAACGGCAGGCTGTATTGGTCCGACCGCGAAGGCCTGCGGGTGATGCGCGTCAACCTCGATGGCTCGGGCCTGGAGACGCTGGTCGAAACCGGTCGCGGTGACGAAGCCCGCAAGGATCAACGCAACTGGTGCGTCGGCATGGCCGTAGATGTCGCCGGCGGCAAGATCTACTGGACGCAGAAGGGCGGCGACAATGCCAACGTCGGCACCATTCGGCGCGCCAACCTCGACCTCCCGCGCGGCCAGACGGCGATCAATCGCAGCGACATCGAAATCCTGTTCGACGGCCTGCCAGAGCCCATCGACCTCGAACTCGACCTCGCCAAGCGGCATCTCTATTGGACCGATCGCGGCAATCCTCCAGACGGCAACACCGTGAATCGCACCACGTTGGACGGGCCACACACGCGCACCATCCTCGCCGGCGGCTTCGGCGAGACCATTGGGATTGCCCTCGACCTTCAAGGGGGACGGATGTTCCTGACCGATCTACGCGGCAACGTCTACAGCCTGAAGCTGGACGGCTCGGACCGCAAGACGCTGTTCACCGGCCAGGGCATGCTCACTGGGATCGCCCACGCCGACCTGACGCGCGCGACGACGCGGCAGCAGTAGCCTCCGGCTTCTTGACCGCCGAAGCCTTGGCGAAGGTGGTCAGCCGGAGAACACGGTCCGCCGAAAAGCGGACGCCACATTAACCTACGGCACCAGCGTGAAGCGCTCAACGTGCGAGGGGCGCACAGCAGTGAAGTGCCAACGATCAGTGGTGGCGATGGTGCCGATTATGAGGCGCTCGGCGATGGCCACGACTGACGAATCGACGAAACCCAGGTCTGGATACTTCGCCATCAGCAAGGTCATTCGTCGCAAGTCCTGGGGCAACAGCGGTGCCAGCTGAACGAAGCCCGCGGCAGCCAGTCGGCCAGTGACCGCGGGCCACGAGAGCCGCGCTTCTCCTCAACCATGTAAGCGACTTCGCCAAGAATACTCAGCGGCACAACGGCTTCGCGCGAATTGGCCTTGAAGAAAATGGCCGCGCGCTCGTGCCACTGGTCGCGCGGGTTGAACAGGGCAGACAAGATACCGCTATCGACGACGGTGGCAGTCATTACGAATCTGCATCACCTGGTGCGGGCAATCGACCAGTATGGACGTCGAAATTCTTGAACAGGTGTTCGTCGAATCGTTCGGCGATATCGGTCTCATCGCTGTCGAATGTCTCAGGCCTCTGGAATGGCTGCCGATTGGAATCCAAGTGCGCTGTCAGCGCTTCGCACACCACTTCGGCGACCGAGCGATTCTGCTGCCGGGCGAACTGCTGAAGCTGACGCTCGAGGGTCTCAGTCAGGAAAATGGTGGTGCGCTTCATCTGTGGCCATGGGTCGATGCCCTTGATGGTCGTGACGTCGACGAAGAAGCCGCGACCGCGTGGCGCTGCGGTGTTGCGGAGCAGCGGGTGCCCGCCACCGGCAGGATCGTTGTTGGTCAGCGACAGGTCGAGGCGGCCATCGCCGTCGAAGTCCACGAACTGCACACCGTGGGTCACATCGTGCCTCAGGACCACGTCGGGCAACGATTCGACGAAGCTCCAGGCCGCGCCGGCGGCGCCGCGATTCATGAACAACGCGTCGCGATCGAGCGGCTGCCCGGCCATCAAGTTGCCGGCCACGGGTGGGCTTCACGATCGGTCCCACCAATACGGATGACATGATTATTCGCGGCGCCTACGGCAGCTTCGAGCAGAATGCCTTCACCAACCCGCTCTTCGTCAACACAGTGGCGCTGTCGGGTGGCGTACGGCTGAGTAATCCAGGCCAGGGTGTCACGGCCGCAACATCGGGCGTCCGGGCGACCCAGGCGACGTCCACTGACTTCGAAAACGCGCGCACCGACCGCCGCTACATTCTGTCGGCGTCGTACATCTACGAGTTGCCCTTCTTCCGCGCGTCCACCAACACCATGCTCAAGACGGCGCTCGGCGGCTGGCCGGCACCGAAGTGGTGTTGCCCGGCGTGGACCGATCACGCGCGCACCACCTGGGGCGCCGAGCCGCAGTTCACCTGGTATCAGGTGCCGATGATTGGCGGCTTCGCACGCCTCGCCAAGCCCGTCATTACCGGTGGCATGCGCAAGGACACCGATCCGCGCTATCGCCCCAATGCCATCATCGTGTTCGGCGGCACCGGTCCGTGGAAATCCCGGCTGGGAGTCGGCGACGACCGGTTGGCGTACCTGGTGCTGATCGATCGCGACGGCGTGGTCCGATGGCGGGACGGCGGTCTCTTCAACCAGGCGATGGCTGCGGAACTGGACGCACAAGTGCGGGCGCTGCTCGGGCCATCGCCCGCCACGGGCGAGCTTCCCTAGCCGCGCACGCCGGTGTGGCGCTTATTCTCTCGGCTTGACGCCGCGCGCCTTGGCCTCTTCCGCGCGGGCCCCGGCCAGGATGCCTTCCATGGCGTAGTTGCCTTCGTGGCAGGCGTATTCGTAGATCATCCCGGTCGCCTTCTTGAGGCGGATCATGAAGGTGTAGGGCTCGCTCCAAGTCTTCGGATCCTCAACCGTGATCTCCCAGTTGATGTAATCGGGGCTGACGCGCGTGTAGCGCTCGGTCAGTTTCACGTCTGGCGTCGACCCCTGGAAGCCGTTGATGAAATTGGTCGACTCGACGACCAGGCTGTCGCCTTCCCAACGGCCACGTGGGTCGCCGTGCAGCTGGCGGATGCGCACCGGGAGGTGCGTACCGGGCGTCATGGCGACGAGGCGGGCGTCGTGAATCATCTCCTGTAACAACACCGTCGTCGTTGGCGACTGGATGATCTGCATATAGCTGTTATAATTCGCGCTGGTGCGCGGCGCCCCGTACGAGATGCAGCGCTCCGACAGCGGCCGGTCTTCGGGGCCGTCCGACGGCCCGCGGCCGCGCGCAGCGCGCACGTTGGCGGCCTCGGCGCGACGGGCCACGGCCTCTGGCGTCAGCGGCGGAAACTGCCCGTCAGGCGGATCGGTAATGAGCGACGTGCGAGTGTCCCACTCGCGGTCGGCCATCCAGAACTGGTTGTAGTTGCCCGTAGTCGGATCGTACGACGTCTGCTTGAACGCCCCCTGATCCTTGGCGTTCAGCATCATCTGGACGAAGTTGCCGAAGATCGCATCGCCGCCCTGGTCCACATACTGCGTGGCCATCTTCTTGAGGTCCTCAATCTCGGCATCGGTCAGCGACGACTTGTCCTTCCACTGCGTCGGACGGGTCATGGGGGTCACGCTGTTGTTGCCCCACACGCCCTGCAGGTCGGGCTTGCCGTCCGCCGTCCGCGGCACCTTCCAGCCGGCCGGGGCCACCCCGGGTGAGGCACTGCCTGATTGGGCAGCGAGTGAGACCACGAGCACCGACCCAGCCACCAGCGTGGCCGCGACGACAACCGGATGGAGGAATCTCATGCGCCGCATCATACCGCCAATTCCCCGACCCCTGATCCCCGCTTTGGGTTATCCTCCCCCCGTGAGGAGATTCGAGCCTTGTTGAACCTGCCAAAGTCCCAGGCCCCAGGCCTCAAGACTGTCCTGCTGGCCACCCTGTTGATGGTCGGCGGCCAAGTCCTGGCCCACCATGCGTTTTCGGCTGAATTCGACGCCAAGGCCCCCGTCACCCTGAAGGGCCCGGTCACCAAGGTCGAGTGGATCAACCCCCATGCGTGGATCCACATGGAGGTGACCCGGCCGGACGGCAAGAAAGAGACCTGGATGGTCGAGGGCGGCACGCCCAACACGCTGCAGCGCGGCGGCATCTCCAGAGACTCGATCAAGATCGGCACTGAGCTTGTGGTCGCCGGCTTCCGCGCCAAGGACGGCCGCCTGCGCGCCAACGGCCGTGACATCACGTTCCCTGACGGCCGCACGCTGTTCATGGGCTCGTCTGGCACCGGCGCGCCGAAAGATGGCCGCGACCCCAACGACAAGACCAAGCCCAAGGAGCCGTCACGATGACGAGGCACGCGCGCCTCGCGTCAGCGGTCCTGGTCGCGCTCGCGCTCGGATCGGCGATAGCCGCGTGCGCGCCTGGCGTCCCGGCCACGCCGGCGGCGTTTCGCGCCCCGCGCACGCCGGAAGGCACGCCCGACCTGAACGGCATCTGGCAGGCCAACAGCAGCGCCAACTGGAACATCGAGGCGCACCCGGCCAAGCAGGGCCCGGTGTTCGCGCTCGGCGCCGCGTTCAGCGTGCCGCCCGGCATGGGGGTGGTCGAGGGCGACGAGATTCCGTACCTGCCCGAAGCACTCGCCAAGAGAAACGCGAATGGCGCAAGCTGGATGACACTCGACCCTGAGGTCAAGTGCTTCATGCCAGGCATTCCACGCGCCACCTACATGCCCTATCCGTTTCAGATCGTGCAGTCGGCCGACAACGTGCTGTTCACCTACGAATACGCCAGCACCAGCCGCATCGTCCGCATGAACAGCCAGGAAAAGAGTCCCGCGCCGGCGTGGATGGGATGGTCGCTCGGACGCTGGGACGGCGAGACGCTCGTGATCGAGGTCACCGATCAAATGGAAGAGACGTGGTTCGATCGCGCTGGCAATCACCATAGCGATGCGCTGAAGGTGACGGAACGCTACACCGCGACCGACACGAACACCCTGCAATACGAAGCCACGATCGAAGATCCGAAAGTCTTCTCGAAGCCGTGGAAGATGAGCATGCCTCTCTACCGGCGTCGTGAGCCCAATGCGAGGCTGATGGAATACAAGTGCGTGGAGTTCGCCGAGGAGCTGATGTACGGACAGTTTCGGAAGAAGTAGGACCTGGGGCTTGAGGCTTGGGCCCTGCAGCGCACTCTCACGGTCGCACTGACCCTCGTGGTCAGCGGCTGCGCCATCGCGACACGCGCGGGCGTCGCCCTGCTTGACGAGCGGGCCGAACTCCCAGTCGCACAGATACTCAACGACATCTGCCACACCTCCTCCTCCACGTGCGACACCCCTAAACACACGCTCGATCTCTATCGGCTGGCAGCCACCGGACGCGGTTCCAGGGTGATGACCGTACTGATGAGTGGAAACGTCGCGCATCACCAGCGCAATTCGCGAGTACAAAAGCGCCCTGCAGCGGCAATCGCCGTTACTGTACGCGGCTCTGCTCGCAAACGGCGTGAACAGCCGGTTGGCTCCAGTGCCCGGCGAAAGTCACACGCGCATCGTGCTGGCGCTCAGCCATCCCGAGAAAGCTGCCGCTCCGGCGATTATCGAGTTCGCACGCCAATTTGGCCGCTGAGACAACCGCCGGCAACCTCCGCTATGATCCCGCGGCCTGAACGCGAAGTTGACCTACGAGGACTACGCGGCGGCGTCGAGCATCCAGCATGATCGGCAGGTGAAGGCGCGGCGCTAGGCGTTACTGGGTGTCGCGCATTGCTGGATTGTCGACCCCGAGGCCCGCCGCCTGGAGTGTTTTTCGTTGCGCGAGGGCGCCTACCAGGCGACGGCAGCCGCCGAGGCACCAGCGCGGCTCGACATCCCAGGGCTTGCCGGCCTGACCATCGATCTCGGCGCGATCTTCAAGTAGACCCCTATCAGTCTCAGCTACCGCTTCGCGCTGGCGTCGCCGTCGAATTCACATCCCTGGCGCCGTCTGGTCGACTTTCTACTTCTTGCGAGCCGAACTCAGGCGGCGGGTCACGCAGCACCTTGGCGGCGCGGTAGGCCAAGGTGGCGGCAAGCTGGCGAAGGACGACGCAGCTGGGACCGGTGGTGGCCATGGCGGAGATTCTACCGCCAGGAAAGAAAGGGTCTAGCGGGAGCTAAGTTCCGGCGCGACCTTCACCGCCAAGTCGCGAACATCGCGCGAGAGATCGATTAGGAAGAACCCCCGTAAGTGGTCGCCCGGGTCTGCGCCTCGGGAACGCAGGCGTTCGAGCGCGCGCCTGACCTCTACGTCGGCCAGCATCGATGTCACCGCAGAGGGCTGACGGTCATCAAGGTAGTCAATGAGCGCCATCGACTCCTGCTCGGGTCGTCCGAGCTTCACGATCGCCGAGGAGTCGAAGTAGGCCTTCACGGGAAACGGTCTTCGCGCATCTCTGCCAGAAGTGCCTCGCTGCTCGGCAGTCCAGGCGGCTCGGCCTTGGGCAGCGGCAGGTTCCTGAGCGATTTGGTCGGAGGGGTCGCCTTGCCTTCGGCCACCAGCCGTTCAAGAACGTCCACCGCCCTTGGCAGCGGTGTCAGCAAGGCCACGGCACGCCCGTGCTCGGTCACGCGCATGGTCTCGCCTTCCTTCACCCGGTCGAGGTAGACCGACAGGTTCTGGCGCAACTCTCGGACCCCAATGGCATCCATGTCGCACATGGTGCATATTGCGGTGGGCGGTCGGGCCAAATGAAAAGGACCCAGAGAATTTCTTCTCTGGGTCCTCGGTGTTTGAAGCGGCAGCACTAAAGTGCTGCCCTCCTGGCACTACTCGACTCCGGTCGTCCCGCGCGCTTCGACTTCGTCCGGCTCCACGAGATATTCCATCTCGCGGTCCAGCTCCAGTTCGTCGTCGCTCGGCTGCTGCACCGGCGGCGGCGGTGGCGGTTCGTCCGCCGGAATCTGCACGTGCCGATACCACCAGAAGCCCGTGCCGGCGGGAATCAAGCGTCCCATCGTCACGTTTTCCTTCAGGCCGCGCAGGTAGTCGATCTTCCCGGAGATCGCGGCCTCGGTGAGGACGCGCGTGGTCTCCTGGAACGAGGCCGCCGAGATGAACGACTCGGTCGACAGCGACGCCTTGGTGATGCCGAGCAGCAGCGGCTGGGCCTTGGCCGGGTGGCCGCCGTTGCCGATGACGCGCTCGTTCTCTTCCATGAAGCGGAACTTGTCGACCTGTTCGTCGACCAGAAATTCTGTGTCGCCGACGTCCTCGACGCGGACCCAGCGCATCATCTGGCGAGTGATCACCTCGATGTGCTTGTCGTTGATGTTCACGCCCTGCAGGCGGTAGACCTCCTGAATTTCGTTCACGAGGTACTTCTGCAGTTCCTTTTCGCCCAGCACGTGAAGAATATCGTGCGGGTTGTTCGGGCCGTCCATCAGCGGGTCGCCGGCGCGGACGCGGTCGCCTTCCTGAACGTTGACGTGCACGCCACGCGGGATGCTGTATTCACGCGGCTCGGCGTTCGGGTCGTCGGCCACGATCATGATCTTGCGCTGACCCTTGACCACGCCGCCGTACTTGACCGCACCGTCGATCTCGCTGATCACGGCCGGATCCTTCGGCTTGCGGGCTTCGAACAGCTCGACCACGCGCGGCAAGCCGCCCGTGATGTCCTTGGTCTTGGTGGTCTCGCGCGGGATCTTCGCCAGCACGTCGCCGGCGTTGACCTGCTCGCCGTCCTGCACCATCAAGTGGGCGCTGACCGGCATGATGTAGCGACGCACCGTGGTGCCGTTCGCCGACTTGATTTCCACCGTCGGCTGCTTCTTCTCGTCCGGCGAGTCGACGACGATCAGACGGGACAGACCCGTGACCTCGTCGAGATCTTCCTGGACGGTGACGCCGTCGATGATGTCCTTGAACCGGATCTGACCCTTCTCTTCGGTCAGGATCGAGAAAGTGTAGGGATCCCACTCGACGAGGATCTTGCCGATGTCGACCGCTTCGCCGTCCTTCACCTTGAGACGCGCGCCGTAGACCACCTGGTAGCGCTCGCGGTCGCGGCCCTTATCGTCCTGCACCGCAATGAAGCCGGTGCGGTTCATGACGACGGTCTCGAAGCCGCCGGCGGGGTTGGGCCGCTCGACGGTCTGCAGGTTCTCGTATTTGGCCGCACCCTTGTGCTTCGAGTCGAGGGTCGACTGGTCCGAAATGCGCGAGGCCGTGCCACCGATGTGGAACGTGCGCATCGTCAACTGCGTGCCCGGTTCACCGATCGACTGGGCAGCGATCACACCGACCGCGAGGCCCAGTTCCACCAGCATGCCGGTGGACAGGTCGCGGCCATAGCAGCGCTTGCAGACACCGCGGCGCGAGGCGCAGGTCAGCACCGAGCGGATCTTCACCTTCTCGATACCGGCGTCCTGCACGTCCGCGGCGAGCTGTTCGTCGATCTCCTGGTTGAAGTCGAGAATCAGGCCGCCTTTGATCGGGTCGATGATCTTCTCGAGCGAGACGCGACCGATGATGCGGTCGCGCAGCGGCTCAATGACTTCGCCACTCTCAACGATTGCCCGAGCCTCGATGCCGTCCAGCGTGCCGCAATCGTGATCCGAAACGATCACGTCCTGCGCCACGTCGACCAGGCGGCGAGTCAGGTAGCCCGAGTCGGCGGTCTTCAATGCCGTGTCGGCCAGGCCCTTGCGCGCACCGTGGGTCGAGATGAAGTACTCAAGCACTGACAGGCCTTCGCGGAAGTTGGCCTTGATCGGCTGCTCGATGATTTCGCCAGACGGCTTCGCCATCAGGCCGCGCATACCCGCCAGCTGGCGAATCTGCTGCTTCGAACCACGGGCGCCGGAGTCGGCGAAGATATACACGGGATTGAACTTGCCTTCTTTATCCCGCTGTTCCATTTCACCGAACATGGCGTCGGCAATCTTCTCGGTGACGTCCGACCACACGGCGATCACCTTGTTGTAGCGTTCGCCGTTGGTGATGGCGCCTTCGAGGTACTGCTGTTCGACCTTGATCACTTCGTCGTGGGCGTTCTGCGACAGAACCGCCTTGTTCTGCGGAATGATCAGGTCATGAATGCCGATCGACATGCCCGAGCGAGTGGCATAGGTGAAGCCGACCTGCTTGAGGCTGTCGAGCATCTCGACGGTGCTGTCGATGCCGGTCGTCAGGTAGCAGCGCTGCACCAGCTGCTGCAGGCCCTTCTTCTTGAGCATGCCGTTCACGAACGGGATGTTCTTCGGTAGCGCGCTGTTGAAAATCACGCGCCCGACCGTGGTGTTGATGATCTTGTTCTGCACGTCCTGCACGTCGGCGTGCAATACGTCCTGATCGTCGCGCGACGCCGACATGTCCTGCAACTGACCGGTGTAGCGCAGGCGGATCGGCGTGAGCGTTTCGAGCTCGCCGGCCTCCAGCGCCAGGACCACGTCATCAGCGCAGGCAAAGGCACGGCCCTCACCCTTGGCGCCCGGCTTCGCCTTGGTCAGGTAGTAGCAGCCAAGGACGATGTCCTGCGACGGCACCGCGACCGGGGTGCCGTTGCTGGGCGACAGAATGTTCTTCGACGACATCATCAGCGTCGAGGCTTCGATCTGCGCCTCAGGCGACAACGGGATGTGCACCGCCATCTGGTCGCCGTCGAAGTCGGCGTTGAACGCCGTGCAGACGAGCGGATGGATGCGGATGGCCTTGCCTTCAACCAGCACCGGCTCGAACGCCTGGATGCCCAGGCGATGCAGCGTCGGCGCGCGGTTGAGCAGCACGGGATGCTCGCGAATGACCTCTTCGAGCACGTCCCACACTTCGGGCACCTGTTTCTCGACCATCTCCTTGGCTTGCTTGATGGTGGCGACCAGGCCGCGCTCTTCGAGCTTGTTGTAGATGAACGGCTTGAACAGCTCAAGCGCCATCTTCTTCGGCAGGCCGCACTGGTGCAGCTTCAGCTCGGGACCGACCACGATCACCGAACGGCCGGAGTAGTCGACGCGCTTGCCGAGCAGGTTCTGGCGGAACCGGCCCTGCTTGCCCTTGAGCGTGTCGCTCAGCGACTTCAGCGGACGGTTGTTGGCGCCACGCAGCACACGGCCGCGGCGGCCGTTGTCGAACAGCGCGTCCACGGCTTCCTGGAGCATGCGCTTTTCGTTGCGGATGATGACGTCCGGGGCCTTCAGCTCCATCAGCTTCTTCAACCGGTTGTTGCGGTTGATGACGCGGCGATAGAGGTCGTTCAGGTCGGAGGTCGCAAATCGGCCGCCGTCCAGTGGCACGAGCGGCCGCAGTTCGGGCGGGATCACCGGCACCACGTCCAGGATCATCCACTCGGGCTTGTTGCTCGACTTGCGGAAGGCATCGACCACCTTCAGGCGCTTGGCGAACTTCAGCTTCTTCTGCGCCGAGGTCTCGGTGCGCATCCGTTCGCGCATCTCGACGGCCAGCTTGTCGACGCTGACGTGGCGGAGCAATGCCTTGATCGCTTCCGCGCCCATCTGCGCCTTGAACTTCGAGTAGCCGTGCTCTTCACGCGCCTTGCGGAACTGGTCCTCGGTCAACAACTGGTTCTGCACCAGCTTGGTGTCCATCGGGTCCACGACCACGTAGGCTTCGAAGTAGAGCACGCGCTCGAGGTCGCGCAGCGAGATGTCGAGCAGGTGCCCGATGCGGCTCGGCAGGCCCTTGAAGAACCACACATGGCTCACCGGGGTCGCCAGCTTGATGTGGCCCAGGCGCTCGCGGCGCACCTTGGCCTGCGTCACTTCGACGCCGCACTTGTCGCAGATCACGCCGCGATGCTTCATGCGCTTGTACTTGCCGCACAGGCATTCCCAGTCGGTGATCGGCCCGAAGATCTTGGCGCAGAACAACCCGTCACGTTCAGGCTTGAACGTGCGGTAGTTGATCGTTTCCGGCTTGGTCACCTCGCCAAACGACCACTGCTCGATCTTCTCGGGCGACGCCAGACTAATCCGGATCGCGTCAAAGTCGGCACGCAGGGTGGTCTTCGCGTCGGTGAAGCTTGGTCTCATGTTCATCAACCCTCCAACACCGGCTCGGCCGGGACTTCTTCGGTCAGTTCAGCCGGCCGCTTTTTTGTGGAGATGAGTTCCACGTCCAGGCACAGCGACTGCAGCTCGCGGATGAGCACATTGAACGACTCGGGGAGTCCCGCCGTGAAGGACGCGTCGCCCTTCACGATTGATTCGTAAATCTTCGCGCGGCCGGTCACGTCGTCCGACTTCGCGGTCAGCAATTCCTGCAGGATGTGCGCGGCGCCATACGCTTCGAGCGCCCACACTTCCATTTCGCCGAATCGCTGGCCGCCGAACTGGGCCTTGCCGCCCAGCGGCTGCTGCGTAATCAGCGAGTACGGCCCGATCGACCGGGCGTGGATCTTGTCGTCAACCAGGTGCGACAGCTTGAGCATGTAGATGTAGCCGACGGTGACATCCTGCTCAAACGGCACGCCGGTCATGCCATCCGCCAGCGTGGTCTTGCCGCCGCGCTGTTCGAGGCCGGCCTTGTCGAGCCAACCCATGATTTCCTTCTCGGTCGCACCGTCGAAGACGGGCGTCGCGAAGTAGAGGCCCAGCGCATGCGCGGCCCACCCGAGGTGGGTCTCGAGAATCTGGCCGACGTTCATGCGCGACGGCACGCCCAGCGGATTGAGCACGATCTCCACCGGCGTGCCATCCGGCAGGTACGGCATGTCCTCTTCGGGCAGGATGCGCGCGATCACACCCTTGTTACCATGGCGGCCGGCCATCTTGTCGCCGACTGACAGCTTGCGCTTCATCGCGACGTAGACCTTGACCAGCTTGATCACGCCCGGCGGCAGTTCGTCGCCACGGCGAATCTTTTCCTTCTTCTCCTCGAACAGCTGCTTGACAACTTCGACCTGGCGTTCGGCGCGTTCTTCGACCAGCCGCAGGTCCGGCGCCATCGCCGCATCGTCGGTCTCGATCTTCGCGCGCACCAGCGCTAGGAACGGCACCGCCGCCATCGTCTCCATGGTCAGCTGCTGGCCCTTCTTGACCAGCCGCTCGCGGCCGAATTCGTCGAACAGATCAGCGCGCAGGGTCTGCCCCTGCAGCATGTTGACGACGCGCTTCTTGGTCTCGTCGTGCAAGATGCGGATTTCATCCTGCAGGTTCTTCTCCATCATGTCGAGCTCTTCCTGCTCGATTGCTTTCGCGCGGTCATCTTTTTCGATGCCCTTGCGGGAGAAGATCTTGACGCCAACGATGATGCCCTCGATGCCCGGCGGGCAGATCAGGGAGGCGTCACGCACGTCGCCGGCCTTTTCGCCGAAGATCGCGCGGAGCAGTTTCTCTTCCGGTGTCAGCTGGGTCTCGCCCTTGGGCGTGACCTTGCCGACCAGGATGTCGCCCGGCTTGACGGCCGCGCCGATGCGGATGATGCCGCTGTCGTCGAGGTCGCGCAGGTAGCCTTCCGAGACGTTCGGAATGTCGCGGGTGATTTCTTCGGGCCCGAGCTTGGTGTCGCGCGCTTCGATTTCAAACTCCTCGATGTGGATCGAGGTGTAGTAATCGTCGCGGACCATCTTCTCGGACACCAGGATCGCGTCTTCGAAGTTGTAACCACGCCACGGCATGAAGGCCACCAGCACGTTGCGGCCGAGCGCCAGTTCTCCCAGCTCCGTGCACGGACCGTCCGCGAGGACCTGGCCCTTCTGCACGCGCTGGCCTTCACGCACAATCGGCTTCTGATTGATGCAGGTGTTCTGGTTCGAGCGCTTGAACTTGGTCAGCGGATAGATGTCCGCACCCATGTCCTCGTTGATGTCCGACTCCGACTCGACGCGCACGACAATGCGCGTGCTGTCGACGAAGTCGACCACGCCGGTGCGACGAGCCACGGCGACGGCGCCTGAGTCGCGGGCGGTGATGTACTCCATGCCGGTGCCGACGTAGGGCGCCTGCGCGCGCAGCAGCGGCACGGCCTGCCGCTGCATGTTCGAGCCCATCAGCGCGCGGTTCGCGTCGTCGTTCTCAAGGAACGGCACGAGCGAGGCGGCCACGGACACGAGCTGCTTCGGCGAGACGTCAACGAACTGCACCTGCTCGCGTCCAGCGAGAATGAAGTTGCCGGTCTGGCGGGCGTTGACCCGGTCGCCCTTGATGCGCATGTTCTCGTCCAACTCGACGTTGGCCTGGGCGATGATGTAGTTGTCTTCTTCCCACGCTGACAGATAGAAGCAATGCGGCTCGAACTCGACGCCCTTCTTCTTGCTGCGGCCGTCGGCGCCGACCAGTTCGTCGGCCTCGACGATTTCGCCGTTCCTGTACTTCGGGTGGCCACCGGCATTGGTCACGAGCACGTAGTCGACGACGTGGCCGTTCTTGACCTTGCGGTAGGGCGACTCGATGAACCCGAACTCGTTGATGCGGGCGTACGAACTGAGGGAGCTAATCAGGCCGATGTTCGGGCCTTCCGGCGTCTCAATCGGGCAGATGCGGCCGTAGTGGGTGGTGTGCACGTCGCGGACTTCGAAGCCGGCGCGCTCGCGTGACAGACCGCCCGGACCCAGAGCCGAAAGACGACGCTTATGCGTGACTTCCGACAGCGGGTTGGTCTGGTCCATGAACTGCGACAACTGTGACGACCCGAAGAACTCGCGGATCGCCGCCATCACCGGCTTGGCGTTGATCAGGTCGTGCGGCATGGCGGTCGCCATTTCCTGATACACCGACATTTTTTCCTTGATCGCACGCTCCATGCGGACCAGGCCGATGCGGAACTGGTTCTCGAGCAGCTCGCCGACCGAGCGGACGCGGCGGTTGCCGAGGTGGTCGATGTCGTCGACGCCGGCGGTGTTCTTGCGCAACTTCAGGAGGTAGCTGATCACCTCGTAGAAGTCCTGCGGATGCAGGATGCGCTCGTCGAGCGGCGTCGACAGCTTGAGCTTGGTGTTGAGCTTCAGGCGGCCGACCCGCGAGAAGTCGTACTTCTGCGGGTTGAAGAACATGTTCTCAAACAGCGAACGCGAGCTGTCGAGCGTGGGCGGGTCGCCCGGCCGCAGGCGGCGGTAGATTTCGATCAGCGACTCTTCGTGCGTGCGGATCGGATCCTTCTTCAGCGTCGCCGACATGATCGGCCCCACTTCGTCGCGCTCGGGGAAGAACACGTCGATCTTCTCGACGCCCTTCTCGTGCGCCATCGCGACGACGCGCTGGCTCAACGCGTCGTTGGCCTCAAGTAGCACTTCGCCGGTCGCCGGATCGACAATGTCGGCGGCCGCGAACGCGCCTTCAAGCGCTTCGTCAGTAATCGCGATGTCCTTGACCCCGGCCTTGCGCAGGCCTTCGATGTGGGTCTTGGTGATCTTCTTGCCTTCACCGATCGAGAGCTCGCCGACCTTGACGTCGCGGCGCGAGCGCTGGCCGACCAGGCCCTCACCCACCGACCAGAACAGCGCGTTGTCGCGCAGGTTGAGGCGGTCGACCTGGTGGAAGGTGCGAATGATCTCGTCGGCGCCACGCAACCCCAAGGCGCGCAGGAATACCGAGGCGAGGAACTTGCGCTTGCGATCGATGCGCACATAGAGCAGGTTCTTGGTGTCGTACTCGAACTCGACCCACGAGCCGCGGTACGGGATGATCTGCGCGACGTACAGGTTCTTGTCTTCCGAGTGGAAGAACGCACCCGGCGAGCGGTGCAGCTGCGAGACGATGACGCGCTCGGTGCCGTTGATGATGAAGGTGCCGTTGTCGGTCATCAGCGGGATGTCGCCGAAGTAGACTTCCTGCTCCTTGATGTCGCGGATGGTCTTGACGCCGGTCTCGGGGTCCTTGTTCCAGACCACCAGGCGGATCGTCACCTTCAGCGGCACGGCGTAGGTCATGCCGCGTTCCTGGCACTCATCGACGTCGTACTTGAGCTTGAGCGCCACCGCGTTGCCGCAGATGTCACACATGTCGCCGCGGGCGTGGTTGCCGGTGCCGCATTTCGGGCACAGAACGTCCTTGTCGCCGTAGGGATCGCAGATCAGCGTGTGGCCGCAGCTCTTGCACGGCTTGCGCAGGTGATGGAGCCCCTGCAGCTTGCCGCACTTGCACTCCCAATTCCCGATCGAGTACTCGATGAACTCGAGCGACGAGTTCTCTCGGAAGTCGCTGATCGGGAAGACGGACTTGAACACCGACTGCAGGCCCTGGTCCTCGCGCTCCGAGGGCAGACGGTTCATCTGCAAGAAGCGTTCGTAACTCTTTCGCTGGATCTCGATCAGGTTCGGAATCGGAACCGTAGTCTTGATCTTCGAAAAGTCCTTACGCTCGCGGTAGACGTTTTTGGGCAGGCTGTACATGCGTCGCTCGGGATCCCGGAGGGTGAATAAAATTACGGCGAACACCAGGGGCGCACCCCCGGTGTCCGTCACCACGGCTTACGTGTCGCGTCGGGGCGAGGTGTTACTTGATCTCGACCTTGGCGCCGGCATCCTCGAACTTCTTCTTGATGCCAGCGGCCTCTTCCTTGGTCACGCCTTCCTTGATCGGCTTGGGCGCGCCTTCGACGAGGTCCTTGGCTTCCTTCAGGCCGAGGCTGGTGACTTCGCGCACGGTCTTGATCACGTTGATCTTGTTGCCGCCCACTTCGGTCAAGATGACCGTGAATTCGGTCTGCTCTTCCGCCGCCGCCGCGCCGCCGCCGGCCGCGCCGCCGCCCATCGGCATCGCCATCGGCATCGCGGCCGCGGCTGACACGCCGAGTTCGGTTTCGAGCGCCTTGACGAGCTGCGAGAGCTCCATCACGGTAATGCCCTTGATGTATTCGATCACCTGCTGCTGATTCACGTCGGCCATTGCTATCGCTCCTTAAAAGTAAAAAACGGCTGGGTCCACTACCCTATGATTCTTTGCGCTTTTCTTCCGCCTGCACGAGCACACTCATCAGGTCTCTCGGCACCGCGCTCAACACCCGCACCAGGTTGGTCATCGGCGCCTGGAGGATATAGAGCAGCTTGGCGTAGAGTTCGGGCTTGCCGGGCAGGGTGGCGAGACTCGCCACTTCCGCCGCCTTCAGGGTCTGGCCCTGCACCACCGCCGCCTTGATCTGCAGCGCTGGGACGGTCTTCATGAAGGTGGTCAGCGTCTTCGCCAGCGCCACCGGATCGCCGTCGGTATAGACGACGCCCGTGGTGCCCTCGAAGTGCGACGTCAGGGTCTCGTAGACCGTGCCCTTGAGGGCGCGCTTGGCCAGCGAGTTCTTGACCACCTTGTAATTGGCCTTCGACTTGCGCAGCTGCGAGCGTAGCTCGGTCACCTGCGGCACGTTAATGCCCTTGTAATCCAGCAGGATCGCCACTTCGGCGCCCCTGAACATGCCTTCCAGTGCTTCCACTGTGGCGGTCTTGTCGGCTCGTGTCACTGCCATGATGTCTTCCCCCGCCTACTTCTTGGCGGCAGTTTCCACGCCGCTTTCATCGATCTTGACGCCGGGGCCCATGGTGGACGACACCGTAATGCTCTTTAGGTACTTGCCCTTGGCCGCCGCCGGCTTGGCGCGCAGGATGCTGTCGATCAACGCCGTCGCGTTGTCCACCAGATTCTCGGCCGAGAACGAGATCTTGCCGACCGGGGCGTGCACGATGCCGGTCTTGTCGACCCGGAACTCCACCTTACCGGCCTTGATTTCCTTCACGGCCTGCGCCACGTTCGGCGTCACCGTGCCAGTCTTCGGGTTCGGCATCAGGCCGCGCGGGCCGAGCACCTTGCCCAGCTTGCCGACCGCCCGCATCATGTCGGGCGTGGCGACCACCGCGTCGAAAGCGGTCCAGCCGGCGTTGATCTTCTCGACCAGCTCTTCGCCGCCGACGATGTCGGCGCCCGCTTCGAGTGCTTCTTTCTGCTTCTCGGGGCCGGCGATCACGAGCACGCTCTTCGACTTGCCGAGGCCGTGCGGCAGGACGACCGTGCCACGCACCATCTGGTCGGCGTGCTTCGGGTCGACGCCGAGACGAATCGACAACGCGACGGTCTCGTCGAACTTCGCGAACTTCACCTTCTGCACGAGCGGCAGCGCATCAGCGAGGGGGTATAGCTTGTTCTCCACCTGCTCGCGGGCCGCTGTGTATTTCTTGCCGTGTGTTCTCATGTTTCTCCAACCGTGGTGTTAGCGGGCCGCCGAAGCGGACCTCCCACTTGCCTATCCGACTACGTCGAGTCCCATCGAGCGCGCCGTGCCGGACACGGTGCGGACCGCCGATTCAATCGAATCGGTGTTGAGGTCGGGCATCTTCAGCCTGGCGATCTCTTCGACCTGCTTGGCGGTCACCTGGCCAACCTTGTTCTTGTTCGGGACTGCGGACCCCTTGGCGAGGTTCGCCGCCTTCTTGAGCAGCACCGACGCCGGCGGCGTCTTGGTGATGAACGTGTACGAACGGTCCGAGTAAATCGTCACCACCGCGGGGATGATCAGCCCATCGTCCTTGGCCGTCTTCGCATTGAAGGCCTTGACGAAGTCCATGATGTTGACGCCGTGCGGACCAAGCGCCGTGCCCACGGGCGGGGCCGGAGTGGCCTTGCCGGCGGGAATCTGGAGCTTGACCATCGCCTGAATTTTTTTCGCCATTACAGTTTCTCAACCTGCAGAAAATCGAGCTCCACCGGGGTGGCGCGGCCGAAGATGGTCACCATGACCTTCAACGTGTTCTTCTCCGCGTTGACATCGTCCACCGCGCCGTTGAAGCCGGTGAACGGCCCTTCGTTGATGCGGACCTGGTCGCCCTTGTCGAAGGTGTACTTCGGTCGCGGCTTCTCGGCCGCGGTCTTGACCTGGTCGAGAATCTGCTCGACCTCTTCGCGACTGATCGGCGTCGGCTTGGCGCCGGCGCCGACAAACCCGGTGACCTTCGGCGTGTTCTTGACGACGTGCCACGCGTTGTCGGTCATGGTCATCTCAACCAGGATGTAGCCTGGAAAGAAGCGGCGCGCGGTCTTGACTTCCTTGCCGTTGCGCTTCTCGATGATGTCTTCCTTCGGAATCAGGACTTCGCCAATGTCGTCCTGCAAGCCGTAGGCCTTGACGCGCTCCTCGAGTGATTCCTTCACCTTGTTCTCGAAACCCGAGTAGGTGTGGACGATGTACCAGCTCTTCGTGGCGACGTCGGTCATGAGGCGCCTCCAAAGCGGCGGAACACCCATTCGGCCGCGCGGCCGAACAGCAGGTCAACGCCAAACAAGTAGAGCCCCACCAGCACCGAAAACAGAATCACCACCACAGTCGTCGCATAGACTTCGCGCTGCGTCGGCCAAGTGACCCGCTTCATCTCGTTGCGCACCTCGGAGAAAAACTCTCCCGTGCGCTGCCACCAGCCCAAGGGTCCCGATCGGGCCCCCTCGCCGGACTGCTCAATAATCTCGGTGCTCATCAGTTCGCAGTGTTCTTTCTGCTTCGCAGTTGTGTCGCGTGCCCAGGCGCTAGATGGCAGGCCAGGAGGGAATCGAACCCCCAACCCCCGGTTTTGGAGACCGGTGCTCTGCCAATTGAGCTACTGGCCTTCGGCTACTTCTGCTCCTTGTGCGGTTGATGCTTCCGGCAGAAGCGGCAGTATTTCTTCATTTCAAGCCGCTCGGTCGTCTTCTTCTTGTTCTTGGTCGTGCTGTAATTCCGGCGCTTGCACTCGCCGCACGCCATTTGGATGATGTCTCTCATGGCGCTACTCGATCACTTCGGTAACCGAACCGGCGCCGACCGTGCGGCCGCCTTCGCGGATCGCGAAGCGCGCGCCCTGCTCGAGCGCCACCGGGGCGATCAACTCGACCGTCACGCTGGTGTTGTCGCCGGGCATGATCATCTCGACGCCTTCGTTGAGGTTGAGCGTGCCGGTGACGTCAGTGGTCCGAAGATAGAACTGGGGACGGTAGCCGTTGAAGAACGGGGTGTGACGGCCGCCCTCATCCTTCGAGAGCACGTAGACTTCGGCCTTGAACTTGGTGTGCGGCTTGATCGAACCGGGCTTGGCCAGCACCTGGCCGCGCTCGATGTCGTCCTTTTCCACGCCGCGCAACAGCACGCCGACGTTGTCGCCCGCCTGGCCCGAGTCGAGCAGCTTGCGGAACATCTCGACGCCGGTGACCACCTTCTTCTCGCTGGGCTTGAAGCCGATGATCTCGATTTCCTCGCCGACCTTGACCTGGCCGCGTTCAATGCGGCCGGTGACCACCGTGCCACGACCCGAGATCGAGAACACGTCTTCGATCGGCATCAGGAACGGCTTGTCGACGTCGCGCTGCGGCAACGGAATGTAGGTGTCGAGGGCGTCCATCAACTTCTGAACCGACTCGACGCCCGCGGGGTCGCCATTGATGGCGCCGAGCGCCGAGACGCGCACCACCGGGATGTCGTCACCCGGGAAGCCGTAGCCCTTGAGCAACTCGCGGACTTCGAGTTCGACCAGGTCGACCAGTTCCGCGTCGTCCACCGCGTCAACCTTGTTCAGGGCGACGACGAGGTACGGCACGTTGACCTGCTTGGCGAGCAGCACGTGCTCGCGGGTCTGCGGCATCGGGCCGTCGATGCAGCTCACCACCAAAATGGCGCCGTCCATCTGCGCCGCGCCCGTGATCATATTCTTGATGTAGTCAGCGTGGCCCGGGCAGTCAACGTGCGCGTAGTGCCGGTTGGCCGTGCTGTACTCGACGTGCGACGTGGCGATCGTCAAGATCTTGGTGTCGTCGCGGCGTCCCTGCGATTCAGAGGCCTTGGCCACCTGATCGTACGACACGTACTTGCCCCAGCCCTTGTCGGCCGACACCTTGGTCAGCGCCGCGGTAAGCGTCGTCTTGCCGTGGTCAATGTGGCCAATGGTGCCGACGTTAACGTGTGGTTTGGACCGATCGAATTTCTCTTTCGCCATGACTCGTCTGCGCTCGCTTCCTTACGACCCGGCTTCGTGCCGACGTCGGTTAAACCAAAGAAACCGGGTTGCCGTTATCGTTACTGCCGCGAAAAAGAATCCCGGTTTCCTTCTCGCACAACTGGAGCTGATGACCGGGATCGAACCGGTGACCTCGTCCTTACCAAGGACGTGCTCTACCTACTGAGCTACATCAGCCTTCGCGCCCGCCGGCGCTTCGGCCGGACAAGTCAGCATTCGCCGGCTTATCAGCCCGAAAAACTTGGAGCGGGAGACGGGGATCGAACCCGCGACCAACAGCTTGGAAGGCTGTGACTCTACCACTGAGTTACTCCCGCCTCTTCGCTCCGTAACTACTCGAACTTACACGCCAAAACCGTCAAATGGTGGGCAGGGAAGGATTCGAACCTTCGTAGCCACTGGGGCGACAGATTTACAGTCTGTTGCGATTGACCGCTCCGCCACCTGCCCTTACTTTTGCCGGCCCGCGGAGCCGGCGTGGTCTTGTAAGGATGACCCCTGTTGCTACCCCGTCCTGGCCCAGCGCGCTCAATAAAGATGGAGCTGGCGAAGGGATTTGAACCCCCGACCGGCTGATTACAAATCAGCTGCTCTACCGGGCTGAGCTACGCCAGCCTAGACAAAACGGGAATACTAGCACGACTTGTGCCAGCCATGCAACCGGAAGGGACACCGGTCTCTACAAGATCACTCTAAAACGTCCTATCTGCTCCGGGGTGCAAACGGCCGAATCCCAGGATTCTCTAGGATTCTGGCCTCCCCCGGCTCCGGCTCCGCCTCTGCCTGACCGCCTCATACAAGACGATCGCCGTGGCGGCCGAAACATTAAGACTACCCACATGGCCAAGCATGGGAATGCTGACCACCTGGTCGCACCGTTCCCTCACGAGCCGTCGCAGCCCGTGACCCTCGGCGCCCACTACGAGCGCCGTCGGAAGGGTGAGATCCCATTCATAGTAGGACATTTCCGCATCGGCGTCGAGCCCCACCGTCCAGACCCCGGCCTTTTTCAGCTCTTCCAGGGACCGGGCGATGTTCACGACATCGGCCACGGGCACATAGTTCACGGCCCCGGCCGAGGCCTTGACCGCCGCCCCATCCAGAGCCGCCGCCCGCCGCGTCTGCCGGACCACGCCGGTGGCGCCGGAGGCATCCACGGTCCGCAGAATGGCGCCGACGTTCTGGGGATCCTCAACTTCGTCCAGCACCACGATCAGCGGCGGACCATCGGCGCCGCTCGCCAGGTCGTCCAGGGTGACCTCGGCGCGCCTGGCCACATCGGCGACCACCCCCTGATGCGAACCACCGCGCGACTCGTTGTCCAGCACCTCGCGCGCGACGCGCCTGACCTTCACGCCGTTGTGCGCCGCTTCGTCCAACAGACGCTGGAGGCGCTCATCGGCCCGCTCGGCAACCCGAATTTCGCGCACCTTGCCGGCCTTGATCGCTTCGGCCACCGGGTTGATCCCGTAGATAAGCACGTGCGAAGAGTCTATCGCTTCGGGGCGATGAGTTGCTCGACCTCGTGCAGTCGCCCGTTGGCCATGACCTTGCGCACCTTGGTGGTGTTGGCGATGTTCTCCAGGGGATTCCCGTCGATCATGATGAGGTCGGCCAGCTTGCCGGCTTCGATCGTGCCGGCCTCGAGTCCGAGCGCCTTCGCCGGGTTCACCGTTGCCGTCTTGAGGATGTCGAACGGCGCCATGCCGGCCAGGCGGTACGACATCAGCTCGCCATGGAGATTGATCGCGTTCGGTGTGTCGGTGCCGGCCACGACCAGGCCGCCCGCCTTCATGATGTCGAGCACCATCTTGCCGCTGCCACCGGCGGGGTCGCCGCCACCGCCGGGATTCGACGCCGAGGGCTGCGCCGTCACCTGCCGCTGAATCCACTCGGGATAGAGCTTAAATCGCGGATCCAGCCTCAGCGCCGGAAGGTCGGTGAACAACTGGCGCGCCCCGCCGCCGGAAATCATCGGGCAGAAAATTCGCTGGCTCTTGCCAAACAACTGCACCACGTCTTCATAGGCCGTCTGCAAGCCATTCGCTGACGCCGACGAGGCCATCTTCGGCGAGTAGCCGCGGCGGCTGGTGGCGGTGGTGTGCTCGGTGTTGTCCACGCCGACGAGCGCGGCCGGCCAGATCTCGTGGGTCGCCACCGGCACGCCGATGCTGTGCGCGAACTCCACCATGCGTTTCTGCTGCAGGTCCGGCAGGCGCACGTAGCTCTTGAGCAAATCGTGCTCGAGCACCTTCGCCCGCTGCAGTTCCATTTCAAACTGGGCGACAGTGGAGATCGCAATGCCCATCTTGTAGTAGACGCGATTCCATTCCATCAAGTAGCCGGTACCGTAGACGCGCGGCCCCGGGCGGACGCCCGCTTCGTTCGCCTCGCGATCTTCCACCGCCTCGTACGGGGTGTTGCCGGGACTGCGCACAGTGGTCACGCCAAACGCCAGCCACGCGCGGCCCTGCGCTTCGCCGTAATCCTTCTGCAGGTGGGAGTGGAACTCAACCAGCCCCGGCATCACCGTCAGGTTCGAGGCATCGACCACAGTCGCCTTGACGTGGTTGGCCGCCGCGTGGGCGACCACCGATACGATCTTGTTCCCGACCACCGTGATGTCGACGTTGCGGCGCGGCGCCGCGCTTTTCATGTCGAGCAGCGTGCCGGCATGAATCACCGTGCGGGTCTTCGGGATGGCCGGGGTCCACGTCAGGCTGAGTGGCACCGTCCGGGTGTTGCCGGTTTCGATGTCGACGATCCGCAACTGGTCGAGCGATTGATAGAGGATGTGCCGCGAGTCACCCTGCCAGCTTGGGGCATGGGCGCTTTCGGACGTGACGCGGCGCGGCGGTCCCTGCGGTTCGCCGCTGGCCGCCACCGGCCACACCGACAGCACGCCCTCGTAGATCGCCGCCATCTTGGTGCCGTCGGGCGACCACACCGGCCCGCCGCCACCCCGCGAATCGATCGACAGCATGGGAATCGGCGCGTACCACTTCACGTCGCCACCAGACGCCGAAATGGTCTGTACCTGGTTGGTGCCCTCGCGGAAGCGGACGGTCATGGGGGCAATCCCGGCCAGCGCGATGCGCTTGCCGTCTGGTGACCAGGTCGGCGTCCCGGGCTGCGGCAGCGAGTCGTGGATCTTCGTGACGCGGCCGCTGTCGAGATCGAGAATCGACATCTCGGCGACGCGCCACATCCCGTCGACGTTGAAGAACACAAGACGCTTGCCGTCCGGCGAGAACGACGCGCCCTGCGGCTGGGTGGTGAGGTTGGTCACCTTGCGGCTCTGGCCGCTCTTCAGGTCGCGGATCCACAGCTGCAGTTGCTCGCTGTCCTTGTCGGACGAATAGACCAGCGAGGAACCGTCAGGCGACCATGACGGATCCGTGTCGAGGGCCGCGTCCTTCGTGACGTTGACCGCCGCGCCGCCAATCGGCATGACGTAGATGTCACCGACGGCGGCAAAGGCGATCTGCGTGCCGTCGGGTGAAATCACCGGCCGAACAATGCCGAGCGCCTTGCGCGGGGTCGTCGAGGTGAAGTCGCGCACGCGGCGGGTGTACTGCGGCCGCGTGACTGACATGGTCGCCGAGAAGTCGATCGTCTGCATGGGCAGACCCGTCACGGAGCGCTTGCGAATCTTGCCGTCGGAAACGTAGATGAACTCCGACGGCGACAGCCACGACGCCCGGAACGCAAACACGTTCTCGGCATCGGTCACCGGCTGGCCGGCAATCTCGAACCGCGCCTGGCCGCCCGCGGTCACGTGGTACAGCAACTGCCCACCCGGTCCCCACGACGGCGAGTCGATGCGACCGCCCTTCACGGTCTGCACCTTGCGTTCGGCGCCGGTCGCCAGGTTGATCACCCAAAGCCCGTCGTAACTGTCGCGCGACGAGACAAACGCCAGCTCGGTGTCGTCTGGCGACCAGCTCGGCATGAAATCCTCGCTGGGCGCCTTGGTGACCTGCGTGATCACGCCGGTCCGCTGATCGAGCACGAAGAGGTTGTAGTCACTGCCCAGCATGTTGCCGCGGTCCGACGAGAAGGCGACGCGCGTGCCGTCGTGCGACCAGATCGGCTCGCGATCGTCGAAGGTGCCCCACGTGACCTTTCGCTGGTTGGTACCGTCGGGGTTCATCGACCAGATGTCGTAACCGCCATCGCGGTAGGCGAAGAAGGAAATGGTGCGGCCGTCGGGCGACCACATCGGCTGGCGGGCATCGTTGAACGGGTCGGTGATGCGGGTCATCGCGCCACCGGTGGCCGGCAGCGTCCAGATGCTGCCTTGCAGATCGGTCGCGAGGGTCCGGCCATCCGGCGAGATCGCCACCGACATCGAGGTGCCTTCGTGCACGGTGACATCGATGGGCGCGGCGGCGGCCATGGCCGCGATGCGAGGGGCGACAGGCTTTTGCTGGGCCTGGGCGACGAGCCCGGCGACCAGCGCACCCATGACGAGCAGCATAAATTGGCGCTTCATGGGAGGCATCTTACCGGGATCCGGGGTCCGGGATCCGGGATCTGTGTAACTAGGCCAACATCTTTGCCGCCAACGTTGCGCGCTCCTGGCAACTCGCCACGGCGGCCAGGCCCGCATCATGCAGGTCAGCCGCCCGGTCGATCGCCGGAACAATGAGATCCAGTTCCGGTCCCTCGGCGGCGCCGGTCAGGATGACGCGAATGGGGTGAAACAGGCCCTTGCCCTTCAACCTGGTGCGGTCTTTCACACGGCCCGCCACGGCGCGGAACGTGTCCTTATCCACCAGGCGCAGGCCATCTGCCAGTTCAGCGGCCAATGCCGCCGCGACTTCGGGCAGCCCGGGTTCGTTCTCGAGGGGCGCGCCGGGCTCCAGGAACACCGCTTCCAGTCGATCAGCCAATTGTGGCAATCGATCCACTGACGCCGCCATGCCCGGCAACACGTGCTCCAACCACGCCCGCCCCGCGTCCGATAACGCGCCGACGATCTGACCGCGCACGCGCAAGTACGGCTCGGCCAGCTGCGCGAGACGGTCTGGCGCGCATAACTTCAAGTAGTGGCGGTTCGCCCACGCCAGCTTGTCCTCGTCGAAGATGCCGGCGCTGTGCGCGACGTTCTCAAGTCTGAAGCGCCGCGCCAGTTCGTCGGCCGGCAGCAACTCCTCGTTGTGCCCTGGCGACCAGCCGATCAGCGCCAGGTAGTTCACCAGTGCCTCCGGCAGGTAGCCCTTCTCGCGGAACTCGCGGACCGAGGTGGCGCCGTGGCGCTTTGACAGCGGCGCGTGGTCGGGTCCCATGACGAGCGACAAATGCGCAAACGCCGGCGGCGTGTAGCCGAAGGCCTCGTACAGCAGGATCTGCCGCGGCGTATTCGAAATGTGATCCTCACCGCGGATCACATGCGTCACCTTCATCTCCTCATCGTCAATCACGACGGCGAAGTTATAGGCGGGGATGCCGTCCGAGCGCACCAGCACGGGATCGCCAATCACGTCGGTGTGGAAGGTGACCAGTCCGCGCACGACATCGGTGAAGGCCACTTCGCGGCTGTCGGGCACCCGCAGGCGGATCACGGCCGGCTCGCCATTGGCGCGGCGCACGGCAGCGTCGGCCGGCGACATGTTGCGACAGGTGCCGGCGTACTTCGGCGGCAGCGACGCGGCCAGCTGCGCCTTACGCTGGGCGTCGAGCGCCTCGGCAGAACAGAAACAGTAGTAGCCTTTCCCTTCCGCGATCAGGCGGGCGGCATGGTCGGCGTAATTCTTGAGCCGCTCAGTCTGGCGATAGGGACCGTAGTTGCCGCCCACCTCCACGCCTTCGTCCCACTGCAGGCCCATCCACCGCAGGTCGTCCACGATCGCCTGTTCCGATTCCTTGGTGGACCGCTCGCGATCGGTGTCTTCAATCCGCAGGATGAAGGTGCCGCCCTGGCCGCGGGCGAGCAGCCAATTGAACAGGGCCGTACGGGCGTTGCCGACGTGCAGGTGGCCGGTGGGCGAAGGAGCGAAACGAACCCGCATTGACGTATCCTCTCATGGCGCGCGTTTCGCGCGCTCTGGAAGTCGTAACCTGGAGGTTACTCATGAAACGCACAGTCCTATTGGCAGTCGGCCTGCTGGCACTCGCCAGCCCCGCCTTCGCGCAAACCCCGGCCGCCGGCCCGCACGACGCCGCGCTCGCCGCGGCTCCGGCCAACCTGCGTGAAGGCGCAATGGTCATCAAGTGGAAGGCCGACGGCAGCTACGACACGCTCCGTCCCGGCACCAACCGGCTGATGTGCTACGACCAGTCCGGCGATGCCGGCGAGCAGCCGATCTCGTCGCAGTGCACGAGCGTGGGCAATCTCGACCGCGTCAAGCAGAACAAGATCTACGAAGCGAAGATCGCCGATCGCACGGCCCGCGAAGCGGCCTTGACCGAGCTCGAGAAAGCCGGCACACGCGTGAAGCCGGAATTCGGCTCGGTGTTCTACACGCGGCAGGGCAAAGACGCGACGACGACGCGGCTGCACGTGACGATCGCAGTTCCGAACGCCACGGCGGCATCGCTGGGCATTCCGGACAATAACAAGATGGGCGGCGCGTGGATCATGGGTGCGGGCACCACCGCCGCACACATCATGACGCCGGGCTCCTAAGAAGTTAGGAGTTAGAAGTGAGAAGGGCCACGGCGTGGCAAGCCATTGCTTCGCCGCGGCCCATGCTGTCGACCCCTTCATTGGTCTTACCCTTGATGCTCACCGCCGAGACATCGACGTCCAATGCAGCAGCCAGGTTCTCGCGCATCACCAGCAGGTAGGGCAGCAACTTCGGTCTCTGCGCAATCACCGTCACATCCACATTCGAGACGCGATAGCCCGCGGCGTGCACCTGCACCAGGGCTCCGCGCAGCAACGCGATGCTGTCGGCGCCTTTCCACTTCGGGTCGGTGTCGGGAAACAACCGGCCAATGTCACCCGCGGCCGCGGCGCCGAGCACGGCATCGGTGACGGCGTGGCAGACGATGTCGGCGTCGGAGTGGCCATCGAGGCCCAGCTCGAAGGGAATCGTCACGCCGGCGAGAATCAACGGCCGGCCGGCGACCAGCCGATGCAGATCGTAGCCGTTGCCAATTCGGAGATCGGGGACCCGCCGGCGCGCCGCCTCGAGATCTTCTGGTGTCGTCACTTTGATGTTCCCCGCATCGCCTTCGACTATCTGCACCGGCAGGCCGAGCCGCTCCACCAGCATCGCCTCGTCGGTCGCGTCAATGGCATGACCGGCCGCGAGCGCCCGCGCCAGTACGTCACGCCGGAACGCCTGGGGTGTTTGCGCCAGGAAGATTGAATCCCGGGGGATGGTGGCGGTGATCGGCCGTGAGCCATCGGCCACACTCGCGCCCGCCTGCTTGACGGTGTCGCGCACGGACAGAGCCGCGATCGCCGCGCCATGGGTCGCGGCCGCGTCGATCGTGCGTGCGATCACGCCAGCAGTGACGAACGGCCGCGCCGCATCGTGAATGAGGATGATGTCGGCGGTCGCGGCGGTGCGCGCGAAGGCGTTGGCCACCGAGTCTTGCCGGCGCATGCCACCGGCGACAATCGTCAACGGCTTACCGGTGACGCCGGCCCAGGCCGCGGCCGTGGCGTCGAGATGATCCGGCGGCACCGCCACCACGATCTCGTGAATGCGATCGCTCGCAGCCAGCGCGTCGATGCTGAGAGCAAGAATGGAGCGCCCGCCGAGCTTAAGAAACTGCTTGGGGCGATCGGCGCCAAGCCGGACCCCTCGCCCACCGGCGGCAATGATGGCAGCTACGTGCATCAAGCTGGGCCGCCTCAGCGTTTCGCGCCCAGCTCGGTGACCACCTTCGGGCCGGCGGCCGCATCCTCAAGCGTCTTCAGCACGTCGCGCCACGCGAACTTTGCCCCCCGGCCGCGGACGTAGAAGTCCATCCACGCCATTTCGCTCACCGACTTCACGAGCTGGTTGCGCGGGTCGGGAATTCCATGCGTTTTGCCGGGATACATGTAGAGCTCGGTCGGCACGCCCAACTGCTTGAGCGCCATGTGCAGCTCGATCGACTGCGGGCTCGGCACGCGCGGGTCGCCCTCCACCACATGGATCATCGTCGGCGTCTTGGCGTTCTTGATGTACTTCAGCGGCGACTGGTTCCAGTAGACGTCGAAGTCATCGTAGGGCAGCTTGTCGCCGAGGTAGTACTGGCGGTTCCGCTGCACGTCGCTCTGTGCGTACATCGAAATCCAGTTCATGGTGCCGGCACCGCTGCTAATCGCCTTGAAGCGATCGGTATGGGTGAGGATCCAGTTCGACCAGTGGCCGCCGGCGCTCCACCCGAGCGCGCCCATCTGCGCCGGATCAGCAATGCCCTGCGCGATCAGGTGGTCCACGCCGGCCATAATGTCGTCGTAGCCCGGTGCCATGTAGTTGCCGACGATGTCGGTCTTGAGCTTGTGGCCGTAGTTGGTGGAGCCGCGGTAGTTAGGGCGGAGCACGACATACCCGGCCCCGGCGTAGACCTGTGAGCCGTAGCCACCGTTGAACGACAGGATGTCGGCCGAGGCCGGCCCGCCGTGGATGGCGACGATCAGTGGGTAGCGCTGGCCGGCGCGATAGTCCGCGGGCTTCACCAGCACGCCGCCCACCGTGGTGCCGTCTTTCGACTTCCACGTGATCTCTTCCTGCTGGCCGAGGGCAAACATGCGCACCTGCGGATTCGGGTCGGTCAGCTGCCGCCACGACGACCGGGTGCTGGCGTCGGCCATGGTGGCGACCGTGAACAAGGTCGAGGCAGTCGTGCCGTCGGAATAGTTGACCAGCAGGACGCCGGTGTCCTGGTCGTGGTCGATCGAGACGGCGGCCCTCTCCTCGGTCAGCGGCCGCACCGTGTTGTAGCGCACGTCGAGCGAGACGATTTGATTGGTCGCGCGAATGCCTTCGTTGAAGTAGATGGTCGCCGAGTCTTTCGACCAGAACCCGACCGACACGTCACCGTCGAACGTCTCGCCGAGTTTCTTGAAGGGTTTGCCGCGCTCGGCGACGGCGCGGACGTAGACGCGGCTGTTGCTCATGCCGTAGGTCTGCAAGTCGTCGGGCCCCGAAAAGGCGACCGACTTCGCATCCGGCGAGAAGCTGATCGCGCTTTCGCTGATCTCCGCATTCGTCGTCAGGCGCTCCATGGCGCCGCTCGCCGCCTCGATCAGGTAGAGGTCGCTATAAATGTTCTCGGACGTGATGCCGCGTTTGTAGCGGTCGGGCGACAGCCCACGTAGCCCGATCCACCTGCTGTCGCTCGACACCGTCACATCGTCCACCGAGAAGGCGCCGCCCTCGGTGAGCCGCTTGGTGGTCTGTGCGCCGTCCACCTCCAACGCCCACAGGCTCGCGACTGGTGTTTCGGGATTGCGGATATTGACGGTGAACTTCTTCTCGCGCCGCGACTTCTCATCCGCGTCGACCGAGTCCGGCGTGACGAAGTAGATCCGCTTGCTGTCGGGAGCCCACTGCCAACTGCGCACTCCCGTTGGGTGCCTGGTGATGGCCTCCGCCACCGTCGTGTCGAGACCAGTGACCGGCAGCCGGTACAGTTGCTCCTCGTCGCTCTTGCCGCTGCGATACACGACCCAGCGGCCATCGCGGCTGAGCGAGAAGTCGGCGACGCCTTCCTTGGCATCCGTGAGGCGACGCGCTTCGCCGCCATCCGGCCGCATCTGGTAGAGCTGGTTCCGGGACGAAGCGTTCTCGGGCGCCTCGCGGTTCGACAGGAACAGGAAGAAGCTACCATCGCGCGCCCACCGCGGCGAGGTCTCGTTCTTCTCTTTGCTGAACGTCAATTGCCTGGTGGAAGCGACGCCCTGCTGCATCGACACCAAATACAGGTCGGTTTGCCGCTTCGCCTCCTTCCAGTCGGGCGTCGACAGCGTGTACAGCAGCCACTTGCCATCGGGGCTCGGCGTCGGCGAGCCGACCTGGTTCATCTGCTGCATGTCGAGGAAGGTCATGGGCCGCGAACCGGGCTGCTGGGCGACTAGCGGGAGGGTGACGCCGGTCCACGCAGATGCGATGGCCAGCGCAACAACCACGGCGACGGTGCGCGTGAGCGCTGAAAGCGGAACCTGCATATGGCCTCCCGGCTTGAAATCTGACCCGATCGAGTCGAATGCGGAGTGATTATAACGTCTGGCCGACGGGTCTGATTATCCCCTATCGCGCGAGGGCCTTGATCAGGCGGTATTGAAACTCCAGCCCTTCATAGAACTGTTTCACGCCCACCCGCTCGTCACGGCCGTGCGCGCGGACGTCTTCCATGTCGCCGAAGGTGCCATCGATGCCGTAGGTCGGAATCTCGCCGTTCCTCAAGAACAGGCCATCAGTGGCGCCGGTACTCATCACCGGGTCAACCAACACCTTGATCAGGGTGTCCTTCACGGTGGACGGCAGCGTGCTGGTCAGAATGCGGCAGTTGACATTGGCGCCGGCTAGTTGCGACAGCGCGTTGGTGGCGTGCCCGCCCTCGAGGAGCGTCGCCACGCAGGTAGTGCGCATCTGGGCGTTGTAGTACGGCAGCATCGCGGATAGCCGAGCGGCTGCGGCCAGGTCGGTTTGCGGCCTTGCTAGCGCGCGCATGTCAGCGGCGATTCTGGGATCGCTTTCGACGGCAGCTGATCGCTCGAAATAGGTCCGCGTGACTTCGTTCAGCGCCACCGGGAACTCGTACGCCTGCAGGCGCGCCAGTCCCGCGGCTAGGTGATAGATGGCGTTGTCCTTGACCGGCGAAGAACTGTGGCCGCCGGCATTCTTCACCTCGAGACGGAAGTCCTGGTACACCTTCTCGCTCGCCTGCACGCCGTTGAACGTACCACCCTGATTCATCTGCCGTGAGCGCCAGAATCAGGTCGCGGTCGAGCGTGACGCCTTCACGCTTGAGGCGGATGAGATTGGCGACAAAGTGCGCGACCATCGCCTTGTCGTCGGACGTGCCACGGCCATAAAAAGTAGCCGTCCTTCTCCAGGAACGTGAACGGAACCACCGACCAGTCTTCGCGCTTGGCCTCGACGACGTCGAGGTGGGCCAGCAGAAGGAAGGGGCGTTTCTTGCCACTGCCCTTCAGGCGAGCCGCCATGGCCTCGGCCGCCTTGGTGACATTGCCCGCCGGCGTGTCGGTGGTGTTGATCTCGATCAGTTCCTTGTAGATCTCCCGCGCCATCGCGTCGTTGGGCCCGGATTGCGCGACCAGGGGTGAGGCGGAACTGCCGGTGACCAGGAGAAGGGCGAGGACGAGAGTCCACTTTCGCATGAGGATGTGATTATAGGGCGACCGATGCATCCACGCCGCGCGAAGCCGCGCGGCGCGAACGCGCGGGACCGTCCGGGTGTATAAAGAGGACGACATCGTCGGCGTCGGCCGGCGTTCACTTTCAGCCTGGAGGAACGGCATGTCTGTCCGCACCCTGTCGATACGCGCTCTGGTCGGAGCGCTGCTGGCGATCACCGCCGTCTCGGCCCAACAGCGCACCACCCCGGGTCCCGAGGTCTACAGCCGCCTGCACTGGCGCACCATCGGCCCCGAGGGCAACCGCTTCTCGGCCGCGGCCGGCGTCGCTGGCGACCCGTATACCTACTACGTCGGCGCCGCCTCGGGCGGCATCTGGAAGACGACGGATGGGGGCGTCAACTGGGCGTCGATCTTCGACGCTCAACCCGTGCAATCGATCGGATCGCTCGCCGTCGCTCAATCCGATCCCAATGTCGTCTGGGCGGGCACCGGCGAGGGCAAGATCCGCAGCCACATCTCGGTCGGCCAGGGCGTGTATCGCTCGGTCGATGCCGGCAAGACGTGGACGCTGCTCGGCCTCGAACAGACCGGCCGCATCCCTCGGCTGGTGGTCCACCCGAAAGATCCCGACACGGCGCTGGTGTGCGCGCTCGGACACGCCTACGGGCCGCAGCCCGAACGCGGCGTCTTCCGCACGACCGACGGCGGCCGCACGTGGACCAAGACGCTGTTCGTCGACGAGAACACCGGGTGCTCGGACATCGCAATGGATCCGACGAACCCGCGGATTCTGTTTGCCGGGATGTGGACCCTGGAGATCCGCACCTGGGGCCGCGAGAGCGGCGGACCCGGCGGCCTGTTCATGTCGCGCGACGGCGGGGTGACGTGGACGCGGCTGCAGGGCCGCGGGCTGCCGACCAAACCCGTGGGCAAGGTGGCGGTGGCGATCGCGGCGTCAAATCCCAACCGCGTCTTCGCGCTGATCGAGACCGGTGACGGCGTCCCCTGGAAGGGAGAACCCACCGAGAGCGGCCAGGTGTTCCGATCCGAGAACGGTGGCGACACGTGGCAGGTGGTGAGCTACGACCACAACGCGATGGGCCGCGCGCACTACTACTCGCGGATGGCGGTGGCGCCCGACAACGAGAACGAGGCCTACTTCCTGACGGCGTCCTACTCGCGATCGATCGACGGCGGACGCACGCTTACCGTGCTGCAGCGTCCCGAGGCGCCGGGCGGCGACCACCATGACATCTGGATCGACCCCACCAACGCGAACCGCCAGATCGTGGCCCACGACCAGGGGCTGTCGATCACGATCAACCGCGGCAAGACGTGGTACCGCCAGCGCCTGAAGAACGCGCAGATCTACCACGTGACCGTGGACAACGAGATTCCCTACAACGTGCTGGGCAACAAGCAGGACGAGCCCACCTACCGCGGGCCGAGCAACAGCCGGCTGCAAGGCGGATTCGGCGGCGACCCCGGCATTCCGCGCGCGATGTGGAACGCCGTGGGCGGCGGCGAGAGCGGCTGGGCCACGCCCGACCCGACCGACTCGAACGTGGTCTGGTCCACGGCGTCCGGCTCGGGCATGGTTGGCGGCATCGTCGTGCGCTACGAGCAGAACCGCCGGCAGTTCCGCAACGTCGAGGTGTGGCCCGACCAGTCGAACGGCCCGGCCGAGGGCGTGCGCTACCGGTTCGTCTGGGACGCGCCGCTCCACATCTCGCCGCACGATCACAACACCATCTACGTCGGCAGCCAGCACATCCACCGCACGACCAACGGTGGCCAGAGCTGGGAGGTGATCAGCCCCGACCTCACGCTGAACGACCGATCGCGCATGGGCAGCTCCGGCGGCCTGACGCCCGACAACATCGGCGTCGAGTACGCGGGCGTGGTCTACGGCATCGCCGAGTCCACGCGTGAGCGCGGGCTCCTCTGGGCCGGCACCAACGATGGACAGGTGCAGCTCACCCGCGATAACGGGAAGACATGGACCAACGTCACCAAGAACCTCCCCGGTCTGCCGCCGTGGGGCTCGGTCCGCAGCATCGCCCCGTCGCGCTACGACAGCGGCACGGCCTACCTGACCGTGGACGGCCACCAGGTGAACAACCGCGACCCGTTCGTCTACCGGACCACCGACTACGGGCAGACGTGGAAGATCATCACCAACGGCGTCCCGAAGAGCATGCTGAGCTACGCGAAGGTGATCTACGAGGACCCCGTGCGCCGCGGGATGCTGTACCTCGGGACCGAGAACGCGATCTACCTGTCGTTCGATGCCGGCGACACCTGGCAGCCGCTGCAGAACGACCTGCCGCACGCGCCGGTGTCTGGCATCGTCGTGCAGGAGCACTTCAACGACCTGGTGATCTCAACCTATGGTCGCGGCTTCTGGATCCTGGACGACATCACGCCGCTCCGGGCCATGACACCCGAGGTGCTGAACGCCGACGCGCACCTGTTACCGCTGCGGCCGGCCTATCGCTTCCGCGGGATCACCGCGCCCTCGACGCCGTACGACGATCCGACCGTGGGTGAGAACCCGCAGTACGGCGCGTCGATCAACTACTACGTGAAACAGGCGGTGGCGGCCGGCGGCACCCTCGCGATCAGCAACGGCCGCGGCGAGGTGGTCCGCACGATGAGCGTGCCGGGTGGGGCGGGCCTGAACCGCGTCTATTGGGATCTGCGGCAGACGCCGACGAAGGAGGTGCGGCTCCGCACCAACCCAGTCTACGGGCACGACCTGCCGCTTGGGCCGGATGGCACGCGACCGGCGGCCGGCGGCGCGGGCCAGTTGACCATCCTGGCGCCCCCGGGCGCCTACTCGGTGAAGTTGACGATCGGCGGACGCGACTTCACGCAGCCGCTGACGGTCCGCAAGGACCCGCACTCGGGCGGCACCGAAGCCGACATCCAGATGCAGATGCAGATCCTGACTGATCTGCGTACCGGGATGAACACGGCGGTCGATGCGATCAACCAGCTGGAGTACGTCCGCGCCCAGGTGCAGACGATCATGAAGTCCACCGCGGACAGTGAGATCCGGCGGGCGGCCACCGAGCTGAACACCAGGCTCAGCGATCTCGAGATGAACCTGATCGACCTGCGCATCACGGGAGGCCAAGACGGCGTGCGCTATGCCGCGCAGCTGCTGTCGCGACTGAACTACCTGGCCAACGGCGTGTCGGGGAGCGACTTCCGGCCGACGGACCAGCATCTGGAAACGGCGCAGCTGCTCCAGGAGCGCCTGAAGGGCCACGCCAGCACGCTCGTCACGCTCATCGAGAAAGACGTCGCCACCTTCAACGATATGCTCCGGCGGCAAAACGCCGGGCAGGTGACGACGAAGGTGCCGTAAGGGTACGGACGGTCACCTGTCTCTGAGGCCATCACGCCGGGCGACCGCGGCGCGCTTGAGGTCGGGTCGAGTGGAATTGGTTGCGACCCAGTCGTAGTCCGAGTGCGCCGCCTCGACTCGTCCCAGCCGTTCCGACACCTCTGCGCGTGCGAAGCGGGCCTCGGCGTTTGCCGGGTCCGTGGCGACCGCTTGGCTGAGCGGCTCCGCCGCCGCCTCGGCGCGGCCCGTCGCGCTCAAGACCAAGCCCAATCCGAGCAATGCGCGGCCATCGCTGGGGCGGGCAGCCAGGACGCGGCGATACTCCCCCTCCGCATCGCTGAAGCGACCAGCGTCGGTCAGCAGGTCCGCCAGCTCGATCCTGAGCGCCGTGTTCGCCTGGTCTCGCTCGACGGCGGCTCGCAGTACCTGCACGCCCTCGTCTTTGCGCCCGCTCGAGAACAGCAGCCCGGCCTTGAGCGACACGGCGGCCACGTGCCGAGGGTCGATCGCCAACGCGGCCTCTTCTTCCGCCAGGGCCTGAATGCGGTCGCCCATCCGCAAGGCCGCCAGGGCGATCCAGTGGTGCGCATCCGCACTTCCCGGCACCTGCGCCAGGTAGATCTTGAACGCGGAAATCGCCTCGCGGTGACGGCCCGCCCCGAGCGCGGCGCGCCCCACTAACAATCGCGCAAACGCGTTGGTGCCGTCCTTCGCGAGCACCGCCCGGGCGATGCGCGCGGCCTCAGCAGCGTCGCCGCGGGCCAGCGCCCGGTTGCCGTCGAGCAGTTGCTCGAAGAGCCCCACCATCCGCTTGGGATCCGGCAGCCTCGCGCCGCCCGTCGGCAGCGATGACGGTGCTGCCGCGCTCAGATAGCCGAGCGAGGCCAGGCGCTCCCGCGCCTCGGCGGTCAGCGGCGTTGATGCCCGGCGCCCGGCGCCCGCACCGGTCAGTCCGTCGAGCACGCGCTTCAGGCTGGCCACGCGCGCCGGTTCGCGCGCCACGAGGTTGGTCTGCTCCGCAGGATCGCCGCGCAGGTCGTAGAGCTCCGGCTCGGGTGCATCGATGTATTTCCAGCGGCCGGCTTCAATCGCCCGTAGCGGCGCCCACTGCATGAAGAACTGAGGAAAGTACGTCTCAGCGTAAACAGCAGGGGACCCGTCCATCGAGCCGCCGCGCATCACCGCGCGCAGGCTCTGACCCTCGGCTCCAGCGAGGGCGCCGGCGCCTGCCAGGTCCAGGATCGTCGGCGCCACGTCGACCAGCCCGACCGCTGGCGTCGCCACCGCCGGCGCCACGACGCCCGGCCACGCCACGGTCAGCGGCACCCGCAGGGTCGCGTCGTAGACGAACAACCCGTGCGTGCTCTCGCCGTGCTCGCCCAGGCTCTCGCCGTGGTCACCGGCCACGACGACGAGCGGGCCGTCGGCGGCGCCATAGCCAGTGGCGTCCAGCAACTCGCCCACCAACGCATCATTAAACGCAATCTCGCCGTCGTAGAGACGGTCCGAGAACCGTTCGCGAAACGGCGATGGCGGCAGGTACGGGTCATGCGCGCCGTAGAGATGCACCCACAGGAAGTATGGGCGGGTCGAGCCCTGCCGCGGAGCTCCAGCCAGCCACGCCCGCGCGGCGGCGACGGTGTGATCGCCGCGGCGCTCGAGTTCCAGTGATGCGGCTGGGCCGGGCGGCGCTTCGTCGAGCCGATCGTCGTAATGCGCGAAACCTCGCGCGAGGCCGAACTGGCGATCGAGCACGAACGAGCTCACGAACGCGGCCGTGTCATACCCACGCGCGGCAAGGACTGCAGCCAGCGTGGGCACCTCGGCCGGCAGCACGAAGTGGCCGTTGTTGCGCACACCGTGCGTGAACGGCTGGCGCCCGGTCAGCAGGCTGGCATGCGCCGGCAGCGTGAGCGGCACGGGCGACAACGCCCGCTCGAACCGCACGCCATCGGCCGCGAGGCGATCGAGGTTCGGGGTGGCGGCTCCCGCGTACCCATAGCTCCCCAGGCGATCCGCGCGCGTGGTGTCGAGGGTGATGAGCAGCACGTCCGGCGTCGCCGGTGGGAGTATCGCCAGCTGACGCGAGCGCGGGAGCCAGACCATCCCACCCAGCACGAAGGCCGCCGCTGATGCGGCGAGCGCGATCAGCCCGCGCCGCCACCTGCCGGGACGAGGCGGGGACCCCGCCGGAGCGGCTGTCGATGATCGGTCGGCACGGGCGCGGCCCACCCGCACACTGAACCACGAAGGCTGGCTGGCTGACAAGCCGGCCGTAGACGCACGAAGCGGCGACCCGTGAGGATCGCCGCTTCGAGGTCTTCGCTTTCTGGCGGTTAGTACCGCCCCAGACTAGAACTTCACCGCAAACGACAACTGCACCGAGCGCGGCGGATGACGGTTGAAGCGCGCCAGATAATTCGGGCTGTACACCTGGTTGGCGCCGACGTTCCACTGGGTGTTGGCCCCGGTGTTGAACGCGTTGAAGAGGTTGACCGACGGCTCGAATGACCGTGAGCCGAACTTGAAGACGCGGCCAATCTTCAACTGCATGTATTTCGCGTCGTCGTTGCGGATCTGGCCGTCACTGCGGGTCGGGCCCTGGAAGCGCAGGCGGGTGGCCAGCGGATTGGGCTGCGTTCGTCCGTCCGCCAGGCGCACCGTCGACGGGCCGAACCGCGTGACCTGCGGGTCGGTGGCCGCCAGCTGGACCAGCAACGGTCCGACATAGCCGCCCGCCTGAATCACGTAGCTGCCACCCACGCTGAGTCCCCACGGCGCGTTCCACTGCCCGCCGATGCGAACCGAGAACGGCCGATAGGCCGCGCCCGACTCACGCCCGCCACCATTCAGCGTGTTGTCGTCACCATTGCCGAACAGTTGCTGCGACAAGTCGCGATTGTTGTCGTAGGCGTCCGGCTGCACAAAGCGCGCCGGGTCGGTCGGGTTCCAGGTGCCTTCCAGGTTTTGCCATTGGCGCGTGACGCTGGCGATCAGCTGGAAGTTGTTGGACATGTTCTTGGCGAACGTGGCCTCCACAGCGTTGACGATTACCTGGGTCCAGGTCGCGTTGGTTTCCTGGAGGATGAGGCCCTGGTTGGGATCGACCCGGCCAAACCCGCCGAAAGGCTGCCCGGCGGCCGACGGGTAGATGCCGTTGATGTCGACCTCGGCGAAGTTGTCGCTGTATTGGCGCCGCGTGACCGCCACGCCGATGCTCATCTGGCCACGCAGCTGGCGGCTGTAGCCCATTGAGACCTCATCGACGAAGGGCTGGTGGAGGTTCTTGTCGAACAGCAGGTTCGGATCGACGCCGCGGGTGGGCGGTGTCACCACCGACGTGCGGTTCCCGGCCTTGTCGATGTAGATGTCGGTTGTCTCGACCGCTCCCAGCGTGCCGAACGTGACGATGTAGTCGCGTCCGTTGACCTGCTCGTAGAGGCGTCCGTAGCTGGCACGGACAACGTTGCGGGCGTCTTCCGTCAGCAGGTACGACACGCCCACGCGCGGCTGCACCGCCGTGCTCTTCTGCCGATCGATGTTGAGCAGCTCATCGTGTCGCTTGATGAAGTCCAATCGCAAGCCGACGTTTGCCGTGAGCCGCGGCGTCGGCGTCCACGAGTCCTGCACATAGAACGCGATGTCGCGATCCCGCTCATGGATGGTCGGCACCAGATTCGGCGTGCGGTAGCGCAGGTGGAAGGGGGCATAGCCGGCCGACGGATTGGCCGCGTCCCGGTAGCGGTCTTCCTGCAGCACGAAGCCGTTGTTGGGGTACTGCGTCGTCGTTTCGCGGACCATCGTCGGCGCCGCCCAGATGCCCGCCTTGAATTCGTGCCCGCCGGCCCATCCCGTCTTGTAGTAGGTGATGTCACCACGGAACAGCGTCATGTGGGCATTGGACAGACTGATCGCATCCGGATTGTCCAGCCGCGCCAGGGCGCCGGTGCCGGCCTGGATGCCGGCGTTGGTGAACGCATCCTGATGCACCTGGCGTTGCGGACCAGTGACGTCGAAGTCGGCATACGTGTCGGCGTCGTTGCCCCGCTTGTCGTTATAGTTGATCGCAAAGGAGGTGGTCAGCTGGTTCGTCCACACCGAGCTGACGCGGCCGTGGTACAGGCCACCACCCGTGGAGTTGAAGAGGTAGGGCGTGTTATCCAGCTCGCGGTTGCTCGAGTAGCGCGACCGGTCGTTCTGGAAGAACCCGGTTATCTCGTGTGCGGAGTTCAACTGTGCCGTCACCTTCACGAAGGGCTGGTTGCTCTCCATGAAGTTGTCGAAGTTCTGGAAGTTCGGGTCGTTCGCCTGCACGTTCTGGACATTGAACGCCGAACGGCTGATGCCGTTGGTGAGGTCGGCGCGGCGGAACGAGCTGAAGAACCAGATCTTGTCCTTCATAACGGGACCGCCGAGCGAGAAGTCGAACTGGTTCACCGACTGTGCGGTCGGCAGGCCGCCCGGGGCGCTGCCGCCCTTGGTGTTATCGCTGTTCCACTCGACCTGCTGGTAGTCGTACACCGCGGCGCCCTTGAACTGATTACCACCGCGCGGCGCGACCACGTTCATCACCACACCGGTTCCCGTCGGGGCGGCCGCGTCGACGCCGCTCAGCTTCAGCTCCGAGTCCTGCACCGTGTCGCCGCCAATGCCGATCGAGTGGGCGGACGAGTCGAGGAACGAGCCAGCCGGCGCGCCTTCCAGGGTGAAGACGTGGGAGAAGATCACCGCGCCCTTGAAGTAGTACGCCCGCCGTCCCACCCCGTCGTCCACGTTGCGCGACGAGATGCCGGGCGCCAGGTCCAGCGCGTCGCTGAACAGGCGCCGCGACGTGATCGGCGCCGCCCGCATCAGATCGCGGTCGAGCGTGATCGACGTGGTCGGCTTGCTGGACTCGATCATCGGCGAGTCGCCCGTGACCGTAATCGTTTCGGCCAGCGTGCTGAGGTTCAGCTGGATGTCGATCGTGAAGGTCTGGCCCGCCCGCACCAGGATCCCCTCGCGCCGTTGCGTCGCGAAGCCGGCCAGCTCGGCCTGGACGACGTAGACGCCGGGCGGTAGGTTGTTGAGGCGGTAGAGGCCGGCTTGGTCGGCGACGACCACGCTCGGCGTCAGCAACTCGGGACTGGTAGCCGTGACGGTGACCCCCGGCAACACCGCACCCGATTCGTCCTTCACGTAACCACGAAGCGCCCCACCGCCCGTCTGCGCCCACGCGGGCAATGCGGACAGTGCCAGGCACAAGCCCAACGCCCAACTCGCCAGAGTCTTACAACGCATGGCAATATTCCTTTCGCGGTGCACTTACTCAACGGATGGACAAGACGCCCACGAAGCCACGATTAAACAGGGCAAATTTTATTGCAAAACCCAGGCAATGTAAATGGGTTGGCGCACTTATCATCATGGGATGAACCGGCGTGTGTTTCTGCAAACCACGGCCTCGGGCTTCTTCGCCGCGCCGGCAGTGATGAGCCGCGTGCTGCAGGAATCGGCCGCCCCTCTCATGCCCGGCGGCGTGCAGGTGGGCGACGTCACACCGACCCGCGCCATGCTCTGGAGCGCCACCACTCGCGCCGCGCGGATGATGGTGGAAGTGTCGCGCGATGAGCACTTCACCTCGCCGCGCCTGATCGAAGGCCCATCCGCACTCGAGAGCAGCGGCTTCACGGCGAAGTTGGACCTCGCCGGACTGACGGCAGGCGAGCCGGTCTTCTATCGCGTGTGGTTCGACGACCTCGCCCGCCCGGGTCTGCGCAGCGACCCGGTGACCGGCCACTTTCGTGCCGCGCCGATCGTCGCTCGTCCCCTCACCATCTGCTGGTCCGGCGACGTCGTCGGCCAGGGCTGGGGCATCAATCCCGACTTTGGCGGGATGCGGCTCTACGAGACGATGGCCCGGCACCATCCGGATCTGTTCATCCACTCGGGCGACATGATCTACGCTGACGGTCCGCTGCAGCCGGAAGTAACACTGGACGATGGGACGGTGTGGAGAAACCTGGTGACGCCGGCGAAGAGCAAGGTGGCCGAGACGCTGGATGAGTTCCGTGGCAACTACGCCTACAACCTGCTCGACACCCACGCGCGCGCGTTCAACCACCAGGTGCCGATGGTGGTGCAGTGGGACGACCACGACGTGCTCAACAACTGGAGCCCGGGCACCAACCTGTCGGCGCGGCCCGGCTACACGGAGCGCAGCATTGCGCTCCTGACCGCGCGCGCCAAGCGGGCGATGTTCGAGTACTTGCCCATTCGTTCGCATCCGGATGAGGCCGAGCGCGTCTACCGGTCTTATCGCTATGGTCCCACTGCCGAAGTGTTCGTGCTCGATCAGCGCAGCTATCGCGGCGCCAACAGCGCCAATCGCCAGGAGACGCCTGGTCCCGAGTCGCGCATGATGGGCGCAGCCCAACTCGCGTGGTTGCAGCAGAGTCTGGCGGCGTCGCGGTCGACGTGGAAGATCATCGCGAGCGACATGCCGCTCGGTGTGCTGGTGGGTGACGGGCAGATGAATGGCGTGCCGGCCTGGGAGGCCTGGGCCAATGGTCCAGGCGCGCCACTTGGACGCGAACATGAACTCGCCGAGCTGTTGTCGTTCATCAAGCGCCGGAACATCAGGAACATCGTGTGGATCACCGCCGACGTTCACTACTCCGCCGCGCACCGCTACGAGCCGAAGGCGGCGGTGTTCAAGGACTTCACTGGGTTCTGGGAATTCGTCGGTGGGCCGTTGCACGCCGGCACGTTCGGGCCCAACGGCATCGACCCGACGTTTGGCTGCACGCAAGTGTTCAACAGCCTGCCGCCAGGGATGAAGCCGAACCGCCCGCCGAGCGAGGGCCTGCAGTTCTTCGGCACTCTCACCATCGACCCGCGCACCGAGCGCTTGACGGCGGCGTTGTGGAACCTGAACAACGAAAAACTGTGGAGCCAGGAACTGGACGCCGAGAAGTGACAGTCGAACGCAGTGGGGTCCGCTTGCTCTCGAGGTCCGGGACCCGGAGTTAGAAGCGATCGGGGCGGGCCGTTTCCCACGCGCGGCCCATGCTGCCATTCACCGAACCGTTCAACAGCGAGCCCGGCTCGAGCGAGGGATGGATCTCGCGGCTTGCCACCCGACGCCTCGCGCAACGTCTGCAGGAACAGCAGGCGGCCGAGCGGCGTCGCAAACGCGGTGTGCACCTGGGCCGACACTACATCCTGGCCGGGGACCACGCCGCGAAGCGCGACGATCTCGGGCGTCAGCTTCGCGGCCGGCAGAATGCCGCCGTGCCCTGGTGTGCGGCAACTGAAGTAACCGGTTCCGATCTGCCAGATCAAATCACCGCCGGGCTCCCGCCCATTCTGGCACCGGCGCCAGCGAGTGGTTGATCCATTCATAGCCGACCGCATACCCGATGGGAATCGGCCCGGGCGCAAGCAGGTTAAAACAGGCGACGTTTACGTGGTGCTTCGCGCGGTCTCGTGGCCGCCCACGATATCGGCCAGCCGGCTGGACGTGACATCCAGCACGCGCCGGACCTGGGCCGAGGCGATCTCGGCCGGGGCGTAGATCACGACCAGCGCGTCGGTCGTGGCCGTCGTGACCATGGTGCGTGCCGAGTCAGAGGTGGGATTCCCGAAAGCACCAGTCGCATCAGCCACCGTAATCCGGCCACTGACGTTGACATCGTCCTTGCGGATGCCCGGGTAGGACTCCCCATCCGCGCCCAGTCTGATCGTCACCGGCCCATTGATCTTCGAGAGGTCGTACAACCCGTACGGCAACTGGAATTCGAGCGAACACCAGTTGACGATGTCGACCAGCGAGTTGATGCGAGGAATGGTGTCACCCTTGCGCACGCGGCGCAGCAGCGCCTCGTTCGACGGACGGGTCTTGGTGGGATCGATACCCACCCGTTTGTACATCGTCCGCACGGCGTCCGCGTCAGCGGGTGGCGTCAAGCGGACGCGGGCCTCGGCAGCGGCCAGCAGGGGATCGAGCCGATGGTCGCGGGCGACGACCGCGGCCCCGCTCCACCAGATCAGTCCTGGTCGCACGATGGCGCCAAGTTCTGGCGCCAGCGTGAAGATCGAATCAGGCATTGGCTTCGGCCTCCACCGCCGGACGGATCACTTCACGCACCTGTTCAGCCAGCGCGCGAATCTGCGCCGGCGTCGGCTCGGCGTTCGCCGTCGTCTCGATCGGTCCGTGCACCAGCAGCGTGACATGTCCCGGACGCGTCGTCAGTTCGCCCTTCTTCATGACGTGGCGGCTGCCAATCACGGAGATCGGCACCAGCGGCAACCCGGCCTGCATGGCCAGCAGGAGACTGCCGCCCTTGAACTTGCCCATCATGCCGGTGCGGCTGCGCGTGCCTTCCGGAAACACGATCAGCGACAGGCCGTTCGACGTGAGCCGGCTGGCCCACCCGAGAATACCGGCCTTGTCGGGCCGGCTGCGGTCCACGAGCATGTGCCCGGTCCGCTTCAGGTGCGGTCCGAGCATGGGGAAGTTGCCGAGCGACGCTTTCGCGATGATGCGTAGTTGAAAGGGAATGGACCAGAACAACACCGGGATGTCGTAAATGCTCTGGTGGTTCGCCACGAACACGTAGGTCTTGCCCGGCACCACGCGGTCGAGCCCCTCAACCGTGACTGTCACGCCGGTCGTCATCAGGATCAGCCGCGACCACAGCCGCGCGCAGCCATGTCCGAAATGACCTTTGCGGTCGAAGAAGCTCGACGTGATCGAGGCGATGCCGAGGATGATCGTGTAAACCGCAATCGACGGAATGAGAAAGAGGACGGTCCGGAACAGATGGAAGGACAAGGTCCAGAATTACCGATCTGTGGCGACGATCGGCGAGGGCGGGACGATGGCTTGCGCCGACGAGGTCACGCGCGGCGCGGAGGCCTGTGCGCCGCCGGGTTCGAGGTAACGCCCGAAGATCATTTTTCCAGCGGTGGTCTGCAGCACGCTGGTCACCGCGATGTCGATGGTCTTGCTGATCATCTTACGGGCGTTGTCGACGACCACCATCGTGCCGTCATCCAGGTAGGCGACACCCTGGTTGTATTCCTTGCCTTCCTTGAGGATGAACACCTTCATGATCTCGCCCGGCAGCACCACCGGCTTCAGCACGTTGGCGAGCTCGTTGATGTTCAGCACCGACACGCCGCGCAGTTGGGCCACCTTGTTGAGATTGAAATCGTTGGTGACGATTTTTCCCGTCAGCGTCCGCGCCAGCTCGATCAGCTTGAGGTCCACTTCCTTGACCTCGGGGAAATCGACGTCGGAGATCACCACTTCGACACCGGACATCTTCTGGATCTTCTGCAGGATGTCGAGGCCACGACGGCCGCGGTTACGCTTCATCGAGTCCGAGGAGTCGGCGACCATTTGCAGTTCCTTGAGTACGAACTGCGGCACCACCATGGCGCCATCGATGAACCCGGTCTCGCACAAGTCGGCGATGCGGCCGTCGATGATCACCGAGGTGTCCAGGATCTTGTAGTGGCGCTCGGGTCCGGCGGCGCGAAACAGGGCGATCAGACGTGCCGGCTCGAGCCACTCGCCCTTGCGCCCGCCGACGACTGCGCCGATATACGGGAACACCAACAGGATGAAGCTGTGCATGAAGGCGACCCGCTGGTCGCCGTGATCGATCCAGAACAGCGCTTCGCTGATGCCCTTGGCCAGCAGCAGGCCAATCGCACCGCCGAGGAACGCGCCGAGCATGTGCGTGACCGCGGTCTTGCGGAGCATCCATTCGAAGGTCACCGCAATCACGGCCAGGCCGCCGCCCAGGGCGAGGTTGCTCGGCAAATCGGCACCAAGCGGCTTCAGCATCACGGCTGACACCGAGACCGCCGCTATGAAGACGAGCCGCGCGACTATGAACCAGGCCATATCAAAGCCCCGCGAAACCGCGGGAAGGTATCCGGCAACCTTATGGCCGCTGGGGTAACGAGGTCAAGGAGTCTTGGGGGCCTGAGGACCTACTGCAGCAGCATGTCGAGCGCCTCGCCGACGGAACGGACACCGACGAGCTCGGCCTTGCCCGATTCTTCACTGGCATCGATGTTCGACGCCGGCAGGACGATACGGGTGAAGCCCATTTGTTCGGCCTCTCGGATCCGCAGGTTGGCCTGCGATACGCCGCGAATCTCTCCGCCGAGTCCGACCTCGCCGAAGACGGCCGTTGCGGGCGCGACCGGGCGATTGCGCAGGCTCGAAGCCACCGCGGCCACAATGCCCAAGTCGACGGCCGGCTCGTCGATGCTCATGCCCCCCGCAATATTCACGAACACATCGTCCGACACCAGGTGCAGGCCGGCGCGCTTCTCGAGCACGGCGAGCAACAGCGAGAGGCGGTTCTGGTCGATCCCCACCGCCATGCGGCGCGAGGTGCCGTAGCTGCTGGTGCTGACGAGCGCCTGCACCTCGACCAGCAAGGGGCGCGTTCCCTCGAGGCAGCACAGCACCGCTGAACCCGGGGTCGCGGTCGGACGTTCGGCCAGGAACATCGCCGATGGATTGGGCACGGGCCGCAAGCCGATGCCGGTCATCTCGAACACGCCGAGTTCGCTGATGGCCCCGAACCGGTTCTTCACCGCGCGCACGACCCGATGCGAGTGATGCCGCTCGCCCTCGAAGTAGAGCACCGTGTCGACGACATGTTCGAGCGCCTTGGGGCCGGCGATGTTGCCGTCCTTGGTCACATGGCCGACGAGGAAGGTCGGGATGTTGTGGCCCTTGGCCATAAACAGGAACTGGGTGGCCGCCTCGCGGACCTGGCCAATGCTGCCGGGCGCCGACTGGAACTTCAGCGAGAACACCGTCTGCACGGAGTCGACCACCAGCAGTGCCGGCTTGACGCGCCCCACCTCCTCGAGAATCCGCTCGATGCACGTCTCGGCGAGCAAATAGAGCGGCGCCTCGCCGACGCCCAACCGGTCGCCGCGCGACTTGATCTGATGTTCAGACTCTTCGCCCGAGGCATACAACACGGGACCGACGTGGTGCGCGAAGTTCGCGGCCGCCTGCAGCAGCAGCGTGGACTTGCCAATGCCCGGTTCACCGCCCAGTAGGATCAGCGATCCGGGAACGATGCCGCCGCCCAGCACGCGATCAAACTCGGTGATTCCAGTGGAGATGCGATCCGCGTCGGACGCCTCGATGTCAGCGTACTTCTTGGCGCCATGCGAGACGACGCCGAGCGTCGAGTAGCGATGCTCGGCTGGGCCGGCACTCGGCTCGGTCACGCGTTCCTCAACAAACGAGTTGAACGCGCCGCAGTCGTGGCACTTGCCTTGCCACTTGGGCTGCTGCGTGCCGCACTCCTGGCAGACGAACACGGGCTTGTTGGCTGATTTCATGGGCTTTCAATGTAAACACGAAGTTCACGAAGAACACGAAGGAACTTCAGACAAACTTCGTGGCCTTCGTGACCTGCGTGTTTGTTCATGCATACTTGCGTTCCACGCGAGCGCCGAGGCGACACAGGATCTCGTAGGGGATCGTCCCAATCCAGGCCGCCATCTCCCGCGCATCGATCGTTTGCTGCGGCTCGCTGCCCTGCGATCCCAGGAACACCACTTCATCGCCCGGCCCGACGGCGTCGATGTCCGTAACGTCGACCGTCAGCATGTCCATGCTCACGGCGCCGACGATGGCGGCGCGACGGCCTCGAATCAGGACCGCGCCTCGTCCCTCCAGGCGTCGATCCAGGCCATCAGCGTAGCCGGCGGGAATGACAGCTAAGGTCACGGCCCGGTCGGCGGTGAAGCGGCCGCCATAGCCGACGGTCTCCCCCGCCCGCACGCCTTTGACGGCGACGACCCGGCTGGTGAGGGACATGACGGGCGCGAGTGGCAGCGTTGACCCCAGCGGCGGCGGCACCAGGCCATAGAGCAACAGCCCGGGCCGGACCAAGTCGTACCAGACGCGCGAATCGCGCAGCAGCGCAGCCGAGTTGGCGGCGTGCCGCAGGCGCGGGCCGGCGGACAGTTCGTCAAGCACGTGGCACGCCGACTCAAATCGGGTGCGCTGGTCGTCGAACAACTGGTGCCCTGGTTCGTCGGCACTACCGAAATGCGTGTGGACCGCGTCGAGCGACAGGTTGGGACTCGACAACAACGCCGGCAGCGTCCGCCGCAGGTTGTCGTGGCGGAACCCCAGGCGGTTCATCCCGGTATCGATCTTCAAGTGATATCGCAGCTTCGTCCCGCGCTTGTCCGCGACGGCCTGCAGTGCCGCACCGGCGGCGGGACTGGAAATGGTCGGCGTCAGGTCGTGGTCGAAGACGCCGTCGAGATCGCTGACGCTCAGTGCGCCAAACACCAGAATCGGTGCGTGAATGCCCGACCTGCGCAGGTCGACGCCCTCTTCAATGTCAGCGACGGCGAGCATGGTGGCACCGGCGGCCTCAAGGGTCTTGGCCACCGGTCGCGCGCCATGTCCGTAGGCGTTGGCCTTGACGACGGCGATGATGCCGGGAGGACGCACGGCGCCGCGGCCGGCGCTGCGGTTGAGCGACGCCTCGTCCTGGAGGTACCAACCGATGGCGCGGAAGTTCCGGTCGAGGGCGGCCAGATCGACGCGCGCGGTGGTACAGCGGGTCACTGGAGGATTACAGCACAGGGTGGCATGGTCCGCCTAAAGCCGGACGCCACCTTGATGTGGTGTCCGGCTTTAGCCAGACCGTGGCACTAGTCGTCGCTGGCGGCGTAGCCCGGGCCCGAGTAGTTGGCGAACCGGGTCTGCTCGCGCAGGAAGGTCAGCTTGACCGTGCCGGTCGGGCCGTTACGCTGCTTGGCGATGATGATCTCGGCGACGCCGTCTGAATCGGCCGGCGTGTCATCGGTCTTGTACATCTCTTCGCGGAAGATCATGCAGACGACGTCGGCGTCCTGTTCGAGGGCGCCGGATTCACGCAGGTCAGACAGCATCGGGCGCTTGTCCGAGCGGCCTTCCGGCGCGCGCGACAACTGTGACAGTACGATGATCGGCACGCTCAGTTCCTTGGCCAGGCCCTTGAGCGAGCGCGAGATCGACGCCAGTTCGAGGTTGCGGTTCTCGAACCGGCCTCGTCCGGTCATCAACTGCACGTAGTCGATCGCCAGCACGCTCAGGCCATGTTCGGCCTTGAGGCGGCGCGCCTTGGCGCGCATCTCCATGACGCCAATGCCGGCGGTGTCGTCGATGAACAGCTGCCCTTCGCTGAGGGTCTCGAGCGCGTGCGTGATCTGCCCGTATTCCTTTTGCCCAATCTGGCCGCTCAACAATCGATACATGTCAATCTGCGCTTCAGACGCCAGCATGCGCATGAACAGCGACTCTTTCGACATTTCCAGGCTGAAGAAGCCGGCCACGCCGCCGTGCGTGGCGACGTACTGGCAGATGTTGAGCACGAGACTGGTCTTGCCCATCGACGGCCGGGCGGCGACGATCACCAAGTCGCCCGCCTGCAGGCCGCGGGTCTTCTTGTCGATGTCCTGGAAACCGGTCGGTACGCCGGTGACGAAGGTCTTGTTCTCGAACAGCTTTTCGATCTTCGGATAGCTCTCGCGCACCAGGTCGCGCATCGCCACGAAGCCGGTCTTGATGCGGTCTTCGGCGACCGCGAAGATCGCGCTTTCGGCCTCGTCCAGGATCAGGTCGGCTTCCTGGTCGGCCTCGTAGGCGCTCGAGACAATCTTGTTGGCCGAAAAGATCAGGCTGCGCAGCGTCGCCTTCTCCTTGACGATCTGCGCGTAGTACTCGACGTTGGTCGAGCGTGGCACTCCGTCCACCAGCGACGCGATGTAGGCGGGGCCGCCGACCTCGTCCAGCTCACTCGCGCGCTCGAGCTCTTCTTTCAGCGTCACCAAATCGATCGGCTGGCTGCGCTCCGACAGGTCGGCCATCCGTTCGAAGATGCGCCGGTGCGCATCCCGGAAGAAGGCCTTGGCGTCGAGCATCGCCGCCGCCACGTTGTAGGTGTCGTTATCGATCAGAATCGCGCCCAGCACCGACCGCTCCGCCTCGAGGTTATGAGGCAGGGTGCGGAGCGGTGCCGGGGCGGCGGTCTCGGCCATAGCGGGCGGGAGCCCTCTTAGGCTTCTTTGACGATCGTGACCTTGAGTTGCGCCGTCACGTCACGGTGCAGCTTCACCGGCACGAGCACTTCACCGAGTGCGCGCAGCGGGTCGGGCAACAAGATCTTGCGGCGGTCGAGATCGAAACCTTTTTCCTTGATCAGGTCCGCAAGGTCGCCGTTGGTCACCGACCCGTACATGGTGTCGTTGTCGCCCACCTTGCGGGCAATCTGCAGCTCGAGGGCGACCAGCCGTTCGGCCAGCGCTTCGGCGGCCACGCGCTCTTCGCCTTCACGCGACTCGGAGATCTTCCGCTCGCGCGCGATCCAGTTCTTGTTCGCCTCGGTCGCCGGCAGAGCCAGCTTGCGCGGCAGCAGGTAGTTGCGAGCGTAGCCATCGGCGACCTTGACGACGTCGCCGCGCTTGCCCACGTGGTCCACGTGATCCCGGAGAATGATTTCCATTGTTCGTGTTCCCTTAATCCGCGGCGTATGGCAGCAGGGCGAGCTGGCGCGCACGAACGATTGCGACGCGCAGGCCGCGCTGGTGCTTGGCGCAGGTCCCTGAAATCCGGCGCGGCAACACCTTGCCACGCTCGGGAACGAAGCCGCTCAGCAGCTTGACGTCCTTGTAGTTGATGTCGTCGATCTTATCGGCGCAGAACTTACAGACTTTCCGGCGCCGGAAGAATCCACCACCACGACGCTTGTCGCCACCCTTGGCGTCCTTGGCATCCTTGCCACGGGCTCCGCCCGGGCCGCCTCGCTTGGGTCCACCGAATGCCATGTTAAGCCTCCATCTCCCCACCGTCGAACATCAGGTCGCCGGAATCGTCGTTATCTTCACCCTGCGGACCCTCACCCGGCTGACGATCGGGCGGTAGGCCACGCGCCACACGGCGGCGGCGCGACTCTTCAGTGCGCTTGGCCCGCATGCGCTCGGCCTTGATCGTCGACTCGTCAACGCGGACGATCAGGTGGCGCAGCAGGCCTTCGGTCACCTTGAGTCGGCGATCGATTTCCTTCATCAACTCGGCCGAGCCGGTGATCACTTCGAGGACATAGAAGCCTTCCTTGTGATGGCCGATCTCATACGCGAGGCGACGACGGCCCCAGGGGGCGACGTTCTCGGTCTTGTCGATGGCGCCGCCCATGCGTTCGACGATGTCGGCAACCTGCTTGTGCATGTCGGCGACCTCCGTCTCGGGCGCGTCCGGCTTCAGGACGTAGATCAGTTCGTAGGTGCGATTACTCATACTGCTCCTTGTGGACGGGTTCGGGCCGGTGGGGCTGATGGGGCTGGTGAGACAGGTGGGGAATGCTCCCTACCCGCCCGACCAGTCCTACCCGCCCGACCAACCTTCGCCTGGCCACCGTAGTGGCAAGGAGAACCGGTCTGCCTTATGCAGGGTCCGGGTCTTGCTTCTCTGCTGCGTTGAACACGCTCATCACGCGTTCAATTCCGTCGGTTAGAAATCTCTCCGACGCATCGGCGGCGCGCAGCACCGCCGCCGAAACCGTGTCGCGCTCACCGGCGTCGAACCGGCCGAGCACGTGATCCGCGAGGTCGCGGCGATCGTCGCCGCGTCCCACCCCCACCCGCACCCGCGGAAACGCCGGCGTGCCGAGGTGCTGGATGATCGACTTCAGCCCGTTATGGCCGCCGGCGCCGCCGTCAGGCCGCGCCCGCAACCGCCCCAGTGGCAGCGCCACATCGTCGGTCACCACCAGCACGTCGGCCGGGTCGATCTGGTAAAACGCCGCGAGCCCGGCCACCGCCTGCCCGCTGAGGTTCATGAAGGTAAGCGGCTTGGCGACGATCACCGCCTGGTCGCCCACCGTGGTCCTAACATGCAGCGCCTCGAACTTCTCGCGCCACGCATCCGACAACCGCCAGCGGCGGGCGATCTCGTCGGCGACGAGAAAGCCCACGTTGTGACGGGTGTCGCGGTACTCGGAACCGGGATTGCCGAGACCGACGACCAGCTTCATTACTTCTTCTTATCGTCCTTCTTCTTGCCGTCGTCCTTTTTCTTGCCGTCGTCCTTCTTGTCGCCGCCCTTGGCGTCCTTGGCGTCGCCGTCCTTATCGGTCTTGCCCTTCTTGGCCACTTCGGGTTCGGCGGCACCACCGGCCGGGGCCGCGGCGGCACCTTCAGCAGGCGTCTCTTCAGCGACCTTGATGGTGATGATATGGACGAGCATGAGGTCGGAATCGGTGACCGGCGTCCAGGCCGCGTTGGCCGCGACGTCGCGCACGTGGATGGCATCGCCGATGCCGAGATCGGTCACGTCGATCTCGATCGAGTTCGGAATCTCGGCCGGGAGCACCTCGACTTCGATCTCGCGGTGGACGAAGTCGAGCACGCCGCCGTCGACCTTCACGCCACGGGCTTCGCCGCGCAGGGTGACCGGCACGGTTACCGTGATCTTCTTGTCCATGTTGACGCGGAAGAAGTCGGCGTGCAGCAGGTGCTGGGTCACCGGATCCAGCTGCACGTTGCGCACCAGGACGCGGGCGGCGTTACCGCCGGCAATCTTGAGCGTGATCAGGGTATTGAGACCCGAGCTGGAGTGCAGAATGCGCATGAAAGGCTTGGGATCAACCGCGACCGATTCGGGTGCGGCGGCATCGCCGGCCTTCTGCGCGCCGTAGACCACTGCCGGGATCTGCCCGGCGACGCGAAGACGACGGGCTTCGTTCTTGCCCTTGGTGCTGCGCTTGACTGCGTCGAGTACTGCTTCCATGACCTGACTACCTTCCTCGGGCTTCGGCCGCAGCCTACACCCTTTACCGGATTAAACGTCGACAAACCTGAAGGTTCGTTACTACACAAACAATGACGAAACGGAAGTTTCTTCATGAATGCTGCGAATAGCCTGGCCGAGCAGGCGGGCCACCGACAGCACGATAATCTTCTGGCACTTGGCACGATCCGCGGTCAGCGGAATCGTGTTGGTGATCAGCAACTTGTCGAGTGGCGACTTTTCGATGCGCTCGATCGCCGGACCGGACAAGACGCCGTGAATCGCGCAGGCCAGCACCCGCTCAGCGCCGTTGTCCTTGAGCGCCTGGGCCGCCTTCTGGATGGTGCCGGCGGTGTCGATGATGTCGTCGGCGATCACGCAGGTGCGGCCGGCCACTGCGCCGATCACGTTCATGACCTCGGCGGTGCCGTCTTCGCTGCGGCGCTTGTCGATCACGGCCAGTTCGGCGTCGAGACGCTTGGCGTAGGCGCGAGCCCGCTCGGCGCCGCCGGCGTCGGGCGCGACGATAGTCAGCTTCTCGTACGACTGGCGCGACAGGTAATCAATGATCACCGGCGCGGCGAACAAGTGATCCACCGGCAGGTCGAAGAAGGCCTGAATCTGCGCCTTGTGCAGGTCCATGCACAGCACGCGGTTCACGCCCGCGGCGGTGAGCACGTTGGCGACCAGCTTGGCAGAAATCGGCACCCGCGGCTTGTCCTTGCGGTCTTGCCGGGCGTAGCCGTAATACGGAATGACCGCGGTAATGCGCGCCGCCGACGAGCGACGGAACGCGTCGGTCATGATCATCAGCTCCATCAAGTGGGGATCCACCGGAGCGCAGGTCGGCTGGACGATGAAGACGTCGGTGCCGCGAATGTTTTCGTCGATCTGGAACGAGACTTCGGTGTCGGGAAACCGGCGGAGGCGTGCCTGTCCGAGTTCCACCCCGAGGAACTCGGCAATCTCAGCCGCAAGCTGCGGATGAGCGCTGCCTGAGAAGATTTTCAGATCTCCGAAACCGGTTGGTCGCATATCAAGATCGTCCCGCCTGAGGCGGGACCGAACAAAGTTGGTTGGGGCGGAAGGATTCGAACCTTCGAATACCGGCTCCAAAGGCCGGCGCCTTACCGCTTGGCCACGCCCCAACACCCAGGGGCAAACCGTTATCGTATCCGAGTTTTGAGGCCGGCGGCAACCCGGCGAGCGTATTCCCGGCGCGCCATCGTCCGGGTGTGGAGCGACAGCCAACCCGGCCGGGCCAGGTCGTTGGCCGCGCGGCGCGCCGCTTCGGCCCGTTCGAACAGGCCAAACACCGCCGAACCAGACCCCGACATGGCGGCAAAATTGGCCCCGGCGTCGAGCAAAGACTGGCGAATCCGTGCAATTGCAGGATGATGGCGGACGACCGGCGCCTCGAGGTCGTTGCGCAAGGTCGCGACCCACCTGGGCCACCCGGCCGGACACTGGCGGGGCGCTGGCTCACGCGTTCGGCGGGTTTCTTCGTCGAACCACTGGTACGCATCCGCCGTCGATACCCCGAAGCCTGGGCGCAAAATGACGACGTGGACGGTCGGCAGGTCGGCGAGCGGATAGATGTCGTCGCCGCGCCCCAGCCCGAGCGAGGTGCCGCCCACCAGGAAATACGGCACGTCGGCGCCCAGCCGCGCGCCAATCCGGGTGAGCGTGGCCAGGTCCAGATCCAGCTTCCACAACTGGTTCAACGCCAGCAAGGTCATGGCGGCATCGGCGCTGCCGCCGCCCAATCCCGCTTCGCTCGGGATGCGCTTGCGCAGATCGATCGAGATGCCCTGCAACGCGCTGGTCTTGCCGGTCGAGACCCGGTGCAGCAGCGACGCGGCCTGCCACACCAGGTTGCGGCGGTTGGTCGGAATGTCTTCCTGATCGCAGATGATCTCGAACGGCCCGCGACGCCGCGTCACCGTCACCTGGTCGAACAGCGCGAGGCTCTGAAAAATGGTGCGCAGGTCGTGATAGCCGTCGGGGCGGGTGCCCAGGATCCGCAAGTCGAGATTGATCTTCGCGAAGGCCGGCAGGCTGACAGACGGCATCAGGGTTCCTTGGGGACGAGCGGCGCGACCGATCGCAACTCGTCGAGGGTCATCGGGTCGGCGGCCAATGGTACGTCAAGCGTAAACGCCAGCGGATTGATGGTGGTGTTCACCTCAAGCTCGCCGACCCGGGCCGTGACATCAGTGGTGGCATCGCCAGTCCGGCGGACGCGAACAACCCGCGGATAGCCGCTCCGGTGCTCCGAGTAATCGACCCGCCACGGACCGTAATCGGCCGCGACGACAACGGGACGGCGCTGTTGAAGCCGTAGGTACGCCACGCGGTCAGGCCCGAGCGTCACCGCCTGCCAGCCACCCGGCCACTGCCGTCCTTCGGCTGGCGCGGCGTGATCGGCGAGACACCCGGACACCATCAATCGCAGGTCATCGGCGCCCAACGCCAGGCCGGTCAGTCGCTCAAGCACGGCCGCGACCGCGGTGTCCTTCAGCACGCGATGCTCGCGCGGCAACAGCAAGGTCGCTTTCTCGGCCTTGCCTGCAAGGATGAAGACAGGCGGACCGAACGGCGCGACACCTTCGAGACGCACCGACCCACCCGCCTCGAGGCCGGCAATCACCCGGCCGCGAATACGTTCGCCGGCGGCGCGGCCCGATAGCGACAGCTCACCGGTCAGCGAGCGAAAGCCGCGGCAGGCGGTGGTCGCGCTAATGAACGCCTCGGTCGCCGATGGATCCGGGCCGGCGGTCCCGGTCGGGCGCGGCGGCGTCCGCGCGGCACACGCCGACAGTGCGAGCGCAATCGCTAGGGTGGCGAGGACACGGATCATCTTGTCTTGGCGCGAGCGGCCTTGATCTTCTTCTCGATCGCGGCGCGATCGAGCTGTTCGCCGTCACCGGCCAGCGCGCGCTGCCAGGCGGCCACCGCCTCGGCGTGGCGGCCGCGCCGCGCGAGCACGTCGCCGTGGTGATCCTGAATAACCGAGTTAGCGGTCAGCACAGCGGCGGCCCGGCTGAGCGGCACGTCCGCTTCATCGGCCTTCCCCTGCTTGAGCAGTGCCCATCCGAGCGTGTCGAGATACGACGGGTTGTCGGGCTCGATCTTCACGGCACGCTGCGCCAACTCCACGGCTTCAGGGAGCCGGGTGCCACGGTCGGCCAGCAGGTAGCTCAACGAGTTGAGCGCGTTGGCGTTCAGCGGGTCATCGGCCATCAAACGCCGCAATTCCCGCTCGGCCTCGACCAGCTTGCCGCCCACTTCATAGGCGGTCGCCATGCGCATGGTCAGCACTGCATCGTCGCCAAAGGTCTTGCGCGCCTGCTCCAGCGTGCGCACCGCATCGTCGGCCCGCTTCTGGTCCACATACAGATCGGCGAGGCCGACCACATATTCGCGGCTGGTCGGATTCCTGGCGGCGCCCGCCTCCATCAACTGCAACGCCTCGGCGGGCTTGCCGCTTTTGGACAGGGCCTGCGCTCGCAAGCGGGTCATGCGCGGTTGATTCGGATTCTTCGCGAGGTTCTCGCCGGCCAGGGCTTCGGCGCGGTCGAAACGACGCGCTGCGAGGTGAGCCTGCACGAGGTAGGCGTCGATCTCGGGGTCGCGCGGCGTGAGGGACTTGGCCGAGGTGAACGCGGCAATCGAGGCGTCCCACTGCGCCAGTTGCTGCTGCGCGATGCCCAACTGCACCAGGACGGCGGCGCCTTCGTTCTCGCGACCCTTCGACCGGGCTACGGGGTCCTTGGCGAATGGCGCCACGACGTCCACGATTTGCTTGAACTCGTAGCGCTCGAACAGGATCTGCACCAGCGCGTAGAGGCCGGTGACGCTGGCAGGGTCCGCGGCCGTGATCTTGCGCGCGGTGCTTTCCGCGGCCTTCAGGTCACCGTCGGCGCGTTCGGCATTCGACAGCAGGTAGAGGACGCGGGCGTCGCCGGGACTCGCCTGCAACAGCTCGCCGAGCACGACCCGGGCACGGGGCGCGCCGTCATCGGTGTTCAGCAGCGCGGTCGCGAGACGCACCTGCACGTCACGACTCGGCTGGCGCATGCCCTTGAGCGCCTGTTCATAGGCGGCGGCCGCGTCATCCCACTGGTTGCCGCGCTCGTAGAACTGGCCGAGTTGCGCCCAGTATCGCGGGTTGATCTGCGCGGCGCCAATCAGGGCTTCCTCAGCCTGATCGAGCTTGCCGCCGGCCATGTATGCCTCAGACAGCAGCACCAGCGGCTCGGCTGCCCAGGGAGCCTGCGTGGCGACCCGTTCGAGAATCGGCACGGCCTCGGCGGTGCGACCCGCGCGCAACTGCAGCCGTCCCAACGTCATCTGCAGATTGGGATCGACCGCCATCAGCGGCGACTTCTGGATGGCCGTGAGGTGCCCAATCGCCTTCAGCCGCGCGCCCGCCGCGGTCTCTCCGGCCGGCAGTCCGGCGCCACCCTCGGACCACGCCGCGTAGATCTGGGCGAGCACGTTGTGCGCCTCTTCGTTGTTGGCATCAATCGCCAGGGCCTTGTCGGCCTGGAGAATGGCCGACAGGTTCTGTTCCTGCCGCGCGTAGGCGCCGGCCATTTCCGCGGCGATGCCGGCCGAGCCGGGGTCAAGCTGCTGGGCGCGCTGCAGCGCGGCTATCGCCCCGGTCGCGTCACCGGTCGCTTCAAGGCGGCGCGCCATCAGGAATTCGAAGAACGCCTGCGCCTTCGGGTCGACCGGGGCGGCGGTCTGTCCGAACGCCGGGCCGGCCACCACCAGTGCGACAAAGACCAAGCGAAGCACACGCATGGCGCGATCTTACCCCGCAGAACCCCCTCGCGCGACCCTCGGTGTTAAGATCGGCCCATGCCCGTCGATACCGAGTTGCTCGAAATCCTCGCGTGCCCCGCGTGCAAGACTCCCGTCACGCTGGTGAAGGATGGCACCGCGCTCAAGTGCGGCGCCTGTCACCGCGTCTATCCGATCAAGGACGACATCCCGGTCATGCTGATCGACGAGGCGACGGTCGAGCCCTGAAGATCCTCCTGATTCGGCTGCGGCTGATCGGCGATGTGGTGTTCACCACACCAGCGATCGGCGCCGTGCGCCGCCGCTTTCCGACTGCCCACATCACCTATCTCGTCGAAGCACCGGCCGCGCCGGTGGTTCGTCACCATCCCGGCCTCAATGAGGTCATGGTGGTGGCGCGGCCGCGCGGCCTGGCGCGCCTGCGCTATGACCTGCGGCTGGCCGGGCGCCTCAGGGCCGAGCGCTACGACCTGGTGATCGACTTTCATGGCGGTCCGCGCAGCGGCTTTCTGACCTGGGCCAGCGGGGCGCGTCAGCGCATCGGCTACGCGCTGCCGGGACGGCAATTGAGCTACACCACACGTGTGCCGTGGTCGCGATCGCTGGTGCCGCCCCGCCATTCGGTGCTGAATCAGTGGGACTTGATCGCACCGCTCGGCATCGAGCCGCCGACCGGCGCCACGGATCCAGTCGTGATGCCGATCGACCCGGTGGCGGCAGCCGGGGTCACCGCCCGATTAGCCGCCGCCGGGGTCCCCGACTCGGCGGCGATCATCGTGCTGCATGTCAGCGCCGGCAATCCGTTCCGTCGCTGGCCCACCGCGTCGTTCGCGACGGTCGCGGCGCAACTGGCCCTCACCGAGCACGCCCGCCGCATCATCATCACCTCGGGACCCTCGGAGGCCGAAGCGGCTCGGTCGGTCGCGGCCCAGGCGCGCGCCATCGCAGGTCCGGCCGCCGACCGCATCCTTCGGACCGGTGAATTCGACCTGTCGGAGTTGCGCGCGCTGGTTGGCCGCGCCGCCCTGTACATTGGCGGCGACAGCGGACCGTTGCACATCGCCGCGACAACCGCCACGCCGGTCGTGGCGCTGTTTGGCCCGACCCTGCCGGAACGGTCGCTGCCGTGGCGCGCCGCCGCGATCGCCAGCATCGGGGTGGACGCGGGGCCACTGCCCTGCCGGCCCTGCCACCAACGGCACTGCGTGCCCGGCGACTTTCGCTGCCTGACCGCAATTTCGCCTACCATGGTGCTGGACGCAGCGCGAACGCTGCTCGCAACACAACCGTGACCACACTGTCTTTCACCGCCGGCATGCCTCCGCGCGATCGACTCGAACAGATCGGCTGGTTCGCGCTGGTCGGCATTGTCGCGACCATGCAGCTGTCAATCGCCGCGGCGCAGATCCTGCTGACCGTGGCCGTGCTGACGTGGCTCGTGTCGCACATCTTGCGCAGCGAGCGGCTGCAGGCGCCGCCCTTTTTCTGGCCGCTGGTGACCTACGCGGCGCTGACGCTCGCCTCGGCCGGCTTCTCGCTCGATCCCAAGGTCAGCTTCACCGACTGCAAGCAACTGGTGCTCTTGATGCTGGTGCCGGTGACCTATGACCTGGCCCGCGGCGCGCGCGCCAACTCGGTGCTCAGCATCATTCTGACGATCGGTGCGGCCAGCGCCCTGGTCGGCATTGTCCAATACGGCGTGTTGAACTTCGACGGCCTGGGCCGCCGGCCGCAAGGCACCCTGTCGCACTGGATGACGTACTCCGGCACGCTGATGATGGTGGTGTGTGCAGCGACGGCGAGACTTCTTTATGGCCCGTCGGGCCGTCTGTGGTCGGCCTTCATCATGCCGGCCTTGCTCGTTGCTTTGAGCCTCACGCTGACGCGTGGCGCCTGGGTCGGGGTTGCCGTGGGCGTGGCGGTCTTGTTCCTCAGCAAGGACTTCCGGCTGCTGGCGCTGATCCCGGTGGTCGTCGGCGGCGGCATTTTGCTGGCGCCGCAGGCCCTGACCGATCGCGTCTATTCGATCTTCGATCGCAACGACCTGACGAGCCGCGACCGGGTCGCCATGCTCGAGGCCGGCGTCGCCATCGTCAAGGACTATCCGCTGATGGGCGTGGGCCCGGATCAGATCGAACGCATCTATCCGTACTACCGCGTAGCCGATGCCGTGAAGCCGACCAATCCTCATTTGCACAACGTGCCGATGCAGATCGCCGCGGAACGTGGCCTGCCGGCGCTGGGCGCGTGGTTCTGGTTCCTCGGCTCCGCCTCACTGGGCCTGTTCAAGCTGTTGCGTCACTCGAGGAACAAGGGTCTGGCTGCCGCTGGACTGGGCGCCATGGCCGCCATGCTCGCCGCCGGCCTCACGGAGTACAACTTCGGCGACTCCGAGTTCCTGATGCTGCTGCTGGTCATGATTACCCTGCCGTTTGCCGCCAACCGCGATGGCGGCCTACCCTCATGAGCGCCGCGGTGCTGCCTGAGATCGCGTCCGCGCGCGCACACCACTTGATCGACCGGTTCGCGTCGCGCCGCATCACCGTGGTCGGTGATGTCATGCTCGATCGCTTCGTGATCGGCCGCGTCAGCCGGATCTCGCCGGAAGCGCCGGTCCCCGTCGTGGTCTTCGCTCGCGAGGAATGGCGCCTCGGCGGAGCGGCGAACGTGGCGCACAACCTGCGCGCCCTCGGCGCGGCGGTCGACCTGATCGGCGTGATCGGCGCCGACGAATCCGGCACCCAACTGAAGAACGAGCTCGCGGCCAAGGGCCTGCACGCCACTGGACTAATCATCGACCCCGAGCGCAAAACCACGACAAAGATGCGCGTGGTGACGACGCGCAATCAGCAAGTGGCGCGCGTCGACTACGAGTCGGACCACGAGATCAGCACCTCGATTGCCGAGGCGCTCGCCGCCCAGGTCGAGACGCGCGCCACAGCCGCGCAGGTAATTCTGGTCTCTGATTACCAGAAGGGTGTCATCACCCGCCGCTCGATGGCGCAGTTATCGGCCTACGGCCAGTCGGCTGGCATCCCCGTGATCGTCGACCCGAAAGTACCGCACATCGACTACTACGCCGGCGCCTCGCTGGTGACGCCGAATCAGGTCGAAGCGGAGAGCGCCACCAACATGCGCATCGAGTCGCACGACGATGCCCGCCGGGCGGCGGAAGCCTTGCGCCAGCGACTGGGTGTTGAGAACGTGTTGATTACGCGTGGCGAGCACGGCATGTGGCTGTCGCATGCCGGCGTCGACGGTTACCTGCTGGCGTCTGCTCAAGAAGTTGCGGATGTGACCGGCGCCGGTGACACCGTGATCGCGACGCTGGCGCTGGCCATTGCCGCGGGCGGCACCATGACCGAAGCCGCCCGGATTGCCAACGAGGCCGCCAGCATCGTCGTCGGCAAGTTCGGCGCCTCGACCGTTTCAAGCGACGAGCTCAAGGCGCGCTTTCCGAGCTAGTCCGCTACGGCGCGCTCGACGCCGGGTAGCCCATGCGGACGATGCCGGCCTTGGTGTCACCGACCGCGCCCCTGGTCAGCCAGTCGAGCGACGCCTTGAACATCAGCAGGCGATTGCTCTCCCACATCGCGTTGTGCCCCGAGCAACCAAGGTCGATCAGGACCTTCTGGCTCGAGCCCAGGTCGTCGTAGAGCGGCCGCACGCGATCGGGCGTCACCTGCTTGTCGTGCACACCGGCAATGATCAGCGCGGGAATCTTCGTTGCTGCCGCCATCGCCGTATTCCATCCCCATGTCGTGGTCGACGGCGCGCGGCGCACGCCGCTACCCCAGGTGGCGCCAACCGGGTCCGACACGATCATGTCGGCCCAGACGGTTTCGCGCACCGCCGGCTCGACTTGATCGCGGCAACCGACCTGGCGATCCCAATTGGCGACGAACTCGGCCTTCGACTGGGTGTTGAATGCGACCCCGGCTCGCGGCAACACCGGCGCCGTAGCCTCAGCGTTGCGGTTGTAGGCCGGCGCCAGCAGCACCAGCGAGCGCACCTTCTCGGGATGCTGGGCGGCATAGCCGCCGGCGCGCGGTCCGCCGAGCGACCACGCCACGAGGCTGACCTGGTCCACCTGGCGCAGGGCGCGGATGTAGTTCACCACACCGTCGATGTCGTTCCAGTCAGAGCCGATGTTGGTCACCTGGCTCGGGTAGGTCGGCGCGCACGGCGCCGCCATCAACGCCGGCACGAACAACTTTTGTTGCTCGGGAGACAGGTTGCAGGGATCGTTCATGGCCGCGGGCCGCGTGGAGCGGCCATAGCCGGTGGTGTCCATCGCGAAGACATCAAAGCCTTCGGCCGCGAGATACGCCATCCAGCTATAGCCGCGTGCTGACGGATCGAAGGCCACTTCGGCCGGGGTGCCGGCGCCATGAACGAACAGCACCACACGGTCCGCAGCCGGCGCGATGGCACCGGTCTTCATGCGCTCGCGCACGTAGATGTTGGCGACCTGCCCGGCCATCGACGGCACCGTTGACGTGACCCGGACGTAGTGGTCAACCGAGGGGATGACGTCGGGCGGACGCTGACGGGCTGTGCCGGTCGTGACGGTCATCGTGGCAATCAGGGCGACGAGAGCAGGCAGCTTCATGGCCACAGATTAGACGATAAACAGCCACAGAGTAGACCTTAAAACAGTCGTCATAGAACGATTCGGCGCGACGTGTCATGGTGTCGGCGTCGAAAGCGTGGTGCCCGGTGAGCGGAACGAACGGCAGCTACGCCCGCCACGGGCCAATCGACTCTTGATACCGCTTGGCCATCACGCGCGCCGTGAATCAGGTGGCCGACGTTGTCGAACGGACTGAACGTGTCGCTCACCCTTCTCCTTTGGCGCGCTGCTGACGCAGCACCTCGTAAACCGCCACCGCCACACTGTTGGACAGGTTGAGCGATCGCACCCGCGACGACAGAATCGGCATGGCCACGAACCGGTCGCGGTACTGCTCGTGCAGTTCAGGGGGCAATCCGCCGGTCTCTCGACCGAAGATCAGCACGGCCTCTTGCGCGGTGCCGAGCGGCGCATCCCACAGCAGCCGCGTCGCCTTCGTCGAGAAAAAGAATGGCTCACCGAGCGCCGGGAGCTGCGCCTCGAACGCCTCCCAGTTGGGCCATACCCTCAAGTCGACATGCTCCCAATAGTCGAGGCCCGCGCGCTTGACCTGGCGATCGTCGAGTGAGAAGCCGAGTGGCTCGATCAGGTGCAGCGTGGCGCCTGCCGCCAGGCACGTGCGGCCGGCGTTGCCGGTGTTCCAGTGAATGTCGGGATGGACCAGGACGACGTGCATGGCGTCAGCAACCGCGTGAAGCGAACCAGACGATGGGCTCGCCGGAGGCGGCATCAGGAGCCGACGGTCGCAACATATTGATCCACGTTCTTCGCGAGCACATCGAGCGGCACGTTGCCGCCAAGCACCACCGTGTCGTTGAATGCCTTGACGTCAAACTTCGACCCAACGGAGGCCGTGGCCCGCTCGCGCTGGCGATTGATCTCGCTGTGGCCAACCTTGTAACCGCAGGCTTGTCCTGGCCACGAGCAGTAGCGATCGACTTCGCTGGCGACTTCCATGGGATTCGAGCCGTTGACCTCGACGAAGAACCGCACGCCCTGTTCGCGCGTCCAGCGCTTGGCGTGGATGCCGGTGTCGACCACCAGCCGGCAGGCGCGGAACGCCAGCGCCTGCAGGTAGCCGACCTGCCCGATCGGATCGCTGGAATACGCGCCGAGTTCATCGGCCAACTGTTGGGCATAGAGCGCCCACCCTTCCGAGTAGGCGTTGAACGCCAGCAGTTGCCGGATGAGCGGCATCTGGTGGGTGTACTCGCCCTGCAGGATGTGACCGGGTATCGACTCGTGAAACGTCAGATCGGCAAGACTGTACTTGCTGTGCAGCTGCGTGGTCCGGAGATTGATCCAGTACTTGCCGGGCATCTTGCCGTCGATCGAGCCAGCGCCGCCATACGCCGTCGGCGCGCCAGGCTCTTCTTCGGGCGGCAATCGCTTCACTTCCATGTTGGGATTGACCAGCGTGTTGAACGCGCGCGGGAGCTGAGCTCGGATCCACGTGAGACGATCCTCGATGAACGCCAGGATCTCGGCGCGGCCCTTGTCGCCGTCGGCAAACTGGTAGCGGGGATCCCGGGCCAGCGCCTGCATGCGCTCGCCGACGGTGCCTTTGGTGTAGCCGGCGCCCTTCAGGATCGTATCCATGCGGCCGTGCAACTGCTCGAGCTCGGCCTGGCCCATGACGTGGACTTCGTCCGGCGTCATGTTGGTGGTGGTCGACGCCTTGAGCGCCCACCGGTAGAACTCATCACCATGCGGCCGCGCCCACATCCCCGCTTCGTCTTTGGCAACGGCGCGCTGCGCCTCGAGTTCGGCAATCTGCCGGTCCAGTGCCGGGGCAATCTCCTGCGCCGCGATCGTCTTCGCGCGCTCAGTCCAGTTGCCGGGAATGGTCTTCGTCCGCCGCGCCATCGATTCGACCAGCGAGCCACCGTCGCGAGCGCTCTTCGACGACATCTGCATCTGCGAGAGCGCCTTGTCGATCAAGAAGGCCGGCGGCACCAGCCCTTGGCCGCGGGCGGCTTGCATGCGGCCGCGCTCGCCGTCGAGCTGCTGGCCATAAGACTGGAGACGCGAGAGGTACGCCTCGGCGTCGGCGGCGTCGTTGACGGGATGGTCGCTGTCGAGGAATCGCGGCAGGTCGAGATAGGCGCCAACATTCTGGATCACCACGTACGGCGTGTTGCGCCAGCTGCCGACGGTGAGGTCGCCATAGGGCAAGGCAAAGCCTTCGCTGGCGGTGGCATACGCGCTGCGCACGACCTCCACGCTGGTGCGAGTGGCATGGCCAAGGCCAGCGGTATCAAAAGCTTTCGCACGTTCGAGATCCTGCCGCACGATGTCGGCAATCTTCTTCTGGCCGTCGGCCGATCGATCGGCGAGCTGCGAACGAAGGGCTGCCCGCGCGCCGGTATCGATGCCGAGCGTGGTCGCGCCTTCGGGGGCGAAGCGCAGGTAGTTCTCGCCAATCTGATCCAGCAGCGCGAGCGCATCGGCGTCAGGATTCTTCGCCGGTTGGGCGTTGCAGCCGTTCAGCAGCGGCAGGGCCGCAGTCGTGGCGATGGCCGCCAGGGCTTCGCGCCGGTTCATCAAGGGCAGCATCGTCATTGGCTGATTCTAACGTCGGAACGTCCAGGCCAGAATGCGGCTTTTTTTCTGGCCGTGCGCCATCTCCAGCGTTTGGACGTCAACGGCGCTGACTGCGTCCAACTGCTTGAACAGACCTGGCAGATGCGTGCGCTTCGCGACGAGGGTCGTGAACCATCGGCACAGTTGGGGTCGCTCGGCACTCTCGACAATCATGCGGCCGACAAATCCCAGCTCGCCGCCTTCACACCAGAGCTCACCCGCCTGGCCGCCAAAGTTCAACGCCGTCGCTTTCGACTGCTTCGTCCCCAGGTTGCGCTGCTTCCGGAGGCTACCTTCGGCGGCCGCCTCGGCCGACTCATGAAACGGCGGATTGCACATCGACAGGTCGAAGGTCTCATCCGCGCGGGTCACGCCGCGGAAGCATGAAAGCGGCGACTTCTGCAGCCGGCACTCGAGCAACGTGGCTACCGACGGATTGGCCGCCACCAGCTCCTGCGCCCACTTCAGTGCGACTGGATCGACCTCGGTGCCGACGAAGTGCCAACCGTATTCGCGCGCGCCGATCAGCGGATAGATGCAGTTGGCACCCATGCCGACGTCCAGGACGGCCACGGGCGTGCGCCGCGGTGTTGACGCGGAGCCGACCCCGAGCAGGTCCGCGAGGTGATGCAGATATTCGCTGCGCCCGGGGATTGGCGGGCACAGGTAGTCGGCCGGCAGGTCCCACTCAAGGTCGTAGGCGTCCTTGAGCAGAGCCTGATTCAGTGCCTTCACGGCCTCTGGGTCGGCGTAGTCAATGGACGCGTCGCCATGGGCGTTCGGCAGAACGAACGGCTCCAGCCGCAGGCTCGCCGCGATCAGCCGGGCGAAGTTGTAGCCGGCCCGAAACCGGTTCCGCTCGTGCAACTGCTCCTTGGCTGACGGCCTGATCAATTCGCTATCATCTTAGTGTGACCCTGCTGGTTCCATCGGCGCGACCCCATGGCCACGACCTCGAGGGTTTGCGCACGCGGCTGTCCGAGCTCGACACGGCCTACGTCCAACAGAGCCTTGCCGCAGCGCGGGCGCAGGCCGACCTGGCTGCGTTTAAGGCCCGTTATCGTCACGAGGTCGGCCAGTTGCACGAGGAACTCGACCGGCTGGAGGCCGAGCTCGCCGAAGCCGAACTGGGCGAGTTGTTAAAGCGGCCGCCGGCCTCGCCTGCGCCAGACGCGGCTCCAGCTCCCACGCGGCCGGCGCCGCTGCCACGATTCACCTCCGACGCGGTGCGCAAGCTGTTTCGCGATGTCGCGAAAGTGATTCATCCCGACCTGGCCAGGGACGCCGACACCCGCGACCGGCGGCACTCCCTGATGATTGAGGCCAACCGCGCCTACGCGCTGGGCGACGAGGAGCAGTTGCGCGGCATCCTGGAAGCATGGCAGCGCAGTCCCGAAGCGATCGAGGGCACCGATGCCGAGGCCACCCGATTGCGCCTCGTCCGCCGCATCGCCCAGATCGAGGAACAACTGGAGCTGGTTGCGAACGCTCACGCGATGCTGCAGGAATCCCCGATGTGGCAGTTGAGGAAGATGGTGGACGAGGAAGCCGCCAAGGGGAAGGACCTCGTCAAGGACATGGTCCGGCGGCTGAAGCGAGACATCCTGGTCGCCACCAATCGGCTCGACGCGCTTCGACCGCCGGACTCCTGGTCTAATGCCGAAAATGTCGCCGGCCGGTGAACACCATTGCGAGGCCGTGCTCATCAGCAGCCGCGATCACTTCCGCGTCCTTCACCGAGCCACCCGGCTGAACGACCGCTGTCGCACCAGCAGCAGCCACGGCATCAAGACCATCACGGAACGGGAAGAACGCATCCGACGCCGCGACCGAACCCTTGAGAATTGCCGTCACGTCTGCGGACTTCCATCCGGCTGCCTTCATGGTGGCGACCTTCACGGCATCCACGCGGCTCATCTGGCCGGCGCCGATTGCCAACGTGCGGAACGCGTCGGTGAAGATCACGGTGTTCGACTTCACATGCGCCATCACCCGCCAGGCAAATCGCAGCGCTTGCCATTCTTCAGCAGTGGGCTGGCGTTTGGTCACCACCTTGAGGCCGTCTGCCGGCCACGGCGTGTGCGCTTCGACGACTTGATCTCGCTGCTGAACCAGCAAGGCGCCGAGGATCGAGCGGTACTCGTTGCCGCCGAGTGCTCCGAAGTCGGCCGCCAGCACGCGCAGGTTGGCCTTCTTCGCGAGGATCGGCCTGGCCGCTTCATCCACCGACGGCGCCACCACGGCTTCAATGAACGTCGAGACGATGGCCGTGGCCGTGTCGACGTCGATGGCGCGGTTGAGGCCGATGATGCCGCCGAAGGCGGCCAGGGCATCCGCTTCGCGCGCGCGGACGTAGGCTTCGGCGACAGTCGCGCCGGTCGCGACACCACACGGATTGGTGTGCTTGATCACCGCGGCGGTCGGCTCGCTGAACTCGAGCACGATGCGGGCGGCGGCGTCGAGGTCGAGCAGGTTGGTGAACGAGAGTTCCTTGCCCTGCAGAATCGCCGGCGCGCCGAGACCTGATGGCGGATCGATCGCGTACCACGCAGCAGGCTGGTGCGGGTTCTCGCCGTAGCGAAGGTCGCGAAGCTTGTGCGCGTGGACCGCGAGTTCGTCAGGGGCGAAGCGTTCAACAGGGCCTGCGGGCCTGGGGGCTTGGGGGCTTGAAAATGCCTCCCCATCAACCACCACCTCGTCGAGCGTGCCGGCGATGGCGGTGTCGTAGCTGCCGGTGTGCGCGAAGGCGCGGCGGGCCAAGTCGAAGCGGAACTCCAGCGACGGGCCACCGGATCGATCGAGCTCCGCGATCACCTCGTCGTAGTCCTTCGGCGACACGACAATCAGGACATCGCGAAAATTCTTGGCGGCGGCCCGCACCAGGCTGGGCCCGCCGATGTCGATCTGCTCAATCACCTCATCGAAGCGAATGCCTGGCTTGGCCGCCGTCTCGACAAACGGATAGAGATTGACGACGACCAGATCGACCATCCCAATGCCATGCTGCTCGGCCAGCGCGAGGTCTTCAGGATGATGCCGGCGGGCGAGAATGCCGCCGTGAATCTTCGGGTGCAGCGTCTTGACGCGCCCGTCCATCATCTCGGGAAAGCCAGTGACGTCGCTGACGTTCACGACCGGCAGGCCGGCGCCGGCCAGCGCTTTGGCAGTGCCTCCAGTCGACACCAGTTCGAAGCCTCGGGCGGCCAGCGCCTGGGCGAACGGCACGAGGCCCGTCTTGTCTGAAACACTCAAAATTGCACGGCGCATGAACAGAGGCTCCCCCGGAAACGAAGAAAAATCGAAAACTGATCAATCACGGCCGCATTGCCAATTGACACCAAATGTAACGCACCGGTATCATCGCCGCAGTCCATTTTGCGCGGACCAGAAGGCCGCAAGCTGCGGCCTTTTTTGTTGCCCTCAAGCTCATCCGCAGGATGGGACTGGGGTTCGATCACTACGGTGGCCTGAGCCACCTGCAAGACAGGAATAGAACGATGCGTATTACAGGCAAGGTCAAGTGGTTCAATAACGCCAAGGGTTACGGCTTCATCGAGCGCGAAGGCGGCAGCGATGTGTTCGTGCACTACTCGGCGATTCAGGGCGCCGGCTTCCGTTCCCTCGAAGAGGGTCAGCCGGTTGAGTTCGAAATCGTCGACGGACCCAAGGGTCCCCAGGCCGGCAACGTGACCCGCGCCGCGTAGTTATTGCTTGACCGAAACGGTGCTGGGCTCCCTCCCGGCATCGTTTCCCCGCAACATCGTCAGTCCTCCCCCGCCTTGACCGGCGTTACCGTCAGCAACACTTTCCCGTCTTTCACACCGACTCGAAACGAGACCTCGCTGCGGGTGGCGGACTCATCCCACCGCGCTTGGGACGCCCACCTTCCATCGTGTTCAGTTGCCGCTCCCACAACTCGCAGAATTTCGCGTACTTGTTCTGCATCGACTCGAAGCGGAAACGATCGGCGGTATTGCGGATGAACGACCGGTCGTGTTTCTTGACCAGCGCTTCGACGCGCGTCCGCGTCTCCCACGGCAGGCGTGGCAGGCGGCCGGCGAAGAACATGTTGTACTCGGCCTCGAGCCGCCGGATCTCGGCCTCGAGGTGCTGCATCTCTTTGTCGAACTCGGTCTTGGGAAGCGCCACGGCCTGGGCTTAGTCGAGAAGCAGGAGCCAGATCAGGGGCAGCCACAGCTCGCGCGAATACGGAATGGGCCGATCGTCAACCAGCACTTCGCAACCCGGCACAGGCCCGATGATCTCGAACAAATCCTTGAGGCCGAGCGCCTCGCCTGGGAAGAACCGCGCGCGATGGCGGCGATTGACGCCCTCGCCGAGCTCCAGGTACTCCGCCGACGCTTTGGCCTTCGCCACCGCCTGGTCGTAGTGCGGTCCGTCAAACGGCGGAAACACCAGGGTGACCGAAAACGGCAGGTCGCGGGGCCCGAACAGGGTGTTGTGGAGGTCGGGATCGAGCGCCGCCAGCTCCTCGGCGGTGGGCTCTTCCGGCTTCTCGACGTACGGCCAGAACTTCTCGGCCGGACGATGCGTTCGCTGGGTCATGGGAACCGTGATCGTAGCGCAAAGAAGGCACCCGATAAAGTGCCTTGGGTGCGTACGGTGCCTGGCGGTGCCTATGGGTGGGTGCCGGGTGCTATTCTGACGCGTGGCTGATTTTCGGATTATTCCTGCGATTGAAGCCTTGCGGCAGCGAGATGGCGTTCGCACACTCGACACTCTGTTTGGCGCCGAGGCCACGGTGAACGCGCTGCGGACGGCTGCCGATCGCTTGCGCGCGGCTATCGCCAACGGCCAGGGGCCGGCCGACAGCGACGCCGCCGCCACGATCATCGAGAGCGGAGCACAAGCCGCGCTCGCCGCCGGCGCACGCGGCTCGCTGCGGCCGGTACTCAACGCCACCGGCGTGGTCATCCACACCAACCTGGGACGAGCCCCGATCGCTCCGGTCGCCCTTGAACGCCTGGCGGCGATTGCCGCCGGCTATTCCAACCTCGAGTACGACCTGGCTGAAGGCACACGCGGCTCGCGAACCGTGCACGCCGAATCTCTGCTCACCACGCTGACCGGCGCCGAGGCCGCGGTCGTGGTCAACAACAACGCCGCCGCGTTGCTGCTGATCCTGACCGCCCTCGCCAACGGCCGTGAAGTGGTGATTTCGCGTGGCGAGCTGGTGGAGATTGGCGGCGGCTTCCGGGTCCCCGACGTGATGCGTCAGTCGGGCGCGACGCTGCGCGAGGTGGGCACCACCAACCGCACCCGCACCAACGACTACACCGCCACCGTCTCGAAGGCGACCGCGCTGTTCCTGCGCGTGCATCCCTCCAACTTCCGGATCGAAGGCTTCACCGAGCGCCCGTCACTCGCCGAGCTGGTCACGGCCGGCCGCGCCATGGGCGTGCCGGTGGTCGATAACATCGGCAGTGGCTGCCTGCTCGATGAGCTCGCCGGCGAGCCGTCCGTGCACGCCTCGATCGCCGCCGGCGTCGACCTGGTGTGCTTCAGCGGCGATAAACTGCTGGGCGGTCCGCAGTGCGGCATCATCGCCGGCCGCAAGGCCCTGGTCGAGCCATTGCGGGCGCATCCGCTGATGCGCGCGGTCCGCGTCGACAAGCTCACGTTCGCCATCCTGGAAGCGACGCTGGCCGAGTACGTGGCCGGACGCGCGAGTTCCACGGTGCCGGTCCAGCGGATGCTGCACGCCACCGCTGCCGAGATCGAGACGCGGGCCATGGCGCTTGGCGGGCAACTGGCCGCACGCGGCTGGCAGATCGCACTGATGAGCGGTTCCTCGGCTGTCGGTGGTGGCAGTGCGCCTGGGTTGGGTCTGCCCACGGTGTTGCTGTCGATCAGCCGCGGTGCCGAGTCCGCGGCGGCAACCGAAGCCTGGTTGCGCACGTTGGATCCGCCGATCGTGGCGAGGATTGAAGACGATCGCGTCGTGCTGGACCTGCGGACGGTGTTGCCGGAGCAGGATAAGACGCTCGCTGATCTTCTGTCACGAACTTAGCCACAGAGGCGACGTTCTCCGTGTCCTCGGTGGCTGATTTAGTCCAGCCGTCGCAAGACCATCAACGTGATGTCGTCGAACTGAGGTGCGGCACCGGCGAACTGGTCGATGGCGTCGAACACCCGCGACACGATCTCGGCTGACGGCTGATTGCGGGCTTCGCGCACGATCGCCGTCAGACGGCCTTCACCAAATTCATCGTCGGTTTCGTTCTGCGCATCAGGCACGCCGTCCGAGCACAGGATCACACAGTCCCCAGGCTGGATGTCGACCACGGTCGTTTCGTACGGCAGCCCCGGCGGCAGCAGGCCCAGCGGGGCGCCGGTTGACCCCAGGAGCACGACGTCGCCATTGCCCTTCACCACCAGGCTGTTGATGTGCCCGGCGCTAACGTAGCCCGCCCGGCCAGTCGCCGGCGTGAACTGCAGCAGTGCCGCCGTGACGTACTTGTTGTCGGCGGTCGAGCCATGCAGCAGGTCGTGCGCATGACCCGCTAACTCCTGTAGCGAGGCTGTGCGGCCCAGGAGCGCCCGCAGAGTCGCCTGCATGTGGCTCATCAGCAACGACGCCGGCACGCCCTTGCCCGAGACGTCGGCCACGCACAGCAGCACCGAGGCGTCATCCCCGGAGGCGCCGCCTGGAATCGCGTCGTAGTAGTCGCCGCCGCACCGCCGCGCCGGACGGCTGCGTGCCGCCAGGTCGTAGCCGGGCAGCGCCGGCAAGGCCGCAGGAAACAGGTCCGCCTGGATGGTCGCTGCCAGTTCGAGCTCGCGCTCGTAGCCGGCACGGGCCACCTCCGCCTGCTTGTTGAGCGCCAGCAACCGCTCGCGCTCGTATCCGGCCTGCACCGTGCGCTCGAACAACCGCGCGTTCTCGATTGCGGTGGCCGTCTGCAGCGCCAGCGTGTTCAGCAGCTTGAGCTCGCGGGCCTCGTAGGCCATCGGCAGTGTGCTGGCGAGCATCAGCACGCCAATCACCTTCTCGCCCACCTTCAATGGCGCGCAGACCAGCGAGCGGACATCGATCACCGCGTTGATTCGGCGCGGGTCGCCCATCACATCGTTGACGATCTCGCCAACGCCGGTGGCCGCGACCGTGCCAGCAATGCCGGTACCGCGCTTGAGGCCCGACAGTCCTGGCAGCTCATCGCCGAACGCCGCCGCCGAGGTCAGCGCGCCGGTCTCGTCATCGAGAAGCACAATCGCACCATCGGTGGCGACAATCAGGTGACGGGCTTCCTGCAACGTGAGCTGTGCTACTCGCTCGAGGTCCAGCAGCGCCGCCAACTTTTCCGAGAAGGTGTAGATCAGGTTGACTTCGCGATAGAGGTGCAGCACCTCTGAGCCGAGGGCCTTGCGCTCGGATTCCTTGTCGGCGAGAAACCGCAGCAGGTCGGCAATCGCCTCCGCGCCTTGCGGTCCCGACACCGTCCCCAGAGCCTTGCCGTCGTGAACCACGGTAAAACGCTCGCCGCCATTGGCCGTTCCCAGCAGAGACGCACCGGCTGCGTCCTCAACGGACACGCCACTGCCGAGTGCGCGCTCCAGCGCGGCCACCACCGGGCGCAAGCCATTCTGCGCGCCAACGATCTGCTTAAGGGAGATGCGGGCCATGAATGCGGTCAGATGCCGAGTACGTCGCGGGCCTTCATCAACAACGCGTCGGGATCGAACGGCTTGGTCATGTAGAGGTCGGCGCCCACCTCAACGCCACGCTGCCGGTCGAACTCCTGGCCCTTGGCCGTGAGCAGCACGATGTAGACGTTGGTCAAGCCCAGCACCTTCTTGGCGCGCTCGCAGACGTCGAAGCCGCTCAGCTTGGGCATCATCACGTCCAGGAACACCAGGTTGGGCTGCAGCATCTGGATGGCGGCCAGCGCCTCTTCGCCGTTAGTCGCCACGTGCAGTTCAACGCCCTCGTCCTCAAGTTCTTCGAGCGTCTGGTGCAGCAGCGTGCGCAGGTGTACTTCGTCATCCACAATCAGGATCTTCAAACTCACGGGGGCTCCTACCGGTACACGAAGAAGAGGACGTTCTCGAGACCCTTTTCAAAGCGCAGGGTCTGGACAATCTCGGGTTTGGGGTCGGCCGAGCTCAGCATGATGATGTCGGGCTGCAGCATCTTGGCCTTCTCGAACAGGTCGTGGCCGCGCGCTTCGGTCACGCTGTAACCGCGCGCCTTCAGCACTTCGGTCAGGGTCTTGACGGCAGTCGCGTCCTCGTCCACCACCAGCACGCGCTTGTGGCTCATGCGTTGATCGAGCAACGCGCCGACCTCGCGGAACAGGATGTCGGTGTTGATCGGCTTGGTCAGGTAACGGTCGACGCCCAACCGGAAGCCGCGCTCGCGATCCTGCACGATCGACAAGATGATGATCGGGATGTCGAGCGTCTGCGGGTCATTGCGCAGCACGGCGGCCACGTCGAAGCCGTTCATCTCAGGCATCATCACGTCGAGGACGATCAGGTCGGGACGCTGGCGGCGGACTTCGGCGACGGCCTCGCGGCCGTTGGCGACGGTGACGACGGTATAGCCGGCTTCGGTGAATTCCTGCGTCAGCAACTCACGGATATTGGCCTCGTCGTCCACCACCAGAATGCGCGGCTGACGTTCCGCCGTGCGCGGGGTCGTCACCACCACCTGGTCGCGCAACTGGCGAACCACCGTCGCCAGATCGAGCGGCAGCGAGGGCTGGGCGTCGTCGGCGATCGGCAGCGAGAACGAGAAGGTGCTGCCCTTACCCAACTCGCTTTCCACCCACACGCTGCCGCCGTGATGTTCAACAATCTCGCGGCAGATCGGCAGACCCAGGCCCGTGCCTTTGGGCTTGTCGGTGAGCGTATCGCCCACCTGCTTGAAGCGCTCGAAGACCTTCGGTTGATCGGCGGGAGAGATGCCCAACCCGGTGTCGATGACGCTCACCACCAGCATGTCGGCCTGACGCACGGCGCGGCAGGTGATGGTGCCGGCGTCGGTGAACTTGACGGCATTCGAGACGAGGTTGATCACCACCTGGATGAGCCGGTCGCGGTCCCCCGTGATGACCGGCAGCGTGGCATCGACGTCCTTCGCCAGCAGCAGCCCTTTCGGCTCGAGCAGCGACGACGTGGCGGCCGTGGCGTGGTCGATGATTTCCTGGACCGTGACCGGCCCCATGTTCCATTCGAGCTTGCCGGCCTCGATCTTGGCCAGGTCCAGCACATCGTCAATCAGCTTGGTCAGTCGCTCGCCTTCGCCAACGACCACCTGCAGGTTGTCTTGAATCTGCTGCACCGTCTGCAGGATTTTTCGATCGTCAGTCGTGATGAGCGGGAAAATTCGGTCGTCGAGTCGCTTCCTGATGATCTTGGCAAACCCGAGTACCGACGTGAGCGGCGTGCGCAGTTCGTGGCTGACGGTCGACAAAAACGCGCTCTTGGCCGCATCAGCTTCTTCGGCCGCGGCCCGGGCCCGCTGCGCCTCCTCGAACAGCCGGCGGTTCTCGTGCTCCTGCTCGTTGAGCTGCCGGTAGGCAGCGGCATTGTCGAGCGCAATGGCGGTAAACGCCGCCAGGTTCTGCATCATGTTGAGGTGATGCTCAGTGTAGGCGCCTTTTTCGAGGCTCTGGATGGTGACGATACCGAGGACCTTGTCCTTGGAGATCAGCGGCAGGTAAATGATCGACTGCGCCGCCTTCGACATGGTCCCGTCCTCGAGCGCGCGGGCGGCCTCGGCGTAGTGCGGGATGTACGTGCCGAACTCCTGCTCGACATCGTTGATGAACACCGGGGCGCGGTGCTCGACACACCATACGGAGAGCTGACTGCGATCGGCAGTGCTATGCGAGTAGGGGGCGTAGCGCTTGCCCTTCTCGATCGCCAGCCGGTATTCGATCTCATTCTTGTCAGGGTGATAGAGACCCACGCCGAATACGTCGGCATCCGCCAGTTCGTTGACCCGTCCATAGAGCTTGTCGAAGATGGTGTCGAAGTCGAGCGAGGCGGTGATCTCGCGGCCAATCTCGCTCAGCAACTCGATGCTGCGGTTGCGCTCGCGCTCGGCGCCGGCCAGCGATTCGGCCGCGTCGGCCCGCAGGCGCGCCTCGGCGAACTCGGAACGCTGCCGCTCCTTGCCGATCACCCGGCGGCGCTGGATCCGGTCGATCCCGAACCCGCCCAGCCCGACCAGCACGAGGTAGACGCCGTAGGCCCACCACGTGCGGTACCACGGCGGCAGGATTGCGAAGGCGTAGAGTCCCTCATCGCTGATCTGGCTCAACTCGTTACGTGCCCGGACATGGAAGCGGTACTCGCCGGAGGAAAGGTTGGTGTAGTCGCGACGCGATTCGTTCGACCACGCCGACCAGTCAGGATCTACTCCGATCAGGCGCGTCTGATACTGATTGGCGCGCTCGTTATGGAACGACGGCGCGGCAAACTCAAAGCGCATGTTCCGCGTGGAGGCTACCAGCGAGGGCGGCTCGGCCGTGGTCGGCGGGGTCAGGTCCGTCTGATTCAGTGTCACCCGGCGCACCAGTGAGGAGAACGACGGGGTCGTACGCTCGAAACGAGCGGTGTCGAATCTCGCCAGCAGTCCACCTATTCCGAACCACGCCACCCCGTCCTTCTCAACGTAGAACGTCCCGCTGCGATCGGCCGCGAAGCGGCTGAACATCTGCTTGTCGGTCGCGTAGGTGCCGTCGGCCTGGCGGGTCAACACGGCCGCGTCGCGACCGGACCGCACATAGATCTGACCGTTAGGTCCCTCCCTGAGGCTCATGGCTCCGGAGTCGGGGTCGCGCTCGACCACATCGAATGTAGTGTCGGCCACAAAACGGCCTGATGCCTCGTCGAACACGGCCGTCTTGCCGATGACGCTCACGTACATTCTGTCGGCGATATCGACCACCGTCGCGCCACCACGGGCCAACCCCTCAGCGGCGCCGAATCGTTCGATGATGGGGCTTTGCGGCCGGGGACCTCCACCTGCGGCAATATCGGCCCCGCGCAGTCGCACCACCCCAGTCGACGAGGTTCCGACCCACAGCGTTCCCTCGCGGTCCTGATGGAGACTCCGGATCTGATCCGTCAATCCGGGGACGCGTCCCTCGTCCAACCAGCGGCCATTGGTCCACAGTTGCGACCTTAGGCCATCCGTCAGCCCGACCCAAATGCGGTGAGGGTCCACGCGCGAGGTCTCCACCACCCAGGCCGTCAACGACCGCATATCCCCAGTCGACACTGACACGGTTTCCGTGGCTCGATCGCCGCTGACTCTGTACAGCCCGTCTCCGCAGGCCACCAGCAACTGCGGAGGCACCTTGCCATCTGGGTCCACGAATTCCTGAAACGACCAGCACTGGTTCGCAACGCCAGATACGTTGAGCACTTCAGGCGGTCCACTCGACCGTGGCCTGAGGTACTGCACGCCCTGTTGGTGCGCGATGTAGAGGCGGCCGTTGTGGCGGAACAGGTCAGTGGGCGCCGCACGCAGACCGTCCTCGGGACCGAACATGGAGAACGGCGACTGAGGCTCCGCCCGGGCAAGGCCCACGGCCAGCGCCAGCCAGAGCCCGCCTTCGCGATCGGGCATCACGTAGTACACCGACGGACTGACCAACCCATCGCTTTCGTCGATCTGCTCCAGCAACCGGCCTTGCCGATCAATGATGACCATGCCCGAGGAAATCGTGGTGAGGGCGATGGCGCCCGTGGGTAGTACGAACCCGCGATACAGTTGTTTCGTCTTGAGCAGTTCGTCGACCTCCGTCACAAACGGCACCATCGTGGCGCCGTCGTACAGGAAGACGCCGCCGCTGCGCGTGCCCATCAGCAGGCGTGTGTCATCGAACGGAATGATGACGGGATAAGTTTCCGCGCCCATCCGTTCCGCGCCGGGGACGGGCTCGAAAGCGTCTCCGACGAGGCGCATCAGTACGCCGTCGGTCTGGCCGATGTAGAGGGTGCCGTTCACGAACTGGGCGCGGTTGAAAATGCGGCCCGTGGGCCTCCATATCTTCATCTGCCCGTCGGCCCACCTGAAGAGCGCTACCTGCGTCTGAAAGTACACGCCCTCTGGCGCCACGAAGGTACGCCAGACGTCCTGGAACTGTGGTGAGTCCTTCGGCAGCTTGTCGAGCATCGACACAAACTGCCTCTCGCCCCTGGCATCAGGTTCCAGGTAGCCAAAGTCGCCATTGGAACCCACATAGATTCGGCCCGACGCGTCCATCGCCATTGACCGGATAGTCTCGCGCCCGGAGGTCCGTATCTGGCGCCATGACACGCCGTCATATTCCAGTAGTGCGGAGGTGGACCCCACGTAGATCACGCCGCGGGCGTCCTGCAGCATCGACCAGTTCTGTGCCCCGCCGTCGTACACTTCGGGGGGATAGTGACGAATCAGCAGCCCCCCCGCCTCGGGGTGACGGCTGGCTGAAACAGGTTGAGGGCTGGCAGGCGTCTGCGCGAGGGCGGTGGACGTCAGCAGGCAAACGGCGGCAAGAGCGGCTGGAAGTCGCATGCGAATGGGCCCCCTCGTGGGTACGCCCGATTCTACAGGGGAACTAGCTGAGCCGCCGTCAGAAGATCGAACGGGCCACAGAGGACACAGAGAACACAGAGCCTTCCTTGGAAATACCCGACAGGCCTTTGAAAGAAAGACTCTGTGTTCTCGGTGTCCTCGGTGGCTAAAAAATGGTGCTGATGGAGGCTTGGGCGAAGTCGATGACCGCCGACGGCAGCACGCCCAGGTAGAGCACGCCGACGAGCGACAGCGCCAGCCCCACGTAGGCCATCGTCGTAATCGGCGCCGGCACCGGCCGGGCGTCGCGCTCGGTCATGAACATCATCACGACAATGCGCAGGTAGAAGAACACCGAGACCACGCTCGACAACACGCCGATGATGGCGAGGCCGTAGTAGCCGGAGCCGATCGCGGCGCTGAAAACATACCATTTGGCAATGAAGCCGGCGGTTGGCGGGAAGCCACCGAGCGACAACAGGAAGAACGTCATCAGCACGGCCAGGGCCGGGTGGCTCTTGAACAGGCCGGCGTAGTCGCGCAGGTCGTCGTTGGCGCGCTCGCGCGTGCCGAGCAGGGCGATCACGCCGAAGGCACCGAGGTTGGTCAGCGCGTAGGCGGCCAGGTAGAACAGGATCGCGGCCTTGCCAACGTCGTTGCCGGCCACCAGGCCGGCCAACAGGTAACCGCCGTGCGCAATGCTCGAATAGGCCAGCATGCGCTTGAGGCTGGTCTGCGCAACCCCGACCACGGTGCCGAGGATCATCGTCGCCGCGGCAATCGCCCACAGCACCGGTGCCCAGTCGGCAATCATCGGCTCGAGCGACGACAGGAACACCCGTACGAACGCGGCCACCGCGGCGGCCTTGACGCCCGTCGACATGAAACCGGTGACCACCGCGGGCGCGCCTTCATAGACGTCAGGCGACCACATGTGGAACGGCACCGCCGCCACCTTGAAGGCGAAGCCGACAATCAGCAGGCCCACCCCCAGCAGGATCATCGGGTTGCCGCTCATCGACTGGGCGGCGATCACCGAGCCGATGCGATCCAGGTTGGTGCTGCCGGTCACGCCGTAGATAAACGCCACGCCGTAGAGGAAGAACGCGCTGGCAAAGGCGCCGAGCAGGAAGTACTTGAACGCCGCCTCGGTACTTTGCTGCTGTTCGCGCCGGATGCCGGTCAGCACGTAGACCGCAATCGACATCGTCTCCAGCGCCAGGAAGATCACCAGCAGGTCGGTGGCCTGCCCCATCAGCATCATGCCGACGATCGCGAACAGCATGATGGCGTAGTACTCGCCGGCGGGGATCTTGTCGCGATCGACGGTTTGCGACGAGAAGATCACCGTGAGGATACCGACCGCGACCAGCACCAGGTTCACGAACAGTGAGAAGTTGTCGGCCGTCACCACACCGAAGCTGGTGGCGTTGCGGTTCCACAGCAGAATCGAGGCCGCGCCGGCGCCGACGAGGCCGATGATGGCCAGCCCGCCAATCGGCATCTTCTCGCCACGCTCGCGGAAGGCTTCCGCGAGCAGCACCACGAGGCCCGCGAGGGCCACGCACAGCATGGGGATGATGGCGTCGAAGGATGAGCTGATCATCGGGCCACCTCTGCAACGATGGCCGACGTCGCCGCCGGCTTCTCCACCACGAGCGGCTGGTGAGCCTGCACGCGGTCCACAAGACGTTGAATCGCCGGTTCCATGGGTTTCAGGAACAGGTTCGGCACCACGCCCATACCGATCGACACCGCGGCCAGCGGGCCGATAATCGCCCACTCACGGAACGACAGGTCCTTGAGATCGGCGTTATGACTGTTGGTGATCTTCCCGTAGAACACCCGCTGGAACAGCCACAGCATGTAGACCGCCGAAAGAATCACGCCCAAGGCGGCCACCACGACGAAGCGCGGGTCCCACTTGAAGGCGCCGAGCATGATCAGGAACTCGCCGATGAAGCCGTTCATGCCGGGAAGGCCAATCGAGGACAGCGTGAGAATCAGCATCACCGCCGTCAGCCGCGGCATCACCGTCTTGAGGCCGCCAAACTCGCTGATCTGCCGGGTGTGCCGGCGATCCGACAGCATGCCGACGATACAGAACAGGCCGCCGGTGCTGACGCCGTGCGCCAGCATCTGGTACGACGCGCCCTGCAGGCCCTGCATGTTGAACGCCGCGATGCCAAGCACCACGAAGCCCATGTGGCTGACCGATGAGTAAGCCACCAGCTTCTTCATGTCGGGCTGCACCATCGCCACCAGCGCGCCATAGACGATGGCGATCACCGACAGCGTGGCCAGCAGCGGCGCGAAGTAGAGCGCGGCTTCCGGGAACAACGGGAAGGCGAAGCGAATCAAGCCGTAGCCGCCCATCTTCAGCATCACGCCGGCCAGGATCACCGAACCGGGCGTCGGCGCCTGCACGTGCGCGTCGGGCAGCCAGGTGTGGAACGGAAACAGCGGCACCTTGATGATGAACGCCAGCGTGAACGCCAGGAACATCCAGTACTGCGTGCCGGCCGGAATCTGCAGCTCATACAGCTTGAGCAGATCGAAGCTGTATTCGCCGGTGACCGACTGGTGCACCCACGACAGCCCGATGATCGCCACCAGCATCAGCACGCTGCCGGCCATGGTGTAGAGGATGAACTTGACCGCCGCGTAAATGCGCTGGTCGTAGCCCCAGATGCCGATCAGGAAATACATCGGGATCAAGACGAAGTCCCAGAAAATGTAGAAGAGAAAAATATCGAGCGCGCTGAACACGCCCAGCATCGACGCTTCCAGCACCAGCATGAAGATCGAGAATTCCTTGACGTGCTTCTCGACACTTTCCCACGAGGTGAGTAGCGCCAGCGGAGTCAGGAAGCCGGTTAGCACCAGCAGCATCAGGCTGAGGCCGTCGATGCCGACGTAGTAGTCGATGCCGAAGGCCGGGATCCAGGCGTGACGTTCGACAAACTGGAACGCCGGCGCGCCGGCCGAGGGGTCGAAGCCGGCCCACAGCATCAGCGTGACGCCGAAGGTCACCAGCGAAATGGCCAGGGTGAGGTTGCGGACCAGGCCGTCTTTCGAACCATCACGGTTCGGGACCAACAGCAGCAGGACCGACCCGATGATGGGCAGCAGGATGGCGATGGAGAGTAGGGGCAACCCGTTCACGTCGCGCTATCTCCAGAAGTAGTAGGCGAGGATCGTAACCGCGCCTGCGAAAATGGCTGCCGCATAGGTCTTGACCGACCCGTTCTGCAGCAACCGAAGGATAATGCTGACGCCGCTCACAAAGTAGCCTGCGCCGTTGACCGCGCCGTCGACGATCTTTACGTCAAAGCCGCGCCACAGGCCTTCCTGCGACACCACCTTGATCGGTTGCACGATGATCGCGTCGTAGACCTCGTCCACGTAGTACTTGTTCAGAAGCAGTTGGTGCACGCCGGAGAACTGCGTCGCCATCTGCGCCGGAATGTCCTTGCGCTTCAGCCACAGCAAGGTCGCCAGCCCGATGCCCGCGAAAGCGACGAGCGACGACACCGCCATCAGCGACAACTCAAGCGCGGCGTGGTCCTCGGCGCCGGCTTCCTCGCCGGGGAGGCAATCCTCGAGGGCAATGCCGGCCAGCTCGCCGGTCGTGACCGGCTGGCCGCAGTTGGTCGCCTGGAACGCCGGCTCGAGCCACGCCCCCAGGTTATTGTGGCCGCCAAGCGCGTGCGGCACGCCGACGTAGCCGGCCAGGACCGAGCCAATGGCCAGCACGATCAGCGCGAACGCCATGGGCGCGGGCGCGTCGTGCAAGTGGGACGGGTGGGGCTGGTGCGCGTGGCCGTGCGCATCGTGGCCGTGCGCGGCGGCGGCGCCGAAGCGCTCTTCGCCGTGGAATGTCAGGTGCACCAGGCGGAACATGTAGGTCGCCGTCAGCAGTGACGTCAGTACGCCGACACCCCACAGGATCTGATGCCCGTGGAGGAACGTCTCGAACAGAATTTCGTCCTTCGAGAAGAAGCCGGCCAGCCCGGGGACACCGGCGATGGCCACCGCCGCGATCACGAACGTCCAGTAGGTAATCGGGATGTGCTTCTTCAGGCCACCCATCTTGCGGATGTCCTGCTCGCCGTGCAGCGCGTGAATCACCGCGCCCGAGCCGAGGAACAGGCAGGCCTTGAAGAAGGCGTGGGTCATCAAGTGGAAGATGCCGGCGCCGAACGCGCCCATGCCCATGGCTAGGAACATGTAGCCCAGCTGTGACACGGTCGAATACGCGAGCACGCGCTTGATGTCGTTCTGCACCAGGCCGATGGTGCCGGCCAAGAGCGCGGTGGCGGCGCCGACGACCGCGACAATCTGCAGCGTGATCGGCGCGTGCTCGAACAGCACCGCATTGCGGCCGATCATATAGACGCCGGCGGTCACCATGGTGGCGGCGTGGATCAGGGCCGAGACCGGGGTCGGGCCTTCCATCGCGTCAGGCAGCCAGACATAGAGCGGAATCTGCGCCGACTTACCGGTCGCGCCGATGAACATCAGCAGCGTAATCAGGGAGATGGTGCCGAAGGTCACTTCGACCGGCATCTCCTTCGCCGCCAGCGCGATGGTGGTGAAGTCGAGCGAGTTGAAGGTGACGACCAGCAGCAGCGTAGCCAGGAGGAACGCGAAGTCACCGATGCGGTTGACGACAAACGCCTTCTTGGCCGCGTCCGAGGCCGACTTCTTTTCGTAATAGAAGCCAATCAGCAGATACGAACACAGGCCGACGCCCTCCCAGCCGACGAACATCACCAAGACGTTCGAGCCGAGCACCAGCATCAGCATGAAGAAGCAGAACAGGTTCAGGTACGAGAAGAACCGGCCGAACGCTTCGTCCGTCTCCTCGTGCATGTACGCAGTCGAGTAGATGTGAATCAGCGAGCCGATGCCGGTGATGACCAGGATCATCACGGCCGACAGCGCGTCGAGGCGCAGGGCCAGGTCCAGCGAGAAGTCGCCGGCGGTGATCCAGGTAAACAGCGTCTGGTTAATCTGCCGCGATTCGGGCGGCATGGCCGCGAGCGACCACACCTGCATCACGGCAAGCAGGAACGACAGCACCATGACGGCCGAGGCGAGGCCGCCGGTCACCGCCTTGGGCAGCCGACGCCCCATCGTCGCGTTGACGAGGAAGCCGGCGAACGGAAGCAGGGGAATAAGGGCTAGCACCGGGTCACCATTTGAGCGACGTGAAGGCTTCGGGGTTGAGCGATTCGCGGTGGCGGAACAAGCCAATCACGAGCGCCAGGCCCACGGCGGCTTCGGCGGCAGCCACCGTCATCACGAAGAACGTGATGATCTGGCCGTCGACCGTGCCGAACTGCCGGCCGAATGCGACAAACGCCAGGTTGACGGCGTTCAGCATGATTTCCACGGACAGCAGCAACGTGATCAGGTTCTTGCGCAGGAACACGCCGGCCGCGCCAATCGAGAACAACACACCCGACAGCACGAGATAGTGGCCAATACTCATGGTCACTCCTCTCGCTTCTTTGCGAGGACGACCGCCCCGACCATCGCCACGATGATCAGGATCGACGTCACTTCAAACGCGAACATATAATCGGTGAACAACACGCGGCCCAACTCGGCGACGCTCGATACGGCCGGATGCTCGTCCGCCACTCCCCCGCCCAGGCCCGCCGTGCGCGACAGCGCCCACCCCAGTTCCAGCGCCAGCAGAATGGCCAGCGCGCCGCCGATGCGGACCGCCATGGGGCGATAGAGCGGATGTGCGCGGTCCCATTCCGCCGCGTCTTCACGCGGCACGTTCAGCAGCATGACCGTGAACAGGAACAGCACCATGATGGCGCCAGCGTAGATGATGATTTGCACGACGGCCACAAACGGCGCCTCGAGCAGCACGTACAGACCCGACAGCCCGAAGAACGAGGCAATCAGGGCCAGCACGCTGTAGACCGGGTTCTTCTGGGTGACGACCAGCAAGGCCCCGAGCACCGCAGCGCCGGCGAAAATGTAAAAGAGCAACGCGTCAGAGCCCAAAGTAGAGCACCCCCGCGGCTGTGAGAAGCAGGTTGACCGTCGCCACTGGCAGCAGCACCTTCCATCCAAACGACATCAGTTGGTCGTACCGGAAGCGCGGGAGTGTCCACCGCAGCCAGAGGTAGCAGAACAAGAGGAACGCCAGCTTGATCAAGAACCAGAGCCAGCCATATTCGGGTGGGATGAACGGGCCGTGCCAGCCGCCCAAGAACAGGTTCACCGCGACCGCCGACACCGTGACCATGTTGATGTATTCCGCCATGAAGAACATCGCGAAGCGCATCGAGCTGTATTCGGTGTGATACCCGGCCACCAGTTCCTGCTCGGCTTCAGGGAAGTCGAACGGCGCGCGGTTGGTTTCGGCAATGCCCGCGCACGCGAACACGAAGAACGCGATCGGCTGAATGAAGATATACCACTTCGGGATCACGCCGAACCAGTAGCCCTGCTGCAGATCCACGATCTCGCGCAGCGACATCGAGCCGGAAAACATCACGACAGTCGCCAGCGACATGCCGTAGGCCAGCTCGTAGCTGATCATCTGCGCCGAGCTGCGCAGGCCGCCCAGCAGCGAGTATTTGGAGTTGCTCGCCCAGCCGGCCAGCACGATGCCGTAGACGCCCATCGAGGCGACGGCGAAGATCACCAGCACCGCGACGTTGACGTCGGACACCTGCAACGCCATCGGCTCGTCCAGCAATCCAAACAGCGTCGTCGGCGCGCCGAACGGCACGGGCGCAAAGGCCACATAGGCGGTGGCGACCGAGATGATGGGCGCCAGCGTGAACAGGAAGGCATCCGCCGCCTTGGGCCGCAATTCCTCCTTGAAGAACAGCTTCAGGATGTCAGCGACCGGCTGGAGCAGGCCATAGGGACCGACCCGCATCGGACCGAGGCGCTGCTGCATGAACGCCGCGACCTTGCGCTCAGCGTAGACCATGACCGCCGCTGAAATCTGCAGGCCCCCAAAGACCACGCCGACAATGCTGGCGTAGACGATGAACTCTGGCGACGTGACCCAGGCGATGATCTCAGCCACGTTAGTGCGTCCCTACGGGCTTGCTCGCCGCGCGATACGCCGCCGGCTTGGGCTGGGTGCCCTTCACGTAGGCCTCGAACTCGGGCTGGAACAACTTGAGCGTGGTCAGCACCGGGGTCGCCGCGGCGTCGCCGAAGGCGCACAGCGTCTTGCCGTTGATCTGGTTGGCGACGCTGCCGAGCAGGGCGATGTCCTTCTCGGTGGCCTCGCCGTTCATCATGCGATGCAGGATGCGATAGAGCCAGTCGGTGCCTTCGCGGCAGGGCGTGCACTTGCCGCACGACTCGTGGCGATAGAAGTGCAGCAGGTTATCGGCCAGCCACACCATGTCGGTGGTGTCATCGAGCACCATGATGGCGGCCGAACCGAGCAACGAACCCGCGCGCTGGACATCGTCAAAGCTCGCCGGAATGTCGATTTGATCCGGCAGCAGGATCGGCACCGATGAGCCGCCGGGGATCACCGCCTTCAGCGTGTGGCCATCGAGCGGCCCACCGGCGTAGTCGTAGATCAGTTCCTTCAGCGTGACCTTCATCGGCGCTTCGAACACGCCGGGGCGCTTGACGGCGCCGCTCACGCAGAACAGCTTCGGGCCGCCGTTCTTCTCGGGACCAAGCGCCGCGAACCACTCCGCGCCACGCGTCATCACCAGCGGCACGTTGCACAGGGTCTCGACGTTGTTGACCGCGGTCGGGCAGCCCCACGCACCTTCGACCGCCGGGAACGGCGGCTTGAAGCGCGGTTGCGCGCGCTTGCCTTCAAGCGACTCGAGCAGCGCGGTCTCTTCACCGGCTTCATAGGCGCCGGCACCCCGGTGCAGGTAGACCTCGCAATCGAAGCCCGTGCCCATGATGTTCTTCCCGACGTATCCTGCCTGACGGGCATCGTCGATCGCTTTCTGCATCGCCGGGAACAGGTGGTAGAACTCGCCGCGGATGTAGATGTAGGCCGCCTTCGAACCAATCGCGTAGCAGCCGATCAGGCAGCCTTCGACCAGCAGATGGGGATTGCGCTCCATCAGCAGGTGGTCCTTGAAGGTGCCCGGCTCGCTCTCGTCGGCGTTGCAGACGATGAACTTGGGCTTGGGCGATTTCTTGTCGACGAACTGCCATTTGAGCCCGGTCGGGAAGCCGGCGCCGCCGCGACCGCGCAGGCCCGACTTCTTGACGTCTTCAATGACGGCATCTGGCGTCACGGCCAGGGCCTTCTTCAGCCCTTGGTAGCCCGCCTGGTGCTTGACGTAGTGATCGAATTCCGCGCCGCCCGGCGTGAACGCGTACTTGGTGAGCACGGGTTCGTAGTCGGGCACGGCCTTCGGCTTCACGGGCGTCGTGGTCTTGCCCTGCCATTCGCTTTCGGGACGGCCCTCAATCGCCAGGTGGCAACCACCGAGCGCCTTGAGGCCGTCGGTCTTCATCTTGTCGACCAAGGCGCCGCACGCCTCGGGAGCGAGGTGCTCGTGCCAATGGTCGTTGTTGACCATCACCACCGGCGCGCGATCGCAGGCACCGAGGCATTCCATCTGCTGGATGGTGAACATGCCGGTGGGATCGGTCTCGCCGGCCTTGATGCCCAGCTTGTGTTCGAGCGCTTCGACGACCCGCTCGGCGCCGGCCAGGGCGCACGACAGCGTGGTGCAGACCTGCAACACGTACTTGCCCACCGGATTGCGGTGGAACATCACGTAGTACGAGACAACGTCTTCCACTTCGGCGGTGGTGCAGCCAATCACGTCTGCGACGTGGCGGGTGACGTTGTTGCTGATGTAGCCCTGCTGCTCTTGTGCGAGATACAGCGCGTGCAGCACCGCCGACCTGCGATGCTCGGGCGCATAGTGCGCCGCAAACTCTTCGAACAGCGCACGAGCCGCCGCGCTGAACACGAACTCGGGGCCCTCGGGCAGCGTGGCCCGCATCGAGCGATGCCAGCCCTCAGTGCCGTACGGCATCGTGGGATGAAAGCTCATCGGTCGACGTCTCCCATCACGACGTCGAGCGATCCGATCACGGCGATCACGTCCGCGATCATGCCTCCGACGACGAACTTGTGCAGGGCCTGGCAGGCAAACAGTCCCGGCGCGCGCATGTGCACGCGCCACGGACGATTGGTGCCGTCCGAGACCACGTAACAGCCGTGTTCGCCGCGCGGGCCTTCAACCGGCACGTAGGCGTCGCCGGCCGGCACCTTGAAGCCCTGCGAGTAGATCAGGAAGTGCTGAATCAGCGCTTCCATTTCCGTGTAGACCTGGTCCTTGGGTGGCGGCACGACCTGCTTGTCGTCGCACGCCCACGCCCCAACGGGCGAGATGCGCTCCAGCGCCTGGTTGCAGATCTTGACGCTCTCGCGCATTTCCGCGACGCGGGTCAGGTAGCGATCGTAGACGTCGCCGTTCGAGGCGCCGATCACGTCGAAGTCGTAAGTGTCGTAATCGCAGTACGGGAAGGCACGACGGACGTCGTAGTCGCCGCCGGCGGCGCGGGCAATCGGGCCGTAGAGGCCCCACTTGCAGCAATCCTCGTAGCTGATCACGCCGACGCCGCGCGTCCGGTCCATCCAGATCGGGTTCTTGGTAATCAGCGTTTCGTATTCATCGAGCTTGCCCGGCAGCCGATCAAGAAACGCCTTGACCGCTTCCTTGTAGCCGCGCGGGATGTCTTCTTTCAGGCCGCCCACCCGGATGTAGCTGGGAAAGAACCTGAAGCCGCCGAGCATTTCGTTCAGGTTCATGACGATTTCGCGCTCGCGCAGCGCATAGAGCAGGCCGGTGATCGCGCCAATCTCCATGGCATGCGTGCCGAACCAGACCAGGTGGCTGCTGATGCGCTGCAGCTCGGCGACCAGCACGCGAATCGCGTTGACGCGGGCGGGCATCTTGGCGTCGATGCCGAGCATTTTTTCCACCGACAGGCAGAACGCCAGGCTGTTGGACTGGGCGCCGAGATAATCCATCCGCTCGACCAGCGGGATCACCTGCTGCCACTTCTTCTGCTCGCAGGTCTTCTCGATGCCGGTGTGCAGGTAGCCGACGGTCGGCGCCACCGACACCACGGTCTCGCCATCGAGCTCCAGCACCAGCCGCAGCACGCCGTGCGTGCTGGGGTGTTGCGGCCCCATGTTGACCGTCATCGTCTCGGTGCGTACGTCAGCCATTCAGCTCTTCCTCAACCAGCTCGCAAAGGATGTGCAACATGGTGATGTGCACTTCCTGAATTCTCGGCGTTCGATCGTCGTCCACCGCGAGGTGAATCGCCGCGATTCGCCCGGCCTCGCCACCCCGGCCCGTCAGGGCCATGGTCACCAGCCCGCGCTGATTCGCTTCTTCGAGCGCGCGCAGCACGTTCGGCGAATTCCCGCTGGTGGTAATCGCCAGCGCAATGTCCCCCGCCTGGCCGTGCGCCGCGACCTGCCGCGCAAACACCCGATCGAACCCGTAGTCGTTGCCAAGCGCGGTCAGGATACTGGTATCGGTCGAGAGCGCGATTGCCGGCCACGCCCGGCGCTCAACCAGGTACCGCCCGACTAATTCCGCCACGAAGTGCTGGGCGTCGGCCGCACTGCCACCGTTGCCAAACGCCAGGACCTTCCGACCATTCTGCAGCGCCGTCACGATGGCCCCGGTCGCGCGGGTCAGGCTGCCAACGTCCTGTGCCGCCCGCTCGTGCACCTGCGCCGCCGCGCGCAGGGTCGCCGCCGCCCGTGCGGTGCGAGCATCGTTCGTCATTTCGGTTTGGCAGTCGTGCGCTGGTACCGATCGCGCTCCATGTTTGCCTGGAACTCTTCCTGCGTAATCTGCAGCGGCATGTAGGTCTGCGCGTCCTTGCGGAGCTGTACCGGGTAGTCCTTGCGCAGCGGATGTCCATCCCAATCGTCGGGCATCATCAGGCGCCGCAGGTCGGCGTGGCCGGTGAAGACGATGCCGAACAAGTCGTAGAGCTCGCGTTCCGGCCAGCCCGCGCCCGGAAACAACGCGGTCAACGTCGGTACCTCGACGTCCTGGTTGACGCGCACCTTCAAGCGGACACGCGCGCGGCGATGCGGCGAGACCAGGTGATAGACCAGGTCGAATCTGGGATCGCGATTCGGATAAAAATCGACGGCGGTGACGTCGGAAAAGGCGACGAACTCGAGGCCAGGTCCCTGCAACGCCTGGCAGGCGGCCACGATGTGCGGCGCCGACACCAGCAGCGACGGCGTCATGGCCGAGTCCGACGACGCCAGCGCCTCGAACGTCGCGCCGGGAACAGCCGGTGCGATCGCGGCAAGGATCTCTTCAGCGGTCATGCGATGCGGATCCTGGGGGTCTGGTCGAGCTTCGAGGCGGCAATCTTCTTCTGCAGCTGCACGATGCCGTAGATCAGGGCCTCGGGACGCGGCGGGCAACCGGGAATGAACACGTCAACCGGCACGACTTGGTCCGAGCCCTGCACGATGGCGTAGTTGTCGAACACGCCGCCGCACGACGCGCAGGCACCCATCGAGATCACCCACTTCGGCTCGGGCATCTGGTCGTAGATGCGGCGCATCGCGGGCGCCATCTTGCGCGACAGGCGGCCGGCAATGATCATCAGGTCCGCTTGCCGGGGCGAGCCGCGGAACACTTCGGCGCCAAAGCGGGCCATGTCGTAGCGGCCGGCACCGGTCGCCATCATCTCGATCGCGCAGCAGGCCAAGCCGAACGCCACCGGCCAGATCGCCGACCGCCGCGCCCACTGAATCATGAATTCAGCGGACGTCGTCAGGACGGGGATTTCGTAATCAGTTTCGAGTCCCATAACGGTATCTCTTCACCACGGCCGGGCCGGGTTTGGGCGCGTGCTTGTAATCGGGATCAAACTCGGGACCCCAATCGAGCACGCCCTTGCGCCAGATATAGATGTAGCCGACGATCAGGATCAGGAAAAAGACGACGATCTGGATCAGGCCGGTCCAGCCTAACTGCCGCATCGCCATCGCCCACGGATAGAGGAACGCGACTTCAATGTCGAACAGCAGGAAGATCATCGCGATCAGGTAGAACTTCACCGACTGCCGTTCGCGGGCGTCGCCGACCGGCGGCATGCCGCATTCGTAGGCCGCCAGCTTTTCGGGCGTGGGATTGCGAGGGCCGAGGAAGTACGACAGCACCACGGAGACGATGCCGAAGCCGACTCCGATGGCTCCAAGTAGTAGGATTCCGCCCCAGCCGTCCATGGTCTAAAACACCCGTTTAGATCGCGAATGATGTCACGCACATGTTTTTCTACGTGCTTGTGAAGGATATCACACGCACTACAATCGCACCTGCATGCGGGTCTCCTCGGAACGGCTGATGGTCGGTGCAGCGCTCGCCCTGTCGGCGGCCGCGCTGGTCGTCCAGGCTGCCGTCCTGCGCCCACACCTGTGGCCCGCCGGCGCCGGACTCGCCGTTTCCGGCGAAAACGTCATGGGGATGTTGTCGGAGCCGCGGCCAGTTGCGGTCATTCGCCCTCCTGACGTGCGGACCGCCGCTGGCCAGCCGGTGACTATCACTCACATCTGGACGGGAGGCGCTGCCGATCGCGCCGGCCTGCGGGTCGGCGACATTGTCAATACCCTGCCTCCCGAGCCGTCGGAGGGGCTGCGCGTCTGGCGCGAGGTGCAGGCGCTTCGCCCCGGCGCCCCGCTGACGCTGACCGTCACGTCGGCCACCGGCGGCGCGCCGAGAACCGTCGTCCTCGGCCAACCGGCCATCTGGTCGATGGATGGCAGGACGTGGGCCACGTGGTTGCGCCAGCATCTCGGTCCGCTGTCGCAGATGACGGCGTTTCTCGCCGGCGCCGGCGTCCTCCTGGCGCTCGGCACCCACGGTTCCACAGCGGCGCTGATGACGCTGGCGCTCGGCGTGACCGGCGCCGCCAACGGCGGCCCTTTGCTCGGCAGCGCGCAATCGCTGCCGGTGCTGGGATCGCTGCTACTGATCTTCAACTGGATCATCACCTCGTTGTCGTTCCCCATCATCGGGTTCGCGGTGCTCTTTTTCCCCCATCGCAGCGAGGTCCTGGACCGCCATCGCTGGATCGTGCCCGCGGTGCTTGCTGCCGCGGTGCCGATGTTCATCATCGGCCTTCTCAGCGCGACGTTCCTGTTGGGTGCCGACGCCGTGCTGCCTGCGCTCACCTGGGTCGCGGAACGGCCGTGGACCTTCGACGCCTGCTTCGCCCTGGGCCTGGGCGCCAACGTGCTGATCGTGATCGAGGGCATGGGGCGGTACCGCACCAATCCCGATGCCAACGAGCGGCGCCGGATCCAAATCGTGGTGTTCACCGGCGTGCCGGCGGTTTTCGCCTACGCACTGAAGACCGGCATTCCCCTGCTATTCAGCCTGGCGGGGCGGACGGTGGAATTGCCCGTATTGCTCGAAGCGTTGCTGCAGGCCATTGTCCTGCTCCCCGCCTTCGGGCTGCCGTATGCGGTGGCGGTGCAGCACGTCTTCAGCCCGCGCACGGTGTTGCGGCGCAGCTTGCAGTACGCCTTCGCGCGCCGCACGCTGGCCGTGCTGGTCGTGCTGCCGGTGATCGCGCTGGCCGCGTCACTGGTGCAGCAACGCGACCTGTCGCTGTCGATGATCGTCAGCGGCCGTCCGTTGTTCTACCTGGTCTGCCTCGCGCTGCTTGGCGTCGGCCTGAGCTATCGCAGCGACGCGCAGCGCTGGCTCGACCAGCGCTTTTTCCGAGCCGAGTACGACGCGCGCGAAATTCTGGTCTCACTCGCGGGACGCGTGCCGTACGAAGCCGACCCGTGCGACCTGATCGCGCTGGTCGTCACCCAGATCGACAGTGCGCTGCATCCGGAAGGAGTATCGGTTCTCGCCCGTTCGACCGACACCGCGGTGAGCTCAGGGGCTGGCGACAACGGCGCGGCGTTCGAGCCGGTGACGGCGCTCCGCGTCAAGCCGGCCTCGCTCGGAGCGGCTAGTGGCATCATCACGCTGCTGCGCTGGTCGGACAAGCCGCTCGAGGTCTTTCTGAATGACGAGCAATCGCCGGTCGCGCGCGTGCCCCCGGCCGATCGCCTGTGGCTGGCCGAAGCCAACGCCGCGTTGCTGGTACCGATCTTCGCCGGCGGCAGCGACCCGCGGCCCTTCGTCGGCCTGATCGCGCTCGGCCCCAAGCGATCGGAAGAACCGTACACGCCTGAAGACCGCGAGTTGCTGCACGGCATTGCCTGCCAGATGGGCGTCGCGCTCGACTTGTCGCGTTTGCGCCAACAGGTGGGTGCCACGCAGGCGCCGGCCGGCACGCCGGGATTCGCGCCAACTATTTTAGTTGGCAGTGGCGCACCGACCGCGGCCATCGGGGTCGGCACGGTGGTCGACCACAAGTATCGCGTCGATGCCATGATCGGCCAGGGCGGCATGGGCGCGGTGTTTCGCGCGTGGGACGTGCGCCTTGAGCGCGACGTCGCCATCAAGGTGGTGCGCAGCGAACTGCTGTCGGATCCCGATTTGCGCGAGCGCTTCCGGCGCGAGTCGCTGATCGTGGCTCGCCTGCAGCATCCCTCGATCGTGACTGTGTTCGACTACGGCACGCTCACTGACGGTGCGGCGTTCCTGGTGATGGAGTTCGTGCCGGGCGAAGACCTGCGGCAGTTGTTGAAGCGGGAACGGCAGTTGGCACCGGAGCGGACCGCCGACCTGTTGTCCGGTATTGCCGGCGGCGTGGAGTCGGCGCACAAGGCGGGCATTCTGCATCGCGACCTGAAACCAGAGAACATCCTGCTGCCGGAAAGCGGCACCGGTCCGAAGGTCGTGGACTTCGGGGTGGCCAAGCTTACCGGCACGCGGACCGGCGGCGGCACCATCACCAACGCCGGCACCATCGTCGGCACGCCGTCGTACATGGCGCCGGAGCAGTTGCGGGGCGAAGGTGTGGATGCCCGCTCCGACGTGTTCAGCCTTGGCGTGATGACTTTCGAGATGCTGACGGGCAGGCTGCCGTACGGCAGCGGGTCATTCATTGACATTGGGATGAAGCAGGCGGCCGGAGCGGCCGCCCTCGACACCAGCGGCATGGCCGAAGGCGTGGCTGCGGTGATTCGCCGGGCAGTCGCGTTCGATCAAGACACCCGCCCCAGCTCGCCCGCCGCGTTCGCGGCGGAACTGAAGAAGATGACGGAGACGCCGGGTTGAATTGTTCGCGAGTGGCCGGGCGAACATTCAACCCGGCGTCTTGCCTATTTCTTTTTCTTGGTCCCGACTTCCGCCAACCGGCGCTCGATCTCAGCCACGGCGTGGCCGATTTGCTCACGGCGCACCGGGTGCGTCGTCAACTCCAACTGGCGCTGCAATTCTGTGCGGGCCAGTCGCAGTGAATCAGTCTGCCGCACAAATTCGGGGTCAGCCTTCGGACCCTTGTCCTTGGCGACCTTGCGGCTTTCCTCGAGTTCGTCCATGCGCTCTTGCAAGCGCGCTTCAGCATCAATCAGGCCTTCGCCAGCGTCACCCATGTAGCCGCGCATTATATCCTCAAATACAGATGGCGGCGCCAACCCTCGACTCGAACTTCCAGCCGGCTGTGGCCGAATGGTTTCGCAGCATCTTTACCGATGCGACCACATCGCAGAAGCGCGGGTGGCCGGTCCCGGACGCCAAACAGCGGTGCCGCGTGGTCACCCACGATGAGCGCCACGCCGCCAACTGTGCCGGCTTCGTGCATCTCGCCTGCATGATTATTCTGCTGCGCGCATTGACGAGATCGCTTCTAATCTGCGGCTGGTATTAATCGGTGGCCGATGCGCTGCGGATGGCTGTAGATGTTGAAGGTATCTCCGCGCACGAAGCCGCAGAGGGTAATCCCGACCTTGGTGGCCAAGTCGATGGCCAGGCTCGACGGAGCGGAGACCGCGGCAATCAGCGGCACGCCGGCCAACAGCGCTTTCTGCACCAGCTCGAACGACGTGCGCCCCGACACCAGCAGCAGCCGGTCGTCGAGCGGATGCTGACCGGCGAGCAGCGTCCGGCCGGCGATCGCCCAGCCGCACCTCAAGCCGCGCGACAGCGTCGCCCCGCACGATCACGTTGATGAGGTTGTCGCACCCCTCGCCTGCGGTGTCCACGCAGTGCTCGATGGCGCCAATCTCGTCGCTGCTGCGAATGACATCTTCGGCCAGCAGGAAGCCGGCGGCGAGCTCGCGATCGGCGCCCGGTGTGCGCATGATCACGGCGAACAGCGCGCCGTTGACGCGCACCTCCAGCGGTTCCTCGACGGCGACACGGTCGGGCACCGGCGCGGTGCCGCCAGGGCGATGAATGGTGACGTCCCGTATCCCGGGCTGCTTAGCCGGCACGCTCGCTCAGTGTAGCGTGCTTCCAACGCTCGACCAGCACGGACGCGACAATCGAGCCGCCCACCAGCGTCCCGATGATGGCCAGCGACCAGCCGATCGGAAAGTGGCCGCCCCAGGCCTGGTTGAGCCAGATCATCTTGAGGCCAATGAACATCAACACGCCGGCCAGGCCGAAACGCAGCAGCGTGAATCGCGCCACCGCACCCGCCAGCACGAAGTAGAGCGACCGCAGACCCAGGATGGCGAAGACGTTGGAGGTGAAGACAATCAGCGGTTCCCGCGTCAGCGCGAAGATCGCCGGCACCGAGTCAATCGCGAACACGATGTCGCTCATCTCGATCGCCATCAGCGCCAGAAACAGCGGCGTGGCATGCCAGCGTCCATCGATCCGCGAGAAGAAGTTGTGGCCGTCGCAGCGATCGCTGACCGGCATCACCTTGTGCGTCAGGCGCACTAGCGGGTTGGTTGACGGATCCATCGACTCCGACGAGTGGCTCAACATCTTGATGCCGGTGTAGATGAGCAGCACGCCGAACAGGATAATGGCCCAGTGATAACTGAGCAGCACGGCGCCAAGCGCAATGAAGATGGCGCGGAAGATCAACGCGCCCAGGATGCCGTAGAACAACACCCGATGCTGGTAAGCCGACGGCACCCGGAAGAAGGTGAAGATCACGACGAACACGAACATGTTGTCCACCGACAACGTGTATTCGACGACGTAGCCGGCGAGAAACTCGAGCGCCACCTGCGACGCGGCCTGCGCGGGGTTAAAGCCGGGCGTCGCCAGCAGCCGCTGATCCTGCGAAAACGTTGACAGCGCGTAGTAATAGAGCAGCACATTGAACAGCATCGCCATCGAGATCCAGATGGCGCTGAACTTGGCCGCCTCGCGGATCGTAATCTCGTGACCCTTGCGGTGGAAGACACCCAGGTCGATCGCCAGCAGGACGAGCACGAAGGCGGTAAAGACGGCGTAGAACCACCAGTATTCGGCGAGCGGGAACAACATCACCTCTCAACGTACGGGCGGCAGGCGACCGGGCATAACTAGGTATTTTCGTCGCCGAACGACGACTGGAGCGAGGGGTTGCGATAGGATCATCGTCATGGCCAGCGCATACTCGTTCGACGTGACGTCGGATATCGACATGCCCGAGGTGGATAACGCCGTCAACCAGGCCCGCAAGGAAATTGCCCAGCGCTTCGACTTCAAGGGGTCGCACGCCGCCATTGACCTCGACGCGAAGGCCAACACGCTCACGCTCACGGCCGAGGACAATTTCAAGCTCGAATCGGTCTGGGAGGTCCTGCAGACGCGCCTGATCAAACGCGGCGTGCCGGTCAAGAACCTGAAGCGCGAAGAGACCCAACCAGCCTCGGGCAGCACGGTCAAGCAGGTGATTACCCTTCAGCAGGGCATTCCGAGCGATGCCGCCAAGGACATCGTCAAGCACCTGAAAGAGTCGAAGAAGAAGGTGCAGGCGCAGATCCAGGCCGACCAGGTGCGCGTGACCTCATCGTCGAAAGACGAACTGCAGGACGCCATGCAGGCCCTGAGGGCCAAGGATTTCGGGGTGGCCCTCCAGTTTGGCAACTACCGCTAGGCTGAAGCGCGGCCACGTGCCGCTGGAGCGGGCGATCTCAAAACTGGGACTGGCCAGCCGCACCCAGGCCCGCGCCCTGGTTGCCGACGGGCGCATCCTCGTCAATGGCGTCCGCGTCACCAATCCCGGCACGCCAGTCGTCCCCGAGCGGGTCGTCATTGCCATCGATGGCACGCCCGCGGCCGCACCTCGCCCACTCACCATCGTCCTCCACAAGCCCAGGGGCGTCGTGACCACCCGCTCCGATCCCAACGGCCGAAAGACTGTCTTCGACCTGCTGGGCAGCGTCCCTTTTCCCGTGATGCCCGTCGGCCGGCTCGATATGGCGACCAGTGGATTGCTGATTCTGACCAACGACACGCGGTTGTCTGACTGGCTGACCGACCCCGCATCGGAGGTGCCGCGGGTTTACCTGGTGACGGTCGAGGGACGCGTCGAACCGGGCACCATCGCCACGCTGCGGCGCGGGGTTCGCGTGGACGGCGAGCGGCTGATCGCCGCGGCCGCCGAGATCCGAAAGGCCTCGGCACGCGAGAGTCACCTGGTGCTGACGTTGAGCGAAGGCAAGAATCGTGAGGTGCGGCGGATGCTCACCGCGGCGGGGCATCCGGTCACCCGACTGCGGCGCGTCGCCTTCGGCGGCCTGGAGCTGGGCACGCTCGCGCCTGGGGCGTGGCGCGAGATCGCCGCCGACGAGTTGAAGCGTGCGTTCCCGGGCCGGCCTCAGCCGAGAAAACGAGCGCCGAGCCAGAAATAGAAGAACAACGTCGCGACGTCAGCCGCCGCGAGCACCACCGGACCAGCCGCGATCCGCGGATCGGCCTTTGCGACCCGCAACAGCGCCGGGAACGCCACGCCCAGCAGGCAGGCCACGACCATCGACAGGGTGATCGACGCGAAAATGACGCCGGCCACCATGGCTTCGCCGCGCCACACCATGACGACGGTGGCGACGACCCCACCGCAGCCGATGCCCAGTAAGACTGCCGTCCGGAACTCTTTCCAGAGCGCGGCGGCCAGCCGCTTCGGCACGAACGGGCCATCGGTGAAACTCTGCAGCGTCAAGCTCAACGCCTGCATGCCGACGCTTTCGGCGAGGGCCAGCACCACGGGAATGAACAGTGCGAGCACGACGACTTCCTCCAACAAGTGTTCGAAGCGGCTGGCGATGAACGCCGCCATCAGGCCGCCGGCGATGTTGCACGACAACCACGGGAAACGGTCCTTGAAGGCGTCGAGCGTCGACCGCTGCGCCGTGCCGTGCACACCAATCAGCTGAAAGATGTCGTCGTAAGTGCGTCGCGCCAGGTCGATCACCTCGTCGGTGAACAAGTTGACATCGACCACACCAAGGAGCACACCACTCCCATCCACCACCGGAAACGCCAGCAACCGGCGGGTCGCGAAGTACTCGCTCGCGATCAGCACGGTCGCCCAATCCGGAATGGCCACGACGTTCTCGACCATCACCTCCCCGACCGTGTCTTCCGGCGCCGCGGCCAGCAGCCGGCGCGTCGGCACCACCCCCACCAGCCGGGCGTCGTCATCGACGACGTAGAAGTAATGGATGGAGCTGGCCGAGGCTGCCGTGCGAATGGCCCGAAGCGCCTCATCGATAGTCTGGCCCGGAGTCAGCACAACTTGCGGCGGCCGAGCCAGGGGCAGAATTAGCTCGTGCAACTGGGCGGCGGAAAGCTGGGCGGCAGGCATGCGCTAACAGTATTTCTTCTACCCGATCAAATCCGGCATCAAATCCGTGGCGCTGACCTCAGCGCGGAAGCATTCGCTATACTCGCGCGGCATGAGCGCTCGCGACGTCATCAGCAATCTGCGTGAACTGGCCGCCCTGACCGCGACCGCCGATGGCGCGCAGCGCCTGGCCTGGGGGCCGGTGTGGCGCGAGGCGCGGCAGTGGTTCAACGGCAAGCTGGCCACGCTGGGCATCACGCCGGAGATTGCTGCGGCGGGCGCGCTGATGATCACCTAAGTCGAACACCTGATCGACAGGACCGGCACGTGCCTGGTCGATGCCCTGCGCGAACACGGCGTGGAGCTCGCGCGGATGCACGAGTCGCAGGCGTTTCTGAAGGCCATTGATGCCGTGGCGTATCTGGAATTGCACATCGAGCAGGGCCCCGTGCTGGAAGCGATGAACCAGCCGACCGGCGTGATGCGTTCCTCGCCGCGGCCGAAAGCGCGCTCGCCTTCCGCGACATCGCCAACCGTCACACCACGCCGTCCGCCCGGGTGGTGTGCACCGTCGGCACGGTCAGGACCGAGCCCGGCATTGTCACTGCCGTGCCGGGCGTGTGCGAGATCTCACTCGCTCAGCGCACGCTGGACGCGACGGTGCTGGCGAAGATGCTGGATTGGCCAAGGCTGCGGCGTTGTGCGCCGAGGCGGTTCGTGAAGTGACCGGCGACGCGCCGCTGCTGCCGTTCCTGCGGCTGGTTGAGAGAGTGGTTGAGGGCTATTCGACGTAGCTGTAACCACAGTTCTCGCACACCCACATGCGACCCTGCTTATACATGTTGTAGGCACACTGCGGGCAGACCCGGTATTCGCGGCCCTCGGCGTCGACCAGCTTCTTGTCGTCCTTCTTGTCGCCGTCGGCGAAGGGATCCTTCGGCTCTTCCTTCTTCTTCTCTGGTTCGGGCTTCTGCTGCGGCTCCTGCGCGAACGCTGGCAGCACGGCCACGCCGATGGCCGTGGCAAACATCGCCGAACCGCGGAGAAAACCGCGACGATCGAGGCCGCTACCGTTCAAATTATCGAACATGGACGCTGGTCTCCTGAAGAAAATGAGTCCCGATCTAAATTCAGATACCCTCATATTCTATAGTGGCGCGCCACAAATCAGGGCTGGGCGCTTGTAATCGTTTGTCTTGCGGGGCGGACGTGCCAAGCGCTCCGTTATTCCAGCATCACCGGCGCGGTGCGCTCATCGTCCACCATCATCAGCTCGGGATGCTTCTGGAACAGCCGTGCACACGCGTTCCACCGCAGCAACGCATCGTCGTTGTCCGCCGGCTTGACGGACTCGGCGCGTTCGAAAGCCTTCATCGCTTCCCTCAGCCAGTCACCGGCCGGCAGCGTGCGGCCGGGACCGCCCTTGCCGAGCAGCGCGCGCGCCCGGCGCTCGGCCACCAGGCCGCCAACGTAAGCGCGCTCGTATTCAGAGGGCAGCTTCGCCACCAGGTCCTGTGCACGCCGCACGGTCTTGCCGTCCTGATGCGGGAACGAGTCGGTGAGGGCGAGAATCAAGGTGCGGACCGCGTCGGCGTTCGCCGGGTCGGCCTGCAGGACATCTTCGCAGATGCTCTGCGCCTCCTCCGGTTCGTTCAGCAGCCGATAGCGTTCCGCCTTGGCCAGCGCCGCAGGAATTGCCGCCGTCGAGAGCCGCTTCAGATCAAACATGGCAGCTTCCCTGATCGTTAACCGGTAATCATTCGCAACAACCGGGTCACCGGGTCATAGAACCGATCCACCACCCGCTCCTTGAGCGGGATGATCGCGTTATCGGTGATGTGAATGTGCTCGGGACAGACCTTGGTGCAGCACTTGGTGATGTTGCAGTAGCCAATCCCGTTCTGGTCCTTGAGATCCTGCAGCCGGTCGTCGCTGTCGAGCGGATGCATCTCGAGCGCCGCAGAGTAGAGCAGGAAGCGCGGGCCGATGAACTCTTCGTGCTTGTCGTGATCGCGCAACACGTGGCAGACGTCCTGGCACAGGAAGCACTCGATGCACTTGCGGAATTCCTGAACGCGGTCGACGTCGCGCTGCGCCATCCGCCAGGTGCCGTCCGCGGCGTCGGGCTGGCGGGGCTTGAACTTCTTCAGCCCCTTCTTGACCCGGAAGTTCCACGACACGTCGGTGACCAGGTCTTTGATCAACGGAAACGTCCGCATCGGCTCGACGGTGACCGGCTCGGTCAGGTCGAGCGAGTTGAGTCGGCTCATGCACATCAGCCGTGGCTTGCCGTTGATCTCGGCCGAGCAGGACCCGCACTTGCCCGCCTTGCAGTTCCAGCGGCACGCCAGGTCGGGCGCTTGTTCCGCCTGCACCTTGTGGACCGCGTCGAGCACGACCATGCCTTCGGAAATCTCGGTCGTGTAGTCGACGAACTTCCCGGCGCCGCCACCGGGTTCGCTGCGCCAAATCCGAAAGGTCGCCTGGCTCACTGCTTTTGCTCCTCGATGACCTGCTTCAGATGTGCCGGGAGTTCCTTCAGCGGAAGGCGCGACACTCTCATCGAGCCATCCGGCTGTCGGGTGGTCGCGATGTTGAAGGTGCCGAACTCGGCGACCTTGTCCGGGTAGTCCTCGCGGAAGTGTCCGCCGCGGCTTTCCTTGCGTTCAATCGCCGAGCGGGCGATCGCCTCCGCGCAATCGAGCAGGTTTCGCAGGTCGATGCAGGTATGCCACCCGGAGTTGTACTCGCGGTGGCCATCAACGCCGGCGCGCGCGGCCCGCGCGTTGAAGCCGGCCAGCTTCTGCACCGCCTCCTGCATTTCGCCTTCGTTGCGGACGATGCCGACGAGCGCCTGCATGGCGTCCTGCAGATCCTGCTGCACCTTATACGGATTCTCGCCGGCGTTCCCGCGGTCGAACGGCGCGAGCGACGCCGTGATCGAGCGCTCCGCCGCGCCCTCATCCACTTTCGGTGCAGCACTCTTCCGCGCGAGTTGCGCGGCATATTCACCGGCCCGCTTGCCGAACACGATCAGATCCGACAGCGAGTTGCCGCCCAACCGATTGGCGCCGTTGATGCCGGCCGCGCACTCGCCGGCGGCAAACAGGCCCGGGATGGTCGACTCCTGCGAGTCGGCGTCGACCCGAATGCCCCCCATGATGTAGTGCGTCGTCGGGCCCACTTCCATGGCCGTCGTCGTGATGTCGAGGTCCGCCAGTTCCTTGAACTGGTGATACATGCTCGGGAGCTTGCGCTTGATGTGGGCCGGGGCATCGGCGATCTTGTCTTTGATCCAGGCAATGTCGAGGAACACGCCGCCGTGGGGAGAACCGCGTCCGGCCTTGACCTCGCGATTGATGCAGCGGGCGACGTGATCGCGGGTCAGCAGTTCGGGCGGACGCCGCGCGGTCTTGTCCTGCATGACATAACGCCAGCCCTCTTCCGCATCGGCGGCGGTCTGTGGCTTGTAGTTGTCCGGGATGTCGTCGAACATGAAGCGGCGGCCTTCGCTGTTGCGCAACACGCCGCCTTCACCACGTACGCCCTCGGTCACCAGAATGCCGCGCACGCTCGGCGGCCACACCATGCCAGTGGGGTGGAACTGGATGAACTCCATGTCGATGAGCTCGGCGCCGGCGCGATAGGCCAGCGCATGGCCATCACCGGTGCCTTCCCAACTGTTGCTGGTGATCTTGAAGGCGCGGCCCGCTCCGCCGGTGGCCATCACGATGGCCTTGGCGGTAAAGACGTGGAAGCGGCCACGCTCGCGGTCGTAGGCCAGCACACCGGCGGCCCGACCGCCGTCGAGAATGAGCTCGATCACCGTGTGTTCCATGTGCACGGTGACGCCGAGATAGGTGGTGTGATCCTGTAGCGTCCGGATCAGCTCCAGGCCGGTGCGATCGCCGACGTGCGCCAGGCGCGGGTAGCGATGGCCGCCGAAGTTGCGCTGGTTGATGCGGCCGTCAGGTGTCCGGTCGAACACGGCGCCCCAGGCTTCGAGTTCGCGAACCCGATCCGGCGCCTCCTGGGCGTGAATCTCGGCCATGCGCCAGTTGTTGACGTACTGACCGCCGCGCATGGTGTCGGCGAAGTGCACCTGCCAACTGTCGCGATCGTCGTTGTGCGCCATGGCCGCGGCCATGCCGCCTTCGGCCATCACCGTGTGCGCCTTGCCCAACAGCGACTTGCAGATCAGACCCACCGACACGCCGGCGCCGGCGGCCTCGATCGCCGCGCGCAGGCCGGCCCCGCCCGCCCCGATCACCAGGACGTCGTAGGAGTAGGTTGCGTGCGCCGCCATTAGAACAGCCTCAGATCAGTGATGATGCCCATCGAGCACAGGCGGACGTAGACGTCGGCGCCCATCACCGAGAACAGGCTGCACCACGCAAACAACTGGTGCCGCACGTTCAGGCTGGTGACGCACGAGTAAGCCAGGTCGCACACCGGCGACTTCGAGATCTCATCCTTGCGGCCGCCGACGACGTGGCGCAGCACGTGGCAGCCCCAGGTGTAGCTGCCGAGCAGGCCGACGTTGACGGCCAGCACGATGGTGCCGACGCCGAGGCCGAACTCCTTGACGCCGGTCGTGTCGTTGGTAAACCACATCGCCACCCACACGTCGTAGGCCAGGAAGCCGATGAAAATGATGGCCACCCACATGAAGAAGCGGTGAGCGTTTTGCAGGATCAGCGGGAACGAATTCTCGCCGAGATAACTCTTGCGCGGCTCGCCGACGGCGCACGACGGCGGGTCGGCCCAGAACGCCTTGTAGTAGGCGCCACGGTAGTAATAACAGGTGAAGCGAAAGCCGCCGGGGAACGGCAGGATCAACAGGGCTGGCGAAAACGGCACCACCGCAGGCCACCAGGCCGGCTTGGGGCCGAACCAGGCGTGCGGCGAGGCGCCCCACAACTCCGGCGCGTAGAACGGCGAAAGGTATGGGCCAAAGTGGTAGTGCTCACCTTGGAACGCCGCCCATGTCGCGTAAACAACGAAAGCCGAGAGACCGAGGAACACGCCGAGAGGTGCTGCCCACCACGCGTCTTTGCGGGACGTTTGCCCGAAGCCGCGATGGACAGCCGTGACCGGAATTACCTGCATGAGGCCGCCTCCGAGTACCGACTGGTATGAAAGAACGGCCTAAGCCTAGCCGCAGACGCCGCAGATATCAACTAATCACAGCCGCAGATGGTGAGGGGCTCGCTGACACCAGGCGGGGTGTCAGCGCCCGCTGCGGGCGCCTTCGAGATCCTGCCGGTCTCCTTTTGACCGCTACTGGCGACTATTCATCAGGAACGTCGCGGTGCCGTGGAAGAACTCGCGCAGGAACGGCGTGACCTCCGCGGGGAGCGTCGCCTGATCAAGCGCGTGGTCCATCAACTGCACCCAGCGATCGCGGGCCGCCTGATCCAGCTTGTAGGGATGGTGCCGCATGCGCAGGCGCGGATGCCCGCGGCTTTCTTCGTAGCGCGGCGGACCGCCGAAACGGCCGACCAGGAAATCGCGCAGCCGCTCCTCGGCACCGGCCATGTCGTCGGCCGGATACATGGGACCCAGGAGGTCGTCGCCTGGCACCTGCGCGTAGAAGGCGGCCACCAGCCGCGCGAAACCGTCTTCGCCGATCAGGGCGTAGATGTCACCGTCCGCGACCATCAGGCGTTTCGAATTTTCTCGACCTTGCGATCGCGCTCGTGATTCAGGCGCTCGACGTCACGCCGATAGTGCTCGTCCATGGTCTGGCGTTGCTCGAAGTCGACCGAGCCGGCCAGCTTCGACTGGTAGAGAATTTCTTCCTGCGCCAGCTTGGCGGCGTAGGTCTTGCGAATCTCGCCGATCTCGTTCTTCTGGTCGTTGGTCAACGGATGCTCGATCACGCCGGCGTCGGCATCCTGTTTCTTCAGCCGCGCCATTGCCAACTCGAGCGCGCTCTTTGGTTCGTCGTTCATGGAGTGATCATACCGGGGTCCCGGGACAAATCTGAAGGTTTGTCCCCACGGCCTAGCTGCCTTAACCGAACAGGCTCTTGGCAACGAACCACACGTTGGCGGGCCGTTCGGCCAGGCGGCGCATGTACCAGGGGAACCAGTAGGCGCCGTAGGCGATCAACACACGCACCGACGCGCCATCCCGCGCGAGACGAAGCTGGGTGGCCTTCTGGATGCCGTAGAGCATGTGAATCTCGAACTCGGCGGGCGTCACGCCGGTCGCCGCGGCGTGCCGGCGGATGCTGTCGATCAGCTGGGCATCGTGCGTGCCAAACACCGCGCGCGCCCCGCTCGCGCGCGAGCCGGCAGCCAGCATCAGTTGCGCCAGCGCGTAGTAGTTCGCATCCACGTCGCTCTTCTTCGGGAACGCCACCTCGGCCGGCTCGTTGTAGGCGCCCTTGACCAGGCGAATACCGACGCCGCGCGCCATCAGCTCGACCAGGTCTTCGCGGGTACGATAGAGGTAGGCCTGCAGGCACACGCCGACGCGTGGGAACTCGCTTCGCAGGCGGCGCGTCAAGTCGAGCGTGATGTCGACATAGTGCGATTGCTCCATGTCGATCCACAGGTAGTTGCCGGCGGCGTGCGCGCGAGCGCCCAGGTCGCGCAGGTGACCGTAGGCCAGCTCGCGATCGATGTCGAGTCCGAGTTGCGTCAGCTTGAGCGACGGCTCGCACGCCAGGTTCAGCGTGTGAATGCGGGCAATGCCCTCGAGGTAGTGACGGGCCACACCGTCGGCCTCGGCCAGATCCTTGACGTTCTCGCCCAGCCGGGTGCACAACGCCGTGACGCCCTCGGCGGCCATCGTCCGGGCGGCGACGATCATGTCGTCGAACGATTCGCCCGGCATGAACCGGGAAACGGCACGGCGGACAAACGGCGCCTTGGTGGCGTTTTCGCGAAGCCAGGCGCTGTCGGATGCTTTTAGGAGCAGGGTACGCGCGATGCTCATGTCGAGACCATCCTACCCTCCTTCGCTAAAGCTACGGAGGACAAGTCCTTCGCTGACACTAGGGCGACAGGGTTTTGTCCGGTGCCAAGGTGTGTAACGGTCCAATCCGCGCCAGTTGCGGCCACACCGTCTGTGCCATCACCACCACCAGCAACGTCGCCAGTCCGCCGCCGACCACCGACAGCGTGGGACCGAACAACGCCGCGGTCGCGCCACTCTCAAACGCCCCGAACTCATTCGAGAAGCCAACGAACACGTAGTTGATCGCCGAGACGCGCCCGCGCAGGTGATCGGGGGTGATCGTCTGCTCGAGCGTCAGGCGAATGACGACGCTGACGTTGTCGAAGACACCGGTGAGGAACAGGCACACCATCGACAGCGCGAACGAACGGGAGAGACCAAACCCGATGGTCGCCAGCCCGAAGCCGGCGACCACCCACAGCAGGATGCGGCCGGGGCGTTGCCAGGGCTGCAGGCGCGTGGTGATCAAGGCCATCGTCAGCGCGCCGACCCCGGGCGCGGCGCGCAGCCATCCGAGTCCTGTCGGACCGACCGCAAGAATGTCTTTCGCATAGATCGGCAGCAACGCGACCGCGCCGCCGAAGAGCACGCCGAACAGGTCCAGCGTGATGGCCGCCAGGAACAACGGGTGGTCGCGGACGAAGTGGAAGCCGGCAAACACGTCGCTCGCGCTGCGCCGGGCGGTCGCGGGCGGTGGCCGCCGCACCGGCATGGTCGATAGCGCCGCCACGAAGACGAGCTGTCCAACCGCGGCTAGCGCAAACGCCCCGGTCGCGCCGCCGGTGAGCGCGATCACCAGGCCGCCGATGGCCGGTCCGGTGATCGCCGCCAACTGGAAGGTCGATGACAGCCACGCATTGGCGTTGGCAAACTCGGCCGGCGCCAGCAACTGCGGCAGGATGGTGTTGACCGACGGCGACGCAAACGCCCGCGCCGTGCCGACCAGCGCCAGCAGCGAATAGATGACCCACAATGGACCGTTGGCGGCCGAGACCAGTGCCAGCCCGGTCGCCACCAGTGTCAGCAGGGAGTGCGCGAAGATGCCGACGTTGCGGCGCGGATACCGATCGGCGGCGTTGCCCGCGACGATCATCAGCAACAGCACGGGCGCCAGTTCGACCGCGCCGACCAGGCCCAGGGCCCACGCATCACCGGTGCGCTCGTACAGCATCCAGCCGACGGCGACGTTGATCATCTGCCAGCCGGCAATCGCCGCGAAGCGGCCGACGGCGAACGACCGGACAAAAGAATGACGAAGAGCGGCGAGCGCATCGGGGGCAGGCGGCAAATGGGTTGGACTTTTCACGATAGCATGGCGCCATGACCGTCACCGGGCCACGCCGATGCGCACGTCAATGCCGGCGGAGCAACTCGCCATTTAACGGCGGGCGCAATTGCTGCCATAATCGGCCGCAGGAGGGCACCTCATGAAGTCACGAGTTCTCGGCGCGGCCGCGGCGCTGTTGTTTCCGGTGATCGCGCTGGCGCAGAACCCCAAGGGCGCGACGTATATCACCGCCGAGCAGGTCAAGACGATCAACGCACTGCCGGGAGTGGATCGACAGATCGTCAACGTCGATGTCGGCAACACCAACCTGGCGGTCGGCGTCATCCATCGCGGCAAGAGCGGTGTGCCGCCCGCCGGCGCGGCAGGCGGTGGCGCGGCCGTCCCTGCGCCGGCAGCGCCCCCGGAACCGTGCGGCGACAAGGGCGCGGTGCCGGCGGGATCATCGACCGGCCTCTGGCACCAGGGACAGACCGAGACCTACATCATCATTTCCGGATCCGGCACGCTCGTCACCGGCGGCAAGGTGGTGAACGGGCGCAAGTCGGCACCGGACAGCCAGGTGACGAAGGTCCTCAATGGCCCGTCCTGCAGCGGCTCGATCGTTGGCGATGATGTGGTCAGGAAGGTGGTGAATGTCGGCGACATCATCATTATTCCGGCGGGTACGCCGCACGGGTGGGCTGACATACCCGATCACGTCGATTACCTGAGCGTGCGCCCGGATCCGCAACGCACGATTTCCGAGCTCTACACGAACCCCGCGCTCAAGAAACAGTAACGAGTTTCAGGAGGCCGCCGGACGCGGCCTCCTGAAACTCGTCGCTGATCGGCGGGACTGAAGTCCCGCCCTTCTGGCCCTCTACTTGGTGGCGGTGGCGCCCTTCTTGGTCACCAGCTTTTGCACGCGCCAGTTGATCAGCTCACCCACCCAGATTTCGTTCTCCGAGGGGCAGGCGATCGCGTGGATCCAGCCAAACTCGCCCAGGTTGCGGCCGGGCTGTCCGTAGACGCCGAGCACCTTGCCCTCGAGCGAGACCTTGTAGATGCGGCTCGGGTACAAGTCGCCGACGAACAGCACCGGGTTCGGACCCGGTGTCATGCACAACGCATCGGGTGCGCCGGGCGCCTGCGAGCCCGTCTTGGCGTTTGGGGCCTCGGCGCCGTAGACGATCTTGCCGCGCTTGGTATCGACCGGCACGTCGATGATGAATTCGCGGAGGTACTTGCCGTTCGTATCCAGGACCTGGACGCGGCGATTGCCGCGGTCGGCGACGTAGATCTCATCTTTCGGCGACACCGCGATGCCGTGCGGGGTGTCGAACTGGCCCGGGCCGGTGCCGAGTGATCCCCAACTGGCGACCCATTCGCCCTTCGCGTTGACCTTGGCGACGCGGGAGTTGACGTAGCCGTCGCTGAAGTACGAATTGCCCTGCGAGTCCCAGGCGACGTCGGTCGGCTGGTTGAACACGTTGTCGCGATGCACCGGCAGCGGGTTGCGCGGGTTGTTGTTCGGCGGACGCGTAATGGCGACCCCGGCGCGCTCGAGCAGGCTGGTCATCTGCGACGCGTAGTCAGGCGGCACGTCCAGGTGCGACGATTCGCCCTTGCGGCCGAACACCCACACGACGCGGCCCTGCGGGTTGAACTTCAGAATCATGTTCGAGCCCTTGTCGACAATCCAGATGTTGTCCTGCTTGTCGATGCGCACCGCATGTGCGTAGGCCCACGCAAAGTTGTTCTTGCCGACCTCGCGCAGGAACTTGCCCTTGGGATCGAACTCGAGCAACTGCGAGGCAGTGGCCATGTAGGCGGGGCCAGTGACGTTACCGCGCGAGAACACGAAGACATTCCCCTTGGAGTTGGTCGCGATGCCGGCGATCTCACCGAAGTGAATATCAGGCGGCAGCGTGAGCGGATCGGGGACCGATTCGAATTGCAGTTCCGGAACGGCCGGCGCTGGTGTCGCAACGGCGGGCGTTTGCGTGGCCACGGGCGCCATGGCCCAGGTGATGAGGGAGACGGCGAGCAGGATTAGACGTGTCATGGCGCACATTCTGCCCTACTTCGCCCCGGATGTCACCCCCTGCGGCCGTTTGGGCGCCCAGGCCCGCGACTACTTGAACCGTCGCTCCACGTGCCGGCGGATCTCGTCTTCGAACTCAGCGTCGAAATCGGCCTGATAGACCATTGATGAACCGATCTCCGCCGCCAGAATCGCAGAGCGATACTTCGGCGACAGATTCTTGTAGCGGCTATTGAAGCGCGGGTCGTCACGTAACAGCGCCGGCAGGTGGCTCAGGATGACCTGGTCGAACAGCGGCTGCTTGGCGACGGCCGGGTTCTTCTGGAAGAACTCGAACAGGCGCTGGTAACCCAGATTGATTTCGACCGAGATGTCATCCGAGATCTCGGTCCAGGGCTTCTTGCTCGAGGCATGCCGCCGCACCAGCAGGCGGGCCTCATCCTCGGCGCGCCGCTTCAGGATCGCCAGCACGTCGGCGACGTACTTCGGCTTGTTCTGGAGGAACTCCTCTTCGGTGAGCAGCAGGTTGGCGATGATCTCGTAGGACGAGGAGATGACGCCGCACTTGTTGGCCGAGGCGTCGCGCATGAGCAGGACGCCTTTCTTCTGCAGTCCCAAGCGAGCCGCCGGCGTGATGAACGAGTTGGCGCCTTCGACGATGACCTTCGCTGACGGGGTACCGTCGGACCGCAGGAAGCGCTGCCAATTCTCGTCGTTGATCGTCTCGGGGCGGCCGCCGCCCGGGATGAACAGGTCGGCCGGCACCGAGAACGGCAGCTCCCCGAACTGCCGCGACAAGTCGTCGATGGAGATCCACTCTTCGACCAGCCCCTTCGCAGTGCGGGCGACCTTGCGATACCGCAGGCGCATCCCGTCTTCCTTCGGCGAGCCCCGGAACAGCATGAATCCGCCGGGGTGCAGCGCCTCGGGATTAAATCCGTCAACGTCCTGCTTGAGCAGGATGCGCCGCAGTTCCGCCGGCTCGGCGCCTGCCGGATCGAACAGCGCCGCGGCGCCGTCCAGGATCAGCCGGATCTGGATCTTCGGGCAGAGGTCCAGCATGATGTGCATGGCGTTACCGGCGACATCGCCGTTCGGCCCGCCGGTAAACTTCACCGTGAAGGCATCGCGCGTGATGTCGATGCCGATCTCACGCATCGCGATCTCGGCGAACTTGACCACGCCGGTCGACGTCACGCCGTACTCCTTGTGATTGATGCCGATGGTCTTCGACGACATCACGCCGGTGCCGAGAATGTAGCCGCGGCGCTTCGAGGTAAGGGCAATCTCCTCGATCATGTCGTCGTGCATGTTCTCGTCGGGTCCGATTTCGATCGCTTCGTCCTGCCGGTAGTAGTCCACCACCGCGGGGTGCTTCGCGACCCCCCCCTCGGTGACATAGATGTCGAGGAACGCGCTGAAGACATCGCGCTGCTTCTTGCGCAGCAGGCGATCGAGCACCAAACGCGGCTCTTTCGACAGCGCCGACGCGTCGAGCAGCACCACGAGCTTCGAGCCGCCTTCGTAGATGTCCTTGTTCTTCAAGTGCTGCGTGTGCGCCAGCACGAAGTTCTCCTTGAACAAGGTCGACGCGGTGGTGAGGAAATCGTCCTGGGTGCGGCAGATCACCGTGCGCCAGCCGCCGCGCGCGATGTCGGAGAATCCGATGTGATAGCCGAACGCGTGGCCGCCAAAAAAGAACGTCACGCGGAAGGGTGTGCCGGACGGCAGGTCGGCCGTCGACACCTGACCGAGGTCGGCCAGGTAGACCGGGTCGAGCCGGAACGCGAGGGCCTGTTTTTCCTTGACGAAGAAATTGGTCTTCAGCGTGTGCTCGATGAAAGTCACGCAGCAGTGAAACACGGTCCGTCGAAGCGCATCGAGATGCGCGTGGCCGGTGTCGTAGTCGGCCGCGGCCTTGATGACCGTCTCCCGCAGCGCCGCGTAGGCCGCGTCGCGCCCTTCGACCGCCGGATCGAAGCGCACCCGGAACAGGGCGACCAGCTGCCCCAGCAGTAGCGTGTTGGCGTAGATCGCGCCCTGCACTTCCTTCCAATCGTAACGATCGGGCTGCGCGTGCGCCAACTGCGTGTGGCAAAACGCCACGAAGGCACGGGTCAAAGAGGCATCGTCGCCGCTCATCTGCCCGGTCGTCACAAACTTGCGATATTCCGTGGAACTGGCCGTCAGGATCTGGGTGTTGTAGAGTTCGCTCTGCAAGCGGTCGCGGAGGGCAGCCGCGGTCTCTTGAATCTGGCCTTTGCGTTGCCGCACCGACATCGCAAACAGCGCATAGGGCTGCGCGCCGGTCGATACGTCGAGGATGTCGGCGCTGCGGATGCCCACGTCGAACCGGTGCAGCACCTCCACCACCTGCGCGACGTAGCCGGTGTGGGGCGGATTCGCAATCGCAAACAGCAGACGCGCCTTGTTCGACCCGTTGGCGGCCGGCGTCAGATCGAAGTAGAGGCCGTTCTGTGTCTCGCACAGGTGCAGCATCCGGAGCGCCTCGACCACACCGGCAGTCGGCGACACGCTCAAGTAGCCGGCGTGGTTGAGCCAGAGAATGGACAGCAGCCGATCAAACTCGGCGAGGTCGAATGCCGGGTCGGACGCCAGCATCGCTCTGGCCGGAGCCTTCACGGCGTCGGGAATCGTGACGCCCGCCGCCAGCCCCGCTTGAATCTCCGCGTCACTCTTGCATTCGAACGCGAACCGCTGGATTTCAAGCGACTGCTCCAGGCCGGGCAGGTGCATCGATGAATGCGCGAACATCGCGTAGGAGATCGGGCGCCCCACTCTCGCGCTCTTCGTCAGTCCCTCGTACAGGGAACCCGGCAAACTCCGCGTCGCCAGAATCAGGGTGTCCGGGCGGTCGGCCAGAATCAAGCTCTGGTTGGTCCGCAGCGTGTCAACCTCGCGCTCGAGGATAGCGATCGCGTCTGGCTCACCGGCCATCGCCTTGAAGAAAGAATCCGTCATCGAATCTCGAAGCCACGTCATGGCAGTGTCCGTTCGCTGAAAGACTGATCGGTATCCGGGTTGGTCGCCCGCTGGCGACCGGCCGAGATATTTCGGCGACCCCGATAACGAGCATAGCGCACCGAAGGACCGGGGCCTGGCGCCGGCGGCAGTTACGTGCCGCAGCTCAAGATGGGCGTCGGCTGGGCGGTCACGATCAAATAAGCCACAGAGGACACGGAGGGGGGCCTCTGTGGCAAGCTCTTGACATGAAGCGTGAGCGCACCCATTCGTGGGACGACCCTACTCCGCGGACGGCTCGGATGGCGACTCTGTCTGGGCTCGAGGTCCTGAGACTGGTGATCAGTGGCGAGCTGCCGCAACCGCCGATGGCCCACCTGATGGGCATCCACCTGGCGGAGGTTGCGGACGGCAAAGCTGTGTTCGCTGGAACGCCGGGCGAGTTTCACTACAACCCGCTTGGCACGGTGCACGGCGGCTTCGGCGCCACGCTGCTCGACTCGGCGACTGGCTGCGCCGTTCACAGCACACTCAGCGCTGGTGACGCCTACACCACGCTCGAACTGAAGGTGAATTTCCTGCGGCCGCTGACCCACGCCACCGGCGAGGTCCGCGGCGTCGCGACCGTCATCTACGCCGGCCGGACCACCGCCCTCGCAGAAGGTCGTATTGAAGATGCTGGTGGAAAGTTGTACGCCTTCGCCACCAGCACCTGCCTCATCAAAAGAGCTACTTCTTGACGTAACGCTGCAGCTTGCGCGGACCGACCTCGGCGCCGTAGATCACGCCGTCCTTGTCCGCCGCCACGCCTTCAGCCGCCAACGTGCCCTTCGCCGTCGCATCCGTGTTGCTCGGATCCGGAATGAAGGCGATCACCTTGCCGTCCTTGGCGCTGCCGATGCGGATGCCGCGCAGCCACTTGCCGTGGGCCGGGTTGACCGAACCCGATTCCGAGTCGGCCCCGTAGATCATGTCGTTCTTGTCGATGAAGATTCCGCTCAAGCGGCTGAACTGGTACCAGGTGTCCAACGTCTTGAGAGTCGCCGCATCGAGAATCTGGATACGGTTGTTGGCGCGATCGGCCACGAACAGGCGGCCCTTCGCGTCGAAGGCCAGGCTGTGGGGCTGGTCGAACTCACCCTCGAGGCCGGTGCCCTTCTTGCCGGCCTGCATCAGGAACTTGCCGGACTTGTCGAACTTGATCAGGCGCGAGTTGGCGCCGCCGTGTCCTTCGGCCACTAGGATGTCGCCGTTGGGATACGTGATCACGTCGTTTGGCTGGTAGAACGAGGCCGGGTCGGCCGCATCGGCGCCCGGCGGGTTGCCGCCGGCCTGGCCGAGCGTCAGCAGGACCTTGCCCTCGGGGCTGAACTTGACCACCTGGTTGCCCACCACCTTGGCGGGCATCGGCGGCATGGGCGCGTCAGCGGCCTGGCCGGGACGACGGGTCGGCCGGTTACCGTTGCCGTCGGCGACCCAGATGTTGCCATCGCGGTCAACGTGAATGCCGTGCGGGAAGACAAACATGCCCTGGCCGAAGCTCGCCACCATCTTGCCGGTCGCGTCGAACTTGAAGACGGTGTTGAGCGGGGACATCTCGCCCTTGGCGGCATCCCAGCAGGTGTTGACCTGGCAGCGCTCGGCGACCCAGAAACTCTTGCCGTCCTTGTCGATATCGACGGCGCTGGTCGAGCCCCAGGTGCGGCCCTCGGGCAGCTTCGCGGAGCCCTCGATCGTGTTGTAGGGATTCGGCGCGTCATTGACCGGCGTCACCGCCATCCATGGCCCCGACGGCGCCGCCGGCGCGGGCGCCTGCGCATAGAAACCGCCGCCCAATGCTCCCACCGTCACGACCCCAGCCGCGACCAGCAAACCCACTCGTAGTACACGTCCCATTCGAAGGCCTCCCATGAGCACGAGATATTACACGTTCCCGGGATAAGATTGGGCCTCCGGTCCAAACACGAGGTATCCACATGCGCGTACTGACTGCCGCCCTGTTGACAGCACTGATGGCCACACCGGCGCACGCTCAGGCCCCGGCGCCGGTCGTCGCCGAAACGACGGCCACCGCCATTCCCGGCGTCATTGCCGCGGCCACCAAGGTCGAGGTCATCAAGAACGGATTCACCGGCACCGAGGGACCCATCGGTCTGCCCGACGGCAGCCTGATCTTCACCGAGACCCAGGCCAACCGAATTACGCGGATCGACAAGGACAACAACCTCACGACCTTTCTCGAGAATACCAACGGCTCGAACGGCCTCGCCTTCGACGCCAAGGGCCGCCTGATCTCGGTGCAAACCACGCCCGGCAAGGCGCTGATCGGCGTGATCTACCCCAAGGGCCAGGAGGCCACGCTGTCGGATAACTTCGACGGCAAGCCGTACGGCCGGCCCAACGACCTGGTCGTCGACAAGAAGGGCGGCGTGTACTTCTCGGAGCCGGGACCGAACGCCACGCCCGGACAACCGCCGCCGACGCCCGCGCTGACGCCCGCCGTGTATTACCTGCCGGCCGGCGGCAAGTCGATGCGCATCGCCGACGGCATTGTCCGCCCCAACGGCATTCAGCTCAGCCCCGACGAGAAGACGCTCTATGTCAACGACACCTCGGGCGAGTACGTGCTGGCGTTTGAGATCAAGCCGGACGGCTCGGTCGGCAACCGCCGCAACTTCGCGAAGTACCCGACCGTCACCACGACGCCTGCCGGTGGGTTCAACAGCGGTGCCGACGGCCTGGCCATCGACAACGACGGCCGTGTCTACGTGGTGTCGCTGGGCGGCGTCCACGTGTTCAGCCCCAAGGGCGATTTGCTCGGCACCATTCCGCTATCGCTGCCGGGCCAGAACATTGCCTTTGCGGGCGCCGACAAGAAGACGCTGTACATCGTCGGCCGCGGCGCCGCCTTCAAGGTCCGGTTGCTGACCGCCGGTTTCATGGGGAGGGCGAAATAATGCCGATCTTTGAATACGCCTGCAAGTCGTGCGCAAAGGAATTTGAGGCGCTGGTGCGTCCCAACACCGCGGCGCCGTCGTGTCCGGCGTGCCAGAGCCATGAACTCGACAAGCTGATTTCGATTCCAGCGGTCAAGTCCGAGTCCACCCACGCGCTGGCGCTCGGCGCCGCAAAGAAGCGCGACGCGAAACAAGCCAACCACAACGCGCGCGTGCAGCGTGAATACGAACTGCACCACAACGACTAACCCCAGACGCTGCAGAGGATTTTCACGCGATGGCTCTTCCGACCGCGACCGGCACGGCGCCGTGCCCCGAATGTTTTGCTGACGTCACCCTCACCAAGGTGATGCAGAACGAAATCACCCAGTGCCCCGGCTGCGGCGCCGAGCTCGAGATCACTGCACTCGAGCCGCTGACGCTGGCGCTGGCGCCCCAGGAGGAAGAGGACTGGGGTGAGTAACGTGAAAGTCGGGGTCCTTTACAGCCGCGTTCGGGTTGAAGAGAAGCTGCTGTTCGAGGCGTTCGAACAGCGCGGCGTGTCGCTCGACCTGATCGACGACCAGAAGCTGATCTTCGACATCACCGATGTCGGCAATCACCCCTACAAGGACTACGACGTCATCGTCGAGCGCTGCATCAACCATAGCCGCGCGCTCTACAGCCTGAAGATCCTGAACGACCAGGGCGTGAAGACCGTGAATACGGCACTCTGCGCCGACATCTGCGGCAACAAGCTGATGACCACGAGCGCACTGGCCGCGGCCGGTGTGCCGCAGCCGAAGGCGCTGGTGGCGTACACCGCCGAGAGCGCCATCGAAGCGATTGAGCGACTCGGGTATCCCGTGGTGTTGAAGCCCACGGTCGGCTCGTGGGGCCGGCTGCTGAGCAAGATCAACGACCGCGATGCGGCCGAGACCGTGCTCGAGCATAAGGAAACGCTCGGCAGTTATCACCACAGCATTTTCTACATCCAGGAATACATCCACAAACCCGGCCGCGACATTCGCGCGTTCCAGGTGGGCCCGGAAACGATTTGTGCGATCTACCGCACGTCGCCGAACTGGATCACCAACACCGCCCGCGGTGGCGCCTCCAGCAACTGCCCGATCACGCCGGAGCTCGCCGACCTCTGCACCAAGGCGGCACGCGCGTGCGGCGGCGGCGTGGTGGCGCTCGACCTGTTCGAGGATCCGGATCGCGGCCTGCTGGTTAACGAAGTGAACTACACGATGGAGTTCCGCAACAGCATTGCCCCGACCAACGTGAACA
>NSIL01000019.1 GCA_002737365.1 Acidobacterium sp. | reverse complement strand
CGTAAGTTGTTGAAACGAAGTGGCTCCTCGGGCTGGACTCGAACCAGCAACCCTCCGGTTAACAGCCGGATGCTCTGCCATTGAGCTACCGAGGAATACAGGCAGGACTTCTCTCGTTGAGAAGAACCCTAATGTTAGGACAAAACGGGGCGCTAGGGCAAGGCATCCGCTAAGCGGCGCGGGTGGAGTTCCCAGCATTCAATGGACACCCTGCCGCCGTGGCCCGCCAATTGCCGCGCTTGATAGCTGCCCGGATCGCGCCGCCGCGCACAAAGACCGAAGGCGGGCTCGAACACCTCGAGCCACGCCGTCAACCGTGCGGCCTACCAACTTCGGCGCATTTGTACAATGTCTGCAAATGTGATCACTCACGAACGCCGCGATTCCTTCCAGAATCACGCGAGCGCCTCAACCAAGTCGTACTAGAATCTGTCGATGCGACTGTTTCTGCCTCGCTTGGTGGTCCTGCTCGGGCTCGCGCCGACCTTGGTCTCGGGCCAAGAGGCGAACCTCGACCGCAAGCCCAACCTTCAGGGCATCTGGAATTCGGCGACCGCGACGCCGCTCGAACGCCCCCGGGAGCTGAAGGACAAGCCGTTCTTCACGCCTGACGAGGCCGCACAGTGGGAGCGCGAGTTTGCACGGCGCAACGAAGAGCCCGCGCCAGGCGCCGCGCGGACTGGCACCGGCACCTACAACACGGCCTACCGCGAGTGGGGGACCCGCGTCGTCAAGACGCGGCGGACCTCGATCATCACCGAGCCCGCCGACGGCCGCATCCCCGCGCTGACGCCGGCGGCGGCCGAAATCAAGCGGCGCCGGCTCGAAGGCCTGAAGAAGTTCGAGAATCCCGAAGACCTGGGCCTCCAGGATCAATGCCTGCAGTTCCTCACCGCCGGGCCGCCCATGTTGCCGTATTCCTACAACAGCAACTACCAAATCGTGCAGACGGACGCTGCCGTGCTCGTCCATGCGGAGATGATTCACGACGCGCGGATCATTCCCGTGGATGGGCGACCGCACCTGCCGTCGCGGATGCGCTCGTGGTTGGGGGATTCAATCGGCCGGTGGGAAGGCGACACCCTGGTGGTGGACACCACCAACTTCAACGACGGTGGCGGCTTCTATGGCGATGCCGGCGGCAACTTCGGCTGGGATCGCAACCTGCACGTCATTGAACGCTTCCGCCTGTTCGACGCCGACACACTGCTCTATCAATTCGAGATCGACAACCCGACCGCCTTCACGCAACCGTGGAAGGGCGAGCTGACCATGACGCGTTCGGCTGAGATGATTTACGAGTACGCCTGCCACGAGGCCAACTACTCGCTCACCAATATGTTGCGCGGATTCCGCGCCGCTGAACGGAAGCCCGCCGGCGCGCAGAGACGCTGACGCGTAGTAGGATCGGCAGCGCCATGACTGACTCGCGCCACAAACGTGTCCCGCCGCCGCAGGCGAAGGTGGACCGACGACACTTCATCAACACCGCCGGTGCTTCCTTGGCCGCACTCGCCGGTGCGCCGGAGCTGCTGGCGGGCATGCAGGTCGCCCAGGCCGTGCCGCAGGCCACCGTCGGTGGCGCCAGTCCCGATCTCATCGTCATCAATGCCACGGTCTACACCATGGACCCACGCGCGCCGCGGGCCGAAGCCTTTGCGGTGTCAGGCGGGCGCTTCGTCGCCGTCGGGTCGACCAGCGACGTCAGGAACCTGGCCGGCAAGAACACGCAGACCTTCGACGCCAAGGGTATGACCGTGGTGCCCGGCTTCATCGACTGCCACAACCACGCGATTGGCGAAGTGCTGCTGAACGAGGTGCTGGTCGGCAACCCGTTCGAGGTGGAGTTTGTCAGCATCCGCAGCATCATCGGCAAGCTCCGCGAGAAGGCGCAGGCGGTGCCGGCCGGCACGTGGGTCGAGGGTTTCTTCTTCGACGACATGAAGGTCAGCGACAAGCGGCAACTGACCATTCGCGACCTGGACGAGGTGTCGTCCGAGCATCCGGTGATCGTCCGCCACCGCGGCGGCCACACCTATTTCTACAACAGCAAGGCGTTCGCCATGGCCGGGATCACCAGGGACACGCCGAATCCGATGGGTGGCACCTACGACAAGGATGAAAACGGCAACCTGAATGGCCGGGTCACTGACCTGGCGTCGGCGCCGATGAACAAGGTCGGCACGCGCCGGACCTACACGCCAGCCGAACGAGAAACCCGCGCGCGCGACGGCGTGGCGCACATCTCGAAGCAGTTCGCGCGCTACGGGCTCACCAGCGTGCATCACGAGGGAGGCAACCTGCCGGCCATGCAGGACGTGCGCGCACGTGGCGACCTGAAGCACCGCATCAGCTACGAAGCGAGCGACCAGGTCCTCGAATCGATGATCGCGGCCGGCATCCAGAGCGGCTTCGGCGACGAGTGGATCAGGCTTGGCGCGACCTCGGAGCACACCGTGGACGGCTCGTTCTCGGAGCGGACCATGGCCCTCAGCACGCCGTATCCCGGCGTGACGCCGCCATACAAGGGCAACGTCACTGAGACCCAGGACACCCTGAACGCGTGGGTCGAGCGCGTGCATCGCGCCGGGATCCAGGTGAACTGCCACGCCAACGGCGATGTCGCCATCGACATGTGTCTCACCGCCATGGAGCGCGCGTTGAAGTTGGTGCCGCGCGCCGACTCGCGGCCGAAGATCACGCACTGCACGCAGGTCAACCCGTTGCTGGTCGCGCGGATCAAGGCGCTTGGCGCCGTGCCGGCGCTGTTCACGACTTACGCCTACTACAACCCAGACAAGTTCGTGTTCTACGGGGAAGAGTTGATGAAGAACTGCATGGCGTTTCGCTCGCTGCTGGATGCGGGTATCTACGCCTGCGCCGGGTCCGACTTTCAGCCGGGCCCGTTCGCGCCGCTGATGGGCATCCAGGGCATGGTCACCCGCAAGGGCTGGGACGGCAAGGTGTGGGGCGGCAACCAGCGGATCAGCGTGCGCGAGGCGATTGCCGTCAACACCTACCACGGCGCGTGGGCGTCAGGCGAAGAAGCGCTGAAGGGATCGATCACCGCCGGCAAGCTGGCGGATTACGTCGTGCTGGCAGCGGACCCGCATACAATCGAGGCCGAGAAGATCAAGGATATCCAGATCGTGCGCACGGTCGTCGGTGGCACAATCTCTCATCAGGCATGATTCAACACGATTCAGGAGAAGCTTAATGTTCAAGAAGTCATTGGTCGCGTTACTGGTGGTGGGTTCGGTGGGGGCGATAGCAGCGCAGGCGCCGGCGTTCAAGCGCACGGTGCTGCAGACGATGGAGCTGTCGATTGCGGGACGCGAAGCCGTGACCGCGAAGGCAGAACTGCCCGCGGAAGTCTCGTCAGGCCGCCACACGCACCCCGGCGAGGAGATTGGCTACGTCCTCGAAGGCGCGGTCACCGTTGAGCGTGACGGCCAGTCGAAGACCTTCAAGGTGGGCGAGACGTTTGCGATTCCCGCCGGCCAGGTCCATAACGCCGTCAATGGCGGCACGGTTCAGGCGACGATCGTCTCGACCTACATCGTCGAGAAGGGCAAGCCGCTCGCCACGCCGGTGAAGTAGCCGCGGCTACTTCGGAGGATTGGCGGCAACCGGCGGCTTCACGCTTGAGGCCGGCCGGGTGCCCTTGAGAATCCAGCGCTGCATGCGGCGTCCGTTGCCGGCCTCGCCGGTGTAGAGTCGGCTCTTCGAATCAATCGCCACCATGTGCGCGCGGATGAATTCGCCGGCCTGGCGGCCGGGCTTGCCGAAGCGATCGAGAATCGCCAGGTCCTGGCGGCGCAGAATCCACACGCGCTGGTTGGTGCCGTCGATCAGGTAGAGCAGGCTCTGACCGGCATCGCGCGAGAACTGCAGGCTGAATCCGCTCCCCGAGCCGCCGGTTTCCGGACGCACGAACTTCTCCATCAGGTACTCGCCGTTCTGGCGGAACACCTGGATGCGGTTGCCACGGCGATCCGAGACGTAGATCAGTCCGTCCTGCGAGCCGACCAACCCGTGCAGCGTCGAGTACTGCTGCGGCGGGCTGTCGAGCTTCACCGGGTATGCATACTTCTGCGTGTCGTCCGGCCGCCTGCCATAGGCGCCCCAGTGCCGCTTGTATTTGCCGGTCTCGGCGTCGAACACGACGACGCGCTTGTTGATGTAGCCGTCGGCGATGAACAGTTCGTTGGTCTTCGGCTCGACATAGAAATTAGCCGGTCCGCCCAGATGATCCGGATCGTTGCTGCCCTTGTTGACGCCGGGCTCGCCAATGGTCAGCACGTGCTTGCCGTCCGGCGTGAACTTCATGACGTGCATGCCGTTGCTGGTGCCGGTCCAGACGAAGCCGTTGTGGTCGATGTAGATGCCGTGTTCCTGATCGAACCAGGTGTAGTCCTTGCTGGGGCCGCCCCAGGATCGCAGCACCTTGCCCTCGGCATCGAGTTCGAGGACGGGCGGCGCGGGCAGGCAGCAATCGGCAATCGGCGGCTTCGAGGCCGCGCCGATCTCCTGGTCGGTAAGGCTCGACGGCATGTGGATCACCCACAGGTGATCCTTGTCGTCCACGAACAGGCCGCGGATGTCGCCGAGGATCCAGTCGTTCGGCAGCGTCGGCGGCCAGGTCGGATCGATCTCGTAGATCGGCAGCCGGTCGGCCGTCGGCGACTTGGGGTCAGCCTTGGCGTTGGCCCCTTGCGCGTGGGCGATGAGGGGCAGGAGCAAGCCGGCCATCAGGGCCGTGAACGTGCGGGCAGGCGTCATGAGCCGGGATTATAGCGCTCGTAGAGCCGCATCTCGTTTGCCGGATTGCGGCACGCCCAACTCGGGTCCCTCCAGTCGGCCCCGCCCGGTGGGTCACCCCCTAGCGAGGGGACAATTGATGTTGGTATTGGTCAGGGGAACGAAACCATGGCGAAGTCAATGCCAGTGAACGAAAACTCGCTGCGAGAGGCGAGTGCACAGGCTCGCAGTTCCTTGAGCTTGCTCATCGAGCGTGTTCAGAAGCCAGTGGCGCATCAACAGCAGGTTGTAGCTCCGCGTGAGCAAGTCAACCCGAAGAAGAAGTAGTTCCGCGATCGCCCATTCCTGCTTCGGCGGCTCTTCCACCCGAAGGCTACAGATCGGAAACGCGTCGCGATTCCGCCCGCCTGACCCACTCTCCCGCATTCAGACGTCTGCAAGGCAAGACGCAGCTCTTCCCTGGTATTGAATCTGACTACTTCCGGAATCGGTTGACTCATTCGCTCGAAGTAGCGCAAGTCGCGAAGTCAATTGCGATTCGGTTGAACGCGCAAGAGAAGTTCTTTAGAGGGCGCCCGATCGATTTAGATTTGGTGGAGTTTGCAGGGTGGTGCCACGACCTGGGCCATCCGCCATTTGGTCACCAAGGCGAGTATGCCTTAGATGCGCTGATGAAGGACCATGGAGGGTTCGAAGGAAACGCGCAAACCCTCCGCATTATCGCGACGCCCAATCAGACTCCGAGTAGAATGCCAGCCACGATGAAGCCATCCATCCGAGCCATCCTTGTCCTCTGCCTGTTCACCGTAAATGCTTCTGCGCAAACCCCTGGCGGACGGCCGCAGCTCACACCCGAGCAACAGGCGGAAGCCGCCAAGCGCCGCGAAGCCGAAATGGCCGCGCCACGGCCGATTGCCGCGTTCGACAGCGTCTGGACCGAAGAACTCACGTGGATGGAAGTGCGCGACGCCATCAAGGCGGGGAAGACCACCGGTCTCATCCTGACGGGTGGTGTTGAATCAAACGGCCCGCACCTGGCCACCGGCAAGCACAACTTCATCCTGAAAGTGATGGGCGAAGCCATTGCGCGCAAGCTGGGCAGCGCGCTCGTGGCGCCGATCGTGACGCTCGAACCCGGCCGTCCCGACGGCGACCGCGTCGCGCCCGGCAGTGTGTTCCTGTCGCAGGCGACCTATCGCGCGGTGCTCACCGACATGGCCACGAGCCTGAAGGGCATGGGCTTCACCCAGGTGGTGCTGATGGGCGACAGCGGCGGCAACCAGGGCCCCATGAAAGAAGTGGCCGCGACGCTCGACGAGAAGTTCAAAGCGGCTGGCACGCGGTTCATCTTCATCCCCGAGTACTACGACTACGCCTCGGTCCAGAAGATGCTCCAGGCCAGCGGCATTCCCGAGCAGATTGAGATTGGCGCCAGCCAGGGCTCGGACCAGATTCACGAGGAGTACGGCATCGACGCGCTGATGGCGCTCTACGATCCCAGGACCATCCGCATCGACGAGCGCACCAAGGCCAACCGCGCCACCATCAACGGCGTCAGCCTGCTGCCGATGAGCAAGACGCTGGAGATGGCGAAGAAGATCGTCGAGCTGCGCGCGAAGCTGACGGTAGACGCGATCAACAAGGCGACGGGCAAGTAGGCTCGCCCCGGTCATCGTGCGTTGGGCGTCGAACCGCCGCGAAGGGCATTCGCGGCGAATACGGCGACGACCACCCAGATCATCCACTCGATCTGAAAGCGGTACCGCGCTTCCTCCAGGGCGGTCAGCATCATGCTGGTGAGGACGACGAAGGCAATCTGGAACAACAGCAGGCACAGCACGGCGCCGCGGGCCCGCTGGTCGGCGTCTGAGGCCCGCACCTGGGAGCACGCGCGGGTAACCGCCCACAGCAGCGGCACCGGCAGGAAGAGGTAGATCCCGACTGGGGCGAAGGGCAACCCGTGGACCAGGCGGTTGAACCAGGCGTCGTAGCGTCCCAGCACCTGGCGATGCCCCTCGTGAGGAGAGGCGGACGTGCGGTCACGCGGATGCCACGCGGTGGTGGGCCCGAACATCTCCTTGAGGCTCGCCAGCACGGTGGCGGGGACGTCGAAGGGGCGCATTCGCAGGGAGTACTTCACGTCGGCCATGCGGGCGCGGTGCACTTCCAGCAACCACCAGTGGTTATAGTTCGCGGCCTTGACCGTGGTGTGCTCGAGCCGGGTCAGTTGCGGCGGCCAGCCCGCATGTGCGGGCGTGTCGAAGAAACGCGCGTACTCCCGCGGCGGAGCATAGACGCTCACCGCGGCAAACGGCGACAGCGCGCCCTGCGCCATCCACGCATCACGGACCTCACCGGGCAGACGGGCCGTGGTCACCAGCGTGTAGCTTGCCGGACCAAAAGTCGAGACCGCGAACGCGCCGAACACCACCGCGTTCTTGGCATAGAGGGCCACCAGCATGGCCCCGGGGATCGTCGCCGCGGCCAGGACGCGGCGGCGCGCGTCAGGGTCGCAGGCCCATGCCCCAAGACCGGCCACCACGACGTACCACGCGAGATGAAACGTGCTGCGCGTGGCGCCGATGACCGCACACACCGAGAAGCAGGCCAGCCAGAGTCCGAAGGCCTGGCGACGCACTCCGTAACTGAACAGCGCCGCGGCCACGCACAGCAGCGTCGCGACCGGCCACTCGTAGTGATAGAGATGCTCGAAGTACAGGGAGGCGGGGGTCAGTGAGAACGTGACGGCGAGGACGACCGCGCCGACCGTCGACAGGCCCACGCCACGGGCGACGACGAACAGCGCGTTGACGAACACCAGCCCCATCGTCCAGAACGCCCAGTGGGCCAGCACCGCTGCCTGTTCGCCGCCGGCCTTCAGCAACAGGCCCGTCGCCAGGTTGATGCCGGGTGGAAACGCGTGAAAGAAATAGAGCGTCTCGAGCAACCGGTCGCGCAAGTCCGCCGGGTCGTTCAGCCACATCCAGTCGAGGCTGAACGCGAACGGCAGGCCCGCCAGGTCCAGGGCCACTCGGCTCAGGACGAACAGCAGGCTCAGCAGGGCGTGGGCGCGCACGGCCGAATGACGGATCAGATATCCTAGCCCAGCATGCTGCGCAGCGAGGCCGCCAGCATGACGAGACCGGCGAACACCAGCAGCCAGAGCACGCCGTCGCGGAACGCCTTGGGGCTCATGCCGACGTAGATCTTCGAACCGTAGAGCGACGGCACGAGCAGCGAGCCGGCGACCACCGCCATCTGCGGCGCCAAGCCGGCGTGCGCACGGCCGGACCACACGAGCGACCCCAGCGTCGCACCCAAGACGAGCAGGTTGAAGTTCTGCATCACGGCGCGATGCTCGTCCTTGGTGTAGCCGCGTAGCGTGCACCACAGCGCCGGTGCCAACCCGCTGAAGCCGCTGAGCGGCGCCATCACGCCGCCGATCAGGCCGATCCCGGCATCGGCTACGCGGCCGCCGCGGCGAATGGCCGGCAGGTTCGCGGTCGCCAGCATGGCCGAACAGCACACGACCAGCATGGCGCCCAGCACGAGCTTGAAGCGATTGGGGTCGAGCAGCGCCAACAACTGCGTGCCAATCGGGATGCCGAACAGGCTGCCGACGACGAACGGCCACAAGATCGACACGTGCCACCCGCGACGGACGCGAAGGACCGAGATGGCCTGTCCGGTGAAGCCGCCGAACACCGCCATCACTGCGGCCAGCTGCGGGTCCACCCCCCACACCCAGATCGACATGGCCACCATGGAAAACGCAAATCCAGAAATGCCCTGAATCAAACCGGCGATCGCCGCGCCAAACCCCAACACCCACATTTCAGACATCGTGTGCGACTCGATACGGGAATAAGAACAACTGTGTTGCTGATCGAAGGGGCGTTGACGTCGTCCCTGAAAAACCACAATTTTACCTTGAATTGCCGCGCCGGCCGCGACAATGCCAGCCAGGCTGCCGAGATAGGCCACCGCCCGCCAGAACGCGACTTGCAGCATCAGGCGGCGCGCTTCGCCCGATTCGCCGGTCACCCGAACCGTGGCGGTCACGGCCGGGTCGGCCTTCACGGCCTGCACGGTGGCCTCGCGCAGCGGTTCGTTTGCCACCTCGATAATCACGGTATCGCTGGTCCTGAGGCCCGGTTTGAGTGTCGCCGACGCCAACGCGCCGCGCAGGAAGATGGCGGCGTAGATCAAGAGCAGCGCCGACGCCGTGATCTGGACGCCAATCAGGATGTTACGCGCACGGCTGGGCCGGGCGTGGTCCGACAGCTCCCCGCGGACGGCGCGCACCAACTCTACGCGCGTCGCCTGCCGCGCTGGGACAAGGACGACGGGAGCGTCGTTGTGCTAAGCTCGCGGCGTTTATGCGCAACCTACTGCTGTCGCTGACCTGCTCACTGCTGCTGTTTGTCGCCGTACCGGTATTCGCTCAGGGCCGTGGCGTTCTGCCTCCCGTGCCGACGCCGGCTGACGTGAAGCCGGGCAGCATCACCTGCGACGAGTGTCCGTATCCCTATCCGAGCTCGTACCTGAACATCAGCGTGTATACGCAGGACGTCCGCATTTCGTACATGGACGTGGCGCCGCAAGGGACACCCAACGGTCACACCGCCATGCTGCTGCACGGCAACAACTTCGGCGGCTTCTACTTCAAGGCCATCATCGACGGCCTGACCAAAGAAGGGTTTCGCGTCATCGTCCCCGACCAGATCGGCTACGGCCGCTCGTCGAAGCCGATTGCGCCGTACAACTTCAACACCCAGGCCCGCAACACGTCGCTTGTTCTCCAGCACTTGAAGGTCGAAAAAGCCATGGTGATTGGCCACTCGATGGGTGGCATGCTGGCGGCGCGCTTTGCCACGCAGTATCCCAAGATGGTCGAGCGGATCGTGATCTACAACCCGATTGGCCTGACCGACGGCCGCTACGACCGGCCCATGCAGAACATCGACGACGCGTACAAGAACACGCTGACGACGACGGATTACCAGAGTACTCGCGCCAGCCTGAGCCGCTACGTTGCGCACAACCCCAAGGCGTGGAACCAGGAGTTCGAGACCTACACGCGCGTGCGCTACTCGTGGACGCTCAGCGCCGATTGGCCGCGCCTTGCGATGGTGCAGGCGTTGATTGGCCAGATGTTGTACCAGGACCCGGTCGTCTATGACTGGGCGCACATCCAGGTGCCGACGCTGGCGTTTGGCGGCGCCGAGGACATGCTGCTGGGCACCGCGGCCGCGTTCCAGGAGCGCATGGCCTACATCGCCAGGACCGTCCCGAACGGCAACGGCAAGCTGCTGCTGTTGCCCGGGCTCGGCCACGTGCCGCACCTCGAAGTGCCGGAGAAGGTGTTGCCGCCGCTCGTCGAGTTTCTCAAGGCCGGCCTGACCAAGTAGGGCGGGACTTTAGTCCCGCCTGTTCCGCCTGCGGAGTTAGCGCAACGTCGCGAAGAACGCTCTCACATCGTCCACCAGCAATTGCGGCTGCTCGAAGGCGGCGAAGTGGCCGCCCCTGGGCATCTCAGTCCAGCGCGTGATGTTGTAGCGCCCCTCGAGCCAGCGGCGTGGCGACCAGATAATTTCTTTCGGGAAATCGGCACAGGCCGTCGGCGCCTCGATGCGGCGGCCGGCGGTGGCTGACGGTGGCGCGTGCCGGCTCTCGTAGTAAATCCGTGCCGACGAAGCCGCCGTCTGCGTGAACCAATAGAGCGAGATGTTAGTCAGCAGTTCGTCCTTCGTGAACACCTTTTCGGGATCCCCATCGCAGTCGCACCAGGTGCGGAACTTCTCGACGATCCACGCCGCCAGTCCGACCGGTGAATCGTTGAGCGCGACGCCGAGGGTTTGTGGCTTGGTGCCCTGGATCTGCTGGTAGCCGGTCTCTTCGGCCTGGAACAGCTGGCGCTGCTTGACGCGCTCGCGTTCGCGATCGGTGAGTCCGGCATTGGGATCCATGCCCGCCGGCGCCGCGCCGAAACACATATTGAGGTGCAGGCCGGCCACGTGTGGCGCGTCGACCAGCGCAATCTGTGTGCTGATGATCGAGCCCCAGTCGCCGCCTTGAACCCCATACCGCGTGTAGCCCAGGCGTGCCATCAGCGTCGCTTCAAGTGCCGCGATGCGCGCGGGATCGTAGCCAGCCTCCTGCGGTGCCTGTGAAAACGCGAAACCGGGAATCGACGGCATGACCACGTGAAACGCGTCGGCCGCCTGGCCGCCATGTGCTTCGGGCTCAGTGAGCGGGCCGATGATCTTCGTGAACTCGACGACCGACCCGGGCCAGCCGTGGGTGACGAGCAGCGGCAGCGCGTTGGCGTGCTGCGATCGCCGGTGGATGAAGTGGACGGTGAGGCCGTCGATGGTGGTCGTGAACTGCTCGAACTGATTGAGCTTGCGCTCCTGCGCGCGCCAGTCAAAGCCTTTGCGCCAGTAGTCAACAAGCTGACGCAGGTAGCGAATATCGGTTCCGTAGGTCCAGCCGTCGCCTTGCAGCGGCTCGGGAACACGCGCGTTGGCGAGGCGCGCCTTCAGATCAGCCAGTGCCGCGTCGGGAATGCGGATCGTGAACGGCCGCACCGCGTCGGCCTGGGCCGCCGCCTCGCTGGCGCCGGCGCAGAGAATGGCGGCGAGGGTGATCGCACGCAAGCCACGAACGGTAGTGTGCATATGGCCCACAGTATCGCCGGAAAACCGGATCGGCAACTGCCCGCGATCCTGCGCATCCTGCTGGGACGGAGCGGCTCCGGCAAGTCGGTGCTGCTCAAACTGATCCTGGAATTGCTGCGACCCGATACCGGCGTGGTGCTGGTTAGCGGCCGGGAGGCCGCGTCGGCCGCCAGGCCCGCGAAGCAGCGCGTGCTATAACCAGTTGGTCCTTGATCAGCATTCGCATCAGCGCAGCAATATTGATCGTGCTTCTTGCGCTGGCCACCGGCGCGGCGGCTCAGGGTCACGACCCGCGCGAGGCGTCAGGCACCTCGTGGCAGCCCGCTGCCACGCCCATGACCGGCATCCACGCCGATCTGGGCGAGTGGACGTTCATGGGCCACGCCAACGTGTTCGGGCAGTTCCTCTACGAATCCGGTGAAATCCACCGCACGAGTCACCAGGCCGGCAGCATCAACTGGTTCATGGGGATGCTGCGACGGCCGATCGGACGCGGCCGCTTCGGCCTGCGCGCGATGCTCAGCGTCGAACTGTGGACGATTGCCGGCTGCGGCTATCCCAACCTGCTGGCGACCGGCGAAGTGTGCGACGGCGACTCGATTCACGATCGCCAGCATCCGCACGACCTGTTGATGGAATTGGCTGTGGATTACGAGCGGCCCATCAGCAGCAGCCTGCGCCTGCATGCCTACGCTGGTCTTGCCGGCGAACCGGCACTGGGCCCGCCGGCGTTTCCGCATCGCTTGTCGGCCATGCCCAATCCCATGGCCCCGATTGGCCACCATTGGCTGGATGCCACACACGTCTCGCTCGGCGTCGTCACTGCGGGCGTGTCCAGTTCGCGGTGGCGCGTGGAAGGGTCGTTGTTCAACGGGCGAGAGCCGGACGACCAGCGTGCCGGGCTCGAATTCGCGCCGCTTGATTCCGTGTCGGCACGGGTGGCCCTCGCGCCGAACGCTCACTGGTCAATGCAGGTATCGGCGGGGCGCTTGCACGAATCCGAAGCCGGACTCGGCAGTCAGCCGCGACAGGATGTCGACCGCGCGACCGCGTCGGCGCTCTACGTCCGGCCGTTGGCGAGTGGCGCAATCTGGGCGAACACGTTGGCGTACGGGGTGAATCACGAGGTCAGCGAGGTTCCAGATGGAACCATTGAGCAGTCCACGCATGCTGTGCTGGCCGAGTCGAGCTTGCGCTCTGCCAGCGGTCGCCACCACTGGTTCGGCCGGTTCGAAGTGGTGGGCAAGCCCGCGCACGACCTGCACGTGCACGAGTACATCACCGAGATCTTCACGGTCGGAAAGGGGCAGGTGGGCTATCTCCACCAGTTCGGGCGCTTCCATGGCTGGGCGCCCGGCGTCGGCGGGCATCTCAACCTGAGCATCGTCCCGCCACTGCTGGCGCCGAGATATGGCGGTCGCCTCGCGCCTGGCTTCGGCGTGTTTGTGAATCTGCAGCCGGAGAGATAAAGAGCGACAGGAGATCAGGAGATCAAGAGTTGATAATTACTTGGTAGGTCTTGGGCCGGTCTGGTTGACGGCTGCCCGCACCGCCGTCGCCAGCTTCTCGGCCGGACCCTGACCCCAATAGTGCAAGAAGATCACCGTCGGCTGCGTCGCCGTCATATGGTGGTGAATGGCGACGACCTCGATGCCGTTGTCGCGCAGCGCCTTCAGGACCGGTGTGACTTCCGTGTCGATCATCGCCACGTCGCCCGCGACCACTGCGGCGGCGTCGCTGCCGAAGAATGCCGCCCAGGTGTTCAGTCCCATGCGCGCGTTGATCGCGGCGCCCATCTCCTGCACCTTGAGGTCGGGGCGGCCGATGGTGATCTTGTAGACTTGCCCGTTCTGTTCACCGGTCGTGCCGATGATGCTCGCCAGCTTCGCCGTGTCGAGCGTGCCTGAGGTCACGGTCGAGGTCATGGCCGGTGCAGCGTCCGGTCGCGAGGCGATCTTGCCGATCAGATCGATCGCCGGCTTGATGCGCTTTGCCAGGTCGGCCGCCGAGCCGTGTCCATGCACGTGCATGTAAAACATGCGCGGCGATTCCCAGAAGAAGTGATTGTGCAGCGCGGTGACGTTCAGTCCCTGAGCGAGCACCGCCGACATCACCGGATTCACTTCGTCCTGAGTCAGAACTAGGTCGCCCATCATCACGGCCATGCCGGTGCCCTTCGTGAGGGCAATCCAACCGCCGAAGCCAAACGGCGTCGGCGTGGCGACCCCGGCGACCGTGACCTTGATATCGTTGCGGGGAATGTTGACCTTCAGGACGCCGTCCTTGAAGTCGCCGGTGCGGGCGAGGACGTCGAGCACGCCCTGGTACTCGGCCGGCATCCCTTGGGCGGCAGCCGCGGAGCAGGTAAACCACACGATCGCGATCATGAGTGCGCTTGTCGACATTGCCTTGTTTCTCATGACGGGCAGCGTACCAGTAACTGAGGGTGAGATGTTGCGTTGATGGCTTGAGCCGCCGGTTTGACTTTGTCGCACACGCGCCGACATACTCCACAGACCGTGTCGCCGACCCTGAGCACCCGCATTGTCGCGATGATGGCCGCGCTTGCCGTTGTGCTCGCCGGACTGTTGCCCGTCGCGCACCTGCATGCGGACGACGATCACCCGGTAGTGCATCGGCATGCGCTCGCTGACGGTTCTGACCATCCAGACGATCACGCCGACGACCACGGCGCAGGCCTCGACCAGCCAGACCACACCGCCGCTCGAATCCTGACTCCGTCGTACGACCTGACCCGCCACGTTCTCGAGTACCGGCCGGTTGGGGTCGCACCTAGCTGTGTAGAGACTGAAATCGCCCCAATGGCGCCCTCGCAGCGCACCACGTTGTTGCCCACGCACGACCCACCCCTCCGGTTCTTTTCCTCGCCCGCTCCGCCAGCCTTCGTCTAAGACGACCCCGCACGTACCTGTTGTTCCGTTTGCTGATCGTGTAATTCGCGGCCGTTACCCGGCCGGAGGGCTATGTCATTGCCTCACTATTTCTCGCTGTCTTGCCGCCCGCGGACACTGCGCGCCGGATGCGTCGCAGTCTTGTTCGTGTCGCTTGCCGCCTTGCGGGTTGATGCCCAGGCAGTGGTACCGCGACCACTCGGCGCCGGGCTGGTTGTCGGCCAGCCGCCCACTGACGCATCCGCACCGCCACTTGGCGTGGCCGAGAACCCGACCGGCCGTGTCACCTTGCGCGACGCGTTGGTCCTGGCGCTGCGCCAGAGCCCCGACCTTGCCGGCTTCGCCTGGGAGATTCGCGCGCGCGAGTCATCGGCCCTGCAGGCCGGGCGGGCGCCCAACCCCATGGTAGACGTCTTGTTCGAGGACCTCGGCGCATCCGGCCGCGTAATGGACAACAGCCCGGTGGCTGGTCCGCAGGCCACCATCGAACTAAGCCAACTCATCGAACTCGGCGGCAAGCGGTCGGCGCGTCGAAACCTGGCGGGCTTCGATCGCGACCTCGCGGCATGGGACTTCGAAACCGCTCGCATCGAGGTGCTGACGCGCGTCACCGCGGCGTTCCTGGATGTGCTGGTCAGCCAACAGTCGGTGGTCCTGGCCGAACGCGCGCGCGGGTTGATCGAGCAAGTAGAACAGACCGTGCGAACCAGGGTCGAGGCCGGCGTGGTTTCGCCGATTGAGCAAACCAAGGCGGGGGTTGCGTTAGCGATGACTCGCATCGACGAGCAACGCGCGCAGCGATCGCTGGCCGCCGATCGCACCGTGCTCGCCGCGCTGTGGGGCCACTCGTCCGCAACTTTCGCATCGGCCGATGGCGATCTACTGTCAGTACCGGTCCTGCCACCGTTCACAACGCTGGTGCAACAGGTGGCGCGCAATCCAGACCTCGCGCGGTGGGCCACCGAGATCGCGCAGCGCGACGCGGCTCGCGCGCTCGAATCGGCCCGTGGCGTACCCGACGTGACGGTTACCGCGGGCTATCGCCGGCTCACCGATGTTGACAGCAACGCGCTCATCGTCGGCGCCTCCATTCCGTTGCCGTTCATCGATCGCAACAAGGCCGGGGTCCAGGCCGCCGCGCAGCGCGTAGCCCAGGCCCGCGAAGCGGAGCGGGCCGCGCACGCTCGAATCACGACGCTGCTGGCGGCCGCCTATCGCGACCTCGCCATGGCGCACGACGAAGCGGCCGCGCTGGCAGCCGGTGTACTGCCGGGCGCGCGCTCTGCGTTCGCCGCGATTGAGCAAGGGTATCGACTAGGCCGGTTCGGTTATCTCGAAGTGCTGGATGCCCAGCGCACGCTGGTGAGCGCCGAAACCCAGCACTTGCGCGCCCTGGCCGACGTGCACAAGGCCGCGGCGCAGGTCGAGCGTCTGATCGGCGTTCCCCTCGCCGACGCGGCATCGACCCCGGTGAAGGGCCAGTAGGAACAGTCATGAAAAGCAGAAGCTTCTTGCTTACCGTCGCCATCGTCATTGTCGGTCTCGGCGCCACCCTGTTGCTGCTGCGCATCGAACCAGCGCCCGCGGCCGGTGATCACGCCGGGCCTGGCGCCTTGGAGTACCCGCGTGGTCCGCACGGTGCGCGCCTGTTGTCAGGCGACGACTTCCAGGTGGAGATGACCATTTACGAGACCGGCGTCGAGCCGCACTTTCGGAGCTATCCACTCGACCGAGAGGGCAAGCCGATCCCACCAGGCGAGGTGACGATGCAAGTCGAGCTGCATCGACTGGGCGGCCGGGTCGATCGCATCACGTTCGTGCCTGAGGCCGACTATTTGCGTGGCGAGGCGGTCGTCGAAGAACCGCACTCCTTCGATGTCAGGGTGCACGCGGTACGCCAGGGCCGCACGCAGGAGTGGGCATACTCGCAAATCGAAGGCAAGGTGCAGTTGGCCGACGACACGCTGAAGAGTGCCGGCATCGAGATTCAGGCCGTCGGCCCGCGCCAGATAATCACGACGTTCGAAGTCCCCGGCGAGATCAAGGCAGACGAGACACGAGTGGCGCAAGTGGTGCCGCGGCTGCAGGGGGTGGTCGTCGAGGTCGTGAGCAAGGAGGGCGACACGATTCAGCGCGGCGACCTGATGGCGGTGATCAGCAGCCGTGAGCTGGCCGATGCGAAGAGCACCTTCCTGGCGGCGGCGCAGCGGCTGCAGTTTGCCCGCGGTGCAATGGAACGAGAGGAGAACCTGTGGAAGAAGAAGATCTCCGCCGAACAGGAATATCTCGAGGCTCGGCGGCAGTTCGAGGAGGCGCGGCTCGGCCAGGATCTGGCCAGCCAGAAGCTGGTCGCGATCGGGCTGACCCAGGCCGTGGTCAATGCCCTCAGCACTGCCGCCCCCGAGAGCCTGCCGCGCTACGAGATTCGTGCGCCGATCACCGGCACGGTGGTGGAGCGGCGCCTGACCGTCGGCGAGGCGGTGCCGGCGGATCGCACCATCTTCGTGATCGCTGATCTCAGCTCGGTCTGGATCGACGCCAGCATTTCCGCGAAGGACCTGGCGCGCGTGCGCCAGGGGCAGGTGGCGACGATTGTCGCCACCGATCTCGGCCTCACCGCGCCCGGCCGCATCACGTTCATCCGCTCGTTGATCGGCGAGCAGAGCCGTCGCGCCACGGCGCGCATTGTCATGCCCAACACCGGTGGGGCGTGGCGGCCCGGCTCGTTCGTCACCGTCAGGCTGGAGCAGTCGTCCGCGAACGCTCCACTGGCCGTGCCGGTCTCGGCGATCCAGACCTTCCGCGACTGGCAGGTGGTGTTCGTGCGGTACGGCGACTGGTTCGAGGCGCGGCCGCTGACGCGTGGTCGCTCCGACGGTGAATGGGTCGAGGTGTTGAGCGGCCTGAAGGCGGGCGAGCGGTTCGCCGCCACGAACAGCTTCGCCGTCAAGGCCGAGATCGGCAAGTTGGGGGCGACGCATGATCACTAGGACGAACGTGGCCAGCGACCGACGAGGCCCGAAATGATCGAGCGCATCCTGAAGTTTGCGATCGCGCAGCGGTGGGTCGTCCTGGCGACCACGCTGGGCCTCGCGGTGTTCGGCGCCTACAACTATCAACGGTTGCCGATCGACGCGGTGCCGGACATTACCAACGTCCAAGTGCAGGTCAACACCGAGGCCGCGGGCTACTCGCCGCTCGAGGTGGAACAGCGCATTACCTATCTCGTCGAGACCGCCATGGCCGGCCTGCCGCAACTGATCGAGACGCGGTCGATCTCGCGCTACGGCCTGTCGCAGGTCACCGTGATTTTCGAGGACGGCACCGACATCTACTTCTCACGCCAACTCGTGAACGAACGCATTCTCGAGGCGCGCGACAGCCTGCCGGCGGGGATCACGCCATCCATGGGGCCGATCGCCACGGGGCTGGGGGAGATCTTTCTGTGGACCGTCGAGGCCGACGCTGATGCGCGCACGGCGGAGGGACGGCCGTACTCGGGCATGGACTTGCGCACGGTACAGGACTGGATTGTCCGCCCCCAACTGCGGACCGTGCCTGGGGTCGCTGATGTGAACAGCATTGGCGGCTACACCAAGCAGTTTCACGTCACTCCGGATCCCGCCAAGCTGGTGGCCTATGGGCTCACCTTCCGCGACGTCCTCGCGGCACTGGCCGCCAATAACACCAATGTCGGCGCCGGCTACATCGAGCGCCGCGGTGAACAGTACCTGGTGCGGGCACCGGGGCAGGTTGCGACGCTCGCGGACATCGAACAGATCGTGGTGGAACACGCCAACGGCACCCCGACCTACATCAGCAACGTCGCCGACGTCGTGCTCGGCCAGGAGTTGCGGACCGGTGCCGCCACCGAGGACGGCCGCGAGGTGGTGGTCGGCACCGCCTTCATGCTGATGGGCGAGAACAGCCGGGTGGTATCACGACGCGTGGCCGACCGCATGGCCGAGGTCAACCGCACCCTGCCGGCCGGCGTGGTGGCGAAGACCGTCTACGACCGTTCCAAGCTGGTGGACGCGACCATCGAGACCGTGCAGCACAACCTGCTGATTGGCGCGCTGCTGGTAATCCTGGTCCTGTTCGTGTTCCTCGGTAACATCCGCGCCGCAATTATCACCGCCTGCGTCATCCCGCTGTCGATGCTGTTCGCGATCACCGGCATGGTCGAGCGCGGCGTGAGCGGCAACCTGTTGAGCCTGGGCGCGCTCGATTTCGGCATCATCGTCGATGGCGCCGTCATCATTGTCGAAAACTGCGTCCGCCGCCTGGGCGAACGGCAGCATGAACTCGGGCGCCTGCTGACGCGGGCCGAACGGTTCGAGGTGGTCTTCGATGCCTCGCGCCAGGTCCGTCGCGCCACCATCTTCGGCGAGCTGATCATCATGATCGTCTACCTGCCGATCCTGACCCTGACCGGCATCGAGGGCAAGATGTTCTTCCCGATGGCGTTCACGGTGCTGGCCGCGCTGGCGGGGGCCATGATCCTGACGTTGACCTTCGTGCCGGCGGCGCTGGCGATCTTCATGACCGGCCGCATGTCGGAGAAGGAGAACGTCCTGGTGCATGCGGCGCTGCGCGTGTACCGCCCGGCGTTGCGAGTGGCCCTCGCCAATCGTCCGATCACCGTGGTGGCCGCGGCGGCGTTGGTCCTGGTGACCGGCGTCATGGCCAGCCGGCTCGGCACGGAATTCCTGCCCAGCCTCGATGAAGGCGACCTGCTGGTGCATGCGCTCCGCATTCCGGGGACCAGCCTGACGACGGCCGTGGAGATGCAGCATGCACTCGAGCGCAAACTGAAGACCTACCCCGAAGTCGACTACGTCTTCTCGAAGATCGGCACCGCCGAGATTGCCAACGATCCCATGCCGCCGAGCGTCGCTGACACTTACGTGATGCTGAAGCCGCCCTCGGCGTGGCCCGATCCGGGCCGGTCGAAAGCATCGCTGGTGGAGCAGCTCGAGGCTGACCTGCTGCACCTGCCGGGGAACAACTACGAGTTCACCCAGCCGATCCAGATGCGCTTCAACGAGTTGATTGCCGGCGTGCGCAGCGACGTGGCCGTGAAGATCTTCGGCGACGATATGGCGACGCTGGAGGAGGTGGGCGCGGCCGTCGAAGGCGCTCTGTCCAGCGTGCCGGGGGCGGCCGACGTCAAGGTCGAGCAAACCACGGGACTACCGATGCTGACAGTGCAACTCGATCGGCCGGCGATGGCCAGGCTCGGACTCAACGTGTCGGATGTGCAGGAAGTGGTCGAAGTGGCGATCGGCGGCCGTAACGCCGGCCAACTCTACGACGGCGACCGCCGCTTCGACATCGTGGTTCGCCTGCCCGAGGCGCTGCGCACGAACATCGAAGGCCTCGGCCGGTTGCCCGTGCCGCTGCCAGAAACCGCCGGCGCGCGCCAGTACGTCCCCCTTGAGACGGTGGCCAGGTTCGAGATTGCGACCGGCCCCAACATGATTGGCCGCGAGAACGGCAAGCGCCGCGTGATCGTCACCGCCAACGTGCGCGGACGCGACCTCGGCTCGTTCGTCGCCGACGCCGAGCAACGGATCAAGGACGGCGTCACCATCCCGGCCGGTTACTGGACGGCGTGGGGAGGCCAGTTTGAACAGTTACTGTCAGCTCGCCAGCGGCTGCAAGTAGTGGTGCCGTTAGCGCTCCTGCTGATCTTTGCACTGCTGTTTGCGACGTTCGGCAATGTGCGAGACGCCCTGCTGGTGTTCAGCGGCGTGCCGCTGGCGATGACCGGCGGCGTGTTCGTGCTATGGCTGCGCGATATCCCGTTCTCGATCTCCGCTGCGGTGGGTTTCATCGCGCTCTCTGGCGTGGCGGTCTTGAACGGCCTGGTGATGCTGACCTTCATCAACCGCCTCAGGGCCGATGGCGCATCGGTGGACGAGGCCGTGTTCAACGGGGCGATCGCGCGCCTGCGCCCGGTGCTGATGACCGCGCTGGTCGCGTCGCTCGGGTTCCTGCCGATGATGCTGGCCACCGGCACCGGCGCTGAAGTGCAGCGTCCACTGGCCACCGTCGTCGTCGGCGGTATCCTGTCGTCGACGCTGCTCACGCTGCTGGTGTTGCCAGCGGTCTACCGGATGTTCACGCGCGAGGAGCATCAAGAATCGACGCCCGCGCCGGTGTGGGATGTTGGTAGTATGATTGTAGGATGAGGCAGAAGACATCTCTCACACTTTCTGAAGACGTGCTGGCGGGCGTCACGAAGGCCTCGCGCCGGGGTGAGAGCCGCTCTGAGACGGTGAACCGGTTGTTGCGCGAGCGACTGGCCGACGTGGCCGCTCACCTCGTCCATGAGCGCGAGGTCGCACAGATCAACCGCCACGCGGACGCGCTCAATGCGGAGGCCGCCGACGTTCTTGCCTACCAGGGTGAGGTGTGAAGCGCGGGGACTTGTATCGCGTGGCGCGGCCCGGTGGCGCCGATCCCAACGCCTTTCGCGTGTTCGCCGTCGTCAGCCGGCTGGCCGTGATCGACTCGCGATTCTCAACGGTCGTGTGTGTGCCCGTGTATTCGGCCAGGCATGGCCTGGCCAGCCAGGTCTCGGTTGGCGTGGACGAAGGACTGAAGCACGACAGCGCCCTTCACTGCGATGAATTGGTCAGCTTGCCAAAGTCGCGCCTCACGGCATGTGTCGGCCGGCTGGCGACGGCCAAGCTTCACGCGCTCGACCGGGCACTTGTCGCCGCGCTCGACATTGACCTCGATCTGCTCGCGGCCCAATAGTGCCACAATGGCCCGTCAGGCGCCGTGCATCCACCCCGGGGTGTCGCGCTGCCCGTGCAACACGCGCCAGATGTCGATGTGATCGTCGCGCTCGATGTAGAACACCAGGTGCGGGTGGCGTGCCAGCGGCCAGAACCGCAGCCCGGGAAGGTTTAGCTAGCGGGCGTAGGGCCTAGTCGGAGGCGTTTGCGCAAGCTGGAGAAATAGCCGAGACCAGCGGGTCCAGCCGAGGCAGAGGCACCTCCCTCCAGCAGCAGGCCTTGCAATTGCAGCCGATCTGCATCCTTGCGGATCAGTTCGCCGATGGACTCGCTGCTAACACCGTAACCGCCCCGCATCACCTGCTCATCGACGAAGTCCTTGAGTGACTCGGGCAGCGAGACATTCATCGTGCTCACGACGTTACCGGAAGTGATTTGGCAAAATTTGTCAAGAACGGGTGATGGCGCCGCGTCGCTAGGTGCTAACGGACGCGATCGCCATTGAGCAAGGTCCGCAGCGTCTGGAACGGGCCGCTGACGATCTCGGTGCCGTCGGCGATGCCGTCCACCTCAATCGACAAGCCGCCGATGATGCCAGTCTTGACCGGCGTGAACTCCACCGCGCCATCGCGCACCACGAACACGCCGGTCTGGCCATCCTTCTCGACCACGGCCTGCAGCGGCACGGCGAGGGCGTTCTTGCGCTCGGCCGCGAGGATCTCGGTATCGCACGTGAGGCCCGGCCGCAGCGTCGCCACCGCGCCTTCGAGCCGCACCTTGACGCGAAATTCGCGCGCGGCGGCCTGCGTGCCGATCTGGGGTAGTGCGCTGGCCCCGATCTCGACGACGCGGCCGGTGAACTTCTGCGAGGGCAGCGCTTCCAGCGTCACGGTGGCGGGGAAGTTGTTGGACAGGCGCATCACGTCGGCCTCGGCCACCTTCACTTCGGCGTTCACCGAGCTCAGGTCCGACACGGTCATCAGGATCGTCCCCGGCTGATTCTGGACGCCCATCACCACCATCTCGCCCTGTTCCACTTCGAGGCGCGTGATGACGCCATCGATCGGCGCGGTGATTTCGGTCTTCGCCAGGGCGTCCCTGGCGCGCGTGCGCTCGGCCTGCCCTTGCGCAATGCGCCGCTCGGCACTGGCCTGCGCCTGCTGCGCCCGCTCGAACGCCGCCGTCGCCGCGGCGACCTGCGCCGCCGCCGTGGTGCCGGCCATGCTGGCCTTGTCGAATTCCGACTGCGGCAAGAGCCCAGCGCGCTGCAACTCTTGCGCACGAATCCAAGACGCCGCCGCTTCTTTCTCGCGTGACCGCGCTTCTTCGAGCGACGCCTGTGCAGCTCGAACCTGTGTGGCGGCAGCCCTGGCATCGGCTTCGAGTGCACCCACGGATGCGGCCGCGGCATCAGCGGAGGACGAAGCCTGCACCGGATCGATGCGCGCCAGGACCTGGCCCGCCTTCACGGACTCGCCTTCCTTGACCTTGAGCTCGACCAGCCGGCCCATCACCGCGGACCCGATGTCGGCATACTTCGTGGCGACGATCTCGCCGGAAGCGGTCACGAACGACTGCAATGCCTCCACCCGGCTGACCTTGACGGTGTCAACCTCGATTCCCGACTTACCCGAGCGCATGGCATACACCGCCGCCCCGCCCAACGCCGCCAATACGCCCACACCCACGATGATTCGCCTGCGCATAACGCAGTTTGACGCGAACTGGGGCCGCCAGGTCCCTAATTTGCGTCATATTAGTTCCGATGTGGTTTGAATCACTCCGCCAAGGGGCGGCAGCGCTCATGGGCTATCCCATGCGATCGGCACTGGGCGCCCTGGCCATTGCCGTCGCCGTCGCCACCATCGTGACGGTGGTGACCGCACTCGACGGTGTCAAACGCTATGCGGAAGCGAGCACAGCGCGGACCTTTGGTTCCGACACGTTCGTGCTCGCCCAGGTGGCGTCGGGCAGCCGCGTCTCGCGGCGCGAACTACAGGAACAGTTGGTGCGCAACCCGCCGATCCGCCGGGCCGATCTGGCTTTTCTTGAGCGCTATGCCGGCGACGTGACGTGGTATGCGCCGAGCGCCCAGACGCGGGCGGAAGTGTCGTCGGGCGCCCGGGTGGTCGAAGACGGCGCGGTGACCGGCACCACCTCGACGCTGGCCGACATTCGCAATCTTGACCTCGAGCGGGGTCGCTTCTTTCGTTCAGACGAGGACCTCGCTGGTGATACGGTCGCCGTGATCGGCGCCGATATCGCCGACACGTTGTTCCCGACCAGCGACCCACTGGCGCAGTCGGTGCGCCTGCGCGGCCGCCGCTTCACGGTGATCGGCGTGCAGGCGCGCCAGGGCAGCGCCGGTGCCGGCTCGCAGGATAAATACGTCTGGATTCCCCTGCGCGCCTACGAGCGTGCGTTCGGGGCGCCGCGCAGCTTGCAGGTGTTTGCCAAGGCCGCGCCGGGCTATGACGCCACGGCTGCCGAGGGCCGCGCCCGAATCTCGATGCGTGCGAGGCGGGCGTTGCGCCCCGGTGCAGCCGACACCTTCGACGTGCTGACTCCCGATGCCGCACGCGGGTTCGTCGCCAACCTGTCGCAGCGCATTGGCGCCGCGGCCGGCCCCATTTCGTTGATGGCCTTGCTGGCGGCGATCGTCGTGGTGACCAACACCGTGCTGGTGTCGGTGACCCAGCGGACTCGTGAGATCGGCGTGCGCCGGGCCCTCGGCGCCTCCGCCCGCCGCATCGTCCAGGAGATTCTCGCGGAGTCGTTGCTGTTGTCGATTGCCGGCGGCCTGGCTGGCGCGCTCGCGGCGTGGGCGTTTCTGGCGACGATTGAGTTCGCGCTCGAGTTGCCACTGCAGGTGGCGCCGCAGACGCTGATCCTGGCCATCGCCGCCGCGGCCGGCAGCGGCATCATCTCGGCGTGGTATCCCGCCAGGCGCGCGGTCGCGCTCGACGTGGTCGCGGCAATTCGGACAGAGTGACATGGTCAATCGACGTACGACACTGATCGGGACGTTCACCGAAGCCGCCACGCTGGCGGCGGAATCGTTGCGCGCGCAGAAGGCGCGATCGGGGCTTGCCATTCTCGGCGTGGTGATCGGCATCGTCACCGTCGTGCTGGTGGCGTCGACCCTGGTCGGCCTGCGCAACAGCGTGGCGCTGCTGTTTCGCGAGCTCGGCACCGACAACATCTTTGCGTATCACCTGAACGGCGAGCCGTACTCGGCGCCGACCGAGCTGGATGTGCAGCGGCCGCAGATGAAGGCCGAGTACGCACCACAGCTCGAACGGCTCGGCCCGTCGATTCGCGACGTCGGCATCCAGCTGATCGTGCCCGCCGTGACCAGCACCCGGGTGATCACGGCGCGCAACGGTGCCAACGAGCTCGACACGGTGTTGATTGAGGGTTCGTCAGCGAATCTCTTCGACGTGGTGGGGGCGTCCTTCAAGCAGGGCCGCCCGTTTACACCCTCCGAGGAGCGCGCGCGCGGCCAGGTGGCCGTGATTGGCGCCAACGTTTCGAAGGCCCTGTTTGGCGGGGACGGCGCCGTGGGCAAGTCGTTCCTGCTCGGTGGCGATCGCTATTTCGTGGTGGGGGAGCTGGCGCCGCGGCAAGGCACGTTCTTTGGCGAGAACCGCAACGACAGCGTGGTGGCGCTGCCCGTCACCACCGCCCGCCGCAAGTTCCCGGAGGCCCGCAACATGGTGCTCTATATCCGGGCGTTTCCCGGGCAGCGAGAGCAGGCGCGGCAGGAAGCCGATACGATTCTGCGGCTACTGCGCCAGGTGCCGACCGGTAGCGAGAGCAACTTCGCGATGAACAGCGCCGATCAGATCATCGCGCAGTTCGATCGCATCGGCGCGCAGATCTTCATCGCCACAATCGCTTTGGCGGCCATCAGCTTGCTGATTGGCGGCATCGGCATTGCCAATGTGATGGTGATTAGCGTCACCGAGCGGACCCGCGAGATTGGCGTGCGACTCGCGATTGGGGCGCAGCGCTCCGAGGTGCGGCGGCAGTTCCTGATCGAGGCGGCGATTCTGAGCGGCGCGGGAGGGGTGGCCGGTGTGACCCTGGCGACGGTGATCGGGGCGCTGGTGGCCTTCGTGGCGCCGACCTTCCCGGCGGCGCCGCCGCTCTGGGCGGTGGTCTCGGGACTGGTGGTCTCGGTGGCTGTCGGCATGGTCGCCGGATACTTACCCGCGCGCACCGCCTCCGGCCTCGATCCGGTAGAAGCCCTGCGGTACGAGTAGAAGAGAAACAAAGTTGAGGAGACCAAGAGTTCTCCTTACCTCCTCACCTCCTGCAATCTCCCATCGTCGACTGCCCACGCTGCCCGCCGCCGGTGTCGTCGAGCACACCTTCGACGATGAACCGGTGCCGGGCGAGACCTACCAGCACCCGATGATCTACCCCGCGTTCTCGGGACAGAGGTTCAAGCACATCCTGGTGCCGATCTGCTGGTGCACGGCTCCACGGGGCGCATTGCCGGCAAGTATCCGCTGAGCGGCTGGAAGATCTTCTTCGCGCTCGCGACCGGGAGTTGAGCGGCGTGCTCGTTGCGTCCATAATACCGACGCCATGATCCGAACCACGATTGCCGTCACCGCCGTCCTTGCTGCCGCGCTTGGCATTGGTCTCACTGCCCAGCAGGGCCGTAAGCCCGTAAACTGGAAAGAGTTGCCGGCGCCGTTCGCGACCGAATCGGTTCGCAACAGCCCGACCATCGTGCCAAAGCCGGATGGGGCGAAGCTCGACCTGCCGGCCGGCTTTGTGGTCGAAGAATTCATGGCGTTCACCACCGAGCGGCCGCGCTTCATGATGCTCGGCCCGGGCAACGAAATCCTGCTGTCGGACACGTCCACCCAGGGGTCGGTGTTCGTGATCAAGGACGGCGTGCGAACGGCGATCATCGAGAAACTCGACCGCCCGTACGGCCTGGCGCTCAAGGGCGACCAGCTCTACGTGGCCGAGCCGACCTCGGTGAAGGTCTACACCTACGACGCCAAGATCATGAAGGTGACCGGAGCGGGGAAAGAGATCATCTCGCTCGCCGGCATGGGCACCGGGCATAACACGCGGACGCTCGCGTTTAATCGCGACGGCTCGAAGCTGTACCTCTCGGTGGGGTCGCAATCCAACATCGACCTGAACGAGCCGCCCATGCGCGCGGCCGTGCATCGCTTCAATCCCGATGGCACCGGGCACGAGCCCATCGCCACCGGCCTGCGTAACCCCGTCGGCATGCGTTTCTACCCGGGCACTGATGACCTGTGGGTGTCGGTGCACGAACGCGATGCGCTCGGCGACGACCTTGCACCCGACTATGTGACCAAGGTCGAGAAGGGCGGCTTCTACGGCTGGCCGATCGCATACATCGGTCCGAACGCCGAGCCGCGCCACACGGGCTCGGACCTGGCGAAGGTGCAGAGCACGCTTTATCCCGACGTCATTCTCGGCAGCCACGTCGGCCCGCTCGACATCTTGTTCTACACCGGCACGCAGTTCCCGGCGAAATATCGCGGCGGCATGTTTGTGGCGCTGCACGGCTCGTGGAATCGCGCGCAGCGCCAGGGCTACAAGGTCGCGTTCATCCCGTTCAAGAACGGCATGGCCACCGCCGGTCCCGAAGACTTCCTCGGTGGCTGGATGCTCGCGCCCGACCAGAAAGAAGTGTGGGGGCGCCCCGTCGGCCTGTTGCAGATGCCCGATGGCTCGCTGCTCGTGACAGACGACGGCGGCAAGAAGATCTGGCGCGTCAGTTATAAGTGAAAGCGATTTTGATTCACGGCAACGGTGGTTGCACCGCCGCTGATCACTGGCTACCGTGGCTCGAACGCCAGGTCACGGCGCTTGGTGTGGATGTGATCAACCACACGTTCCCCGACAACGTGAAGGCGCGGGCCTCCGTGTGGCTGCCGTATCTTGAGTCGCTGGATGCCGATGAGGAGACCATCCTCGTCGGCCACTCATCCGGCGCTGTTGCCGCCATGCGCTATGCCGAAACCCACCAGCTGCTTGGCTCGGTGCTCGTGAGCGTGTGTCACACCGATCTGGGTGATGCGTGCGAAGCCGCGAGCGGCTATTACCGCGACCCGTGGCAGTGGCGTCGCATCCGCGAGAACCAGCAGTGGGTCGGGATCTTCCATTCGACCGACGACCCGCTGATCCCCATCGCTGAGGCCAGGCATGTGGCCGCGCAGTTGAAGGGGAGTTACTTCGAGTTCTCGGATCGCGGGCACTTCAATCACTCTCACGAGTTTTCCGAAGTGCTCGACTTCATCAGGCGGAAGCTGTTGTCGGTCGGCCAGTCGGTGACTTGAGCTTGCTGGCGAAGACGAGCGACGCCAGGACCTGATCGTCCCAGAAGTTGACGACGTAGCCGTTGCGGGTCGGGTAGCTGCCGCCCAGGCGCAGGGCCACCGTCAGGAACGACAGCACCAATGCGCGCGCGACAAACCGCGGTGTGCTCACGGTGCGGGCTATAGGACCGGTAACGTCACGGTCAGGATCGTCGCGGCGCCGGCCGGCACACCCTCAATCGCAAACGTGCCGTCGCCGTTGGGAATAGTGAACCACGGATGATCGAAGACCCGCGCCACGGCGCTCATGTACAAGTGAATTTCACAGTAGACCTTGAGCGTTCCGGGCCGCTTGAATACGCGCGAGCGCGACGAGCCGGGCGGGAAGCGGCCCAGGTCGAACGTCGCCGGCCGCGGTCATTCGGTGTCGGCGCACACGAAGCAGAGGTAGACGTTCAGGTTTGCGCCAGCGGTGCGAAGAGAGGCACCACTACGGTAGGCTTGGCGACGTGACTCGCTTTGAATCGGCCATCGTCTACGCTAGCCAGGTCCACTACGGACAACTCCGCAAGGGTACCGCCATCCCGTACATGGCCCACATCCTGGGGGTGGCCGGCATCGCGATGGAGTACGGCGCCAACGAAGACGAGGCGATCGGCGCGCTGCTCCATGACGCGGCCGAGGATGGCGGAGGCGAAGCGCGCCTGGCTGAGATCCGCGCGCGCTTTGGTGATGCCGTGGGCGACATCGTACTCGGTTGCAGTGACAGTCTCGCCGAGCATCCGGAAGACAAGCTGCCGTGGCGGGCCCGGAAGGATGCGTACCTCGGCCATATCGAAACGGCCAGTGACTCGGTGTGCCTGGTGTCGGCCGCCGACAAGCTGCACAACGTCCGGGCGATCATCCGCGACCTGCGGATGCATGGCGACGAAGTGTGGGATCGTTTCCAAGGCAAGCGCGAGGGAACGCTCTGGTATTACGAGGCGGTGGCCGGCGCCCTAATGAGCCGCTATCGAGCGCCACTGACGCGTGACCTGCAGAGGGAAGTGGAGGAGTTGCTGCAATTAGCCGATAATCCCTGAGATGAAGTCTCTTGCGCGGCGTCTCCTGATCGGCGGGTTCGTACTCTCGGCGTTCCCGGTTCCCGGTGTCGCACAGTCCGAACCCCGCTACGATGCGGGCAACCCCACGCTCCAACAGATTTGGGTCGACCCGGTCCGGGGTAACGACCGCTCGAGCGGGCGCAGCGCCGCCGAGGCGGTGCGTACCCTGATCGAAGCGTGGAACCGCATTCCACGCAATACTGCCGGCAGCCCCCTCACCGCCAGCGGCTACGAGATTCGCTTGCAGCCCGGTGAGTATCCGGCCGACACGATTCCGCACTACATGGAAGCGCGTTATGGATCGGCCACCGCACCGATCGTGTTTCGGGCGGTGAATGGCACCGGCACGGCAGTCCTGCAAACCGGCTTGAACATCGCCCATGTCGCGTACCTCTACTTCTTTGACCTCGACATCATCCCCACGCCGGCGGCCGACGTCTTTCACTGCGAGGACTGCGATCACACCCTGCTGCGCAACGTGACCTTCACCGGCGGCGCCCGGCCGGTCGAGGGGGTGGAGGCCGAGGTCGCTCACGAGACGGTCAAGGTGAACCAGTCGACGCACTTCTATATCGAAGATTCGCGTATCGGCGGCGCCGGCGACAACGCCATCGACTTCGTCGCCGTCCAGAACAGCCACATCGTCCGCAGCCGCGTGTTTGGTGCGAATGACTGGTGCGGCTATATAAAAGGCGGGTCGGCATCGATCTTGGTGGATAGCAACGAGTTTCACGACTGCGGCGTGGGCGGCTTCACGGTGGGGCAGGGCACCGGCTTGCAGTTCATGTCGGCGCCGTGGACGCACTACGAGGCGTACGACATCCGCGTGGTCAACAATATCGTGCACGACACGGAGGGCGCCGGGCTCGGGGTCAACGGCGGCTACAACGTGTTGATCGCCTGGAACATGCTCTACCGGGTGGGCACGCGCAGCCACGTGCTGGAGGCGGGATTTGGCGCCCGCAGTTGTGATGCAGCCGACGTGGCTGCTGAGCGTACGGCGTGCGAGGCCCGCCTGGCCGGCGGCGCGTGGGGCACGACCGTCGTGGATGACGGCGATAACTTCGTTCGCATTCCCAACAACCACGTGTTCGTGCTGAACAACGTGGTGTTCAATCCCGCGGGTGCCGGCAGCCAGTGGCAGCACTTGCAGATTAACGGTCCCTACAGCGGTGGCCCCACCGGGACCGGGGCGCCGAACTCGAATCGGGCCGACAACGATCTGCGCATTGCCGGCAATGTGATCTGGAACGGGCCGGCGGGACACCCCATGGGCACTGGTGATCAGTCGGGCTGCCAGGCCGATCACGCGACGTGCGGTGAACCTTATATCGCTGCCAACAACGCGGTGAACACTCAGCAGCCGAGCTTCGCCAATCTGTCAGCGGGTAACGTGCGACCCACCGCTGCGCTGGCCGGTGCGCGAAGTGTGACGGTACCTGACTTCTCGTATGGCGATCTGCCATCGCCTCCCCAGGCGCCAGCCGGGGCGAGGTCAAACCGGATTGCGCTCGATCGCTACGGCCGTCCGCGCGGCGCCAACGATCCGCCAGGCGCAGCCCTTCCGCCGCAATGAACCATAGAGGCGGGCCTGCAGACCCGCCTACGGCAAGTGGGTTGCACCTACTTGGTGCATGCCCAATCGGCCAACGCAAGGCCGAATCCGCAAAGTGTCAAGCGCATGGCGATACCTCTTGTCCGGCATCAGTGCAGAACTGGTGCCAGTGTGGCTGGCCCAAAGAGACACGCCCAAACTGGCGCCGGACTGGCGCGCCAAGGGAGCCCCCCCCGCGCCGCGAAAAATCCTCAGGGCGCTGAGGAGGGTGGCACCCGCTTCTTTGTCGCCTGCTCGAACGCGTACGCCAGTTCGAGCAGCTTCGGCTCGCTGCACTGCGCGCCGACGAACCCAACCCCGAACGGCGCCGGCCTGGCGTTGAAGCCGGGTGGCAGGGGCGGGTTGGGAGCGTTCGGCACCATTCCGAAGGGCACCGCGATAATCGGATAGCCGGCGCGCGACGCGACTCCGGCGCCGCTGCCGCCTGGCGTGATGATCGCGTCGAGCTGGTGGGCCCTCAAGACGGCATCGATGCCCTGGTCGCGGCTCAAGCGATGGTCCTTCGCATGGTCGGCATCGTAGCGGGCCTTGTCGGCCACCAGATCCATCTCGTCCGAGATGTCGAGACGCGATTGTTGGTAGCGGATCGCGCCGGCCTTGGCGTGCGCCATGTTCCAGTTGCGCAGCTCGGTCAGCGTCTTGACCGGGGCCGACGGTCCCAGGCTCGCCAGCCATGCATTGAAGTCGCGCTTCATACCGTACTTGAAGGCCACGGTGCACTGGGCATCCTTACCCCTCGCGTGTTCCGCGCCGGAGCAGTAATCAAACACCGGGAAACTGTCGTTGGCGTCGGTCGCGACAAAGCTCGGCAAGTCGGCAGGCGCTACGACCGTGGCGCCCTGCTGCTTGAGGACGGCAATGGCGTCGGCCATCACCTTGGCCTGCTCGGGGTTCAGCCCGCCGCGCGGCTCCTTCTCACCAGGCAGCGTCACGCGGTCAAGGTAAAACGCCCGCGGCACGCCGATGCGCGCGCCCTTCAAGCCGCCCGCATTGAGGAACTTCGTGTAGTCGCGGCCAGGGGGCGGCGTGCACGTGCGCGTGGCCGCATCGTTCGGATCCGGTGAGGCCCCTTCCATGGCGCCGAGCATGATCGCCGCATCAGCCACCGTGCGCGTCATCGGTCCGGCGGTGTCGTGATCGGCGGTGATCGGAATGACGCCGTAGCGGCTGATGCGGCCAATCGTCGGCCGAATGCCGACCAGCATGTTGGCATTGGCGGGGCTGATGATCGAGCCGCCGGTGTCGGAGCCGACACTGCCGGCCCACAGGTTGGCGGCGGTGCCGATGCCGGAGCTCGAGCCGCCGGTCTGCAGCACCGGCCGGCCGTCACCGGGCTCGGGGCGCGGATCCGGGCGCGGGTCGTAGGGATTGAACCCGAAGCCGCCGACCGCGTTGTAGTTGCCGGGCATCGCAGTGGGATTGCCGGCGACCCAGTTCGCCAGTTCGGTGAGGCCGGTCTTGGCGATGATGATGGCGCCGGCGGCCACCAGGTTCTTGGTCAGCGTCGCCTCGTACGGCGGGACGAAGCCGGCAAAGGCGAGCGCGCCACCGGTCGTCGGCATGTTGGTAGTGTGGATGTTGTCCTTGAGCGCGATCGGGATGCCGTGCAGCGGACCGCGTAACTTGCCCTGCGCCCGCTCCCGATCCAGCACGTCGGCCTCCCGCAAGGCCGCCGGGTTCACCGCCAGCGCGGCGTTCAACTTGTCCTCGTAGGTGGCGATGCGGATCAGGTACTGCTCGACCAGCTGCCGCGAGGTGACCTGCCCCTTGGCCATGGCCACCTGCAGCGCGGGGATGGTGGCTTCGACGACGGTAAACCGCCCCTGTCCGTTGGGCAGGAGCACAAACACCGAGACCAGCAGCGCGAGAACAGTGGCAGCGCGTTTCATGCGGGTATTCTAATGGGGATGGAGATTACTTTCGAACATGCCTGCCATCTCGTGGGCAGTGCCTTGCGCGGCTCGGCCCGGCAGGAGGTTGTCGCCGACGCCGCGCGTGCCAAGAACCTGGGCGCCGCCTTGCTGCGGCTGCGCGACAGCATGCGCGCCAACGAGTTCAAGGCGGCCGCGCAGCCGGTGTTGCTCGATCGCATGATCCGGAGCTACGACGGCCGCACGCGCGCTGAAGGATTTCACGTGCTGCACGACTGGGACGGCGTCTCGCAGCAGGTCAACCCCGACATGATTCCGGTCGACGTGCTGCACTTCCTGGTCGAACAGCGCGGGCCAGAGCCGGCGACCACGGTCGAGTTGGCGATCCTGCTCGACTATTACTTCGCGCACGTCCTGCAATTGCTCACCCTGCGGGTGTGGGACGACGGCGATGCCGATCGCAACTTCGATCGCGTGCAGGAATTGCTCGACGAGCTGCAGGGCCCCAACGGCAGTGGCCAGCAGTTTGCCGCCGATGCCGAAACGCTGCTGCTAATCGGCACGTCGCACTACGAGTTGGACGAGACGGGATTCACGATACTGCTGGCCAAGGTTCGCACCTTGAACGAGGAGCACCAGGCGAAAATCGGCCTGGGACACGTCGCCAGCCTGGGGTGCCACCTGCGCTTTGGGTTCGAGGCGCAGTGTGGGCGCGACACGGTGGCCCTGCGTGACGACAACATCGCTGACTATCCGTGGCTGTGCTTCGCGCTGGCCGCCACCGTGCGGCAGTACGACCGCCTGGTCACGGCCGGAATTGAGAACCGTGATCGCGCGGTGGTCGAAGAAGCGCTGTTGAATGGGTTGACGCCGGACGCCCGGGCCTTCGTCGGCGTGCCGCCCGCGTCGCTGAACGACTCAGGCCGCGACCGCGCCCAGTTCCTGGACCTGTTCACGAAGCACAAGACGGCGCTGATGGCCGCGTTCGAACGCCATCGTCCCACCGAGACGGCTTATTCCCCACTCTCGTTCTTCTTCAACTTCTCGCACAACGTCGTGAAGGGTACGGTCGTCGATGCGCTGCTGTGGGGCGAGGCCTGGGACCTGAGGTTGAACGACCTGTTGACCGGGGTGCCGAGGTCCGGCATTGCCGAGGGGTCGCAGCAACTGCTGGCCGCGACCCTCATGGGTTATGCGCGCTCAAACCCCGATCGCATTCGCGGGCGTCTGATGCCGGTCATTGTCTACGACCCGCAGGCAGGCCGCCGCGCGTTCACGATTGCGATGGAGAAGCTCGCACAGGACTAGCTCTTGGTCGCCTTCCACGGTGCCGGCCCCGAGGGGGTCATCACGGTTCCCTCAATCTGGTTGCCGTTGATCGTACCGGTATAGGTGAGGCCGCCGGCGATGAAGTTGATGTCAGCGCCCCTCAGCGCCGTACTCGCAATCGGATGCGTGCCATCCTCGGTCGCGATCGAGCCCTGGATCATCTGAAACTTCTGCGTCAGCGTCAGGCTGCCGTTCGCCATTGTCCAGGTGCCGGCCGCCTTGGCCGGGACAATCCAGAGCAAGGCCTCACAAAAGCTGGTGCAGTCGGTGCTTTCGTCGAGGGTGAAGTGATCATCCGGGTACCAGTCGTCGATGCCGAAAGTGTTGCCGGCAATGCGCGACCCAGGCGCCATCTCGAGAAACTTGGGCATCAGCCGGTTCAGGTTGACCGGTAGCAGGAACAGCGCCAGCACAGTGGCCTTCGAGATGTCGGCGGCATACATGTCGCCTTCGACAAACTGCGCCTTGTCGGCGACACCGGCCTCGGCGGCGAGCTGGCGCGACAGCGCCACCATGTCGGGGTTGAACTCCACACCGAGCGCGCGGGCGCCGAGCCTGGCGGCGGCAATGATGTTGCGGCCATCGCCGGAGCCCAGGTCCATCACGAAATCATCCGGCGTGACCTTGGCCATCGCGAGCATCTTGTTGACCATGCCCGGTGTCGACGGCACCCACACCACGTCTTTGCCCGCTTGCCCGTTGGTGGGCGCGAACGGTTTCTTCGGTTCCTGGGCGTAGGCAACCGAGCCGATGGTGAGCGCGAGTGCCAAACAGAGTGTTCGTGTCGTCATGGTGTGCATCCAGGGAACCGGAACGCGCCGATGCGGGTGGAGTATGCCGTCGCGTCTTTCTTCAGGTAATCGCCGACGTACCAGATCGTGCAGTCGTCCGAGGGGTCGACGGCCGTCTGCGTGTAGTCCTCCCACCGCAAGGTGGTGGTCTGCGCGGCCTCGCCTTCCACCAGCACCGTCTCGCGCAGGCCGAGGACGCCCAGGGGGTCGCCCGGTATCCGGCCGGCGAATCGCTGGCCGGCAAAGTGTGGCGTCCCGCCGAAGGAGTAGCCGATGCCGATGTTGCCGAACTTATCGATCGCCGGGCTGGCCATCCACCTGAAGGAAGGTGCCAGGGGTGCCACGGGTGCGTAGGTGCCTTGCTGGTGCAGTGCCGGGTGCCCCGAGTCGTTCAGCCGGAACTCGTACCAGCGCACGCCGCCGCCACCCGCCGCCGTGTTCACCGAGTGCACCGCGACGATTGACTCCTGGTTACCGATTCGTCGATAAACGACGCGCGCCATCAGTTTGTCGCCTTGGGCATCGAGACGGCGATCGGTGCCGGGTTGGGGCACGCAGTTGGTCAACTGGCCGCCGCAGAGATAGTGATACCGCGCCACCGGCAGGCGCGTCGGGCCCTCTAGTCGGGTCTTCGTCGCGTCGGACCAGTTGGTGAAGAACCGCCACGCCAGGATCGCGTCGTCGTCCAGATCATTCTTCAGCTGCGTGCCGCCGGCTGCGAGCATCACGTTGGGCGCGCCGCGCCGTGGCAACGCGCGGCCATCGAGGTCGGCGTTGTTCAGGAAGTTGACGTCGTTGATGACGAAGCACTGTTCGCGAGCGGCGCGGCCCTTCAGCATCGCCTCGCGCTCGACCACGCAGGCGTGCTTTTCGATCACCTCGTCGCCGGTGCTCGTCGGCACATAGTAGCCATCGGGCCACACCGCCGGACGGGGGTAGTCAGGGAAAAGGGGCCTGAGAAATTCATAGCGGTAGTAAGCGCCTATCGGGTCGCTTGTGGTGCTTATGGCATAGCACATCGAGTAAGGCCCCTTCGGGGCCAAAAGTGCCACGGGTGCCTGGGGTGCCAAAGGTGCCAAAGGTGCCACGGGTGCCTGGGGTGCCGAGGGTTGAAAGAGCGGCACGGCGGCGCCGGGTTGAACGCGACGTCCGGGCGGGGAAGTGTAGGGCTTGTCGCTCGCGGTCCACACCGGCGGTTGATCGGGCCGCACCTCGGCCCGCGAGAAGGTCGGCATGACGATCAACCAGCGGTTGGCGAGCTGGTCATATCGTACCACTGCGTCGCCGTTGTTGCGCTCCTCGCAGGCACCGCCGAAGCCGCGGAAGACGTTGTTGGTGTTGACCGGACCATAGAGCACCCGCCCGGTGGTGTCGAAGCGGTGGCCTTTCTTGGTCACGATGGCCATCCGCGAGTTCACGGTCTGAACGAGGTGGTCCGGGCCGACTGCGAGGGAATTGTCGGAAGGATTGCGGAGTGTCGCCATGCCCTGGGGGCCCGTGAAACCCGCGCCGAGTCCATCGAAGCTTTCGACCAGGGCCGTCGCTGGGCGCGTGCCCGGCACGGTCTGCTCGATGGGCGGGGGTGCCTGGCTCAATCCCAGCAGGAACAGGCCACCAATCAATTGGATCGCGATGCGCATGGGCGGGGTGCCTGAGCCGAGTATATATGCGCGTCGCTCATCACATCGTTCATGTAAGATCCCTGTTGCATCGGCGACGGATGAGCGACGATGTCGAGTTCAATTGTCACCTTTTTGTTTATCACGGAGGAAGCTGCAATGAAGAGCGTTAGGCGAATGTTTGTCCTCGTTTGTATGGCCGTAGTGTTGGGCGCCCCAATCGCCAGCGCCCAGACGACCGGCTCGATCACGGGTACCGTGACCGACGCCAGCGGCGCGGTGCTGCCCGGTGTGACGGTCACCCTGAGCGGCGAACGCTTGATTGGCGGTCAGCAGACCCAGGTCAGCGACACCGACGGCACCTACCGCTTCGATCGCCTGGTGCCCGGCACCTACGGCGTGAAAATGGAACTGCAGGGCTTCCGCTCGGTCGACCGTCCCGATGTCCGCATCAGCGCGGCGTTCGTGGCCACCATCAACGGCAAGATGGAAGTGGGCTCGCTCAGCGAGACGATTACCGTCACCGGTGAATCGCCGACCGTCGACGTTCGCTCGAACGTGCAGCAGACGGTGATGAACCAGGAAATCCTGGAGGGCATCCCGACCGGCCGCGACCCGTGGTCGCTGGCCAAGCTGATTCCCGGCGTGCAGGTGGCGACCTATGACGTCGGCGGCACGCAGTCGATGCAGCAGAGCAGCATGTCGGCGCATGGCTCGAACACCAACGACGTCAGCTACAACATCGACGGCGCGACGGTGAACTGGCCCGGCGGCGGCGGCGGCGCGACCATGATCTACTACGACCAGGGCATGTTTGAAGAGATCAACTACATGACCTCGGCGATCCCGGCCGAAATGCTGGCCGGCGGCGTCTCGATCAACATGGTGACCAAGGACGGCGGCAACATGTGGAAGGGCAACGCCCGCTTTAATTTCGCGAACGGCGCCCTGCAAGCGGACAATTTTGCCGCCACTAAGGCGCTGGTGCCGACGTTCCGCGGCAACCCGACCAAGAAGACCTACGACTTCAACCTCACCGGTGGCGGCGCGCTGATCCAGAACCGCATGTGGGTGAACGGCACCGTGCGCACGTGGATCGTTGACAAGTTCGTCAATGCGACCAATACCGACGGCACGCAGGCACTCGATGACAACGACCTGAAGAACTATTCAGGTAAGCTCGTTTACCAGGTGACGACCAATCAGAAACTGATCGGCAGTTACTTCTGGAACAACAAGATTCGCGGCCATCGCCGCGACAGCAACGACATCATTCCGGACATCGCGTCGGTCGTGCAGACCAACCCGGTGCAGACCACGCAGGCGAAGTACACCGGCATCAGGGGCGGCCTGGTGTTTGAATCGAACTTCAGCATCATGGACGGGCAGACCAACTACATCTATCAGCCCGACACCGACCGCTCGCTGGTTCGCATCATCGATACCGGCACCACCGAGGTGTTCAATGCCTCGACCCGTGAAGACCACCAGCCGAACTCGCGTACCCAGTTCGACAACATCGTGACGTTTGGCAAGAGCGGCATGGGCGGCGAGCATCTGATCAAGGCCGGCGCGCAATGGAGCCGCCTGTATTACGGCTCCGACTACTCGGTGCTGAACGATCACTGGCTGGTCTACAACAACCGGGTGCCCGTGTCCATGCGGCAGTGGAACTCGCCGGCGCTTTCGGAGAACGACGCGGTCGTCACCGGGTTCTTCCTCCAGGACTCGTGGTCGATGAAGCGGCTGACCCTGAACATCGGTGGGCGCTACGACAAGTATGTCGGGACGCTGCCTGAGCAGTCGCGTGCGGCCGGCCGCTTTGCGGCCGCGCAGACCTTTCCCGAAAAAGAAGTGATCAACCACAGCATCGCGGTCTGGCGCGCCGGTGCGTCCTACGACTTAACGGGCAGCGGCCAGACGGCGCTCAAAGCGAGCGTCAGCCGCTATGGCTTGCAGGTCGGCATCAATCGGGTGCAGGACGTCAATCCACTGACGGTGGGCTCGCGCGACTGCCCGTGGGGTGACGCCAACGGTAATCGTCGTTTTGACGAGGGCGAACTGACGGGCGTCTGCCCGGCGTTCAGCGGTGGTTCCGTGACTGGCTATTCGCCCGACGGCATCGACTGGCCGTACTCGGATGAGATGACGGCCGGCGTCGAGACGCAGTTGCCGGGCGCAGTGCGCGTGGGTGCCATGTTCTATTACCGCACCAACCGCAAGCAGATCGGCCAGATCAACACCTTGCAACCGGCTTCGGCCTACACCGCGCACACGGTGACCATTCCGAACGGTCCTGGTGGCACGATCGCCAGCCCCAAGCCGACCACGGCGACCGTCTACAACATCAGCACGGCCGCGAACCCGCTTGCCGCGAATGTCCGCGACAACGTGGACTACCTCGATACCACCTACAAGGGCGTCGAGTTCACGGCGACCAAGCGCTTCTCGACGAAGTGGCAGATGCAGGCGGGCTTCACCCTCGGCAAGAATGAAGGTGGCGTCTCGGGCGGCACCGATCTCAACGACCCGAACAACACCGTGTACCCGACCGGCATCATCGGCAACGACTCGGAAACCGCGTTCCGGCTGTCGGGCAGTTACCTGCTGCCCTTCGACATCAACGTGTCGGGCTCGATGATCGCCAACAACGGCTACCCCTACGTGTCGACCTTCAACCTGACCCGTGCCGTGGCCGCCACCCAGGGGATCGCGCTCACCCGCGCCAGCCAGGCTATTCAGCTGAGCGAGCGTGGCGACGAACGCTACGACAACGTGACGATGTTCGACATCCGCTTGTCGCGCACGTTCCGCATCGGCGGCCGCAGCTTCCAGCCGCAGATCGACTTCTTCAACATCACCAATGCCGACACGGTCGTGAACACCACGGTCGCGGTCGGTCCGAGCTACCTGCTGCCGGCAGGTGGCGATCCGATCCTCTCGCCGCGCATCATCCGCGTCGGCTTCTCGTTGAACTTCTAAGACCTCAACGGGCGCGATGCTTTTCGGCATCGCGCCCGTTCTACGTACGGCAGACGGCGCGACACCAATCGCCGCGTGGGGTTCGTGGCTGACGCCTCTCGTGGGGCTTGGCTTCGCCTCGTGGGGAGCGTGTCTCTGGACGAGAATTACCGCAAACGGTCAGACCGCTCTCGGTCGACCACGCGAATCACTCTCTCGATTGGCTGGTTCGTTCCGGGCCACTGGCTGCGGAGGCACTGGACGGCGGCGACGCGCTCTTCCCTCGGGCGACTCAGCCAGAGCGCAAGGCGTGCCTCTGAACTGGCGACCCGTGCCCCACGAACCATCGAAGCGAGCGTGCGCCTACCGCAAGGCCCCAATCACTTCCTGGGAGCCGACGATGGCGAACAGCAGCAGGATGCCGACCAGCAGCAGGTTGGTGTACCACGCATTGTGCGGGACTGCTTCGGTCCACTTCACCCGGTTGTTCAAGTACAGCAGTGTCGCCGCCAGGAATGGCACGAACAGGCTGCCGACGATCGTGTAGAGCACGATGATGGCGATCGGCTGTCCGGTGAAGGCGAACGGCAGCGGCACCAGCGTGATAAAGGCGAGTGCCAGCCGGTACGGCGTGCTGGTCACCTTCACCACCTCGAGACGGTCGGCCGGCGACATCTTTTTCAGGATGCCGTAGAAGTCCGCATAGAGATACGGCACGCTCTGCCACACGCCGAGCAGCGAGGCAAACACCGCTGCCCAGAAGCCGGCCAGGAACGCGACCCGGCCGAAGGTGCCCAGCAACTGGCCGAGTGCCGCGGCCATGCGTGGCACCGCCTCGTTGTTGCGGAGCGCCGCGCCAGGCGCATAGAGCGCATCGCTGGCGATCAACATGATCGAAATCCCGAACAGCGCGGTGAAGATGTAGGCGACCGCGATATCGCCGCGAACGTAGCCGAGGAACCCGGCGCCGCGCATCTTCTCCTCGCGCATCCAGTAGTTGTACGACAGCATCGTGATCGAGCCACCGACGCCGCCAATCAGCGACAGCACGTAGGTGCCGCTGCCGGTGGGGATGGTGGGTATCAGCAGGCCCTGCACCGCGGGCATCGGATCGCTCAAGGTCAGGGCGGCACAGACCAGGATGCTGAAGGCCATCACGCCCACCAGCAGTTTCATCATCTTCTCGAAACTGCCATAACCGCCCAGCCAGACAAATCCGAATCCGATCAGGCTGTGCGCGACGGCCCCCCACGACTGCGCGATGGCGCCGCCCGTGAGGTTGGCAATCCCGACGCCAGTCGCGTTGGTGAGCGCCGCGCTCACGAACACCGTCCAGATCACCAGGTAGGTGGCGAAGAACCACTTCACCCAGCCGGGCAGGTACTCCGCCCAGCCCTCGAGTGCGGTCTTGCCGGTAGCGAGCTGCCAGCGCGCAATGCCTTCGCTCAGCACGAACTTGAAGAACGCGCCGGCGACAATCGCCCACAACAGCACGAAGCCGTAACGTGCGCCACCGACGGTGGCCGAGACGACGTCGCCAGAGCCGATGCCGGTCGCGGCGACGACCAGGCCCGGCCCGGCCAGTTTGAGAAAGCTGAAGGACGCGGGCTTCGACGTGTCAGACACGCCGAGGATTATGCCTTATTCGTCGGTCGCGGGCCGGCCGCGGCGTTTTTTGATCTCGGCGTGATGATGCTTGCCGGCCAGGCGCCGCTCCTTGGCGGCTTTCGTCAACTTGGTCGGCGTGCGCTTCTTGGGTGGAATAGAGGCGAGCTGGATCAAGTCGGTCAGGCGCTCGCGCGCGGCTTCGCGGTTGCGCGACTGGGTGCGGTGTTCGCGGCTGTCGATCATCAGCACGCCGTCGGTCATCGCCTTCCGGCCCGCGAGGGCCTTCAGGCGCGCCTTCATGTCGGGCGGCAGTGACGAGTTATCGATGTCGAATCGCAGCTCGACCGCGGTCGCGACCTTGTTGACGTTCTGCCCACCGGGACCGGACGCCCGGACAAACCGTTCGTCTACGTTCAAAGGAATTCTGAGTGGAGAGGTGAATAACGTCGCCATTGCTTGATGTTACTGCCGGGTTCCGGGACTCCGGATCCCGGAACCCGACTGAATCACGCGAACGGCTTGTCGATTGACGGGCTCGGCTGCGAGAAGTACCGGGCGCCGGCTTCGGTGACGTAGAGGCAGTCCTCCAGCCGGATGCCGAACTCGCCGTAGATCGCGATCATCGGCTCGTTGCTGAAGCACATGCCGGGCGCGAGCAGTGTCTTGTTGCCGCGCACGAAGTTGGTCCACTCGTGGCCGTCGAGACCAATCCCGTGGCCGGTACGGTGGGGCAGGCCAGGCACCTTGTAATCGGGGCCGAAGCCGGCGTCCGTGATCACCTTGCGCGCGGCCGCATCGACGGCCTCGCAGGGCGTACCGGGCTTGACCACGGCAAAGGCCGCGGCCTGGGCCTTCTTCTCGAGTTCCCAGATCTCAATCTGGCGCGCGCTCGCCTTGCCAAACACGGTCGTCCTCGTAATGTCCGACTGGTAGCCGTCGATGGCGCAGCCGCCATCCACCTGGATGACGTCGCCCTCGGCCAGCTTCTGCGGTTCGATGCTGCCGTGCGGGAAGGCGGTGAACTTGCCGAAGCTGACCGAGGCGCTGCCGCCGGGGGCGCCGAGCGCGCGGTGGGCGGCGGCGATGTTGGCGCGCAGGTCGTCCTGGGTCATGCCCTCGCGGAAGGTCTGGAACGCGGCGCGGAAGGCTTCGATGGTGATGTCGCTGGCCTTCTGCATCAACGCCAGCTCGGTGGCCGACTTGATCATGCGGCAGCCGGCGGTGATGGGCTCGCCATCCACGAAGTCCGTGCCCGGCAGCTCTTTCTTCACGCCGCTGAAAATGAAGTGGCGCAGGCGCTCGTCGACGCCGACGCGTCCGGTCGCGGCGCGGTCCTTGAGAATGCCGGCGATCAGGCGATAGGGGCTCTCGTCCTCCTGCCACACGCGGACGTCGGCCTGGCCCTTGACCAGCTCGCGCGCGCGCTCCTCTTCAAAGGCCGGGCACACCCACGCCAGGTCGCCCTTGGCGGGAATGACGCACACGAATGGCCGCTCGCTGTTACCCCAGCGCACGCCGGTGAAATAAAACATGCTCGACCCACCCTCGAGGTAGATCGCGCCGATCTTGTTGTCGACCATCAGCCGGCGTGCCTGCTCGATGCGGGCGGCGCGCTCGTCGGCGGTGATCGGCTTCACGCCGGCCGTCATGGGCGTCAAGGCGGCGATGGCAGGATGCGGACCCGCCGCTGCGGGTGCCGGCGCTGACGGCGCGGAGGTACAGGCGGCCACTCCAAGACCAAGACCGGCGACGGCGCCAGACTGCATGAACACTCGACGTGATGAACCCATTGCTACCCCTTCTTGATGAACGAACCGTCTTTCAGTTCCGCATACGCTTCTCTCAGCTCGTCCTCGGTATTCATGACGATCGGCCCGTACCACGCCACCGGCTCTTCCAGCGGCCGGCCTGAGACGAGCAGGAAGCGAATGCCCTCGTCACCCGCGGTCACGGTGATCTCGTCACCGCTGTCGAAGACGACCAGCGAGCGATTGCCGAGCATCGACGGCGTGGGGTCATCAGAGACGCCGACCAGTTCGGTTTGCACGGCGAGCGGCTTCGAGGCATCACGAAACGTGCCGCTGCCGGCAAACACATAGGCGAACGCATGCCGCGAGTTGTCCACGGCCAGGCGCTTGGTCTTGCCTGGCGCGACCGAGACGTCGAGGTAACGCGGATCGGCCGCTACGCCTTCGACCGGACCCTTCTTGCCCCAGAAGTCTCCGACCACGATGCGCACGTGCGTGCCGTCATCATCCGTGACTTCCGGGATGTCCTTGGCCTGCACGTCCTGGTAGCGCGGCGCGGTCATCTTGAGCGTGCGCGGCAGGTTGGCCCACAACTGAAAACCATGCATGCGGCCCTGCGCGTCGCCTTGCGGCATCTCCTGGTGCATGATGCCGCTGCCGGCCGTCATCCACTGCACATCGCCGGCGCCGAGGGAGCCGCGGTTGCCCAGGCTGTCGCCATGCGCGACCGTGCCCGCCAGTACGTAAGTGATGGTTTCAATGCCGCGATGCGGATGCCACGGGAAGCCGGCCAGGTAGTCGTCCGGCCGTTCGTTGCGAAAATCATCGAACAACAAGAACGGGTCAAACTCACTGGTGTCACCAAAGCCGAAGCCGCGGTGCAGCTTCACACCGGCGCCTTCCATGTGAGGAGTGGCTTCAACTACACGCTTAACCGGGCGAATCGACATGATGGAAGCTCCGGGCTCGAGAGGTCCACTCGGATGGGACCTCGACATACGAGCCGTCTAAATCTTCGATGCGCGAGCAGCCCAGGAGTTTCATGGTCCGCACCACGTCGGTGCGCAGGATCTCGATCGCCCGGGCCACGCCGTCGCCACCGGCGGCGGCCAGGCCATAGGCGTAGGCGCGGCCAATCAGCACCGCTCGGGCCCCCATGCAAATGGCCTTGACGATGTCGCTGCCGCGACGAATGCCGCCGTCGAGCAGGATCTCGGTCTGGCCGTGGACCGCCTGCACCACCTCTGGCAGCACGCGAATGGTCGGTGACACGCCATCGAGCTGTCGCGCGCCGTGATTTGACACGACGATTGCCGCCGCGCCCTCTGCCACCGCCCGCCTCGCATCGTCAGCCGTATGGACGCCCTTGGCAACGATCGGCCCGCCCCAGGCCTCGCGAATCCACTTGAAATCGTCCCACGACGTCATCGACTGCTCGAGCGCGGCGCCGACATCGGCGTAACCCATCGGTTCGTTGTTGATGACGATGTTTGGGAAACTCATCAGGCCACCGTCGCCGAAGAAGCGGTAGAGCCAGCCGGGACGCACCAGCATCTGGCCCAGGTGCGGCACGGTGGAGAGATTGCGCGCGAGCAGTTGCTTCACGCCGTTGCGGGCATCGCGTTCGCGCATGCCGGCCACCGGCGTATCGATGGTGACGACGAGCGCCTTGAAACCCGCGGCCTTGGCGCGCGCGATGGCGCCGAGTGCGACCTCGCGGCCGCCGACCAGGTAGAGCTGGTACCAGGCGGTCCCATCTGTGGCCGCCTTGACGTCTTCCATCCGGCAGCCTGACAGCGTCGACAGGGAATAGATCGTACCGGCATGACCGGCGGCTGCCGCCGCCACTTCTTCACCGCGCGGATAGAACATCCGGCTGCTGCCCACAGGCGCCAGGATGAAGGGCACCTTGATGGTGGTGCCAAGGACGTTGGCGGAGAGGTCGCACGAGCTCGTCGCCACCGCAGAACGCGGACGGAACAGCACGTCTTCATAGGCGCGACAGTTCTCGCGCAGCGTCCATTCGCGTTCCGCGCCGCCATCGATATAGTCGAAGGCCATGCGCGGCAATCGCCCCATGGCGCGCAGACGGAGGTCGGCAATCGTGACGGCGTCGGCGACAAAGGACATCGGCCACGATTGTATCCGCAGCCGAAGAATTGACAGCCGCAGATTTAAAGCTCAATTGTGGTCACCTCGGCGTCGAAATCTGCGGCTGTCTCTTAATCGGTGGCGGCGTACGCGGCCAGCGTGTGGCCGATCACGTTCACGGCTTTCCAGTACTCGTCCAGCGGCAAATGCTCGTTCGGGGTGTGGTCGAGCGCGCTGTCGCCCGGCCCGTAGGCGACGATCGGGCACTGCCATGCCGGCGCCACGACGTTCATGTCGCTGGTGCCGGTCTTCAGCACGAATCCCAGTTGCGCTGATGGGTCTTCGGTCCTGACCCCGGCGAGGAAGCTGCGAACCAGCGGGTTGTTGCGGTCGCCGCGCCAGGCGCGCTCTTCGCCCTTGAAACGGAAATCAAACTGGGTGTGGCCATCGCGGACATTCGCGCCGGGCCACGCGCGCAATCCCGCCATCAAGGCCTCAGCATCGAAGCCGACTGGCAGCCGCCAGGCAAACTGCGCATCGACGAGGTCGTGCATCTCCGCGTTGGTCGAGGTGATGAAGCGCCGCAGGCTCGGGCTCAACTGCTCGAACGCCTTGTCCTTGCCCTGGTTGTGGGCGGCGGCGTGGGCCGTGACCCAGTTCCACAAGTCGACGACCACCGCGGCGACGCTGGCATCGGGACCGGCGGTATGCGCCATCGGCTGATCGGCGGCCAAGTCGAGCAACAGCCGGCCTTTGTAGCCGAGCGTGACGCGGTTCCAGTGGCTGGGCTCACCGATGATGCACGCGGTTGGGATCGGCTCGGTCGTGCCGTTGAACCGTGCGGCGATGAAGCGGGCGCCCTTGCTGGTGGCGGCCTCTTCCTCCACCGCGCCGACGACCACGACGCGCAAGTTCGCGGCGCGCGCGTTGGCGGCACCAAAGCCTGCTGCGCCACACACGAAACTGGCCAGTGGCCCCTTGGCGTCGACGCTGCCCCGGCCGAAGAGCAAGTCGCCCTCCGGTGACGGCTCGATGCGCACGGGGATGTTGCCCGGCACCGTGTCGATGTGGCCGAGCAGCACGATGGTGCGCGGCGCCGAGGGGTCGCCCAGCTCGCCGACGGCGTTGCCGGCCTCGTCCACGAACGCCCGCTCGTAGCCGTTCGCCCGCATCTGCGCCACGAGCCAGGCCGCGGCTTGCGCCTCGTGGCGCGACAACGACGGGACGGCGACCAGCCCGCGAATCAGCTCAACGGCGGCGGTCCGGTTCATGTCAGACCTTTAATTCCTTGATCGCCTTGGCAATGGCCTGCACGCCGAAATCGATCTCGGCTTCGGTGATCACCAGCGGTGGCAACAGCCGCAACACCGTGGGGCCGGCCGGCAACGCGATGACGCCGTGATTGAGCATCAGGCTCTTCAGCACAGGCGCCACCTTGGTGCGCAACTCCACCGCGATCATCAGGCCCAGGCCGCGGATGTCTCGCACGGCCGGCACACCCTCGAGGGCGCCGCGGAGGGTGTTGCGCAGGTGCGCGCCGAGCACGCCGCTGCGCTTGATCAAGTCTTCGGACTGGTAGGTCTGAATCGCCGCCAGGCCCGCCGCGCAGGCGAGCGGTGAGCCGCCAAAGGTGCTGCCGTGAGCGCCTTGCGTGAGGACATCGCGAATGGCCTTGGTATAGGCGAACGCGCCCATCGGGAACCCGCCGCCGAGGCCCTTGGCCAGGCACATGATGTCGGGTTCGATGCCGGCATGCTCGACGGCGAACCATTTGCCCGTGCGGCCGAAGCCGGTCTGAATCTCGTCCACGATCAACACCGCGCCGCGCTCGCGGCACAGGCGCTCGGCCGACTGCAGGAACTCGGGTGTGCCGACGTTGACGCCACTCTCACCCTGAACCACTTCGAGGATCACCGCCGCCGTTTGATCGGTGATGGCCCGGTCGAGCGATGCCGCGTCGTTGAACTGGATGTGCGTGGTCTCGAGCAGCGGCAGGAAGCCTTCCCGGTACTTTGGTTCCCAGGTGACCGACAGTGCGCCGATAGTACGGCCGTGAAACCCCTTGGTCGTGGCGACAAACGCCGGGCGCTTGGTGAACAGGCGCGCGAACTTCAACGCGCCGTCCACCGCCTCGGCGCCACTGTTGGCCAGGAAGAGATGCGGCAGGTGCGACGGCAGCACCTCGACCAGCGCCTGCGCAAATTCCGCGCGGACGTCGTTATAGAGAAAATTGGGGCACAGTGTCAGCGTCTCGGCTTGCCGGCTGATCGCTTCGACCACCGCAGGATGGCAATGACCGAGCATGGCCACGCCTTGAGCCGAGCCCAGATCGAGATATTTCTTGCCGTGCTCGTCGTAGACCCATGAGCCCTCGCCCCGGGTGATGACCACGTCGCCACGGCGTGCCGTGGTGCCACCGAGAATCCGTTCTTCCACTTCCGCGTAGTTCATGAAATGTGCGTGCCGGCGCCGGCGAGCGCGCGCGAAATGGGTTCGTCGACACGGCCATCCGCAAAGATCACCTTGCCGACGCCTTCGGCGATGGCCTCGACCGCGCCCATGACCTTCTTCTTCATCCGCCCCTCGGCGAACTCCATCAAGCGGTCGGCTTGCGCCTTCGGGATCGCCGAGATCAAGGTGGCCTCGTCCGGGAACTGCTTCAGCAAGCCGACCTGGTCGGTCAGGATGACGAGCGCGTCGGCGTTGAAGGCGCCGGCCACCATCGCGGCCGCGCGGTCGCCATCGACGTTGATGGCTTCACCGGCCGTTGACGAACCCGGCGGGGTCAAGACTGGAAAGTAGCCCGCGCCAATCAGCGTCTTCAACAGATCGGCGTTGACCTTGTCGACCGTGCCGGTCCAGTCATCGCGCATCACCATGCGGCGGCCATCGACACGGATGCGCAACGTGTCCTTGCGCGTGCCCTCGAAGATGCGGCCGTCGAGTCCCGACAGGCCGACCGCGTTGATGCCCTTCACCTGCAGCTTCTCGACCCACATCTTGTTCAACTGGCCGCAGTAGACCATCTCGAAGATCTCGAGGGTGCGTCGATCGGTGCGGCGGCTGGTGTGGCCGGTCTCACTGGTCACGAACTGCGCCGGATGCCCCAACGCTTCGGCCACGGCGTTGGTCGTCTGTGCGCCGCCATGCACGAGCAGCAAGTCCGTGCCCCTGGCACGCAGCGCCACGATGTCAGCCACCACCGCGTCGATATTGAGGGACGTCCCGCCGCCCACCTTTACAACAATCATGAGAATTACCTGACCACAGAGGACTCCGAGAAACTTTTTCCTAAATGCATTGTGAAAAACGTGACTCGGTGGTCTCGGTGTCCTCTGTGGCTAATTAGATCGGATGCAAGCCGGGGAAGTCGAGGCCGAGCGTCTCGTCCCACCCCATCATGATGTTCGCGCACTGCATGGCGGTGCCGGCAGCACCTTTCATGAGGTTGTCGATCGCGCACAGCGCCACCACGCGGCCGGTCGAGGCGTCCATCTCGAACCCGACGTCGGCGTAGTTACTGCCAGAGAGGATCTTCGGCTCGGGATAACGATAGAGGCCAGTGCGTTCTTTCACGATCCGCACGAACGGCTCGTGGTTGTAGGCCTCGCGATAAGCCTTCCACACGTCTTTTTCAGTGGTGCCCGGCGTCACGAAGACATGCGCCGTGGCCAGCACGCCGCGGACGTTATCGACGGCCGTGGCGCTCAAGTGCACCTCGGTCGTGACGTGCTTCAGCTGCAGCGCCTGCAGCACTTCGGCGGTGTGGCGGTGGCCAGTCGGGGCAAAGCTGCGCATCACACCCGATCGTTCGGGGTGGTGCGTCGAGTCGGCCGAGGCCGCGCCGCCCTCGCTGCTGCCGACCTTGACCTCGCAAATGATGCCGCGCGCCGCGTCGATCAGGCCCGCGGCCGCCAGCGGCCACACGGCCAGGGTGGTGGCGGTGGCGTTGCAGCCCACACCGCTCACGTAGTTGGTGGCCCGTAGTTCAGCGCGGTGCAACTCGGGCAGGCCGTAGACGAACTTCTTGAGCCACTCCGGATTGGTGTGCGGCTTGCCGTACCACTTGTCGTAGCCACTGGCATCGCGCAGCCGGAAATCGGCGCTGAGGTCGATGATGCGATCGGCCAGCGTCGCGAGCTGATCGATGCGGCTCATCGCGCTGCCGTGCGGCAGCCCGAGGAAGAGCAAGTCGCATTTCTCAACCGCCTCCGACCGCACGAACTTCAGTGGCGTGCGCTTCCGCAGGTTGGCGTGTGTGAAGTGCACGAACTGGCCGTCGAGCCGCTCGCTGGTGACCTGCTTCACCTCCAGATTCGGATGTGCCAGCGCGAGGCGGAGCAGTTCGCCGCCGGTATAGCCGGAGGCGCCGATGATGGAGACCGTGAGCGGGGTAGCCACGATTAGGCTGAGGCGCCGTCCGCGAGGGAGATTGAGGCTAGCTGTGGCCCCTCATCCTTCCAGCCATTGGCGACGCTCCAACCATCCTTCGCGACATCCAGGCAGAAGTCCACCATACGCTCGGGGATGTTCACGTTGGTCGGGGCAATGCTATTGCGGAACTCCATCGTGTAGTTCACTTCGTTAACCAGCAGGCCGCGATCCGGATCCTCGAACAGGTCAAGCGCCACCACGCCGCCGCCGCATGCGCGCGCGGCCCTGGTGCAGAGGTCAGCGAGTTCCGGCGTGATCGGGCAGTTGCTGGACGAGCCGCCGCGGGCGGTGTTGGTGATCCAGTTCGGCGAGGTGCGGTAGATCGCGCAAATCGTCTCCGGTCCGACCTGGAACGCGCGGATGTCACGGCCCGGCTTCTGGATGTATTCCTGGATGTAGAAAATGCTGTGGTGATAGCTGCCGAGCGTTTCCTTGTGCTCGAGCACGGTTTCCGCCGCGTCACGGTCGTTGATCTTGCTCAACAGCCGGCCCCACGAACCCACCGTGGGTTTCAACACCACCGGGTAACCGAGCCGCTCAATCGCCTCGATCGCGCTCTCGGCGGTGTAGGCCACGAGCGCCTTCGGCTGCGGCACGCCCGCCGCGGCCAGTGCGCTCGTGGTCATCAGCTTGTTGCCGCAGATGTCGGCGCAGAGCGCCGTGTTCACGGTCTTCACACCCTGGTCGTTCAGAATCTTCAGGCTGTATAGCGCACGGCTGTGGTTGATGCAGCGCTCGACGATGACGTCGTAGTCCTTGTAGGGGTGATTGCCGACATCGGTGATGTCGAAGATCAGCTTCTGGTCGTC
>NSIL01000018.1 GCA_002737365.1 Acidobacterium sp. | reverse complement strand
CCCGCCGGCAAGGGCCGATCTTGTCCCCCGATGAAGCGCCCGTGTTTCTCTCGCGCATCCAGGGCACTCGGCTGGCTCCGATCATCACCATCGGGTTGTCCGTCGGATTGAGACTCGGTGAGGTGCTGGGCCTGCAGTGGCCTCAAGTCGATCTCGACGGAGGCGTGATCCGCGTCGAGCGCGGTCTCGAAACTATCGGCCGTGACCGTTCGCTCGTGGCGTTGAAGTCGAAAGAGAGCCGTCGCACCATCCACCTGCCTGACTTCGTGCGAGTGGCCCTAGTTCAGCATCGGCAGCATCAGCGGGAACGCCAACTCCTGGCCGGGGGGAAATGGCGTGCCGAAGGGGCCAGCTTCGTGTTCACGACCCGCGATGGACGCCCGCTCGACGGCTGCGGTGTGACTCGTGACCTCAAGCGACTCCTAACGCAGACGTGGATCGGCGGGCGGCAGGAGTGCAAGCACCCTCGGGTGGTCAATCGTCAGTGCGCGGACTGCCACGCAGAGCACCTGCCGGCGCTCTCGTTTCATGCCCTGCGACATAGCTGCGCCTCCATTCTGCTCGCGCAGGGCGTGCCGGTACGAGATGTCGCGGAGATCCTCGGCCACAGCGACGTGCGGCTGACGCTGAGCACCTACGCACACGTGATCGAGGCGGGGCGGAGCCGGGCTGCGGGCGTCATGAACCGCGTGCTACAGATTGGAGCCTGAGCGCAGGCTGTGGCTGTCAGAATGGCTGTCAAAGAGCCGACCAGACGCCACGCACCGGAGAGGACTCTTGAATTACCTAAGGAAAAATGGAGCCGGCGATCCGGCTTGAACGGACGACCTGCTGATTACGAATCAGCTGCTCTACCAACTGAGCTACGCCGGCTTAAAGGCAGATGGTGAGTTTACCAGAAAGGACCGGCCGGGGCCAGAAAGGGCCCCGGAGGGCCCTTTCTGGCCGCTAGAACAGGTTGGTGTTCGTGCTCGCGCTCTTGCAGGCGCTCGCCATGTTGTTGAGCGCCGTCTCCACCAGCTTGCGTGACGTGCCGATGTTCATGCGCATGTGGTTGGCGCCACCGGTGCCGTAGCCGGTGCCAGAGTTCAGGTGCACCTTCGCGTTCTTCACGAAGAAGCGCTCGACCATCTGCTCCGGCGTCAGGTTGGGCATGTTGGCGGCCTTGCTCTTGTTGTAATCCGCCGCCAACTGCTTGGAGTTGATCTTCTCGGCGACCGCCGTGACATCGAGCCACGTCAGGTAGGTGCCCTGGGCGCGGTGCACCTTGAGCATCGGGATCTTGTCGCTGATGTAGTTGACGACCATGTCGTGCGTGCCGTCGACATACTCATTGGCCTGCCGCAACCACTCGTCACCCTGCGTGATGGCGGCCTGGTTGGCGACAATGCCCATGGTGTTGAGGTCGGCGCGGTGATTGACCTTCACCCGCGCAAGCAAGTCGGGGTTGGTCGAATGGAACCACGCCAGCTTGTGGGCGGCGAGGCCAAACGACTTGCTGGCGGCCTTGAACGTCAAGCTGTTGTTGACAATGGCCTTGTTCGGCAGGCTGGCAAACGGCGTGTACTTCTGGCCCTTGCCGATCCAGTCGCAGTGAATCTCGTCAGAGAGCACGATCACGCGGTGCCTAAGGCAGATCTCGCCAATCTTGGTAAGGTCTTCCGCCGACCAGCAGTTGCCGGTCGGGTTCTGCGGGTTGCAGAGGATGAAGGTGTGCGTGTCGTGCGCGATGCGCTTCTCGAACTCCTCGAAGTCCATGGCGAACTTGCCGCCGACGAACTTGAGCGGCACGTCTTCGGCCTTGGTCTGTGAGAAGGCGAGGTCCGAGTAGAAGCCGTTGTAGGTGGGCGTCTGCAGCAGCACTCGGCTGCCCTTGGGCGAGAACGTGATGAGGGCGGCAATCAGCCCGGGGTGGACGCCGGCCGACAACACCATGGTGTTGGGGTCGATGTCGATGCCGTAGTGCTTCTTGTTCCAGGCGGCGATGGCCTCGGTCATCATGGGCGTGGCTTCGCCCATGTCGAGGTAGCCCCAGTTTTCGTGCTTCATGCGGGCGCTCAGCGCATCGGTGATGCACGGCGCGGCCTTGAAGTCGATGTCCGCAATGCCCATGCCGACATCCACGCTGCCCTTGCCGTAGACGCGGATCTGCTGGTCAAACTTGGTCGAGTGACTTCCGAACCGGTTGTACGTGGTATCGAAGTCATACTTGCCGTTGGCCGGGACCTGAAAAGCCGACCCTGCGGCCGCGGCCATCAGGGGATTACTGCTACCTGCCGCTGCTCCTGCGAGTGCGGTCAGTCCGGCGTTTCTCAGGAACGAGCGTCGATTCAATCCATGCATTTGTGACATACGTCAGCCCTCACGACGCAAATACTACACCCATGTGACATCCGGTGGCGAAGACTTTTTCGGTCACTGAGGCTTCGGCCGGGCAGCAAAAGGGCCCACTTCCGGCTGTCCCTGCGTGTTTGTCAGCGGCCCCAGCTCGGCCGCCGCGCCACGGGCAATGGCCGCCGTCTCACTGCCCGCCTGGAAGCAGGTGAAGTCCGGACGGTCGCGCCACGCGAAGGGGCCACACAGCCGGACGCCCGCACCGATCGCCGCGTCGTGGACGATGTTGATGGCTCGCTCGTAGTCGGGCGCACCCTGGCGGTACCCGGTGAAGTTGCCAAGGTCACCGCTCGCCGCGAAGATGGCGCTCACCCCAGGCACCTTCGCAATCTCAGCGGCATTCTTCAGTCCCTCGAGCGTCTCAATCATCAGCACCAGGACGATGTTGTCGTTGGCGGTGTTGCGATACCCGCCGGGCACCCCACCCCACATCGTCGCGTCAAAGGCTTGCCCACCGCCATTGCTGCGCCGGCCGAGTGGCGGGAAGTAAGTCCAATCGCGGGCCTGAATCGCTTCGGCCACGGTATCCACCGTCGGCACCACGATCACCAGCGCGCCGGCGTCGAGCGCGTGCTGAATCTCGCGCTCGTCGGTGTAGGCGACGCGCGCGCCAGGCACAGCCTTGGCGTTCGGGCAGGTGCGCCACATCCGCGCCACCGCCTGCCAGTCGGTCTGGCCGTGCTGCATTTCGGTCCAGATGAAGTCGTAGCCGGCGTTCGCCATTGCGCAGTAGGTGGACGGATCGGTCGACCCGAACAACGTGCCGCCCGTGACCTTGCCACCTTGCATCAGCTTCAGCTTGGCGGGGTTCCAGACCTTCGCGCCGACGGGCGGCGCAAACGCGGAACCGTACTTCCAGGTGGCGGGGTCGAACGCGCCTTGATTAACCGCACCTGCTGGAGGCGTGGCCTTCGCGCCGCTGTCCTTGCCCGCGCCGGCGGCGAGGGGGAACTGCGTCGCGCCGGCATTCGGGTTGGCGGCATACGGATCCGCGCTCGGGGCGGGAGTTTGAGGCGGCACCGGCCGGGGCGGCGGATTCTGCGCCGTCACGGTCAGTGCCGTAACTGCCAGGACAACGGCAACGAATGCAGACAAGTGCTTGAGACTCATGGTCTGGCTCCTTGCCGCACACTGTAACATTACAGTCCGTGAAAGCGCTGCTGCTGGCCCGCGGGATTGGTCGTCGCATGCAAGCGGCCGGCGACCGCGCTTCCCTCTCGGCTGCGCAGGCCGTGGCCGCAGCGGCGGGCGCGAAAGGCATGATGCCCGTCGGCAGCGGGCGGCTCTTTCTGGATCACGTGCTGAGCGCGTTGGCTGACGCCGGGTGTCGAGACGTGTGCCTGATCGTGGCGCCCAATCACGACACTATCCGCAGCCATTACCAGCAGGTGGGACCACCGTCACGAGTGCGACTGTCGTTTGCCGTGCAGCCCGATGCCGACGGCACGGCACGCGCCGTCCTGGCCGGGCAGTCGTTCACGAGTGATGACCCCTTCCTGGTTCTCAACGCAGACAACCTGTACCCGGCTGAGGTTCTCTGCGCCCTGGTGGCCCTTGCTGGTCCCGGATTGCCAGCCTTCGACCGTGCGGCCCTGGTGCACGACAGTGGCTTCCCCGCCGAGCGGGTGGCGGCATTTGCCTTACTCGACGTGGACACGAACGGCGACCTGCGCGGCATTGTCGAGAAGCCGTCACCCGCACAACTCGCGGCCGCGGGCAGCCACGCGCTCGTGAGCATGAACGTCTGGCGATTCGATGCGCGGATCTACGCGGCGTGCGCCGAGGTGCCGCGATCGGCGCGGGGCGAGTTTGAGTTGCCCGAGGCCGTGGCCCTGGCCTGCTCACGCGGTGTGCCCTTTCAGGTGATCCGCGCCAATGGCGCCGTCCTGGACCTGTCTCGACAAAGCGACATCCCCCTTGTGTCGGCCCGGCTTGCCGGGATGGAGCCGCGGCCATGAGCAACGCGTTCGCCAGTCACTTCGAGCGCATCGGCATGACGGCCGACGAAGCACGATCCCGAGCGGCGTTGTTCCAGGAGCTCGAGGAGCGCGGCGGCACGGTATTGAATGGCCCACCGGAGTGGTACCGGTTCTCGCCCGGGCGGATCGAGATCTTCGGCAAACACACCGACTATGCGGGCGGACATTCGCTGCTGGCCGCTGTGCCGCGTGGCATCGCGCTCGTGGCCCGTTCGCGCACCGATGGAGTGGTGCGGGTCGGCGACATTCGCGACGGCCTGATCGTGGAGATCGATCCGTCGGCCGACGCGCCGCCCGAATATCGCGGTCTCCGGCGCTACGTCCACGTCGTCGCTCGTCGTCTTTTTCTCAATTTTCCGGGCTGCGAGCTGGGTGTCGAGATCGCGATTGCCAGTGATCTGCCTCGCGCCTCGGGGCTGAGCAGTTCAAGCGCGCTGGTGGTGGGTGTTGCTGCGGCGTTGATCGCCCGGGCGCGGCTGGCCGAGCGCGACGAGTGGCACCGATACTTGCCGACCGTGCAGCATCTGGCGTGGTACCTGGGCTGCGTAGAGAACGGGCTCGACTACGACGGGCTGCCCGGCGCGGCCGGCGTGGGGACGCATGGCGGCAGTGAAGACCACACGGCCATTCTCGCGTGCCGCCTGGGCCACACCAGCCTGTATCGCTTCATGCCGGTCACGTCGCTGCGCGACGTGCCGATGCCGGCGGAGTGGACGTTCGTGATCGCCTCCAGTGGCATCCAGGCCGACAAGGCCGGCTCGGTGATGACACGCTACAACCGCGCCGCCAACGGCGTCCGCACGCTGCATGCCTTATGGAATCGCTCCGCTGAGACTCCTGCCCCTTCGCTGGCCGCTGCCCTGTCCGGCGCCCCGGACGCGATGGCGCGTTTCGACCGCCTGTTCGACACGGCGCCCGGTGAGTTCTCACCGGATGACTTGCGCAAACGGCTGCGGCATTTCGTGAACGAAGATCGCCGCGCGCCGGCCGCCGCGCAGGCGTTTGCCGACATCGACCGGGCGGCGCTCGGTCGGCTGTCGCTGGCCTCGCAGCTCGAAGCCGAGTCACTGCTCGGCAACCAGATTCCTGAGACCGTGGCGCTGGCCCACCTAGCCCGCGAGACGGGCGCATTTGCCGCCAGCAGCTTCGGCGCAGGGTTTGGCGGCAGCGTGTGGGCGCTCACGGCCAGCCATGACGCCCCGGCGTTTGCCGAGGAATGGGTCCGCGCCTATCAGCGGCGGATGCCGGCCGTTGGGCTCATTCAGTGGTTTGTCGCCAGGCCCGGACCACCGGCGACCGCGATCGCATTCCCTTAACACCGCGGGTCGGCTAAGATGCCGGTTATGCGCTCGATTGCGTGGCTCCTGCCCTTGGTCGTTGTGGGCGCGTCGGCTTGCAGTACTCCGCCGCCGGCACCGCCCCCGTTCCAGACCACCGTCAATATGAAGGACCTGATGCTGAACGTCATCGACCCAGCCGCCGACGGCGTCTGGGACGCGGTCGGCACGGTCATCACCATGGACGGTACCTTTGAGAAATTCCCGGCCACCGATGACGAGTGGGCCGGCGTGCGCAGCTACGCGATTCAGCTGGCTGAGTCCGGCAACCTGCTGATGCTACCGTCGCGCTCGAACGGCTCCCCCGAATGGATTGCCGACGCACAAGCGCTGATTGCGCAGAGCACTCGCGCGATCAAGTCGATCGAGGCCAAGGACAAGGACGCGCTCTTCACCATCGGCGGCGACATCTATGACGCCTGCACCAGTTGCCACAACAAGTTCATTGTGCCGCCGGCTGGCACGGTGAAGCCGTAGCTCATGTCGTTGCTGGCGTTTTGCGAGTGGCTCGACTCTACCGACTGGAGCACCGCGCTCCACGAATCGATGTTCATGTACCCGATCGTCGAGTCCACCCACGTGGTGGCGCTGATGCTGTTCGTAGGCTTCGCGACGATTCTCGACCTGCGGCTGCTCGGCCTCACGCTCAAACGCGTGCCGGTATCGCAAGTCGCCGAGCGCCTGCTGCCCTGGACGGTCGCCGGCTTCATCATCATGGTAATCACCGGCGTGCTGCTGTTCTACGCCATCCCGGTGCGGACTTACCAAAGCATCTTCTTCCGCGCCAAGCTGATTTTCCTGATCCTGGCCGGCCTGAACGTGTGGTTCTTCCATACGCGCATCTTCACGCGGATTGCCGAATGGGACCTGGCGCTCATCACGCCCAAGGCGGTACGGATGGCCGGGCTGGCGTCGCTCGTCCTCTGGGCCGCTATCATCATCGCCGGCCGGATGATTGCTTATAACTGGTTCGACTGCGACATTCAGCCGCAATCGGCATTCGTCAACTGGGCGGCCGGCTGTGTCGTCCCGCTCCCCACACCCTGAGACCGCATGCTTCTCCCATTTTTTGAGTGGTGCGAAACGCTGTGGCTGGGCCAGTTCGTGATCGGCTCGAACTGGCTGTTTCCGGTCATCGAGTCGGTGCACCTGCTGGGGCTGGCGCTGCTTGGCGGCTCGGTCCTGCTGGTCGATCTCCGGCTGCTCGGACTGGGGCTGAAGGACCGCGCGGTGTCGGAACTGGCGCTCGATGCGCGGCGCTGGATGCTGACGGGCCTGGCGATCATGGTCGTCACCGGCATTCCGCTGTTCTTGTCGGAGCCGATCAAGCTGTACTACAGCACTGCGTTCTGGATCAAAATCACCACGCTGCCGATCGCCCTTGCCTTCGCCTTCACGGTGCGCGCGCGCGTCGCACTGGCGGATCCCGTACGTGGCACAGCGCGCCGCCAGCAACTGGTCGGCGCGCTGTCAATCGCGCTCTGGGTCACCGTGGCCGTCGCCGGCCGGTGGATCGGGTTTTCCTAGCGGCCACCCGGCTTTTTCGGCGCCGGGGTCTCGGTCGCGTCGCGGCCGTCCTTGGGTGCGCCGGTGCCCGACGACCCCATGAACAGCTTGCGGCCGTCGGTGAAGGTGATGTCGCGGCCGTTGGCGCGCTTCAGCGAGTGGTCCTTGGTCTGGTAGCCGTCGACCACCACCTCGGTGCCAATCTTGACGGTTTCGCGGGTCACACCACGGCGCAGCAGCGTGTTCGGCGTGCCACCTTCGATCATCCAGACTTCCGGCTTGCCGTCCTTGACGGCCTCGACGTGGATCCAGGTGTGCGGATTCACCCACTCGAGCCGGACGACCTTGCCCTGCAGGCGAATGGGTGCATTCGGATCGAATTCAGCGCCAAAGGCATGATGGGCCACGACAGTCCGGCCGGCGAGCACGAGGCCCGCGCCGAGCAACAGGACACTTAACGTTGATCGCGTTGTCATTTCTTGGTCCCCAAGCGTTTCTCTTCGTTGCGCGCGCCGCTCAGCACGTTCGACAAGGCGTAATTGCCTTCGTGGCACGCGTACTCATAGATTAACTCGTCCGTGGCCCGAAAGGGAATCTCTCCGGTAAAAGGCTGGGCAAAGGTCGTCGGGTCGTCCACCGTGAAGCGGTAGTTGATGGTCGTGGCATCGACGCGGCGGAAACGCTCGGTGACCTTGAGGTTTTCGGCGGCGCCACGGAAGGGCTGCTGCAATGGGAAATTAGTCGTTTCGACGACCAGCGTGTCCCCCTCCCAGTGTCCGATTGAGTCGCCCAGCCACGGCCGGATGTGCTTGGCCACGTGCGTGCCACCAATGCGAACCACCCGCGCATCGTGCACCATTTCCATCAGGATCATCACGTGGTCAGCGGTCTGCACGATCTGCAGATTGTTGTTGTAGAAATAATTCGGCATCAGTGGCGTGGTCGGTCCGAACGACAGGAGGCAGCGCTCGGCCAGCGGCCGGAATTCGGGATGATCGTATTGGCCGCGGCCCGCCATCAACTTCATGCGCGCCTGGGTCCGCGCCCGTGCCTCTGGAGTCGTCGCCGGTATGCGGCCATCGGGCGGATCGATAATCAGCGAGCTGCGGAACTGGCCGTCGACCACGGCGACGCGCTCGCCGGGGTCCAACCAGAAATTGTTGTAGCCGCCCACGTTGCCGGCAGCGCCAGTGGAACCATCGCCACCCTGAGGCGGCGCGGTGCGATTCGGATCGCTCTTCTGGTTCAGGCGCTCGACGCGATCGGCGGTCGTCTTCTCCAGCGCCGCGGCCTCCGCCGCGCTGAGCACCAGATTGCTGGTCCCCTGGGGACGCTCGAGCGGCGTGATGGTGGCGTTGGTCCAGATCCCCTGAAGGTCTGGCTTGCCGTCCGCCGTGCGCGGCATCGCCCACGGCCTGGCCGCCTGCTCTGCCGACAGCGGCGCGATACCGATCGCCGCCAGGCCGGCGGCCGCCACGAGTCCCACGATCACCCTCATGCCCGCTGACTGCCCGTTGAACGTCGTCTCCATCATTGGTCCCTGATCCCTGAACTACTGAACCGGTTGCTTTCGGAACTTGCCGTACATCAACTCTTCCACGAACTCGACGCACTTGAACTGGTTGAGGCGCGCGTTGGGATTAATGTGCCGATAGAGCGGCATGCGAATCTTCCACGGCCGGCTGAAGGTCGCCGGGTCCTCAATCGTCGCCTCGTACCACAGATGGTCGGGTCCCTGCGGCGTGTAGCGCTCGACCACTTTCATCTGCTCCGAGTGGTGGTTGCCGGCGCGATCAAACCAGGTCTGGTCGTTCATGCCGGTGACGGTCACCACCAGGGTGTCGCCTTCCCACTTACCAACCGACTGCCCCATCCACGAATCGATCGGAGCTTCACCCGGATCCTTCAGATAGATGTTGCGCACCGCGCCGGCGAATTCGTAGGAGAAGAAGATCGCCTTGTCGCTGTGAAGAATCTGAAACGGATGCGGCAGGTAGTTGGCGCGCGGCACACCGGGCAGGTAGCACTTGATTTCGGGATCCAGGTTGACCCAGTCTTCCTGATTGGCCTTCTGCTTCTTGGCGGCCTCGGGCAAGTACGGGATCTCGTCGCCTTCGACGACGCCGATGCCACCCGGGACGGCGCCAATCGCGCCGAAGGCAATGACGGCAGCCGCCGGCACTGGGACGACGGGGCCGGGACGCAACGCCATGGCCGCCTTGGCGTTGTGCGACAGCACGTCGTAGTTCGCCGTGTTCAGGGCTTGCCAGATACCGTTCAGGTTGGGTTTGCCGTCGGCCAGGCGCGCGGGGCGCGCCGCTTGACCGGTGGCGGGCGTCGCGGCCCAGAACGCCGCGGCCACAACAACGGCGGTCACGAATGCGATTGAACACTCTCTGACGGCTCTCGGCACAGTTAGCAGCCTCCCAGCCGAGATGCTGACAGTCGGCGACAACGGTGTCAAGGGAAACGCCGCCATCCAGCTAGAATGGGCCATGCAGTTCGACGCGAATTTTCGACGAACGTTGGGCGTCATCGCCACGGTGGTGATCCTGGTCGGTCAGTGGACGTTGACAGCTGAGGGGCGGCGCAACCCGCCAGCTTGGTTGCAGCTGGCGCCGCTGCTCAGTTTCTATGACGTCCACGAGCAGTCGATCACGGAACTGCAGGCCGCGATGACTGCCGGCAAGGTCACCTCGCGCAGACTCGTTGATTCGTACCTGGCGCGCATTCAGGCCTACGACCAGGAGGGCCCTCGCCTGAACGCCCTCGTGACCCTCAACTCACGCGCGCGCGAAGAAGCTGACGCGCTGGATCGCGAGCGCGTCGAGAAGGGTGCGCGCGGACCGCTGCATGGCATCCCGGTGCTCATCAAGGACAACTACGACACTGCCGACATGCCCACCTCGGGCGGCAGTCTCGGCCTGACGACGCTACAGCCCGCAGCCGATGCGTTTCAAGTGCACAAGCTGCGGCAGGCCGGCGCGGTGATTCTCGGCAAGACCACCATGCACGAGCTCGCCGCGGGCATCACCACCGTCTCGTCGCTCACCAACCAGACGCGTAATCCCTACGACCTGATGCGCGTGCCCGGCGGCTCCAGTGGTGGCACCGGCGCCGCGATCGGCGCCAGCTTCGCCGCCGCCGGCATGGGCAGTGACACCTGTGGCTCGATCAGAATTCCGGCGGCCAACCAGAACCTGGTGGGCCTGCGCGGCACGCACGGCCTGTCGAGCCGCACCGGCGTGATGCCGCTGTCATCCACGCAAGACATTGCCGGCCCCCTGGCGCGAACGGTGACGGACCTCGCGATCATGTTGGACGCGACGGTCGGGCCCGACCCGACCGACCCAATCACCGCTGAGGGCGCCGGGCGCATTCCCAGGAGCTATCGCGATGCGCTGGCGGCCGAGGGACTGAAGGGCGCGCGCATCGGTGTCGTGCGGACCCTGTTCGGCACGGCGCCTGAGGACGATGAGGTCGCCGGACTAGTTCGCAAGGCGCTCGACGGGATGCAGGCGCAAGGCGCGGAGGTCGTCGAGGTCACGGTCCCCGGCCTGGACGACCTGCTGCGTGACAGCAGCGTGATCGGCGACGAGTTCAAGTTCGACCTCGCCGCCTACCTGGCGAAGCAACCGAATGCGCCGGTGAAGTCGCTCGGCGAGATCATCGAGCGGGGGCTGCATCACGAGCAGCTCGACGCCACGTTCAGGCTCCGTAACGCCCCCGAGAAGAAGGAGACTGAACACTACCGCCAGGCGTTCGTGAAGCGCCGCGCGCTGCGCGCCGCCGTGCTGGCAACGCTCGAAGAGCAGCGCCTCGACGCACTCGCCTACCCAACCATGCGGCGCAAGCCCGTGCTCATTGGCGACCCGCAGGCTGGGAGCAACTGCCAGTTGAGTGCCACCACCGGGCTGCCCGCGATCAGCATGCCGGCCGGCTTCACGACCGATGGACTGCCGATCGGCGTGGAATTGCTCGGGGGCGCGTTCACGGAAGCGACGCTGTTGAAGTATGCGTATGGCTGGGAGCAGGCGATCAAGCCGCGGCGCGCGCCGTTCAGCACGCCGCCACTGGTCAATGGCCTAGCGCCCGCCCCAGTCGGTTTCGAGGTCACCACGGGAGGCGGCACCGTCAAGTTCAGCTACGACCGCACCACTGGTGCGCTTCGCTATGACGCCCGCACTGCCGCGATGGGCACCGATCGCATCATCGCGTTAACGCTGCAGCGCAGCGACGGCGACCAGCCGGGGCCGATCATCGCGCACATCCTGGCGCCGAACCAGATCACCGGCGCCGGCACCCTGACGATGCGAGGGAGAGACCGTGAGGACCTGGTCGCGGGGAGGCTCTACGCCCATTTCTATACGCGACAGTCGCCGCTGGGCGCTGCGAGGACACAGATCAAAATGCCTTAGGGGTCGAGCGTAGAGGCGCGTCTTTAGACGCGCCTAATCAGGCGGGACTGAAGTCCCGCCTCTACGGAGATGCGGTGTTGTCACTGAGGCGTGCGGTAGTAACTCGCCGCACCCAGATCGACAGGCCGGCTCGACCCGGCGTTCGCCAACGACAGCCGCATCTGGTTTGAGACGATGTCGTAGGTGCCCAGCCTGCGGCCGGTGGCAGCGACGAGGTCAATCGTCGGGAACGGTCGCGCGGTCAGGGCCAGCGTGACGGTGCCGGTCTCGACCGCGGTGCCCGACTCGGCCAGCACCGCGTATTCGTAGTTCGGATTGCGTGCGTCGCTGCGCGTGAAACGGATGCCCGCCGGGCCATCCCCACTCACCCGCGTCCAGGTGCGCGACGCCGGAAAGCGCAGGTCGCGCGGGTTCGAGGCGTACGGCTCGATCAGCTCGGTGCTGGACACCGCCGCACTCCACACGCGCTCAAAGAACGACCTCGCTTCCGGGGTCAGGAACGGCTCTGGCGTGACCGCATTCGGGTTGGGAACGTTCCGGTAGTACTCGAAATCATCCAACTGAAAATGCGTCATCGCATAGGTGATCGGCGTGGTGCCGACGGTCTGCGACACAATACCCGCGACGCCGATCGACTGTCCTGCAAGCACCGTCGCGTCCGCCGCGATTCCAGGACTGACCGTCGCGAGGTTGGTGTAGACGGTGCGATAGAAGTGCGTGCCCACCACGTGCTCGATCTGCACGGTGCTGCGGCCGAGCACTGACGGATCCGCGAACACGCTTTGCACAGTACCCGCAGCGGCGGAGCGGACGATGCCGCCGATGCGGTACTCGACGTCCCAGCCGGGGTGCCCATCCGCGGCGTGGTCCGCGCCGTGATACCCAAACGGCGCCAGCCCAAACGCCGTCGTCGCCGCGTCCGAGGCATCGATCGGCATTCGCAAACCCAACACGCCGGGTACGGTGGTCGGTAACCGGACGATCACGGGCGGTAGCGGCGTCGATGCCACGGCCGTCGGCGCCGTCGGGTTGTCGGTGGCGCACGCGGCGACCGAGGCGGTCAGTAGAAACAGAAGCAGGCGCGCCGAGCAATTCAACATGTTCGCCGCCATCGTAGCCACTAAATCAGGCGCGCGCGAATTTCAGGCGGCGGGACCTCACAGGCATTGGCGGGACCCGCCAGGCGGATTCTGATCGCCGCCACCACGTCATAGGCGGCGTCACGAATCGGGCGCGGCACCCACAGCAGCACACCTACCCAACGCCAGGGCGCCGACAGCCGTTGGGCGATCTTCAGAGACGCCGTGGACCGCAGGTAGACCTGGCCATCTTCAATCAACACGATGCTGCGGGTCGCGGCGCGGTTGGTTCCGTACGAGGTCAGCAGGGCCGCGGCCTCCGGCGACTGCGAGGCGCCAAAACGGAAATAGCCGCCGTCGCGTTGGGCGATGAATTTGACCGAGCCCTCGCAAAACGCGCACTCGCCGTCGAACAGGATGGTGGCAGGCACGCCACTATTGTAGTGGCTTGGGCCTGGGTTCAATATCTGTGTCTAATCTGCGTCTAATCGGCGGCTGTATTCTTCTGCGGCCCTTATTGCCAGCTGACCCTCGCGCCGACGCGGACCGTCCGCGGCCAGCCAATCTGGCGCAGCGGCGTCCGGGCCGTGTCGTATTCCGTGTCGAGGATGTTCTCGACCGCGACAAACGCGTTCAAGCCGCGCGTGATCGCGCGATTCGCACTGACGTCCCACACGGCGTACGGGCGCAGGATGAACGACTCGGTATTCAGGTCGTCATCGAACGACTCACCGCTGAAGCGCACCTGCGTGGCCGCGGTGAACCAGCGCGGCTCGGCCCAGGTCACACCGAAACCACCCTGCACCGTCGGCACCTGCGGCACGGTGTTGCCCTCGAGCACCGGCGTGGCGACCGACCCGCGGAAGTGGCTCGAGGTCAGCACCATCTGCGCGTTGAAGCTGAAGGCGTTCGACCACCGGCTATCGAATTCCATCTCGACGCCAGTGGCGCGAATGCTGTCGGAGTTCTGGCGCTGGCGAACGGTCGCCGTCGGCGTCTGCGACAGCGTGACGTTGGCAATCGCACCATCGAGGTGGTTGAAGAAGGCCGTGGCGCGAAACGACGCGCGCGCGAACTGCGTCAGCACGCCACCTTCGACACCGGTCAGCGTCTCGGGCGCAAGCAGTGGGTTGGCGTTGGTGATGGCCGTGCCGGCCGCGAAGCGCCGATACAACTCGTTCAGGCTGGGCGTGCGATTGGCGTGATACGCCGCGGCCTGCACCTGAAAGCGGCCGCTCCGCCACGCCACGGCGCCGCGCGGACTGATGAAGTTGACGTCCTTGACCGGATCAGCTGGATTGATCGGCGTCGAGTTCCACAGGTCGCCACGGGCGCCGACTTCGAACGTCAGCGAGTCGCTGGCGGCGATGTTGGCGCGGGCATAAACAGCGCCTACTGTTTCGGTGCCGCCAGAAATGAAGGGGCCGCCCTTGGTGTTGACGCCCGTGACGAGCACATAGCGAAACTCGTCCTGCGCCGACTCGGTGCGCCGGTAGTCGCCGCCGACGATCATGGTGACGCGGCCGAACGGGCGCGTCCACTGGCCGTTAACCATGGCGTGCGAGGTATCGATGAACTGCTCGAAGGTCAGGCGCTCGGTCGCACGCGAGGCGGGCACGAACGAAAAGGTCTGGTAGTAATCCTGACTGCTCCCCACCGCCTGCAGTTGCAAGACGCCGCCGCCAATCAGCCCGCCGCCCTCGGCCGAGAACTGCTGCCAATCGGTCGAGTTCACCTGCACCGGCGTGCCGTTGCCACGCTCTTCTGTGTAGGCCGAGCCGCGCAGCGTCACGTGCCAGCTGTCACGACGGCGTCCCGCGCTCGCAAAACCCGTCTGGTAGTCGCTTTCGGCCTTGGTGTCGACGGCGCCGCGCGACTCGGGCGCAACCAGGAAAGCACCGTCCGTGCGGACACCTTCGTAGGCGCCGGTGGCCGACCAGCCGTCGCGCTCGGCTGCGCCGAACAACGAACCACGAAACGTGTCGTGCGACCCGCCCTCGAAGGTGGCCCGCGCGCGCGAGCGGGTCGGCTGCACGGTCAGCACCTGGATCACGCCGCCCAGGGCGCCGGCGCCGTAGAGATCGCCGGTGGCGCCGCGCACCACTTCGACGCGATCTACGGCGGCCTGCGGCACGCGGTTCCAATACACCCAACTGCCGAACGGATCGTTCAGCGGCACCCCGTCGGCCAGGACCAACGTCCGGCTGGCGCCCGAGCCCGAGACGCCACGCAGCGTGACGCCCTGCGTCGTGGGATTGGCGACGCGCGACGAACTGCGACGGAACAGCGTGAACCCCGGCGTCGCTCGCAGTGCATCGTCTAAGGCGCCGGCGGCCATGTTATTCAACTCGGCCGAGGTAATGACGGTGGCACTGGCCGCACTCGGCAGGCGTTCGGCGCCGCGAGTCGCGGTGACCACGACCGTGTCGGCGAAGTTCAGGGGTCGTAGGACGACATAGACCGGTTCGGAGCCGCTGACCTTCACCTCAGCCGGCTCGAAGCCCTCCGAGGTCACACGCACCGTGGCCGCCAGCGCACCGGCGTTGAAGTTGCCGCCCGCATCGCTGCGCACGGTGACCTTGCGTCCGTCTGCGGTGGTGGCGACCACTTCGGCGTCGGGAATGATGCCGCCGGAAAGATCCGTGACGCTGCCCCGGGTGGTGGTCGCAACAGGCTGCGCAGCGGCGGGTGCGGTCGTCTGAGAGAGAGCCGGTGTGGGCGAGACGAGCAAGACCGACACCAGGCCGGCAAGGACAAAGCAAGCCTGTCGGTTCATAGAAGGTAGACTGTACACCATTCCCCCAATGCCAGAGCCGGATCGCACACTTCTGGAAGGCCCCCAGTCCCGGGCCCGCGAACTGATGATGGTTCTGAGGGCGGGACGCGATTTCATCCGCGGATTTCGGGCCCTGCACTTCATTGGCGCCTGCGTCACGGTCTTCGGGTCCGCGCGGTTTGCTGAACATCATCGCTATTACGTCCTGGCCCGCGAGATGGGCGGGGCGCTGGCGAAGATGGGCTTCACCGTGATGACCGGCGGCGGACCGGGCATCATGGAAGCCGCCAATCGCGGGGCGCGCGAGGCCGGCGGCCTTTCGGTCGGGTGCAACATCAAGCTGCCGCTGGAGCAAGGTCACAACCCATACCTGGACCTCTGGGTTGACTGTCACTACTTCTTCGTCCGCAAGGTGCTGCTGCTCAAGTACTCGTATGCGTTTGTCGTGATGCCCGGAGGCCTGGGCACACTCGACGAGCTATCCGAGGCACTGACGCTGATCCAGACCCGCAAAATCCTGCAGTTCCCGATCGTCCTGATGGGTCGCGATTACTGGGCGCCATTTCTCGCCATGCTGCGGACGATGGTGGAGGCCGGGACGATGTCGGCGACCGATCTGGACCTGATGCTGGTGACCGACTCGGTGCCCGACGCGGTGGCACACCTCGAGCAATATGCGGTGCAGCATTTCGGACTGAAACGCCGTCAGGGACCGCGCGCGTCGCGCTGGCTGGGCGAGAAGCCCATGCCAAAGCGTTAACAGCGTGTCAGTGCCAGCTCGGTGTGAATCGACAGCCTAGGAAGGACGGCCGAAGGCGTGCATGGCCGCGCCGGCTGCGCCGCAGACCACCCCGCCCCAGACCATGTCGACGACTGCCACCTTGAGCGGAAAGCCCTGCATGGTGGCGTAGTTGGTGAGGTCGTAGACGCTGTAGCAAATCACGCCGAACACGGCGCACCAGCCAGCGGCTTCCAACACCGAACTCGTGCGGACCTGCGGCAGGGCGAACAGGGCAAGGCCCAGCACAATCAGGGCATACAGCAGCAGGGCCGGCAACCACCGCGGGTCGAGATCGCCACTAGGGTGCTGGCGCAGCAGCGACCCCAGCTCGCGCTTGTAGAACCCGTTGGCGATCAACCCGATCCACACCACATCCACGAGGATGAAGGTGACGAGCCCGATACCCCACTGCTTGGCAACATCCATGGTTGCTCACTATGACGCGCATGGCGGCAGCCGGGGTCCCAACCCTGCTAAGCTGAACTAGATATGCGTCTGGCCAAACTGGCGGTAGCCAGCGTCAGCCCCACGGTGGGGGCCGTCACCTCCAATGTGGATCGGCTGATCGAAGTGGCCGTCGCCATGGGCCAGGCCAGTGTCACCATCGGCGCCTTTCCCGAACAAGCCATTGGCGGCTACCCGCCCGAAGACCTGGTGCAGTGGCGGGGGTTCCTCGACGGCCAGCGCCGCGAACTCGACCGCTTCGCCAGTGAGACCGCTGCCTTCAGCACGGTCTACGTGCTCGGTCTCGCGGTGTCGGTCGGCGGCCAGCTGTTCAACTGCGCCGCGCTGGTGCATCGGGGTGCGATCGTCGGGCTGGTGCCGAAAGAAAAGCTCCCCACCTACAACGTGTTCTACGAAGGCCGCACCTTCTCGCGCGGTGGCCCCGGCCTGGCACTCGACGCCGGCGGCGTGCCGCTCGGCGATTACCTGTTTACGTTCGACTTCGGCGACGTCGCGGTCGAGGTGTGCGAAGACGCGTGGTCGCCTGACGGCCCCATGCGGCGCCGTTGCTACTCTGGCGCGGAAATCGTCGTGAACGTGTCGGCGTCACCGTACCGGATGGGCATCGACTCGACGCGCCGAGAGATGCTGGCGACCCGCGCCGCCGACAACCAGGCGGTGTTGCTGTATGCCAATGCGGTCGGTGGCCAGGACGGCTTGATCTACGACGGCGGCGGCTTCATCTTCCAGAACGGCCGGCTGGTGTTCGAAGCGCCTCGCTTCGAGAAGGGCTGGTGGTCGTCGGTCGTCGATCTCGACCGCACGCGTCGCCTGCGCATGGAGAACACCACCTGGCGCAGCGACTGCGAAGCGTTCCGCCTGCAGCGCGAGAACGTGCCCGCCGTGCGCGTGCTCGCGCCGACAGCCGATCGGTCGCAACTGACCTATCCGTCGCCCGACGGTGGCAGCTTCTTCCTGCCCGCCAGTCGCGGGCCGGCCGCTGATCCACGTGAGCGCGCGCTTGATGATTTGTTCGAAGCGCTGGCGCTCGGCGTGAAGAGTTATTACGAGAAGACCGGCGCGTTCAAGTCGTTGGGGATCGCCCTGTCGGGCGGCCGCGACTCCATGCTCACCTTGCTGGTCGCGTGGCGGGCCTCGCAGTTGATCGACGGCGGCGCGACGATTTTGACCTTCTATATGCCCAGCCGTCACTCGCAGCCAGAGACCAGGCACGCGGCACAAGCGCTGGCTGATGAACTGGGCGTGTCACTGAAGACCATCTCGATCGACGAAGCCACCGACCGCGAAGTGGCCGCCGCCACCGAGATGCTGGGCGGCCAGCCGCTGACGGAACTGACGCGTCAGAACGTCCAGGCGCGGGTGCGGGGCCAGCGCATGTGGAACTGGGCCAACTCGTCGGGGGCGCTGTTCCTGCAGACCGGCGACATGAGCGAGAAGGCCGTCGGCTACACCACTATCGGCGGTGATCTGGAAGGCGCCTTGTCAGTGATCGCGAACGTGCCGAAGACCGTCGTGGTCGCCTTGCTTGAACGCCTGGAGCGCCGCTTCGGCTTCAAGGGCGTGACCGCGACGCTCGGCACAGACCCGGGCCCGGAACTCGCCGACGCGCAGGTGGCAGAACACGAGCTGATGCCCTTCCCGGTGCTCGACGCGTGCCTGCACCTTTACGCGGGCGAGAAAATGTCGCCCGGCGAAGTGGGCCTGGCGTTGAAGGCGCTGTTCCCCGAGATGGCACCCGCAGGGCTGGAGAAGTGCGCGAGGCGCTTCACGGCGCTCTTCTCGCAGTCGATCTACAAGTGGGTGCAGTCACCCCTGTCGCTGCACGTCGGGTCACTGGATCTCGATCGCGAACGCGCCCTGCAGATGCCGGTCGTGCAGAAGAACGAGTGGCACTAGAGGCAGGAGATGCTGCTGCCCGTCACCATCGCGGCGCTCGACGATCCCCGCGTCGCCGACTACCAGCACATCGCCGATCACCAGCACATGCTGGAACAGGGGCTGTTCATCGCCGAAGGCCGCCTGGTCGTCAGGCGCTTGCTTGATCTTCGACATTGGCGCGTCGAGTCGCTCCTGCTCTCCAGCGCGGCGGCCGACAACCTGAGCGACGTGCTGCACCTGAGCGAAGCGCCAATTTATCTCGTCGACCAGGCGTTGATGAACGCCATTGCCGGCTTCAACATTCATCGCGGCTGCCTCGCGCTCGCGCACCGGCTGAAAGTGGAACCCCTCGATCGCCTCGCCGACCGCTCGCTGTCGCGCGTCTTGCTGCTGGAGGGCGTCAACAACCCCGATAACGTGGGTGGCCTGTTCCGCACGGCCGCCGCTTTTGGCGCCGACCTCGTGGTCTTGGGCCCATCGTGCGGCGACCCGTTGTACCGCAAGGCCATCCGCACGTCGATGGGCGCCACGCTGGCGGTGCCGTATGTGACCGCCTCGCAGTGGCCCGGAGCCATCACCGACCTGCGGGCCGATGGTTTCACGGTGGCGGCCTTGACGCCGAGTCATGACGCGTTGCCATTGAGGAACCTTCCCTGCCACGCGAAGCTGGCGCTGCTGGTCGGTGCCGAGGGCGATGGCCTCACGCAATCCGCCATCGCCGCCTCAGCGGTCCGCGTCTGCATCCCCATGATCGCGACGATGGATTCGCTGAACGTCACAACCGCCGCGTCGATTGCAATGTACCATTGCTGGCAGGAGTAGTCGCCACCAGTGGAATTCGTTGAAGATGTCCTGAGGTTCCTCACCGCCCGCATGCAGATCGAGGCGGAGTGGGCCGTGCAAGAGAAGACCTCGTTCACCTGGTGGGCATCGTCGCTTCGACAGCGCGTATGGGTGGCCGAGCCGCGCGAGTTCCAGGGTGTCCAGCTGACCACGCTTCACGTCGAGACCGACCTGATCGCCGATGTGCCGATGGACGAATCGACGTGGGCGCGGCTGGCCGCCGTCAACCGTTTCGCGTCGCTCAGCGCCCACGTCGCCGATCCGGTGGCGCACACGATCAGCCTGCACTCATCGGTATCGCTGACCGCCGACAACTATCGAATGGCCCAGACCATTGCGCTGCACGCCATGGCGTTGCAGATGGCCGATGCTTACGCCGAAGCTGCTGAGCTCGCCAAGGCTTTTGGCGGACAGGTCGCCTCGTCTCCCCATCCCACACAGGGCATGCGCACCACGCCGGACGAGATGGTGGGGATTCTTGACACCTACCAACAGCGCGGTGAGGCCGACTCCCCGTTCACGCCAGAAGAGCTCGCGCAGCTGGTCCACCTTGAACCCCGTCCGTGGCTCATGGCGGCGAACGGCCTGCATCGCATCGATGCCGACCTGGAGTTTGCCGCCGGCGACGTGCACGCGCGACTGGAGCTGAATGCGGAAACGAAGCACCCCTCACTGGGCAGCGGCCTGCTGATGCGGTTGAAGCTGCCGGTCGAGCCCGATCCGGTGGTCGCGCAGCGCTTGAACGCGAACGAGTGTCTTGAACCCGATGCGCATCAGCCCGGTGCATGGTGCGTCGATGACGAGCACGGGTTGATGTTCACGGGTTTCATCCCGGCCGCGGCGTGGGTGCCGGAGTTATCGCGCGCGCTGGTGTATCACCTGTCGGCGAAGAACGAATGGGCGCGTGCGTTGCTGTTTCCAGCCGGGTAGGTCGGACGCCGAGTCAGCCATTCGGGGCCGTGAGAATCGTCGCCCCCACTCGAGCGATCGAACCGAAGTGCTGGTCGTAGGTCAGCACCGTGGCCCCATGCCGCACAGCCACCGTGGCAATCCAGATATCGTTCGCCGGCAGCGGTGTGCCGGCCATGTCTTCTTCGACCGCTAGGACGTCAACGACCGGGTTGGCCAGAAAGTCGTCAAGCGCCGATTGATTCTCGTGGCGGCGCTTCCCTTGCCTGAAGCCGACCGCGAGTTCCCCCAGGACGATGACCGGGACTCCCAGCCAATCGGCGCGATCGATCAGATCGACGACTTGCGGGTCGCCCCGCTTGAAGTGGCTGTAGGCCGACGTGTCCAGGCAGATCCGCATCGCGCCCACATGTCGTCATCAATTCTCTCGAAGGGGGCGACGGCGGCCTCGAACCGACGCTGTTGGTCGGCGTCCCACGTTCCCGAGAGCTTCGCCAGCCCGTTGCGACGAGGGCCGTGACCGTCGGCGCCGAGGCTGCGGCCGAGCAGGTCGAGGACGGTGCTGTTCAGCGAGGCATCGTTGCGCCGCCGTTCACGATCGAGGGCCTCCGCGAGGCGCCTGGGCACGTTCCGAATCGTCAGTGTCTTCATGAATGCACCATCGTGGATTCGATGCATTCATGATTACGACTCACGACTCCGCCGTCAAGCGGAGACGCGCGGGTCGGGCGAACGGCAACAAACCGCGCGCCGTCGGGCATCACGTCAAACAGGCTCACGAATACGGCGGGACTGGTCGTGCCCCCCGGGCTCAACGCGGAAGGCCATGCTTTCGCGCGAACTCCTCCAACTCCACCAACCGTTCAGGCTTCACCGGAAGGCTGTTCATGAGTTGAAGCTAAGGGTTCGCGCCGGCAATGTCAGGCAGCAACGCCAACGCCCTACGCTTCCCAATCCAGTGACCGGCCGACGGCCCTCTTCCACCCCGTGTAGAGCTTCTCGCTCTGCGCCTTCGGCATGGCCGGACGGAACTCGCGATCGAGCGCCCAGTTCGCCGCCACGTCGTCCATGCTCTTCCAGTAGCCCACAGCCAATCCGGCGAGATACGCGGCACCGAGTGCGGTGGTTTCCGCCACCACAGGACGACGGACGGTGACGTTGAGGAGATCAGCCTGGAACTGCAGCAGCGTGGCGTTGGCGGCGGCTCCCCCATCGACCTTCAGCGTCGTCAGCGGCAGGCTCGACTCGAGCTGCATCACCTCCAGCACGTCGCGGGTCTGATACGCCATCGCATCCACGGCGGCGCGGGCGATGTGCGCCATCTGCGTGTTGCGGGTCAGGCCGATAATCACGCCACGCGCACGTGGATCCCAATACGGCGCGCCGAGGCCGACGAACGCCGGCACCAGGTAGACCCCGTCGGTGTCAGACACTTCCCCCATCAGACGCTCGACGTCGGCCGACGACTGAATCGCCTTGAGGCCATCGCGCAGCCACTGCACGGCGGCACCCGCCACGAACACCGAGCCCTCGAGCGCATAAGTCGTCTTGCCGCCAATCTTCCACGCCACCGTCGTCAACAGGCCCTTCTCCGATGGCACCGCCTTGGCGCCAGTATTGAGCAGCATGAAACAGCCGGTGCCGTAGGTGTTCTTCGCGGAGCCGGCCTCGAAGCACGCCTGGCCGAAGAGCGCCGCCTGCTGATCGCCGGCATCGCCGGCGATCGGAATCGCCGCGCCGAACAGCGACGGGTCGGTGTGACCGTAGACCTCGCTGGACGACTTCACCTCGGGCAACATCGCGCGCGGCACATCCAGCAGCATCAGCAGCTCGTCATCCCACTGCAGCGTGTGGATGTTGAACAGCAAGGTGCGGCTGGCATTGCTGACGTCGGTGACGTGGACCGTGCCGCCAGTGAGCCGCCAGATCAGAAACGTGTCGATGGTGCCGAATAGCACTTCACCGCGCGCGGCGCGCGCCCGCAAACCATCGTGCGAATCGAGCAGGTGCTTGATCTTGGTGCCCGAGAAGTAGGCGTCGACGACCAGGCCGGTCTTCTTGCGAAACGTCGCCTCGTGGCCATCAGCCTTCAGGCGATCGCAAATCGGCGCGGTCACCCGGCTTTGCCAGACGATGGCGTTGGCGATCGGCTTGCCGGTGGCCTTGTCCCACAGAACCGTCGTCTCGCGCTGGTTGGTCACGCCAATGGCGGCAATGTCGGCGGCGGTAAGCCCCGCTTTGCTCAGTGCATCCTTCGCCGTCTGCAACTGCGTCGCCCAAATCGCTTCGGGATCGTGCTCGACGTGGCCAGGCCCCGGAAAAATCTGCGGGAACTCCTGCTGCGCAATAGAGACGGCCTTGCCCGCTCGATCGAAGACGATGGCGCGACTGGACGTGGTGCCCTGATCAAGGGCAAGAACAAACTGGGTCATTTGCCGGCCTCCGGCGCCACGTGATGCTTGTTAATGAAGGTGTCATACAGCCACGCGCCGAGAATGGCGCCGACACAGGGCGCCACGACCGGCACCCACCACCATCCCCCGCCAGCCGTGAACACGCCAGGTCCCCACCCGGCAATCGCGGTGAACAGGCGCGGCCCCAAGTCACGCGCCGGGTTGATGGCGTAGCCGGCGTTGAAGCCAAACGCGACGCCAATCGCGACAACCAGCGCGCCCACGAGCGGTGCCGTCAGCCACGCCGGCGGTGCGACGTTCTTCTGGTCCGTCACCGCCATCACCCCAGCCATCAGCAGCATGGTGCCGATCACCTGATCGACGAAACCGCCGGAGAGCGACAGGAACGGCTGCGGATAGGTCGCGAAGATGCTGGCGGTCGCAGTGGCGCCTTCGATCAGGCGCGTGCCGCCGTCGAACGCGGTGAAGGCCTCGCGATAGTTGATGAACACCAGGGCCGCGGCGACGAACGCGCCGGCGGTCTGTGCCAGCACATACGGCAGCACCTTGCTCCACGGCAAGGCGCGATGCACGGCCAGTGCCACCGTGACGGCCGGGTTCAGATGGGCGCCAGAGACCCCCGCCGCGGTGTAGATGCCGAGGGTCACCGCCAGGCCCCACCCGAGGTTGATGGCCAGGTACGAACCATTGGCCCCATTGCTGAGGACGTTCTGGGCGACGACGCCGACGCCGAAGGCGATCAGAACAAAGGTGCCGAAGAACTCCGCCGCCGCTTCCCGCGCTGTGCCTTTAAGCATGCGCGGGATTCTACTTCACGCGGAGCACGATGATGTGCTGCCAGGGCAGGACGTCGATCACCTTGTCCAGCACGAACCCTTCGGCCTCCAGTTCCATCTTCACTTCGGCCACGCTCATCTTGTGGACGGCGAGAATCGGCACGTTCGGGTCCTCTTTCCGGAACTCGACCAATACCAGCCGTCCACCCGGCTTGAACACCTGCCGCAGCTTCTGCAGGAACACCTGAGGGGTCTGGAGCTCGTGATAGACGTCAACCATGATGGCCAGGTCGATGGCCGCGTCGGGCAGCTTCGGGTCGTCCATGCCGCCGAGCACCGGCGTCACGTTGGTCAGCGCCTCGGCCTTGATACGGCGGTTCAGCAGCTCGAGCATGCCGGGCTGGATGTCGGTGGCATACACCCGGCCGGTGGCGCCGACCAGCTTCGCCATGCGTGCGGTGTAATAGCCGGAACCGGCGCCGATGTCGGCCACCGTCATCCCCGGTTTGAGCTCGAGGGCCGCCAGCGCCTTCGATGGCGCCTCTTCCGACTCCCGTTCGGGCCGCTCGAGCCAGCCGGCCCCGCCCACCCCCATTACCGGCGCAAACACGCGGCCGCTGACGGGGTGCCGGCGCTGCGCCTCGACCAGCGCCACAAATCCGACCGAGAGAGCCAAGACGAGCGCGGTGGTCCGGGTTAACATGAAGAGCTTCCCTATTCTCATGACGTTGTCTGCGCGAATGGCATCCCTGGACGATATCCCGGCGATGACCCAAATCTACAACGAAGGCATCGAAGACCGCGTCGGCACCTTCGAAACCCGTCCCCGATCGCACGACGACGTGCGCGCGTGGTTCGATGGCGTGCATCCGCTGGTCGTGGTCGAACGCGACGGACGGCTGGTCGCCTTCGGGTCGACCTCGTCTTATCGTAGTCGCGACTGCTATGCCGGCATCGCAGAGTTTTCGGTCTACGTGTTGCGGGCCATGCGCGGACAGGGCGCTGGACGAGTGGCGATGGAGGCGCTGATCGCGGCCGCGGCTCAGGCCGGCTACTGGAAGCTGGTGTCGCGGATCTTCGTGGAGAACACCGCGAGTCGGTCGTTGATGGCACGCGTCGGGTTCCGCGAGGTTGGTATTTACGAGAAGCACGGCAAGCTCGACGGGGTGTGGCGCGACGCGGTGATCGTGGAGCGCATCATTCCCGAGAACGTGCGCTGATGAGACGGACCGTCCCACAACTGATCTCCCTGGTGGCGCTGCTTCTCGGCGTCGCCCTGTTCATCGATACGATGCTGGGGCTCGACCGCGAGCAGACCATCCGGCAGGCGCGCGAACTGGGGCTGGCGTTCCCGATCGTGCTGATCCCCAGCGTGCTGTGGCACCTGATGCGGGCCGCCGGCTGGTGGATCTGCTTCCCACCCGAGTTCCGGCCGTCCTACTGGCGCGTGTTCCAAGTACGCCTCGCCGCCGATGCCGTCGGCTACTTCACCATTCGCGGCGGCGCCAGCGAACCGTTGCGCGTCGTCCTGTTGATGGGCCGCGTGCCGCCGGTGGTCTCGGCGGCGGCGACCGTGCTCGAACGCACCGCCATGGGCATCATGAGCGTCGTCGGCGTCGGCCTGTTCGCGGCGTTCGCCGTGTCGTCCGACATGCTGCCGACTGCCTGGCAAAGCGTGTTTCGCGGCATTGCCTTCACGGCGTTGATCGTCCTCGGGTTCTCCCTGCTGTTCCTGATGCGATCGGGCCGTTACTTTGGACCGTTGATTGAACAGATCCACACCCGCACCGGCTGGCACTGGGCGGGAGGCCGCACGGTGCGCATCATCAGCGCCGTTGAAGATCTGTTCCTGAAACTGGCACGCACCGACTCGCAGCGGATCGAGGCCCTGGTCGCGCTCAGTGTGGCGTGTTACGTGGTGATGGCGCTTGAGGTGTACCTGGTGTTCTGGGCCATCGGCCAACCGATTTCCCTCTGGCTCGGCATCATCGTCGAGACGTTTACGCGCTCGGCCAGCGTGGCCAGCGGCGCCATCCCCGGCAACCTGGGCGCGCTCGAAGCCTCGAACGTGGCCGTGGTCCAGGCACTCGGCCTGGTTGGTGGTGGCTCGCTGGCGCTGTTCCGCCGGGTGCGCAGCCTGATATTTGCGACCATCGGCCTGGCGATGTATCCGCGCGACACCGTGACCGCCGCACCCGCGGCAGAGGTGCCGGGATGTTTGCCCAGATGATCGCAGCCATTACCGATTGGGCCACGCAGCTCGGGGGCGTCGGCCTGTTCATCATCGCCGCGCTCGACTCGTCGTTCCTGTCGTTTCCGCAGGTCAACGACGTGCTGGTGATTGTGCTCAGCGCCAAGTATCCGGAACGCATGCCGTACTACGCCGGCCTGACGATGGCGGGGTCGATGGCGGGCTGCTTCGCGTTGTTCGCCGTGGCGCGTCGCGGCGGTGAAGTGTTCATGCGCAAGCGCCTGCAGGGCGCGCACGTCGATCGCGCGCTCAAGCTGTATCAGCGTTTTGGTCTGCTGGCGGTGATCGTGCCGGCGCTGCTGCCGCCGCCGGTGCCGTTCAAGGTGTTCGTGCTGCTCGCCGGTGCCGCCGATGTCGCCGTGTGGCGTTTTGCCGTGGCGATCGCGATCGGCCGCGGCATCCGCTACTTCGGGCAAGGCTATCTGGCGGTGATGTATGGGGAACACGCCCTCGACTTCATGCAGGAGCACGGCGCCGAGATCGGTGTCGGCCTGGCCGTGCTTGCGCTGGTCGGTGGGCTCGGCCTGGTGATGCTGCGCCGTCGAAGGCAGGCGGCGGCGTAAATGGACCTGCTCCCCTTTCAGGCGGTGCATGTCGACCTGGTGCTGACCGATGGCGCCGAGGCCCTCGCGCGGCGGGCGCGCTACCTGACCCTGCTCTCTCCTGACGAGCACGCACGCATGGCGCGGCTGATCTTCGAGCGCGATCGGCACCGCTTCCTGCTCACCCGCGCGCTGGTGCGCACCATGCTGTCGCGCTACGCCCAGGTCGCACCCGCTGACTGGCAGTTCATCGCCAATGCGCATGGCCGTCCCGAGATTCTCGATGCTCCCGCCGGCGTCCCTGACTTGCGCTTCAACATCTCCCACACCGATGGTCTGATTGCCTGCGCGGTCACGGTGGGCCGCGAGGTGGGGGTGGATGTCGAGCACGTCGGCCGCCGGCTGACGCAGGATGTGGCGGCGCGATTCTTCGCGCCGGCGGAAGTCGCGCACCTCCAGTCCCTGTCCGAGGAAGAACAAGAGCGCCTGTTCTTTGACTACTGGACGCTGAAAGAGGCCTACATCAAGGCCCGCGGCTTTGGCCTGGCGCTGCCGCTCGGCGATTTCGCGTTTCACTTGTCGCCGGACGGCCCACCCTCGATCCGCATCGAGCCGTCCCTGAACGATGACCCCGCCAGCTGGCAGTTCTGTCAAGAGTGGCCGACGCCCATTCATCGGCTGGGCCTGGCCATTCGCCGGACCGGTGATGACCTGCCGGTGCGCCTGCGTCAAGTCGTGCCGTGAAGCTATGGGCCATCAGCGACCTCCACGTCGGCTACGAGGAGAACCGGCGCGCCGTCGAGGCGTTGCCCGCCATCTTTGACGGCGACTGGCTGATCGTCGCCGGCGACACGGGCGAGACGCCCGCGCATTTGGACCTAGTGCTGCGCAGCCTGGCGCCGAAGTTCGCGCAGGTGATCTGGACTCCGGGCAATCACGATCTGTGGACGCCGAAGACTCTGCCGCCAGCACAACGCGGCGCCGCTAACTACGAGCGCCTGGTCGCGCGGTGCCGCCGCTACGGCGTCTTCACACCAGAGGATCCGTATCCCCAGTGGCCCGGTGACGGCCCGCTGCGCGCCATCGTCCCCACCTTCACACTGTTTGATTACTCGTTCCGGCCTGACAACATTGCGCGCGAGGACGCCGTTGCCTGGGCCGCAGACAGCGGCGTACGTTCAGCCGATGAAGATCTGCTGGCGCCGGCTCCCTATGCCACCTGCGATGCGTGGTGCGCCGCGCGCGTCGCCGCCACCGAAACGCGGCTCAACGCCCTGCCCAGCGACGCGAAGCTGATTATCGTGAACCACTTCCCGTTGCGACGTGACCTGGCCGTGCTGCCCCGCATCCCGCGCTTCTCAATCTGGTGTGGAACGATGAAGACCAACGAGTGGCACCGGCGTTACAACATCGAAGCGGCGATCTACGGCCACCTGCATCTACGCTCATCGCGCGAGATCGACGGCGTGAAGTTTGAGGAAGTGTCGCTGGGCTACCCGAAGCAGTGGAACCAGTCCCGCGGACTCGAACACTACCTGCGTCGAATTCTTTAGCCACAGAGCACACCGAGGGCGCAGAGCTGAAGTTCGGCTCGGTGTCCTCTGTGGCTAGATTTTCACAAGCCGTTCGGCGGCGGCGGTCAGTGTCTCGTCGCGCTTCGCAAAACAGAATCGCAACACCGGCCCGCCGGTGTCCTTGTAGAGGAACGCCGACACGGGGATCGACGCGACACCGTGTTCGATGATCAGCCGGTTTGCAATCTCCTTGTCGGTTTCGCTGGAGATCGCCGAGTAGTCCATCAACTGAAAGTAGGTGCCGCCGCACGGCAATGGCTTGAAGCGCGATCTCTCGGTCAGTTGCAGAAACAGATCGCGCTTGTTCTGGTAAAACCCTGCCAGCTCTTTCGCGCCGGGGTCATTGCGCAAGAACTCGGCGAACGCCATCTGTGATGGGGTGTGGACGGTGAACGTTACGAACTGGTGAACCCGCGTCACTTCGGCCATCAGCGCCTGCGGCCCAACGCAGTAGCCGACTTTCCAGCCGGTGGTGTGGAAGGTCTTACCAAACGAGCTGATCACGATCGACCGCGAGCGCAAGCTGTCGTAGCGCAGCAGGCTTTCGTGGCGGCGGCCGTCGAAGATGATGTGCTCGTAGACTTCATCGCCGACCAGCAGGATGTCAGTGCCATCCACGATCGACTGCAACTGCTGCAGGTCGTCGGCCGACCACATCATCCCGGTCGGGTTGTGCGGGGTGTTGACCAGGATGAGCCGCGTCTTCGGCGTGATCGCGCGGCGCACCTCGTCCCAGTTCACGGTGTAGTCGGGATAGCGCAGGCTGACGAAGACCGGTACGCCACCGCTCAGGCGAATCACCGGGACGTACGAGTCGTAGCACGGCTCGAACAGCAGCACTTCGTCACCCGGCTGCACCAGCGCGGTCAACGTCGCATACAGACCGGCGGTAGCGCCCGAGGTCACGATCACCTCGGTCACCGGGTCGTAGCGGGGGCCGTAGAGTTGTTCGACCTTGGCGGCAATACCCTCGCGCAGCGCCAGCACGCCCGGCATGGGCGCGTACTGGTTGTGGCCCTCGCGCATGGCCCTGGCCACGGCCTCCACCAGCGCCGGGTCGCAGTCGAAATCGGGGAACCCCTGCGACAGGTTGATGGCCTGGTGCTCGTTGGCCAGCCGGGTCATCACCGAGAAGATGCTGACGCCGATATCGGGGAGCTTCGAGGTGACGGCAACGGCCGAGGTCATGACAGTCCCGTCATTGTGACACGACGACGGGGTACAATCGCCGGCATGGTATTTTTCTTCGCCCTGCTCCTCGGCGTCCAGACGCCTGCCGCCTATGCCCGTCCCGAATTGCTGGTCGACACGGCGTGGCTCGCCCAGCATGCCGGCGACGTTGACGTGCGCGTGATCGACATCCGCGGCCGCGGCTACGCCGAGAGCCACGTGCCGGGCGCGGTGTTCGTGGACAGCAACTGGATCCGCAATCCCAAGGCGCCGCCCACGTTCCTGCCGACGCCGGAAGAGTTCGAGGCGTTGATGTCAGGCCTGGGGATCGGCAACAACACCAAGGTCGTCGTCTACGACGAGCGCGGCGGCATCTTCGCGGCGCGGTTATGGTGGATTCTCAACTACTACGGCCACTCGAACGTCGCGCTGGTGGACGGCGGCTGGGTCAAGTGGACCGCGGAACAGCGGCCGACCAATGCGGCCGCCCCGGTGGTGGCGCCACGCGCCTTCAAGGTAAAAACTGGCACGGTGAAGGTCGCGACCGCGGACCAGGTGAAAGCCGCCATCAACACACCGGGCATGAAGTTGATCGACGCCCGCACGCAGGGCGAGATCGACGGCAAGGACCTGCGCAGCATCAAGCGCGGCGGCTACATCGAGTCGTCTGTGCCGGTGTATTGGGAAGACACCCTGGACCCGATGACCAAGGCCTTCAAGCCGGCCGCCGAGATCGCGAAGCTCTACCGCGACAAGGGCATCACGGCCACCGACAATGTGACGGTGTACTGCCAGGTCGGCATGCGCGCCTCACACGACATCTTCACCCTGGCCCTGATTGGCCACGACCTGACCAAGCTGGCGAATTACTACGGCGCCTGGGAGGAATGGGGCAATCGAGAAGATACGCCAATAAAGACTAAGGTGCCTTAAGCGATATAATTCGCGGCGGAGGCTGTTCCATGATTCGCCGCGCATTTTTCATTGTGATTGCCGCGTTGGCCCTGACGTCGCTGACGGTCCAGGCCGGTTCGACCCCTGCCCGCGCCAAGCTGGGGATGGTCATCACCCAAAGCGACATCGCATCGCAGGTTGGCTTCGAGGTCATCAAGAGCGGCGGCAACGCCATTGATGCTGCGGTGGCCACGGCCTTCGCGCTCGCCGTGACGCATCCGACGGCCGGCAACATCGGCGGCGGCGGCTTCATCGTATTTCGCCCGGCCAGCGGCGAACCGGTGTCGTACGACTTCCGCGAAGTCGGGCCGTCGCGCGCGTCGCCGGAGATGTGGCTGAAGGACGGCAAGTACGACTTCGACACACATCACAACAGCCACCTCTCGGTCGGCGTCCCCGGCACCGTGGCCGGCCTGCACCTGGCGTGGAAGGAAGCCGGCTCGAAGCCGTGGACAGCATTGGTCGCGCCGTCCATCAAGCTGGCACGCGACGGCTTCGAGGTGTCGCACGGCCTGGCGCGCTCGCTCGCGTCGATGATCCCTGAGTTCAAGAAATACCCCGCCTCGCTGGTGCAGTTCTCGAAGAACGGTCAACCGTACGAGGCCGGCGACATTCTGAAGCAGGCCGACCTCGCCAAGACCCTCACGCGCATTGCCGATCAGGGCCCCGCCGGGTTCTACCAGGGCGAGACGGCCGCGCTGATCGAAAAAGAAATGAAGGCTAACGGTGGCCTGATCACCGCCGGCGACCTCAAGGCCTACGAGGCCAAGAAGCGCGGCGTCGTGAAAGGCGTTTATCGCGGCTACGACATCATCAGCATGCCGCCCCCGAGCTCAGGCGGCATAGCGGTGGTGCAGATACTGAACGTGCTCGAAGGCTTCGATCTCAAGGCCGGCGGCTACGGCTCGGCGCAGAACATCCACTACACCGCAGAGGCCATGCGCCGCGCGTTCGCGGATCGCGCCCGTTACCTCGGCGACCCCGACTTCGAGAAGGACATCCCCATACCGATGCTGATCTCGAAGGACTACGCCACTGGCCTGCGCAAGACCATCGACCCGAAGAAGGCGTCGAAGTCAGCGACCAACTCGTTTACGTGGACGAGTGAATCACCTGAGACCACGCACCTGTCGATCGTCGACGCCAAGCGCAACGCCGTGTCGATGACCTACACGCTCGAGTACGGCTACGGCTCGCGCATTGTCGTGCCAGGCGCCGGCTTCCTGCTGAACAACGAGATGGGCGACTTCAACGGCCAGCCTGGGCTGACCGACGAGCGCGGCATGATCGGCACCAACCCGAACCTGACGCGTCCCGGCAAGCGCATGCTGTCGAGCATGGCACCCACCATCATCGCCAAGGACGGCCAGTTGTTCATGGTCACCGGCACGCCGGGCGGCCGCACCATCATCAACACCGTCTTGACGACGATCCTGAATGTGATTGATTACGGCATGAACGCGCAGGAAGCCGTCGACGCCGGCCGCATGCACCACCAGTGGTTACCGGATCGCATCGGCATTGAACGGTTCGGCTTCTCGGCCGATACCATCAAGCTGCTGCAGGCCATGGGCCACACGGTGCAGGAAGGCGGCAACCAGGGCGCGGCCCAGGTGATTGTCTTCAACCAGAAGGACAACATGCTCGAGGGCGGCGTCGATCGCCGTCCCGCGGATGGCGGCGCTGCCGGGAAATAGAAAACACGGGAGATCAAGAGATCAGAAGTTGAAACGACTAACCGACCATCTGTACTTCTGGGTGCTGCTCGCCATTGTGATTGGCGGCACCATCGGCTACGCGCAACCCGACACCGGCATCGCCCTCAAGCCGCTGGGCGACGGGTTCATCGCGCTGGTGAAGATGCTGATCAGCCCGATCATCTTCTGCACCGTGGTGCTCGGGATTGCCGGCGCCGGCGACATGAAGAAGGTCGGCCGCGTCGGCGGCAAGGCTCTGCTCTACTTCGAGGTCGTCTCGACCGTGGCGCTCGTGATTGGGCTGTTGGTGGGCAACCTGGTCCGCCCCGGGGCCGGCTTCAACGCCGATCCCGCCACGCTCGACGGCAAGGCCGTCGCCGACTACGCCAAGGTCGCCGCCAGCCAGTCCACCGCCGACTTCATGCTGCACATCATCCCGCGGACGTTCTTCGATGCGTTCACCGGCCAGGGCGACCTGCTGCAAGTGCTGTTCGTGGCGGTGCTGTTCGGCTACGCCATGACCCGCATGGGCGTGGCAGGTAACGTCGTGCACCAGGTCATCGAGACCAGCTCGCACCTGTTCTTCTCGATGATGAACACGCTGATGAAGCTGGCGCCGATTGGCGCCGGCGCCGCCATGGCCTTCACGATCGGCCGCTACGGCGTGGCCGCGCTGAAGCCGCTGGCGATGCTGATGGGCAGCTTCTACCTGACCTGCCTGCTGTTCATCCTGCTCGTGCTGGGAGGCATTGCGGCACTCACCGGCTTCAGCATCATCCGCTTCATCGGCTACATCAAGGAGGAGCTGCTGACGGTGCTGGGCACGTCCTCGTCCGAATCAGCGCTGGTGCCGCTGATGCAGAAGCTCGAGCGTCTTGGCTGCTCCAAGTCGGTGGTCGGCCTGGTCGTGCCCTCGGGCTATTCGTTCAACCTGGACGGCACCAATATCTACCTGACGATGGCGTCGCTGTTTGTGGCGCAGGCGCTCAATATCGACCTGACGTTGAGGCAGCAGCTCACCATCCTGGGCGTCGCCATGCTGACGTCGAAGGGCGCCTCGGGAGTGACCGGCGCCGGGTTCATCACACTGGCTGCCACGCTGGCCGTGGTCCCGTCGGTCCCCGTCGCGGGGCTGGCGCTCATCCTCGGGGTCGATCGGTTCATGTCAGAGGCGCGGTCGCTGACCAACTTCATCGGTAATGGGGTCGCGACGATCGTGGTCGCGGGCTGGGAAGGCGAATTAGACCGGGCCGTCCTCAATCGCGAGCTTTCACAGAAGTCGAAGAGCTAAAGAGTTTCTCCTCAGCTTTTCCACTGCTGTTTATTTATTCACGTACTCGAAGCCGAATCGGCCCTTCACACACAAGTTGCCGCGGGTGACGTCGTTGTCAAACGGCGACGTGACCTTGACGATCTGCTGGTCCTGAACGTGCACGGTCAGCGTGCAGCCGACGTCACAGTAGGGACAGATCGTGTCGGTCACGGCCTGGGTCTCGGGCCGCCACTCTCCCGCTTTCCGCAACTCGAACTCCGGCGTCGCCATCAAGGCGCCGGTGGGACACACGGCGATGCAATTGCCGCAGTAGACGCACGCCGAATCGGGCAGCGGGACGTCGAGCTCGGTCGAGATGTGCGCGTTGAAGCCACGGCCGGCCACGGCGATGGCAAAGGTGTGCTGCGCGTCGGTGCCGCAGGCCTCGACGCATTTGTAGCAAAGGACACACTTGCCGTAGTCGCGGACGTAGAGGTCGTTGTCGATCTTGATGGGTTTAGCCACAGAGGACACCGCGGACGCAGAACCAATGACCTCTTGGAAGCGCTCTGGCCGGGCCCCATACTCCGCCATCATTTCGCTTAGTCCGGGTGCTGTGCTCAGGTCGACGGATGACCCCAATAGCTCGAGCACAACCTTTCTCGATAGGTCGACGCGAGCCGAGCGGCTCTGCACGACCATGCCCGCTTCGACCTGGCGTGAGCAGGCCGGCGCCAGCACGCGCGCGCCTTCGACTTCGACCACGCAGACGCGGCAGGCGTTCACGGGGGTGAGGGTTTCGAGATAGCACAGCGTCGGGATGGTGATGTCGAGTGTCTTGCACGCATCGATCAGCGTCGATCCTGCGGCCACCTCGATGGCTCGCCCATCAATGGTCAGCGGTACCATCGTCGGCGCCGGTTGTGGTGGCGGCGCGGGAATCGCGGTGGCAGGCGGCGGTAGGTGGAACGAGATCTCGTCGTGGCTCATGGCCTCGCGCCTTTCAAGGAGGAGATGTTCGCAAACGCCGATTCAATCGCCGACGCCGCGGTTTGTCCCAACCCGCAAATGGACGCGTCTCGCATGGCCTGGCCAAGCTCGTTGAGCAGGACCGTGCCCGGATCCCCGGTCCCGGATCCCGGATCCCGGCGCCTCAACAGCTCTTCCTGCCGCACCGTGCCCACTCGGCAAGGCACGCACTGGCCGCAGGACTCGTCGCGGAAGAACTGCGCGATGCGCGCGAGGGTGTCCATCAGGTCAGCCGTCTCGTCGAACACCATGATCACGCCGGAGCCAAGGGTCGCATTTGCCGCCCGGGCGCCTTCAAACGACAACGGCATCTCGAGGGCATCGGGACCGACGAACGTGCCCGCGGCTCCTCCCAGCAGGACGGCTTGCAGGGCGCGGCCACCAGGAACTCCACCCGCCAACTCGATGGCATGACGAAGGGTCTGGCCACACTCGATCTCGTACAGCCCCGGCCTGGCGACATGGCCAGACAGGCAAAACATGCGAGTTCCAGTTGATCCCGCGGTGCCGGTCTTCGCCCACTGCGCGCCGCCCTCGGTCAGAATGTCGAGCACGTTGACGAGGGTCTCGACGTTGTTGACGACGGTCGGCTGGCCGAACAGGCCGTGCTGTGCCGAGTACGGCGGCTTCGACCGCGGTTCACCGCGCTTGCCTTCAATCGAACTGAACAGCGCGGTCTCTTCGCCGCAGATGTAGGCGCCGCCGCCACGGCGAATCTCGATCTCGAAGGCATGGTGGGAGCCCGCCACTCGCGGGCCCAACAGTCCGGCGGCGCGCGCCTGCGTGATGGCCTCGCCGATCGCAGCTTCCGACTCGGGATACTCGCCGCGGATGTAGATGAAGCCGCATGCCGATCCCGTCGCGATCCCGCAGATGGTCATCGCCTCGATCACCGCAAACGGATCCTGCTCCATCAACACGCGGTCTTTGAACGTGCCCGGCTCAGACTCGTCCGCATTGCAGACGACGAAGTGGGGCTGCGCCGGCTCGCGAGCGACCGCCTCCCACTTGCGGCCGGTGGGAAACGCTGCTCCGCCACGCCCGAGCAGCCTCGCCGCCGAGACCTCCGCGATCACCGCGGCAGGCCCGATCGCGATCGCCTTCGCCAGCGCGGCGTAGCCACCGTGCTGGCGATAGCTGGCGAGACTGGTGGCGTCGACCACCGTCATTCGACGCACGATCCGGGCACCGCTCGCACTAGCACCAACCCTCGGCACCTTAGGCACTGTCGGCACCGTACGCACCGACAATGCGCCCGCGACGTCGTCGGCACTTGTGGGAGCGAGGACGAATCGGTCGGCGTCCGGTCCGGCCTTCGTGACCAGCGCCGCCGAACCCTGGTCGCACTGTCCAAGGTACGGCGACCGGTGCACGGCGTGTCCCAGGCGTGACTCCAGGTCACGACACAACTGGTCCGCACCGTTCAGGCGGCAGGCGATGTCATCGCACACGTGGACCACGGCCGCAGGCCGCGGCCCGGTGGCCAGCAGGTGGTAGAAGGTGACGACACCCCACGCTTCCGCCGGCGGCACCGAGAGCCGCGTGCAGATGTAGTTGAGGGCGCCATGCCTGATCCAGCTGATGGCATCCTGCACAGCGTGGAACGCCGGGAGTAACTGATCCCGATTGCCCGTCAGCTGGCGGCCACCTGCTGCCGAGCGGTTGTCGCCTCGGCCCTGATGATGTGCAGATCCATCAGGCGCGCTCGATTCGCACGGCCGTCGCCTTGAACTCCGCGGTGCTGACCAGCGGGTCGGTCGCGTCACTCGTCAGCATGTTGGTGGCGACGTCATCGGGGAAATGGAACGTCATGAAGGTCAGGCCAGGGCGCAGCCCCTGATCGACATGAACGGGAGCGACCACGGCGCCGCGACGGGTCGGCGAGGCATAAGAACCGGTCTGCACGCCGGTGTTGTATTCCGCCAGGCGGCGGCCGGTCGTCAAGCGCAGCGGAAACTCCGCGTTCAACTGATCGAGCGGCAGTTCGTGCTTGACCAGGGAGAACGGCGCCCGTGGCCCGCGCACGGGTCGCTCCCACAGCCGGCCGTGCAGGAACAACTCGCCCGGATGCTGGTCGTCGTAACACGGCCACTGCAGTCCCGAGTGCTGATCGAGACGGGCGTAGCTCATGCCGGCATGAACCGGCGAGAGCTGCCGCACTTCGTTCCAGATCACCTCAGCGTCGGGAGTCCAGTCATGACCAAGCCTGCGGGCCAGGTCGCAGATAATCGCCAGGTCTTCACGCGCCTCGCCGGGCGGATCCAGGGTCTTGCGGACACGCTGCACACGGCGCTCGCTGTTGGTGAAGGTGCCTGCCGATTCGAACGCACCCGCCGCCGCTGGGAACACCACATCGGCCCGTCGCGCGGTCTCGGTCAGGAAGATGTCCTGCACCACCAGCAGCTCGAGTCCCTCGAGCAACCGCGTGGCGCGGTGCTGATCGGCTTCCGACTGCACCGGGTTCTCGCCAATCACATAGAGCGCGCGCAGTTCACCGCGGTCCATGGCGTTGAACATGTCCGACAGGTGCCAGCCCTTCTTCGGCGGCACCGTCACGCCGTAGAAGGCATCGAACTTCGCCCGCACCGCGTCGTTCTCGACGTGTTGGAAACCAGGCAGACGGTCCGGCAGCGCGCCCATGTCGCCGCCGCCCTGGACGTTGTTCTGGCCGCGCAACGGGTTCAAGCCCGAACCCCAGCGGCCGACGTGCCCGGTCAAGAGCGCGAGGTTGATGAGCGACATCACGTTGTCGACGGCGGTGTGATGCTCGGTGATGCCGAGGGTCCAGCAGATGATGGCGCGCCTCGCGGTGGCGAAGGTGTGCGCCATCTCGCGAATGACCGCGGCCGGCACGCCGGTTTCGGCCGCCCCGCGCTCGAGGGTCCACGGCTCCACCAGGTCGCGATACGCCTCGAACCCGGTGGTGGCGTGGTCGATGAACTCGCGATTGGCCAGGCCACTGGCGATGATCTCGCGGGCCATGGTGTTCGACAGCGCGATGTCGGTGCCGACGTCGAGGCCCGCCCACACCTCGGCCCACTGCGCGGTCGCCGTGCGACGAGGGTCGATCGCATAGAGCTTCGCCCCTCGCTTCAGCCCCGCGAGCAGGTGGTGAAAGAAGATCGGATGCGTCTCGCGGGCGTTCGAGCCCCACAAGAGGATGCAATCCGTCTCTTCAATCTCCTGATACGAGCTGGTGCCGCCCCCCCATGCCAAATACCGCCGCCAGACCGGCGACGCTCGGGGCATGTCAGGTGCGGTTGCAGCTGTCCAGGTTGTTCGAGCCCATCACCACGCGCGCGAACTTCTGCGCGGCGTAATTCATCTCGTTCGTGCTCTTGGAGCAACTGAAGAGGCCGAAGGCCTGGCTGCCGTGAGCGTGTTTCACGGCCTGGAGCCCGGTCGCCGCCCGCTGCAGCGCTTCGTCCCACGTCGCCTGCCGAAGCGGGCCGCCGCGGGCATCACGAACGAGCGGATGGACAAGGCGCGTCATCCGACTCATCGTGTGGTTACGGTAGTACGGTCCAGTGAGCGATTGGGATGGACAGCAGCAGGTAGCGCTTGCGCAACTCCACTACCTGTCCGGGCAGTTCGCGGATGCTGAACTCACCGAGGCGGCAGCGATCGCGCAGCCGGCGAATCTCGATCCGGTACAGGTCGTTGATCTGCTCGCGCAGTAATTCAGGCGGTGTACTTGCCTTGGGCGCCAGCCCATGCCGAGCCAGCTCGTCCAGAACTTCCGATCTCAAAAGCGGCATTTCAAGATGTCGACCGAGACTTCAATGCCGACCTCGGCGGGCAGGGACATATCCCAATCTAGCGCATCAGCGGGATGAGCGACGGGCGGTCCACCTCAACACCGCCAATCACGAGGCGGGAGATGCGGCGGGTGTTGGTGATATCGGCCAGGGGATTGGCGTCGAGCACGAGGAAGTCGGCGCGCTGGCCGGCCCTGAGGACGCCCGTGTCACGCAGGTTCAGGAACGCCGCGGCGCGGCTCGTCGCCGCGACGATCGCTTGAGCGGGCGTCATGCCGGCCTCGACCATCGCCTGCAATTCCAGTTGCTCGGCGAAGCCGAATGGATGGTCCTCAAGGCCGGTATCGGCGCCGAGCACGATCCGCGCGCCGGCGGCATTCAGCTTGGCCAGGCTCTGTTGCAGGATGCGGTAGCGCTGGCGGGCGCCCTCAACAGCCTGTAGCTCCCTCTTCGCGTAGTAGCCCTGCATGCGCGCCAGCGCCGGGGGCGTGACCGCCGCGCCGAGAAGTGTCGCCATCGGATCACCGGCCGTGAGCCAGGACGGCAACGTCACGAAGGTGGGCTTCAGCGGAGTGGTCAGGTTCCCCATCACCACCACGTTCTTCTTGACAATGGCCGCCACCAACGCATCGTCCATGACCGTGTCGCGGACCAAGTGCGCGAACGCGTCGATGCCAGCGTCCACCAAATCCACGGCATCGGTGTGATAGAAGACGTGCGCGATCACGCGCAGCTTGCGCTGGTGGGACTCGTCGATGATCGCGCGATAGAGCGGCGCGCTCAATTTCGGCGCGCGGCCGTTGCGGTCGTCGACCCAAATCTTGACCATGTCCACTCGGCGGGACGCCAACTCCGCCACTGCTTTGCGGCCCTGTTCTTCAGTGGTGACTTCGTAGGCAATGCCCGCGTAGGCCGCACCACCCGGCCCCGCGTTGGGAGAACCAATGCCGCGCCCGGTCACTTGGAGACGCGCGCCATTTGGACGGCCCTTCACCGGCTCGTCGCGCATCTGGTAGAGCAGGTCCCCGCTCTCGATGCCCATCGACTGGACGACGCTGACACCGAAGTAGAGCGCACGTGCCAGATCGCCGACGACCGTTTCGCGGGTGTAGTTCGCAGCAGAATATGACAGGCCCTGCTGGAATCCGGGATGAACGTGGGTGGCGATCAACGCCGGCATGATGGTCTTGCCGGTGAGGTCGATTCTGGTGGTGGCGGCCGGCACGGCGAACGAACCCGCCGCGCCCACGCGCGTAATCATCTGCTGATCGACCAACACCGCGGCCCGCTCGATGACGGCACTGCCATCACCAGCAATCACGCGCGCGCCTTCGTAGAGGGTTTGCCCCTCGGCGACGGACGTAGCCACGACGACACCGAGGCACAGCGCGATTCCCCACTTCATGTGGGGAGCATACAATGCGACCAGCCCCCAGGCCCAGCGCGTTACTGCGCCTCGGTGCTCTGCTGGCACCCGCCCAGCCCGCGCCCGAGGCCACCAACCGCCGGGTGTTGCGCGGCATTGACCTGTCGAACCGGGACGTCGGCGCCGCCGTCACGGAATGCGCGCCTGGCGTCGAACAGCGCGCTGCCACTGCGTCCGCTCACGTTCAGCGGCAACGAGGCCGCCACCGCTTTTCAGCACAGCGGTGGCCAAGCGGGTGGCCATCACCGACGGCATGCCGACGCGCGTGTGGGCGGCCTTCGTTCTGACCGGGCCCCCGGATCGGACCGCATCGCCTCGACGCCGGGAGTGAATCCGGACCTTTCGCTGCGCGGTTTGCCGGCGCTGTACGTGAGTACGGCTATTCCGGTGCTGATCACGAGTCGTACTCGCCGAGACGCTGGTTGCCACGGCCGCACTGGCGGCCCAGACGGCGCCGACAGCGGCGCCGGGGGCTCCCGTCGCGCTCTACCAGGCGCCGGTCGATGCCGACACCGTCCGTGAGCAGTTGCAGGAAATCCTGCGGCAGCATCCAAATGGAGGCCCTCGATGGACTGATGAGCGGCCTGGCGGCGTTTCTCGGCCTCGGCATGTTACCGAAAGCAGCGCCCACCCCAGACCCGAGTTCCGGCAATGCGTGATCTCACGCTGACCGACAAGGGACGCCTCGGCGGCATGGGCGCAATAGCGATATCGCGGCCCGGACGCCTGCTGGACCTCCCAGAACTGAGGGCACTGCGGCCAGAACTCGAACTCCTCAATCACCTCGCGACGACGCCGAATCGCCATCGACACATCGTCCAACCCTGGCGAGAAGTGATGACCAAAGAGCCCGGTCCGATCGATCTCCGCAAACTCCACGCTCGATTCACACGACACGACCAGCCGTTGTCGGTCTTCTTCTGGCCGACGCCCCACTCCTTGAACAGGCGATGGGCGTATTCCTCGACCGCAACCAGCACACGAGCGTGCGCCTGAGTTGGGTCATGGCCAGTTACCTGGCCATGCCTTCGCGACCGGTGTGATCGGTGCCATTGGTAGCCCTGGATTACAAACAAAGACGATGCGCATGACCTGAGTGTCCGCCATCTGCGTGTGCGGGTTACAATATCGCGGTTCGGGGCTCGGTCGGGGACGTTCCGTCCGGGTGCCGCCAGGAGTTCAGATCATGAAGCGTTCAACGAAATCCACCGTTACCGTTGCCGGTATCGCGCTCGCCTCTTTCCTTGTCACTTACCCCGGGCTGACCGCGCAGGGTGGCCCGCCGCCACCGCCGGCGGCCAACACGCCCCCCAAGCCGCTGGTGCCCGTCGCCGCCAGCTCCGTCGCCGCCAACCCCGATCAGTACGTCGGCGAATTCGTCACGATGACCGGCGCGGTGGAAGCCAACCTGTCGAAGACCTCGTTCTCGGTCGACCAGGACAAGACCAAGTCGACTGGCAAGGACGTGCTGGTGCTCGCGCCGACGCTGCAGAAGCAGGCCGACGCCAACGGCTACGTCACGGTGATCGGCCAGTTGATCAAGTTCGATGCCGCCGAAGTGGCGGCCAAGCTGAAGGACTACAAGATCGATCTGTCACCTGACGACCAAGCCAGGTTCAAGGGCAAGCCGGTCGTGCTCGCCACTGCCGTGATCAACACTGCGGGCGTCGACATTGCCAAGAAGCCGATTCCGCCCATGTCGACCGACGAGTTGACGCTGCAGAAAATGATGCTCAAGCTGCCACCTGCGCAGGCGGCGCTACGCAAGGCGCTCGACGGCTCGTCCGCGGACCTCACCAAGGAACAGGCGACGATTCTGAAGACCGCGTTTACCGACATTGAGGCGTTCTTCAAGGCAAAAGCCAATGAAGAGGCCACCAAGTGGGCGGCCGACGGCAAGCGTCACGCCGACTCGGTGTTGATGAACGTGGCCAACGCCAACTTCGATGCGGCGAAGACCTCGGTCACGCCGCTCGGCGCCACCTGCGCCAGCTGCCACGGCAAGTACCGCGAGCGCATGGAAGACGGCACATTCCGAATGAAGACGGGCCAATAGGTTTTTGGTGCCGGAAGGGCGGCGCTTCAGTGCCGCCGGTTTTTTGATCACAGAGGACCCATGAAAAACATCGCTCTCGTCACAATCAGCGTCATCGCCCTCGGTGGCATGTATGTCTCGGCTCAGCCGCCCGGTGCCGCCGGCGCGCCGGCCGGCCAGCAGCGTCAGCGCCCCGCGCCGGATCCACGCTCGATGGGTGGCGGCGACTGCCGCGAGAATCCCTATAACTGCAACGACGTCGTCAATCCGCTGCCCGCCACCAACACGGTGTGGCTCGAAGAGATGACCTGGATCGACGTCCGCGACGCGCTGAAGGCCGGCAAGACCAACATCATCATCTCGACCGGCGGCATGGAGCCGAACGGTCCCTGGCTGGTCACCGGCAAGCACAACTACGTGCTGCACACCAACTGCGAGGCGATTGCCCGCAAGATGGGCAACGCCCTGTGCGCGCCGATCATCAAGCTGGTGCCCGAAGGCGGCATCGAGCCGAAGACCGGCCACATGACCTCGCCCGGCACCATGACCATGCGTGAAGAGACCTTCCGCGCGGTGCTGACCGACGCGGCCGAAAGCCTGCAGGCACACGGCTTCAAGAACGTGATCTTCATCGGCGACAGCGGCGGCAACCAGAACGGCCAGAAGGCCGTGGCCGAGGCGCTGACCGCGAAGTGGGCCGGCAAGGCGCTGGCGCTGCACATCCCCGAGTACTACGACTACGCCAGCGTCTCGAAGTACATGCAGGGCAACGGCATCGCCGAGGGCAAGTCGGACAACATGCACGACGACCCGATCATCACGCTCAACATGTTCATCGACGACCCGCACTCGGTGCGTTACGACGCACGCGTCAAGGCCAGCAAGGCGACCATCAACGGCCACTCGATTGCTGACCGCGCCAAGGCCACCGCCCAGGCCAAGCAGATTGTCGAGTTCCGCGCCACCAAGACCAGCGAGGCCATCAACAAGGCGATTGCCGCGAAGGGCGGCACGAAGTAGTGTCCCGGCTCGTCGTCTTCACGGCTCTACTTCTTTCGATCGGGGTCACCGCGGGGGCACAAGCCCCCGCTACCCCAACACCGACCGACCGCACGAAGGCGACGGTGTTCTCCGCGGCCGACCTGGCTGCCGGGGTGGCCAAGTTGCCAGGTGACCGCGCGGCGGCCTCGGTCCGCGTCTTCACGCTGGCACCGTACAACGTCAACGTCGAGCGGAGACTGGCAAAGCCGCAAGGCGCATCACTGCACGAGGCGCAGGCCGAGTTGTTCTACGTCATCGAGGGCGCCGCGACACTACTGACCGGCGGCACACTCGTGACTCCCACCCGAACTGGTGCGAACCTCGCGGGCACGGGCATCGATGGCGGCACGCGCCAGGCGTTTGGCAAGGGCGACTTCCTGCTGGTGCCCTCCGGGGTCGCGCACCAGTTCGTCGACATCCAGAGCCCGGTCCAATTGATGGCGATCTACCTGCCGAACACCCAGTAGGACGCAACCGGGCCGGAGAAATGTGCGTCGAATCATGCACCTGACGTCACTCTTCGGCGCCAACTCGGTCTAACCTCAGGCGACATGCGCATCCTGACCGCCGTCACCTTCACTTTCTCGACGCTCGCGGGCACGCCGGGTACCGTGGTCAACAGTCAGGATGGCACCGGTGCGGCCGCCCAGTTCGACGCGCCGCGCGGGGTGGCGGTCGATCGGGCCGGCAATGTCTACGTCGCAGACACGCTGAACAACAGCGTCCGCAAGATCTCGCCATCCGGCGAGGTGGTGACGCTCGCCGGTACGCCCGGAACGGAGGGACGAGGCGACGGCACCGGAGCCGCGGCCCGCTTCAACGAACCCTTTGGCGTGGCCGTAGACGATGCGGATAACGTCTATGTGGCCGACGCCTCGAATAACGCGATCCGGAAAATCACCTCCGCCGGCGTCGTCACGACGCTGGCTGGCGGCGGCACCGCCGGAACGAGTGACGGCACCGGTCCGGCGGCACGCCTCGACGAACCGCGCGGCGTCGCGATTGACGTCAACGGCACCCTCTACGTGGCCGACTATGACAACCACCTGATCCGCAAGATCACCAGCGCTGGCGTCGTCACGACACTCGCCGGCCAGGCGGACGTACCCGGCAGTGCCGACGGCGTGGGCACGGCGGCGTCGTTTCGCGGGCCGAACGGAATTGCCGTGGATGCGGCTGGCGTCGTCTACGTCGCCGACACCGGCAACCGAGCCATTCGCCGCATCTCTGCCGATGGCGTGGTGACGACGCGAACGCTGTCGGGCCCGATGTTGAGCGAACCGCGCGGCATTGCCGTCGACGCGGCGGGTGTGCTCACCGTGGCCGACTACGGCTCACACACCATTCGCTCGATCTCGACCAGCGGCGTGGTGTCGACATTCGCCGGCACGCTGTCGAGTCCCGGCACGACTGACGCCACGGGCTCGGCAGCTCGGTTTCACTATCCATCCGGCGTCGCGATCACGAGCGCCGGCGCCATCTACGTCGCCGATACCGACAACGACACCGTGCGCGCTATGACTACCGCCGGCGCCGTAACCACCATCGCAGGACTGGCCGGTCGCACCAGCAGTGTCGATGGCCACGGTGCGGCGGCACGATTCGAAGATCCCTTCTCGGCGGCGGTTGACGCCGACGGCGTCGTCTACATCGCCGATAGCGCCGCGCACGTCATCCGGCGCATCACGCCCGACGGGGCCGTCACCACCTGGGCCGGTTCACCTGGGTCGTTTGGCAGCACCGATGGCACCGGATCGGCCGCGCGCTTCTATTCCCCGTTCGGCGTGGCGGTCGACACCTCGGGCAACGTGTATGTCGCCGATAGCCTGAACAGCACGGTCCGCAAGATCACCGCCGGTGGCGTCGTGACGACACTGGCCGGGACGGCGCGTTCCCGAGGCAGCGCCGACGGCACCGGCTCCGCCGCCAGATTCGATCAGCCCTTCGGCATCGCCGTCGATGCCAACGGCAATGTCTACGTCTCGGATGCGACCGCCAACGCCATCCGCAAGATCACGCCGGCCGGCGTGGTCTCGACCTTTGCGGGCTTGGCCGGTACGGGCGGCAGCACGGATGGCACCGGCACGAGCGCCCGGTTCGTCGTCCCCTACGGCGTCGCCGTCGACACCACCGGCACCGTCTTTGTGGTGGACCACGGCAATCACACGATTCGCCGGATCACCTCCGCTGGCGTCGTCACCACCCTGGCGGGGACCGCCGGCAGCGCCGGGTCGACGGACGGCAGCGGTGCGGCCGCCCGGTTCAAGTATCCCTCCGGCGTGGCGGTCGATCGCCAGGGCAATGTGTTTGTGGCCGATACTGACAACCAGGTGATTCGACAGATCACTTCATCAGGCGAGGTGACGACGGTGGGCGGCGCGGCCAGTTCCGGCTCGACGGATGGCGTCGGCACGGCCGCGCGGTTCTTCAATCCGAAGGGCATCGCCGCGGATGCCGCGGGGCGCATTTATGTCGCCGACCGTGGCAACCACACGGTTCGTGTGGGAGCGCCCTGACGGCTGCAGATTCAGCATTCTCAGAACAAACAGCCGCAGATTTCGATACTCGGCCAGCCGCAGATTCAGAGACCAGACAGCCGCACACTCAGACGCAGTCACTCAGTGCGAAGCGGCGGTACTGCAGCGATGGCCGGCCGAAGTTGATCAGCAACGCGATCTCATGGCCGCTGACCGCCAGATAGTTCAACACCTGCGCGTAGTCAGCTGGCGTCGTGGCCAAGCTGGCCTTGACTTCCACGACCACGGTGTCGAGGCAGACGAAATCCAGCCTGTCGGAGCCGTGGAGTCGTTGCCCCTTGTACTCAACCGAGCACGGCACCTGGGTCACAAACGGTATGTCCTGAAGCCTGAACTCGATGGCCGACGCCTCGTAGTAGATCGCCTCGAGAAAGCCCCTGCGCATGATCCGATGGACCTCCATCGCCGCGCCGATGATGGCAAAGGTGCGTTCGTCGCTTCCGGGTTGTGGCGTGTTCATGCCGCCGAGAACATCCAATTGATGTGCCACCAGCGTAACCACCGTGTCGTCCGCGTAAGTCGCTGTGCCGACGCGGTTGCCCCCAAATAGGTACAAGGGCGAGGTCGGTCAAGTTGCAAAAATTGCCGCACCGACGAGCTGCGGCCGGCACGCGCGCCTTCAGCTCGTCGAACCAGTGCTGCACCACCACCTGCTGCGACGAGTTGGCGACGATTCCGGTATGGAGGGGCATGCTGACCAGAAGGCGCCCATCCGGTGAAACGTCGTAGGCAGCGCTCGCATTGGCCTTCGCCCGCGCTGACGTCGGGATCTGCGCAGGCTTGCCAGCGACGAAGCTCGTCCCTGGCTGGACCACACTCGACCAGAACGTCCGATTTGGATTCCCACCCAGGGAGAACACCAACTCGCGGCCGTTCTTCGCCCAGCGCGGATCCGTACTGCCATCGATCGACACTTGCCACCGCCCCTGGTCCACCTCGGGGAATGGCCGCACCTACACCTCGTTAGGTTCAGATTCGTTCGAGTGACACGCGATCCAGCGGCCGTCTGGCGAGAGCGAATCCAGAGATTCCAGTCCTGGAAACATGAACAGCGACAGGGCCTTTTCGCTGCCATCAGCCTTTTGGCAAAACGCTTCACCGGTCTGCATGTAGCAGATGCGGCGGCCGTCCGGAGTCCACACCGGTGATGTGGCCGCACCGGTAAACGTCAGGCGAGTCAATGCACCCTGGGCGATCGTCCACACCAAGATGTCGGAGCCCACGGAGGCGTTGGTGCCGTCGTTGACCGAGACTGCCGCCTAGGTGCCGTCAGGCGACAGGGCCAACCCGGAGCCTCCAGTCATAAAACCTCGCTGAGGCGCAGTCGTAGGCTCCTGTTGTCCCTGGCGATTGAGCCACACGAGCTCTCGATCGACGGTGGTCGCTACACTGGGCACGAAGGCTACCGGTCACCATCATCTGGTGCTCGTCGAATGGCATGGTGGCCTCACGAAAGTACGCCAGGTGGCCAGTCGACAACACCCGGGCGTCGGTACCGCCGTTGACCAGCACCGTGCGCCGGCCGGTCGCGAGTTCGTGGATCACAATCGACGAGTCGTCACACCCTTGCGAACCGGTGCGCAGTGTGAACCGCAGGGCCCGTCCGCCTGCGATCAGCCGGGGACCGTGCGCCCACTCCGACTTGCTCTCATCCACGCTGACCAGGAGCTTCGCTCTCCCGCCGCCGGCCGGCACCTCGACGAGGCCGCGCGGCGAGGCTTGGCCCAACAGCAGGCGATCACCAATCCACGAACCTCCCAAGGGGTTGCCCATCTTGCGCAGATAGAGCTGTTGATTCGCGCCGTAGACCAGGCTCGTGCCATCCGGCGACAACGCGACCACGTGCCGACCCGTTCGCGTGAAGGCCTGTCCCTCTGGCAACTCCACCGAAAACCGCGTCGTGACAGCAGCCGGCGGCGCTTGGCGCCACCTTCGGCCAACTGCTTCGCCACCCACTCGAGCTGTCGTTCTAAATCGCGCGCGGTCGGCCAGCGCTCGTCGGGGTCCGTGGCCAGGCAACGCGCCACGATCTCGTCGAGCATGGGCGGCGACACCGGCTGGAACATCGTCACCGGTGGCGGCCAATGATCGAAAATCGCGCCGATCAGGCTCGCCTGGTTCTTGCCCTCGAATGGCCGCCGGCCGGTGAGCATCTCGTATCGGCCAGGCTCACCAGGCCGGGACTGAAGCGCCTGGGGCAGAAGGCGACGTCGCTGCGGTGGGATCGGATGGCGGATCGCCGCGGCTCAGCACCACATTGCGCGTGGCGCGCGACGACCTGCGGGCCAGTCGCGCCGTCAGCGTCTCGCCTTCGACATGCTCCATCACCAGGAAGTCGATGGGCGAGGCATCGGCGCCCGGCTCACCCGCATCCCCCGCGTCACCCGCCGGCCGCTCGCGGCCCACGTCGTAGAGCGCGCAGATGTTGGGGGGGGGTGAGCGACGAGATGGCCGTGGCTTCCCGCTCGAAGCGCTCGCGCGGCTGCGGCTCCGAGGCCAGGCTGCTCGCCAGCACTTTGATGACGACGATGCGATCGAGGCGCGTGTCGCGGCCTCGATCGACTTCGCCCATTCCGCCGGCGCCGATGGCGGCAAGAATTTCGTAGGGACCGAGGCGTGTGCCTGGGGTGAGGGCGGGCATTGGGGAAGCAGGAGGAGTCTATCTCGGCCGTATAATCTCGCCATGATCAGGCGTCTGCTCGTCGTCGTGCTCCTCAGCCAGTCAGCCATCACAGCCGCCGAGGCGGGTGTCACGCGCCTGCAGATCGATCGCCGAGAGACAATACTCGGCGGCAAGCCTTTCGGCGCGGCCGGTCCATACGAGAAGCTGATCGGCACGGTCCACTTCGCGCTCGACCCTGCCCTTCCGCAGAACCTGAGCATCGTCGATCTGACGCTCGCGCCGCGTAATGCGCAAGGCCTCGTTGAGTTCTCCGCCGACTTCTACCTGCTGAAGCCAGTCGACCCCGCGCGCGGCAACGGCCGCGTGTTCTACGAAGCGGGCAACCGCGGCACCAAGCGGATTCTGCCCGTCTTCCAGAACGCCGCGAACGCCAGCGACCCGTCCACCGCGGAAGAGTTCGGCAACGGTGCGCTAATGCTGCAGGGCTTCTCGCTGCTGTGGATGGGGTGGCAATGGGACGTGCCCGAAGGCCGCATGCGGATGGAGATCCCCATCGCCACGAGCAACGGCCAGCCCATCACCGGCTGGGTGCGTGGCAACTTCATCCCGGGCGCGAACGCTTCCAGCGCGTCGGTGGCTGATCGCGGACACCTGGCATACCCGGTTCTCGATCCAGCCAGTCCTGAGAATCGGATGATCATGCGGACGCTGCCCACCGATACGCCGAGAGAGATCGCGCGCAGCACCTGGCGCTTCACCGGACCCGGCACGGTGACGCTCGATCGCGGATTCGAAGCGGGTTTGATCTACGACGTGGTCTATCGCGCCCGCGACCCGCGGGTCGTCGGCGTCGGCCTGGCCGGCACCCGCGACATCGTCAGCTTCTTCAAGCACGCCACCGCTGCTGACGGCAATCCCCTGCCAGGCATCAAGATCGCTATCGGCTGGGGTGTCTCGCAGACCGGCCGCTTCCTGCGCCACTTTGTCTATGAAGGCTTCAACGAAGACGAGCGCGGGCGCATCGTGTTCGACGGCCTCTTCGACCAGGTGGGCGGCGCCGGCCGGGGCTCGTTCAACCATCGCTTCGGGCAACAGTCGCGCGACCAGCTGCAGCACTTCAACATCCTCTACCCGGTCGACATGTTTCCGTTCACGGATGCCGACCAGACCGATCCCGAGACCGGCGTCACCGACGGCGTACTGCGCAGGGCCACTCGCAGCAGCACGGTCCCGAAGTTCTTCCATGTGCTCACCGATTCGGAGTATTTCAACCGCGCTGGGTCGCTGGTGCACACCGACGTCACCGGCACCCGCGACATCGCGCCGCCGACGACCAGCCGCATCTACTTCATCGCCTCAGCCCCGCACATCGTCGGGGTTTTTCCGCCGGCGCCGTACGCGGACCCTGACTTCGTCGGCCGCGCCGACATGAACACACTGGTCTACACGCCGGTGATTCGCGCGCTCTTCCGCGCCCTCGATCGCTGGGTGGCCGAGGGTGTTGAGCCACCGTCGAGTCGATACCCGCAATTGGCTGACGGCACGCTGACGACGGTGGCCGCGTCTGGGTGGCCAACAATCCCTGGCTATCCGCGCCCGAACTCGCCGATGACGACGTACCGGTTGGACTTTGGTCCGGACTGGTCCAAGGGTATCGTCACGATCGAGCCACCGAACATCGGCAAGGCGTTTGTCGGGCTGGTGCCGGCAGTGGACGAGGCGGGCAACGGTCGCGCCGGCATCCGGTTACCGGAGATCTCGGTGCCACTGGCGACCCACACCGGGTGGAACTACCGCCGAGCGGCCATCGGCGCGCCCGATCGGCTGGCCAGCGAGATCGGCTCGTACCTGCCACTGCCCGGCACGCGCGCGGATCGAGAACGAACCGGCGATGGGCGCAAGTCAATTGCCGAGCGCTTCGCGAGCCGCGAAGACTACCTGGGGCGCATCGCGCTCGCGGCCGTGGCGCTGGTCGATGAGGGCTTCCTGCTTGGGGAAGACGTCCCGGCGGTGAGCCAGCGGGCGGCGACCCACTATGACTGGGCGCGCCGATAGGCGGAGGCCACAGCCGCAGATTTCACGCCGACTCACCACGGTGGCGAACACTGCCATAGGCGAATCGTCACGGTGTTGCAATTTCTTCCATCTCCTCGCCTGGGATCAGGGTCGCCGATCCTGCCCGGCCTGCCAACGCAATCACGTGCGGCGACGGGGCTTGCTCGAGGCCATCTACTACGAGGCGTTGGCCCACGAATTCGCACTTCGGGACATCCCTTTCACATCCCAAGTACCGTGCTTGGTCGAATACAAGGGGCAGCGACTCCACGGAGTTTACCGACTGGACTTTGTCTGCTTCGGCAGCGTCGTCGTGCAGGTCAAGGCCAGCTCGGCGCCGACACCGGCAGACTACGCGCAAGTCCTCAATTACCTCGCGGTCAGCGGCCGTGAGGCGATGAATCGGCGTTCAATCTGCGGCTGTCATTTCTTCGGCTCGACCAGCGCCTGGTACACCAGCTTGCGCGACAGCGGCCTCACCTGCGGCGAGCCGCCAGCCGGTGAGCTGCCGGCCAGGTTCTGCATCATGCCGACCGCGATCAGATCATTGGCCGGATCAATCCAGAACCACGTGCCGAACGCGCCGCCCCAGTAGAACGAGTTCTTGCCCTCCGGAGTATTCGCCTTGGCCGGATCGAGAATGACGGCGAAGTCGAGGCCGAAGCCGATGCCCCCAATGTTGACATTCGGACCGTAGAGATCGACAGTCACGCCGTCGGCCAGCACGTTGGTGCGCATCAACTCGACGGTTGACACCTTGAGCAGCCGCTTGCCGTTGGCCTCGCCACCGTTGAGCAACATTTGCGCAAACCGCCGGTAGTCGTCCATCGTCGAGAGCAACCCGCCACCGCCGGACAGAAACGCCGGCTTCACCGTCGGATCACCCTGGGTCGGCGCCGTCATGAGACGTTTGTCAGGACCGTAGGTGAACATCTTCGTCACCCGATCGACCTTCGACGGCGCCACCCAGAAACCCGTATCGGTCATGCCGAGCGGCTCGAAGATCTTCGTCCGCAGGAAGACGTCGAGCGTCTGGCCCGAGAGCTTCTCGACGAGGTAGCCCTGGATGTCGACGCTCGGGCCGTAGCGCCAGTCGGTGCCGGGCTGCGCGGCCAGGGGTAGCTTGGCCAGCTTGTCGATCATCGCCTGCAGGTCGGCCTCTCTGAGGTTGGCCTTGGTGTAGCCGGCACTGACGTCAAAGCCGGCCGAATGGCTCATCAGCTGCCGCATCGTCATGGGCCTCGTCTGCGCGGCCTCGCCGTTTGGCGTCGTGACTTTGAGGTTGGCGAATTGGGGGATGTGCTTGGCGACCGGATCGTCGAGAGTCCACTTGCCCTGTTCCCACAGCATCATCATGGCGACGCCGGCGATCGGCTTGGTCATCGAGGCAATCCGGAAGATCGTGTCTTTGGTCACAGGCTTCTTGGTGTCGAGGTCCTGGACGCCGTAGGCGTCGAACTGGACCACCTTGCCGTGACGCGCCACGAGTGTGGTGACGCCAGCCAGCTTGCCATCATCGACTAGCGCGCGCATGGCCTGTTGGTATGCCTTGAGGCCGTCGGCCGAGAAGCCCACCGATTCGGGCGACGCCAGCGGGTTGGCCATCAGGACGTGCCGCTCCAGCATTCGCCGCCGGACCACGCCGCCATAGACGTTGCCCTGCGCATCGACGCCGAGGCCCTCGGCGCCGGCATGATCCGCGGCGGTCGATTCCTGGTCTTCGATGAACGCGGTCACCCGCCCGTCTTTTGCGCTGCCGATGCGAATGCCCTTCTTGATCCCCGGCAGCTCACGCGCGCCGGTGTCGGTGCCCCACGACTCGGAGTCGGCCACGTAGATCGTGTCGTCCGCCGTAATCACGATGCCGCTCGGCCGGCCGAACTGGCGCCATTCGTCCAACACCTGGCCGTCCTGGCTGTAGATGACGATGCGGTTGTTCTCGCGGTCGCCCACGAACAGACGCCCGCGCGAGTCGATGGCCATGGTGTGCGGCTCGCTCAGTTCACCGCGGCCGGTTCCCTTGCGTCCCCATTCCTTGATGAACTTGCCATCTTTCGTGAAGTGCATCACGCGGTTGTTCTTGCCGTTGCGATGACTGTCAGTGATGAACAGGTCGCCGTTTGGCGCAACGACGACATCGGTGGGTTGATCGAAAAGGCCAGGGCCGGAGCCGCTGACGCCGGCCTTGCCGAGTGTCATCAGGATCTTGCCATCAGGACTGAACTTGAAGGCCTGGTGTCCCTTGCCTGGCGCGCTGCCGGCGTCGGTCATCCACAAGTTGCCCTGGCGGTCGACGGTG
>NSIL01000017.1 GCA_002737365.1 Acidobacterium sp. | reverse complement strand
GGGTTAATGGGACGCTTCGACTATGCCGACGCCGCGAAGGCGTTTGGCGCCGTGGCCAGTGCGCGCCCCGATGCGCTCGATGCGCAGGTCAATCTGGCCATTGCCCTCCTCAATCAGCAGAAATCTGAAGACTTGGCGCGATCGGAAAGCGTGCTGCGCGAACGCGTGCTGGCAATCGACGCCCGACACCGGCGTGGCCGTTACGTCCTGGCGTTGCTGCTCTTGAACGATGGCCGGACCGCGGAGGCGCTCCCTCATTTTCGCGACGTCGCCGACGCCGATCCGCCGGATGCGTTTGCGGCCTACTTCGCGGCGCGCAGCCTGGCAGCCGACCAGCCCGATCAGACACTTTTGTGGTACCGCAAGGCCATTGCCCTCGACCCTCTGCTCCGTAGCGCCTACTACGGAGCGTTTCAGGCGATGCAGCGGCTCGGACGCGGCGACGAGGGGCGCGACCTGCTCCAGCGCTTCGAGGATCTGGACCGCAACCCGCAGGCGGTGGTGGCCGAGTTTAAATACTTGCACATGGGGCCGCTGGCGGAGGCCATCACGATCGATCGCGATCGGGCGGCGATCGCTTCAACCATGCCAGCCGGATCCGCGTTTGCCGCGGCGGCACCGCTCGTCGCCCAGCCCTTTCCGTGGCGATCGGGACCATCCGGTGGACCAGTGTCGCCGTCAATCACGGTCGTGGACGTCAACGGCGATGGCACCCTCGACGTCTTCGCGGCCGGCGCCGGAGGCGGGACCACCCCCAACGCCTTGTTGACCGGCGACGCGGATGGATCGTTCCAGCCGCAGCTCCGCCACCCGCTCGCGTCAGTCGCTGGTGTGCGGACCGCCCTGTGGGGCGACTACGACAACAACGGCCTGGTCGACGTCTTTCTTGGCCGCTCGCAGGGCGGCAGCCAGTTATGGCGGCAGGTCACGTCCGGGGTATGGCGCGACGTGACGCGCGCGGCGGGCGCGGTGGCGCCCGAGCCCGCCGTTGACGGTGCGATGTTCGACGCCGATCATGACGGCGACCTCGACATACTGCTACTGAGCGCCCGCGGTTCGATTCGACTGCTCAGCAACAACGGCGACGGCACGTTCAGGAACATCGCCGCCGCCGCCGGCTTGACCAACGACGATCGCGGCGCGCGAGGTCTGGCGATCGCCGACCTCGATGCCGATCGCGACGCCGACCTGATCGTCATCCGGCAAACACCGCCCCACGACCTCTATCTCAACGACCGCCTGTGGCAGTACCACCGTGCGCCCGGCACGGACGTTCTCGCGAACGCGGCAATCGAAACGGTGCTCGCGGGCGACGTTGACGCCGACGGCGACACGGAGCTCTACACCGACGGCCCGCGCGGGATCGAGCGATGGGTGCGCGATCGCCAGCAGGTGTGGCAACCCGCACAGCTGGCGGCCGGCGACACCGGCGCGCTCGGCGGCCCCGCCACGGTCCGGCAACTGGCGCTGGCCGACATCGACGGCAACGGCTCGCTCGACCTGATCGTGACTCGTGGCTCGTCGTGGGCGGTGATCGATCCGTCGGCACGGCAATCGGGATCGACCCAATTCACCGCGCAGGGTCCAGCGACCGCGACGTGGACGCTGGGCCTGCTCGATCCGGCGCGAGGACCGTCGGTGATCGGCCTGCCAGCCGACGGCGCGCCCGTCGTCTGGGGGCCGGGACCCGGCCGCCATCCGTTCCTCGCGCTGGTGTTGACGGGCCGCGACAGCCGCAGCGATCAGCTGCGGTCGAATCTCTCGGGCATTGGCGCCAGCGCGGCGGTGCGCGCTGGTTCCCACTGGACCGCGCTCAACACGTGGCGATGGCAGTCGGGCCCCGGGCAAAGCCTCCAGCCAGTCGCACTCGGACTCGGTGGCGCCGCCCAGGCCGACTTCCTGGCCGTCACTTGGTCCGACGGCGTGTTCCAGACCGAGTTGTCGCTCGCGGCGGGTACCGTGCACCGCATCGAAGAGACGCAGCGGCAGTTATCGAGCTGTCCCGTGTTGTTCGCGTTCAACGGCCGCACCTTCGGGTTCGTGACCGACGTGCTGGGCGTGGGCGGCATCGGATTTCTCGAGCGGCCCGGTGTCTACAGCGAGCCGTATCCCACGGAACACGTGCTGCTCCCGGTCGGTAGCCTGGTGCCGAAGGACGGCCGCTACCAGCTGAAGCTCGGCGAGCCGATGGAAGAGATCACGTATCTCGACGCGGCCTCGCTCAGCGTCTACGATCTGCCGCCCGGCTGGCAGATGACACTCGACGAGCGCAAATCGATCGCGGGGCCCGTGCCGACCGGCGAACCGCGCTTCTTTGCGCGCGATCTCGTGCCGTCTCGAGCAACGACCCGGTCGGGGGAGGATGTCACGCGCTCCATCATCACCGCGGACGACGTAGCCGCGCCCACCGGGACGGCCGACCCGCGCTTCATCGGACGCACGGCCGAGTCGCAGGTGACCCTCGAGTTCGACCGCCCCCTCGAGACGGGCGGCACGCCGCCGCTCCTCGTCATCGACGGGTGGATCGAGTATCCGTACGCCCAGACCATCTTCGCGGCGTGGCAGGCCAATGCGCCCTACCGGGCGCCCTCGATCGAAGCGCGGGATCGTGACGGCCGGTGGCACATGGTGTTGCCGGAATTCGGCTACCCCGCCGGCATGCCGCGGCAGATGAGCGTGCCGCTGCCGAAGTTGCCGCGCGGCGCCAGTGCGCTGCGCCTCTCCACCACCCAGGAAATCTACTGGGACCGCCTTGCCGTCGCCTATCCGGAGTCGGTGCCGGCGGTCCGGCACCGGCGACTGCCGGTGTCGGCCGCACGCCTGGACGTCACCGGGTTTCCTCACCGCACGACACTCTCGCAACGACGGCCGCACTACGACTACGACCGCCGCGCGCCGCTGCTCGATACCCGTCACCCGCGCGGGTGGTACACCGCCACCGGCGCCATCGAGCCGCTGGTGGCCGCGACCGATGACGCGGTGGCGATCTTTGGTCCTGGCGAGGAAGTGCATCTCGAGTTCGTCGCGCCGCCGCCACCACCGCCCGGCTGGACACGGCGCATCGTCCTCGAAGTGCGAGGCTGGTGCAAGGACATGGACCTTTACACCAAGGATGGCGAGACCGTGGAGCCACTGCCCGGCCGTGCCTCGCCACAACGAGATGAGCTGCATCGCCGGTTCAATACCCGTTACGAGGCCGGCCGCTGAGATGAGCTTTGCCCACATTCGTTACTCGGTCGCCGCCTGCCAGACCGACATGCCAAACCCGGCGGACCGGCGGCAGATGCGGGCGAGTACCGACCGCATGCTCAGCCTGATCGACTCGGCGGTGATTGGCAGCCGGCCGTTTCTCCCGGTGCGCCTCGTCGTGTTCCCGGAGTTCGCGCACTCGGCTCCGGTCTTTTCCACGGTGGCGGAGCTGCTCGAAAAGCTGGCGGTCTCGATCCCCAACGAGCACACCGACCTGATCGCGCGCAAGGCGCGCGACCTTGGCATCTATGTCCAGACCGGCTCGATGATCGAGTGCGATCCCAAGTGGCCGGGCGTGGTGTTCAACACGACGTGCCTGATCGGGCCAGAGGGTCTGCTCTACCGGTATCGAAAGGTCAATCCCTGGATTCCGTACGAACTGCAGTCGAGTCCGCATGACCTGCCGGGTTACGACGAGCCACTGTTTCCGGTGGCCGACACCGAAATCGGCCGCATCGGCTGCGCCATCTGCTACGACTGGCTGTTTCCCGAGGCCATTCGCCAATTGGCCGCCAATGGCGCGGAGGTGCTGTTACGGGTGTCCGCCTACATGGACCCGTGGGGCGCCACCGAGCCGATGAACTGGTGGACGGTGATCAATCGCGCGCGCGCGATCGAAAACATCGCCTACGTCGTTGGCGCCAACCAGGGCGCCAGCCTGCGGCACTATCCACCCTACTCGTGGCCCGGCGGGTCTCAGGTGGTCGATTACGACGGCCGGCTGCTGGCCGAGGCCTCGCCCGGCCCAGGCGAGCGCATCGTCGTGGCGCCCGTGGACGTGACCGCGCTACGCCACGAACGTGCCGCGCGGCAGGGGCATCACCTGCTCGCCCACCTGCGGACGGAGGCCTACCCCGTCTATGCCGGTCACCAGTTCCCGCCACAACCAACCGACCAGCCGGCCCTCATGTCGTACGAGTGGAACGTGGAACGCATCGAAGCGGCCAAGCGCCGGCTCACGAGCTGATGCGGTTCATGCCGAGGTTGATGTGGGCGCCGATCTGGGCACCGCCGGCGATGGCTGCGGATGGCCGGGTGGCCGTGCAGGTCACCTTTAGCGAGCCGGGCGTCTACGTCCTCCGGGCCCGCGCCGACGACGGCGCGTTGACCGGCGACGGCCAGGTCACGATTACCGTCACCAAGTAGCTACGGATCGAGCGTCGCCTTATACGTGGGCGCCTGGCGTGCCTTGGTCGCCTGCTCGAGCGCGTAGCCAAAGCCGATTAACTCGCCCTCGCTGTACGCCGGCCCCATGAACGTCACGCCGAGGGGCAGGCCGTGGCTGTCGCCGATCGGCACCGTGAGGCTCGGTGTGCCGGCGACTGCTGACATGCCATAGCCGGCGCCCACAAAGTGATCGCCCAGTACATGATCAGTCGGCCACGCCGGCGACAGGCTTGGCGCAATCACCGCATCGAGCTTGTGCTTCGCGAGTACGGCCAGTAGTCCGTCCTTTCCAGCCAACCGGCGCGCGTCGTCACGCGCCTTCTTGTAGGCGGGATCGGTGAGCGGCCCCTTGGCCTGAGCCTGCTCGAAGATCTCCTGGCCGAAGAACGGCATCGCCTTCGCGGCGTTCGCCTTGTTCCAGGTAATCAGCGCCTCAAGCGAGGCATGCGGTGAGCCACTCTTCTTCAAGTACGTGTTCAGGCCATCCTTGAACTCGTACAACAGCACGCTGAACTCCGGGTCGTTCCAGGCGTTGTAGGTGGGGACCTTGATGTCGATCACCTCGGCGCCGCCGGCCTTCAGCGCCTCGATGGCCTTGGTCATCGAGGCATCGACGTCCGGGTGATATCCCATCGCCTGTCTCAACACACCAAACCGCCTCCCCTTCACCGCGTCGGCCTTGAGGAACGTGGTGTAGTCGGCCGAGATTTTCCCCGTTGCGGCCGCGCCAGATGAATCCGAGACATCGACGGCCGCCATGCCGTTCAACAACAGCGCGACGTCCGAGACCGTTCGTGCCATCGGCCCCGCCGTGTCTTGCGAGATCGAGACCGGGATGATGCCGGTGCGACTCACCAGGCCCACGGTCGGCTTGAGTCCCGCCAGGCCGTTCACTGATGCCGGGCAAATGATGCTGCCATCGGTTTCCGTGCCGACACCAACGGCCCCGAGGCTGGCGGCAATCGCCGAACCAGTGCCCGAGCTCGACCCGCAGGGGTTGCGGTCCAGCACGTAGGGATTCTTCGTCTGCCCACCCCGAGAACTCCAGCCGGACGACGACCGCGTCGAGCGAAAGTTGGCCCACTCACTCAAGTTCGTCTTGCCAAGAATGACTGCTCCCGATGCGCGCAACCGCGCAACTACGAACGCATCGCTGGCGGGCCGGTTATCGGCCATCGCGAGCGAGCCGGCGGAGTTAACCATACCGGCCGTGTCGATGTTGTCCTTCAGCAGCACCGGGATGCCATGCAACGGACCGCGCAGCTTGCCGGCCTTGCGTTCCGCATCGAGTGCGGTGGCATCGGCCACCGCCTGCGGGTTGATCTCAATCACCGCACCCAGCGTTGGCCCGGCATCATCGATCTTCGCAATGCGATCGAGGTAAGCCTGCGCCAGTGCCACTGAGGTCAGTTCGCCTGAGGCCATCCGCGCGCGGGCATCGGTGGCACTCAACTCGACAACGTCGACAGTGGGTTTACCCACCGTAGCGCTGGAGGATCCAGGCGCGGAGGTGGGAGGTGAGGCGCAGGCACTGAGCAACACCACCACACCAGCAATAGACAGTCGTTTCATCATTTAGACATCCCAAGGTTACCCATCATCTGCTGAGCGAACTCGGCACCCTTGCCCTCGTCTTCGTGCTTGAAATACACGAACACGTCGGCACACGTGGCAGCCAGTTGTTTGGCGGTCTCGGTCCACTTCGCGATGTCAGAGTCACCGTAGCCCTCGTCGCGCAGGCGCAGGTAGGCGTAGTCCGCGGTGGCGATCGTCGGCGTTTGCCGCGTCTCGCTGTCAGCAATGCACAGCGCGATGTTCCTCGCCTTGAGCGCCGCGAACACCTCGTCATCCAGCCACGACGCGTGTCGAAACTCGAAGGCGGCCGTGGTCTTGGGCGGCAGCAGCGAGAGAAACTCGTTCAGAAGGACCATGTCCTTCTTGAAATTCGGCGGCAACTGAAACAGCAGCGCCGCCAACTGCGGCCCCAGCTCACCCGCGACCGAGACAAACGTCCGCAGCGCGTCGGCCACCTCGGCCGCGCGCAGCCGCTTGTCGTGCGTGATGCGCTTGGGCGCCTTGAGCGTGAACCGGAACCCAGGCGGCACCTGCGCCGCCCAACCGGCGACGATCTTCGACGTCGGCATGCGATAGAAGGTGTAGTTGATCTCGACCGTGCGGAACTTGCTCGCGTAGTACGGCAACATCTTCGCCGCCGACAAGTCCGACGGATAGAAGCTGCCCTTCCACTCCGGGTAGTTGTAGCCGCTCGTGCCGACCAGGATCATGTCACCACGCAATCATCGAGTCCTCGAAGAGCTGGGCCAACTCCTCGGGACCGGCCGGGCGCGGCGACAGCTTCGTGACGCGGTGCTGCGGCAGCGTGCCTTCCACCAGCGCCGGAATGTCAGACGACGAGTAGCCCAACGCGGCAAGGCCGTTTGGCGTCTTCAGCCGCTGCATGAACCAGGTGATGCGATCGGCGAGAATGCGCCCCGCGTCCTCGCCCTTCGCGCGTGAGACATCGACGCCGAGCGCCTCGGCAGCCAGCAGGTGCCGCTCAGGCGTGGACGGCGCCGTGAACCGGAACACGGCCGGCGCGTTGAGGATCACCGAGATGCCGTGCGGCACCATCGGATGGTCGGCGGCATAGCCGCTGGCGCGATAGTCTTTCACGCGGCCCGACACCGGGTACGACATGCCGTGCGGCAGGTGCACGCCGGCGTTGCCGAAACCCACGCCGGCATATGAGGCCGCCAGCAGCATGTTGGCGCGCGCTTCGTCATCTGACGGGTCGTCGACGGCGCGGACCAAGAACTGCGACACCATCCGCAACGCTTGCAGCGACCAGATGTCGCTGATCGGGTTCGAGCCCTGGTAGGCCGGCCGCAGCGCCGGGCGCTCCGGCAGCGGACGCCCGGTGAACGGCATGGCCGTGAACGACTCGATGGCGTGGCTGAGGATGTCGAGACCACTCGAGGCCGCCACTTCTGGCGGCATGGTGCGGGTGTTGTCGGGGTCGAGATAGCCCAGCGTCGGTTTGAGGCGCCGGCTGGCAATTCCGGTCTTCGCATGCATCTTGCTCAGGTCGAAGATGCTCACGCCCGTCGTCTCGCTGCCGGTTCCCGCCGTGGTCGGAATCGCCATCAGCGGCTTCAGGGGACCCGGCACCGGCAGTCCCTTGCCGATGGGCGGGTTCACATAATCGAGAAACTCGGCCGGCGGATAAGTGGTGTAAAGATTGACGGCCTTGGCCGTGTCGATGACGGAACCGCCGCCGACGGCGACGATGGCATCGAACGGATGCTGTTGGCCGAAGGCGATGGCGTCAAGGAACGACTCGTCGCTCGGTTCGATACGGACCCGGTCGTAGATCACAAACGGAATGCGGCTCGCCTCGAGCGACTCCACAACGGTCTGCACCGGCGCCAGCCCCCGCAGGATCGGATCGGTGATCACCAGCACGTTGGTGAGACCCATTTCCGCGAGGTCGACACCGACCTCCCGCGTGACGCCGGCGCCGAAGCGCACGGCCGAGGCCGCCATCTCGAACGCAAAGTCATTAGCCATGAAGTGAACGGCAGACTATCACTTAAGATGTTCAGGATGCATCGTGGCGCTCTCCTCCTGTTCGCGGCCGTGGCCGTCGTGGCCAGTCTCGCCGGCTGCACCCGCGAGCCGGAGGCACGTCGCTACCAGCTCCAGGGACAGGTCCTGGCGGTGAGGGTCGAATCCAGCGAGATCCTCGTCAGGCACGAGGACATTGTCGGCTTCATGCCGGCGATGACGATGCCGTATCGGGTGAAGGATGCGGGGCTGTTGAAGGACCGCGTACCGGGCGACCTCATCACCGCCACGTTGCACGTGGATCCTGACCTGGCGTGGCTCTCGGCGATCGTCAAGACCGGCGCGGCGCCGATTCCCGATGATGCGCCAACGAAGATCCCCGCCGCGGCCAGTGTGCAGCTGCTGAAGCCCGGCGATTCGGTGCCGGACACGAGGCTGCGCGATCAGGACGGCAAGACGATCGCCTTGACCGACTGGAGCGGCGCCGCGATCGTCGTCTCGTTTATCTATACCCGCTGTCCGCTGCCGCAGTTCTGTCCGCTGATGGATCGCCGGTTTGCGGAGATCCAGTCGCTGGCCGCTGCCGACCCCGCGCTGCGGGGCAAGGTCCGGCTGTTGTCGATCAGCTTCGACCCGGCCGCCGACAGCTCCGCGGTGCTGCAGGCGCACGCTGCGAAGGCCGGTGCCGATCCCGCCGTGTGGCGGTTCGCCACCGCTCCGGAAGGGATCGTCGATCGCCTGGCCGCGACCTTTGGCGTGAACGTCATCCGAGAGAAAGACGGGACGATCACGCACAACCTGCGGACGACAGTGATCGATCCGCGCGGCCGCGTCGTCTCCATCCACGACAGCAACGCCTGGTCGGCGGCCACCCTTGTCGATGAACTCACGACAGCACTTCACGCGCGCTGAACGCGCCCTGATCGCGCAGCTCAACACCCCGGCCAAGGTGCAGCGGTGGCTGAACGCGCTGCCCTACAACACCGAGACTGACGGCGAGACCCAGCACAGCTTCCGCCCGGTCGTGAAGCTGCGTATGGCTCATTGCATGGAGGCGGCGCTGTTTACGGCAGTCGTGCTCGAGCAGCACAGTTTTCCGCCGCTCGTGATGAGTCTTGAATCGCAAGACTGGCTCGACCACGTGATCTTCATTTACCAGGTGAACGGCCGTTGGGGATCGGTCGCCCGCTCGCGTGATCCCGGACTGCACGGCCGCAAGCCCGTCTTCCGATCGCCACGCGCGCTGGCGCGCAGTTACATCGAACCGTACGTGGATTACACCGGGCGCGTGGAGGGATTTGGCGTGGCCAATCTCGCGACGGCGATGGGACATTACGACTGGCGGTTCACCGAGAACAGCGTGTGGAAGGTCGAGCAGATGTTGGTCGATCTGCCGCACCAGAAGCTGAAGAGCTCGACGCGTCGCTATCGTCAGCTGCTCAAGAAGTACCGCGCCTATCGCAAGGTCAATAACGATCGGAAGCCGATCTACTATCGCGGCCGCGGCAAGTGGGAACCAATTCCCAAGGAGTTCAGTTAGATAGAACGTCTTATCCAACCGACACGGTGCCGATGTTGGGCACCGCATCGCCGCCTGGAACTTCACATCTGATTCTCGATCGAAGAGCACGAATTAATGTGGGATAAAAAAAGTGCGCGGACAGAAAGAATCCGAGGCGAAGCCGCCGTTGTTCTCCAGCGAGAGCGTCCCGTAAAACTCCAGGGTCTGCCCTTCGGTCACCCTGAATCGGCCGTCGGACACGCCGCCCATGACGCCGTCATTCACAGCCTGCCACCCTGCGGCCGCCTCAGTCGACTCGAACGCAAACAGTGGAACCTGTGGCACCTGAGCTATCGACAAAGCGCCCATCAGAGCGACCAACGCTGAGACCGACATCGTCCGACTCATCCAAGTCCCCCCACGACACGAACCCAATGCGGAGTCCACCATGCGTTGTCCCATGCCTTTGGACGACGGCGGGCCCCCACCGGGTCTATGGCCAGCAAGCCCACTCGGCCCGGGATAGTATTGGCGAGGTGACGCAGGCGTTTGAACAAACGGTCGCCGATCAGGGCACCTGGCTCCTGTTCGCGCACACGGCGGCGACGCTGTACATGACCGGGGTGATCTGGTTCGTGCAGATCGTGCACTACCCGCTGTTCTCGCGCGTCGGGCAGCCCGGGTTTTCCGACTACGAACGGGAGCACATCCGGCGGACTGGCTGGGTCGTCACGGGTCCGATGCTGGCCGAGCTAGCCGCCGCCGTGGCGGTCGTCTGGGTCTTCGGCGACTGGCTGGCTTGGACCGGACTGGCCCTGGTTGGCGTCATTTGGTGTAGCACCGGACTTTGGCAGGTGCCAGCACATCTTCGGCTCGAAGCGGGATTCGATGAGGCGGTCCACCTGCGGCTGACACGCACGAACTGGGTTCGGACGGCGGCGTGGACGGCTCGAAGCGTGGTCGCGCTCGGGCTAGCCGCCACGGCTGGTTAAATGAACGACAATATTGCCAAAGACTAACATGAAGAAAATAACTGTGATCCGTCCGTCAACCAACACCCGGCTGGCTGACAGCCTGAACCAGGTGCTCGCCGATTCCTATGCTCTGCTATCGCTCACCCATCTGGCCCACTGGAACGTGGAGGGGCCGGGCTTCTTTGCGCTGCACACCGCCTTCCAGACGCAATACGAGGAGTTGTTTGTCGCAATCGATGACATTGCCGAACGCATCCGCGCGATCGACGCCTACGCGATCGGCGGCCTCGGGAAGCTGGCCAAGACCGCGCAGATGAAGGAGTTCACCGCACCGTTGGTGCAGGAGGATTACGTTCGGGCGCTCATCGCCGCAAGCGGGAAAGTGGTGTCGGATGCCGAGCGTGCGCGCGATCTCGCCAGCGAGGCCGGTGACGCGGAGAGCCAGGACCTGATGATTGGCCGGATCACCCTCCACCAGAAGACGACCTGGATGCTGAAGAGCTTCCTGAAGGCCTAACCTGCGGCGTTTTTCACCAGCAGTTCGGGTTTCAAGAGGTTCGGCAATGGGTTCCCAGGAGTCGTGCATAGTTCCTTTGGGCGCCGCCGGTGCGGAAGACGGGCTGGTTGGCGGCAAGGCCGCCAAGCTTGGCTCGCTCATTCAAGCGGGCTTCAGGGTTCCCCGAGGATTTGGCATCACGACGAAGGCCTACGAACAGTTCATCAATAAGTCTGGCTTGAGCGACAAGATTGCGATGGAGTTGGGCCGAAAGCCGCTCGAAGCCATGCGGTGGGAAGAACTCTGGGACGCCGCGCTGCGGATTCGATCGGCCTTCATGCAAACCGAGGTCCCAGAGACTATCGCCGTTCAGATCCGCCAAGCACTGGCAGAACACATCGGTGACGGCGCCGTGGCCGTTCGCTCGTCGGCGCCCGGGGAGGACTCGCAGCAGGTTTCTTTCGCCGGCCTCCACGAGTCGATCGTCGGGGTGAAGGGCGATCGCGCGGTTCTCGATGCGGTGCGAGTGGTTTGGGCCTCCCTGTGGTCGGATGCAGCTCTCCTTTATCGACGCGAGCTCTCGCTCGACCCGCACCGGAGCCGGATGGCAGTCCTTGTTCAGGCGGTAGAACTGGCAGAATGTTCAGGTGTCGCATTTGGCCGCGATCCGCGCAGCCCGGACGCCGACCGCGCCATGATCGAGGCCGTACCGGGTCCGTGTGCGCTGCTCGTTGACGGTTCGGTGGACCCGGATCACTGGACCATGGAGCGAACTTCGGGCGCGTTGATCGAGTGGCGGCCTGGGCGCCGCGGACCAGACGGCGACGAACCGCTTCTCAATACGCAGGACCTAACGCACCTGCTTGGTGTGCTCAGCCGTATCGAGGCGCTGTTTGGATGGCCACCCGACGTCGAATGGACCGGTCTTTCGCCGGACATGGTGGTGCTGCAGGCCCGACCCATCACAACGTCGCGGCCTGCCGCTGGCGACGAGCGAGGCTGGTATCTGACGCTGCGGCCGAATCTGCGTCGTCTATCTGCGCTCGCGGACCGCGTCGCAGGCGAACTGATTCCCGAACTCGAATCAGAGGGCACGCGCCTGGCGGCGCACGATCTTGCCGCCTGCACCGATGCCGAACTTGCCGCGGCACTGCTCGCGCGGGCTGAATCGGTGCGACGATGGAAGGATATCTACTGGGACGAGTTCATCCCTCTGGCTCATGGAGTCCGGCAGCTCGGCCGCTACTACGCCGATGCGGTGCGTCCCAACGATCCGTACGAGTTTGTCGGTCTGCTGAAGTCGGTGGACATGATTGCCTCTCGGCGAAACCAGGCCATGGCGGCTCTCGCCGAAAGGCTGCGAGCAAATGTCTCGCTGATCAAGGCCGTGTCGGGCGTCCGGGTTGCTCAGGCCGATGCCAACAAGACGATGTGGCCAGAGATGGTGGAGCCACTGCGCCAGCTTCCGGGCGGTCAGGAGTTCCTGGACGCGTTTGATGCACTAGCGGCAGAATTCATGGACGTCATGTACGGAAGCCAGCGCCTGCTAGATCGCCCGGATCTGTTGCTGCATACGGTGTTGGAGCTGGCGGATTTCGCCGCCCCGACTGACAGATCCGCAATGCTCGACCAGGGCCTAGTCCGTTTGGAACTGGAGGAGCGTCTATTCGACGCCATCGGCCCCGCACGCCGCGACGAAGCGGCCGAGGTGCTGCGGGTCGGCAGAGTAAGCTGGCAGCTTCGAGACGACGACAACCTGCTGCTCAGTCGCCTTGAGAGTCAGCTGGATCGCGCTGTCGCGATGGCACTCGACCGGCTGCGTGCGGCCGGCCGGCTTGGGCAGGAGCCACGACGCACCGGTGACTTGGTGCCCGCTCTCGCCACGGCACTCACCGATTCAGAGGCCGTGCTCGACCTGCCGACTGCAACCCCCGAGGACGCGAGGGTCGAGATCCTCTCGCAGGACACCCCCCGACAGCTTATTGGTCAGCCGGCCTCGCCGGGCCTGGCGAGCGGCAGGGTTTGCTGCATCACGGCCGGAGAGGACATCGGGAGGTTTCGGTCCGGCAACGTGCTGGTGTGCGATGCGATTCAGCCGATGATGACCCACCTGGTGCCACTGGCTGCCGCCGTTGTGGAGCGGCGAGGCGGCATGCTGATTCACGGAGCGATCATCGCGCGTGAAATGGGAATTCCTTGTGTCAACGGGGTCGCGCGCGCGGTGGAGCAGCTTCGCGACGGCGATCTAGTGACGGTCGATGGCTACCTGGGCATCGTCACAGTCGGCCCGCCAGAGTTCGACCTGGAACTGGCCTGACCACAATAGTGGCCAGCGGGCGTCGCCATTCCTCACGCGAGCACGGCGTCGGCGACGCGTTCTCCGATTTCCATTGCGCCCTCAATAGACGGCGTCGTCAGGAAGTCGCCGGCCGCCCATATGCCCGGCCGCACGGGTATCGGGGCCGGCCGCTCGAGCGGCCACCGCACGGGCAGCGCTTGAGCAATGCGATACGAACGCAGCCAGCGCCACCCGCGCACTGGCGTTCCGAACCAGCCGGCCAACTCGGCCTGGACCTGCTCGGCGATCGACGCGTCGTCTCCTGGCGCGTCCTTCAGCACCGACACTGAAACCAGCGCCTGTCCCGGCGGCGCGTAGTGAGACGCCACGTCACTCATCACGGCCACGTTGTTCACGAGGCCTGCGCAAGAGCCATTGAGCGCCAGCACCGGGGCGCCGAGCGGACTGGCCGGCGCCGCAAAATATAGGCATGTGACGTGGCGCCACGAGGTCGGTGGCAGCTCGGTCAGCAATCGCGCCGCCGCCGTGCCGTCGGTCGCCACCACGACCCGATCAGCGGCCAGGCGTTCACCGCTCTGCAGCGTGACGACGCCGACAACAACGGCCACCACGGGCGCGTTGAGACGCACGGTGCCAGGCGCTAGACCGGCCGCGAGCTGCTCCGGAATGGCTTGCATGCCCGCCGCCGGGACTGCCGCATAACCTTCGGCGAACATCCGCAGCACGAACATTAACATCCGGTTCGACGCACTGAGCGAGTCGTCGAGGAAGATCCCGCCCAGCCACGGGCGCAGAAAGCGCTCGACCATGGTGGCGCTGAAGCCGTGCGCCTGCAGCGCCTCAAGCGCGGTGGTCTCCGGTCGTGCAAAGACCTCGTCCAGCGCGCCTCCACGCGCCGCCGATCGCAGGGTCGCGATCCTGATTTTGTCGGCCAGCGTGCCCACCGGTGCGGTCAATGTCGCCAGCAGGTCACTCGGCTCACGGAGCGGGTCACTGACTACATGCATGGCACCCTTGCACCACACGCGAGCGCCGGCCGAAAACCTACAAAGCGACAGCGCGTCGTAGTCGAGCCAGCGCTCGGCTGTGGGATAGGCCGTGAGCAGCACCTGGAATCCGCGATCGAGCTGAAAACCGTCGACACGATCGGTTCGGACACGTCCGCCGACGGCATCTCCCGCATCGAGGATCAGGCAAGTCTGCCCCCGCGCCTGCAGTCGGCGTGCGCACGTCAGGCCGGCCAGCCCCGCTCCGACAATCACCACATTGGGCATCACTCGCAGTTTCCCCGGCGTGCACTGCTTTTGCAAGTCCGTAGTCTTGCGATGGCCGGCGTACGGCAGACCTCAGGCGGCGCGGGCATCTGCCATTTGTAGACGACGGATGGGCGCTACGCGGACCGCATCAGCCTCGACATCGAGCTGCCCACGCAGCAGGGGCGCGCGACACTTGCGCCGAAACAGTGTAGCCTTACGGTGTCGATATGGACCTGCAGCGTAAACTCGAAATCCTTGCCGACGCTGCCAAGTATGATGCGTCGTGCGCGAGCAGCGGGGCGACCCGCAAAAATTCCCGTGGCAGTGCCGGCGTGGGCTCCACGGGCGGCGCGGGCATCTGCCATTCGTATGCACCGGATGGGCGCTGCATTTCGCTGCTGAAGGTGTTGCTCACGAACATCTGTCTTTACGACTGCCATTACTGCATCAACCGGCGCTCTAGTAATGTGCAGCGCGCGCGTTTCACGCCTGACGAGGTGGTGCGGCTCACGCTCGATTTCTACAAGCGCAATTTTATCGAGGGACTTTTTCTTAGCAGCGGGATCATCCGCAGCGCGGACTACACGATGGAGCTGGTCATCGAAGTTGCGCGGAAGCTGCGCGAGGAGCATCACTTTCGCGGCTACATCCACCTCAAGACGATTCCCGAAGCGGCGCCCGCGCTGATCGAAATGGCGGGGCGTTTTGCGGATCGCATGAGCATCAATATCGAGCTACCCACCCAGGACGGTCTCACCAAACTCGCACCGGAAAAAACCTCGCGCGCACGCAAGAAGCGATGGGCCACATCCGCAGGAAAATCCAGGAGTGCCACGCGGAAAAACGCAAGCCGAATGCACCAAAGCCGCCGTTGTTTGCTACTGGGCAGAGTACGCAAATGCTCGTGGGCGCAGACGATTCCACGGATGCTGTCATTCTCCAGCGCGCGGATGTTCTTTACAGCGATTACCGGCTGCGGCGCGTGTATTACTCGGGCTTCAGTCCGATTCCTGAACCATCGGCACTGTTGCCGATCAAGCCGCCGCCGCTCGTGCGCGAGCATCGGCTTTATCAGGCGGACTGGCTGCTGCGCTTCTACGGTTTCAAGGTGGATGAAATCACCACCACCGGTGCGCCGAACCTCGACCTGCAGATCGACCCCAAACTCGCGTGGGCGCTAGGTAACCGCGCCACTTTCCCCGCCGACATCAACACGGCCCCGCGAGAACTTCTGCTCCGCGTGCCGGGACTCGGCGTGCGCAATGTCGAGCGCATCCTGAGCGCCCGGCGCTACACACGGCTGCGGCTCGCCGACTTGCTGCGCCTGCGCGTGTCGATGAAGAAAGTGCTGCCCTTCATCAGTGCTGGAGACCACACACCGATCCGGCTTGGGCTGGATGACGATGCGCTGCGGGCGCGCTTTTTGCCGTCACCGCGCCAGGCAGAACTGAACTTCGGCACGCCGCCACCGCGCGCCAGCGACGCTGACTCGGTGCGCTCGGGCCAGTTGTAACCATGCGGACGGTTGTGATCCAGCCGTGCTTCGAGAACTGGCGCGAGTGTGCCCGCGAACTGCTCGCGCGGCGAGTGCCGCCCGATGACGTGCTGTGGTCGGACACGGTGCTGGAGCCGGTCCTGTTCCCGTCGACCGATGATGCCTCCCCGCGTGGCGCGGTGCCGACCGTGCCGCCGGCATTTCTGGACCTCGCCCGTCGCGTGGCTGCCCACCGCGACCCGCAGCGCTGGGGTGCGCTCTACCGCGTGCTGTGGCGGCTGACACACGGTGGCGAACGGCATCTCCTCGCTGTGGCCACGGACCGCGACCTGCGCCAGCTTCAACAGTGGAGCAAGACCATCAGTCGCGACATTCACAAAATGCATGCCTTTGTCCGTTTCCGCCTCGTGGGAACCGATGAGGCCACGAGCCGCGAGCAATTCGTCGCCTGGTTCGAGCCCGAGCACCGCATCGTGCGACTGGCCGCGGGTTTTTTTGTAAAGCGATTTGCCAGCATGGATTGGTCCATCCTCACGCCAAACGAATGCGCGCATTGGGACGGCAGCAGGCTGCATTTCTCAGCCGGCGTCCCGCGCACGGCACCGACTGTCGATACGCTCGAGGATCTCTGGCGCACTTACTACCGCAGCATCTTCAATCCCGCGCGGCTCAAAGTGCGCGCAATGCAATCCGAGATGCCAAAGAAGTATTGGAAGAACCTGCCAGAAGCCTCGCTCATCGCCGAGTTGATTGCCGAGAGCAGAGGACGCGTTGACCACATGCTTGGCACGGAAGTCCGCCCCGTCAGGCCCGCACCGAAGAACGCCTATCTCGATTCGCTCCGCGACCTGAACGCGCCGCCGCCAGACATCTCGTCAAAGAACGAATGAAGGGCATCAAGAAGCAGCACTTGCCCGAGAAGTGTTGCGCCGCCTGCGGCCGCCCATTCAGTTGGCGGAAGAAGTGGGAGCGAGTGTGGGACGAGGTGAAATACTGCAGCGACCGCTGCCGGATGGTGGCCGGGAAGGCGCGCGCGGGCTGACCAAGTGCCGGCACAGCAAAGCCGTGGTCTGGGCGGAAACCCGGCCGGTTTTGGTGTGGTGGTTACTCGCGTCAGTCCACGGGGAGAAATGCCCACAGCGCCGGCCGGCCACAGTTACAGTGCACTGCCCGCCCGAGTAGCCCACCACCCGCGAGGCCGAGGTAAACCGCTGTGCGAGCCGCGTCCCACGCGCCGAGTATGTGGCGAGCCGTTGCTTCGTCACGATTCTGAACGCTGGGGATTGGGTGAAAAATCGTTTCGACCAGCGCCGGCCGCTGAGGCTCGTCGTCCTGGTGGGCGTCGAGCGCGCGGGCAGTCGCCTTCGCCAATGTCTCAGAAACGCCAGCTGAGTGTGCGTAGGTGTCCAACTCCGCGACCCCGCGCCGGCTGACCGTCGGCAAGATGAGCAGTCCAACAAACGACCACAACGTGAACCACAGACTGAGTTCGACCGTCCCGCCGGCGGTGCCGAGCCGGTCTGGACCGACCATGGCAGCCGATAACCCTATTCCTAGAAGTGTGAAGGCGAGTGCCAGTGCCCGGCCGCGCCGCCAAGTGCCGCTGGTTCCGGCCAGTTGGCGGCGAAGCCGAACATAGGCGAGCTGTGCCGGGGTCAACGACGATTGCCATCGCGCCGGGATCACAATCAGCCGTGGCCTCACGACGCCAAGCACTCCGCCGGTAAACCCCTCGTCATCGCTCGATACAACCAGGTCCGAAAGTGGATCGGCCGAAGACTCGACACCCAAACGAGCGAACGACCTTGCCACGGTCATCCGCCTCCAGAGGAGCAGGAATGACAGAACCGCCCCTGCGGCGACCACTCCCCAGACATTGCCGAGCCGACCGCCGGCGAGGAGTGCGACCAGGCACACAAACACGACGCCGGCATAGACCACCACCCCCCGAAGTAGTCGTCCGAGGAAAGTTCGCCGCCCGTGGCCGGACCGGCCGTACCACACAGGTAACAGATACCCGCCGAACAGATCGAAGGGCAGCTGAATGGCCGCGTGCGATGCCGCATAAGCGGCCAAGGCAAGCAAGGTCGAGCCGAGACCGGGACTGACCAGCTTGTCCACCGCAGCCGGCAACCCGGAAACGAGTGCGCCGGTTGCGAGCGTCACGATTGCACCAACGGCCGTGATGCCGACCCACAGCCGCGCCCGACCGTATCCAGGGACGCGGTCATCGGACGGAGCATTCGTTATAGGTGGTGCCGTTGACATGACAACTACGGTGATTGGTGAAGGGCTTTGAGGGCGACTCTTGCCGCCTCCCAAAAGGGGAAGAACCCCTTGGTCGCCAGCGGAAAGAAAACAAGATCGTGAGCGCGGTCGGCGTAGCGAAGCGTCACCCCGGTCTGCGCCAGTTCACCGGCGAGCTCAGCCAGCGCCGTGGCGACAAATCCGGTCAGCGGCCGGTAAGCCCACACCTCGACCGCCCCGTTCGCCTGGCACCATTCGGACACTTCGTCGGGGCGATGGGCGGGGGTCACGGTGTGAACGCGGGTGTCGGCATCGGCACATGCGCCGACCACCCACCTCGCGACCAACTCGCTGGGGGAATGGTGCGGCCGCTTCGTGACCGCATATCGAACAGCAGACACCCGAGCCCAGCCGTCGGGTAGAGGCCCGCAGTCCTCGTCGTGCAGGATCACCCCCCGCGGCCGTACTTCATCGGCATCGGGTCCGAGAGCGGGCCTCACCGCGGCGATTCGAGCGAGACCATCGTCTGGTAGCGGCCGGGCCGACTCGTCGAGCTCACCCGGCTGCGGCAACCATCGGCCGCTCGTGTACCTGGCGATGTTGTCGGCGCGGGCCAAGTAGTGCTTGCCCGGCGTCTGAAGACCGGCTACCCATCGCCACGACAGGGTGTTGGACGCCGGGTCGCCGTCCAGAAGATGATCGAGAAAAAAACGGGCGCCGAGCTCCCATGGGAGCTTCAGCGTGAAGACCCAGACGCTCGCGAACCACATTCGCTCGTGATTGTGCAGGTAGCCCGTGGACGTGAGTTCCCCACACCACGCATTGAAGTACGGCAAGTCGGTCGTGCCGGCGATTGCACAAGCAAGGCGATTGCGGTCCGCCTGCGGGAGCGTGTCATCGAGCGACCGCAACCGTGCCAGGTACGCGTGCCAGACACCGGGACGGGCCTCGAGCCATCCCTTCCAGTAAGTCCGCCAGACGACCTCCTGCACGAACTTCTCGATTCGCTCGACCGTGCCGACCGTGCGGGCGAAGCCGAGCACTTCCTCCTCCAGAACCAGCCGCCGCCGGAGATACGGCGAGAGCCGGCTCGTCGTCTGCCCATCCGCGTAGTTCCGCGCGGTCGAATATTGCCCAACCACCTCAACCAGAGCGTCGAGCTGCGCCAGGCCTGCTGTCCGCGCTGGTGCAGTGGTCAGTGCCGTGCTTTCGCTGCCCTTCATGCCTTACTGGAGTTCACAGCAACATCATGGCAGGGTCGCCAATGGGGGGCAACATCCGCCTCTCGGCTGTCCAATTCGCGAGGGCACTCGGTGGCGCAAGGGGCGGCCAGGCCAACTCCCGGGGAGAGACGGTATAATCCGAAGCATGCGCGTTGCGGACGAAATCGCAGGTGAGGCCGCCCCGGATCATGGGCCCGACACGAATGTCGACAAGGCCATTAAGCGACTCCTCGACGGCCAGCTCTACGGAGTGTTGTGCACGCAGGGCCAAGGGCAACCCTATGGTGCGCTAGTGGCCTACGCCATGACCCCTGACCTAGATTCAGCAGTCTTCGCGACGCAGAAGGGCACCAGGAAGTATCGCCTGCTCTCCGCATGCGATCAGGTGGCGCTTGTCATCGACAACCGCTCGGCGTTTCCCGGCCAGCTCATGGACGTCGAAGCCGTGACGGCGACCGGCCGCGCGCACAAAATGGCGACGGGACCGGAGTTCGAGCGGTGGTCGCGCTTGCTCACCGACCGGCACCCCCACCTCGACACGTTCGTCCGCTCAGTCTCCTGCAGTCTGTTCCGCATCGACATGGTCCGCTATTTTCACGTCACCCGCTTTCAAGAGGTCCGGCAGTGGGTTCCCAAGAGCTGTGGATAGGATTGGCCTCGCGCTGGCCGCGATCCAGCGTCTGCCGGGAGATTAATTAAGGGCATTGCAAATGGGCGCGGCAGACGTGCTCGGGGTGCTGCTCGCATTAGCGGCGGCCTGGTATGTCCTTGGTGGCACGCCGCTTGACGTGCGGATTATTCAGTTCCGCCTAATCCAGGTCGAAGCCGCGCAGCGGCTTCGTTGCCGGCGTTTTGTTCGCTTCCTTCAGCGCCTCTTCGAACCGCTTCGCTAGCACATCGCCCTTGTTCTTCTCGGCCTCGAATGACTGGGCAAAGAGCGCGTCGCGCTTCGCGGCCTGGTCGGCCAGAATGCGATGCGCGTTGTCGAGTTCGGGCCGGTCGGGATTGGCCGGTGCCTCGTGACTGATGATGCGGCCAAGGTTGAGATCGACGGTCAGCACAGCTCCGCAGCACGGGCACGGGAGTTCGCGTTCGCTTTCCAGCTTGGCCATGGGAACAGCTTACAGGGATCCGGGATCCGGTCAAGGTAGGATGAATGCCAATGGCAGCTGACGATGCGATCCGGACGCGGACGGTGCGGGTGTGCACCTACAACATTCACCGCGGACGCGGCCTCGACGGACGTACCCGGCTCGAACGGATCGCCGGGGTACTGGCCGGCATCGATGCCGACATCATCGCGCTGCAGGAAGTCATTGGTGCCAGTCCGCTCAAGGCGGGACAGGCCGCGGAGCTGGGCGCGGCGCTGGGCATGGGCTGGGTGATGGCGCCGACGCGGCACTTGCGCACGGCGCTGTTCGGCAACGTCGTGCTGACGCGGTTTCCGGTGCGGCATCACGTGCAGTACGACCTGACGTGGAAGACCTGCGAGCACCGCGGCGTGCAGCGCGTCGACGTCGCGCTTGAGGACGACACGCTGCACTTCTACAACGTGCACCTGGGCACGTCGCTGTTGGAGCGCCGCAACCAGGCCGCGCGGCTGGCCACGCTAGTGCACGACCGGCGGGTCACCGGGCCCAAGATTATTCTGGGCGACTTCAACGAGTGGGCGCGCGGCATTGCCAAAGACGTGCTCGCCGAACGGCTGCAGAGCATCGATCTCAGCAAGCACCTGAGCCGGCGGCGCACCTACCCCGGCTTCTTCCCCATCCTGCACCTCGATCACATTTACTACAAGGGCAAGGTCGAGGTGCTCAAGGTCACGCTGCCGAAAGACCGGATGGCGAAGATGGCCTCGGACCACCTGCCGCTGGTCGCCGACTTGCGCATCGGCTTCGACTGACACTAAACGAGGTCGTCGCCCGCCCGCGCCAGCACGAAGTGGACCAGCCCGAGGTTGCGGGTACGGAACGCCGCTTCGCAGGTGGCCAGGTAGTACTCCCACATCCGGATGAAGCGATCGTCGAAGCCCAGCTCGCGCACCCGATCGAGCCGGGCGAAGAATTCCCGCCGCCACGCCAGCAGCGTGCGCGCGTAGTCGAGCGCGCGGTCCTCGAGCGCGATCACGCCCAGCTGTGTCCCGGCCGCGCACACGCTCGCCACTTCGCGAATCGAGGGCAGCAACCCACCCGGGAAGATGTACTTCTGGATCCAGTCGCAGTGCTTGCGGTAGTCGTCGAAGCGATGGTCGACCATGGTGATCGACTGGATGCCGGCCAGGCCGCCGGGCGCCAGTACCTCGTCGATCTTCTTGAAATAGGAGGGCCAATAGTGCTCACCGACCGCCTCGATCATCTCGATCGAGACGACGCGGCTGTACTGGCCGCGCACGTCGCGGTAGTCGCAAAACTCGAACGACACGCGGTCGGCCAATCCTGCGGTGGCGACGCGCTGGCGTGACAACGCCAACTGCTCGGCCGACACCGTAATGCCAGTGACGCGGCAGCCGCGCGTGCGCGCGGCGTGCATGGCGAAGCCGCCCCAGCCAGATCCGATCTCCAGCACGTGATCCAGGGGCCCAATCCGTAGCGCCTCGCACCAGCGCTCGAACTTCTGGCGCTGCGCGTCGGCGAGCGATTCGTCGCCGGAGTGAAAGACCGCGCTCGAGTAGGCCATCGACGGATCCAGGAACGTGGCGAACAGCTCGTTGCTCAAATCGTAGTGCGCGCCGATATTGCGCCGGCTGCCGCGCCGACTGTTGCGGCGCCGCACATGCAGCCAGTCGCTCGGCAGGTTGAGTACGCGCGACAACCACGAATCGAGCGGCAGATAGGCCTGGTTGCGCAGGATCAGCTCGACGAAGCGGCACAGATCGTCGGTGCGCCAGTCGCCATCCATGTAGGACTCACCGGCGCCCAGGTCGCCGCCCAGGGCAAACTTGCGGAAGAACGCATCGCGCGTGATCCACATGGTCGCGTGCAGGTCCGAGTCGGGGTCGCCCGCCTCCACGATCGAGGTATCGGGCAGGTGCACGGTCAGCCGACCCACCTGCAACGCGGCCAACGAGGCCAACAGCCGGCGGCGGGCGACGGGCGCCATCATCCGGTCGGCCACGCCCGCGGCAGATGGTTCGGCTCGGTTGGCGGTTAATTCCAGGCTATTCACTCTGAGCTCCCTGTGCGGGCCGCCTCGGGATCGAGGGGCGGTTTCGGGTAATAGGTCGCGCCCTTCCACCACAGGCGGAGGGCTTGCCAGTGGATTCGGCCGATCACGGCCAGCGTGACGAGCGGATAGCGAACCAGCGCCACGGCCAGCCCGCGATCAGTCAGCGGCCGCCGGTCGAGCGACAAGCGCGACACGAACACCGGCACGCCGCGGCGGTACAGATCGATGCGGACATCCAGGTGATCCGGCGAGACATCGAAGGCAAAGCGATAGGTGCCGTCGAGAGTCATGAACGGCGAGACGTGAAACACCTTCTTCGCCGTCACCGGCTCACCATCGGGTGTGAGCACGTAGGTGTGCGACTCGCCAAAGGTGTTGTTCACTTCGACGACTACCGCCACCAGCGTCTCGTGCTGGTCGTAGCAGAAGAAGAACGACACCGGATTGAACACGTAGCCGAACACCCGGCAGTTGGTCACAAGCTCGATGGCGCCCACCTGGCCGGTCACGCCGTGCTCGCGCAGCCTTGCCTCGACTCGCTCTCTCAGCGTGCCTGGCCGGCCCGGCAAGTGATCCCGCTCGAAGAAGGCCGACGGCCGCCAGCGGTTGATCCCCAGCAGACGCAAGCGACCAGGCAGCTCGGCCAGTTCGCCGAGCGACAGGCGATGCATGTAGAGGCGATAGCGGAAACCGTGGCGCTGAGGCGAGAGGCGTTCGTGCATCACCCGGCCAACCAGCAGTGACGAGCGCAAGTCAGAGGCCAAGGCCGAACGTCCTGGTCACGGCCAGCGCCGACATTACGCCATCCTCGTGGAAGCCATTGCGCAAGTGAGCGCCACAGTAGAACGTGTGCCGCGTGCCGTTGAGTCTCGCGATCGCCGCCTGACCGGAAAACGCGGCGGTGTCGAGCACGGGATGGCTATAGACCATGCGCGCCATCACGTCGCCACGAATCGGCGCCAGCGGATTGAGCGAGCACAGCAAGGGGCGGCCCGGGGTGTGCCCTTGCAATCGATTCAGGTCGTAGGTCACCGCCACCGGCGACGCGTCCTCGGTGCAATCCGCCAGTTCACAATTCCACGACGCGCGCGCCGCACGAGCGTCGGGCAGCACTCGCTCATCGCTATGCAGCCAGGTGTCGTTCACCGAATAGCGAAACCGCGACAGCGCCTCAACCTCGTCCCGGCTGGCATCGCCCAGCAAGGCCAGCGCCTCGTTGGCGTGGGTGGCAATCACCACGCGATCGAAACGATAGGCGGTGCCTGCGGCCGAGGCGACGGTCACCCCGGTGTCGTCGCGGACGATGGCGCGAACGGGGGTGGACACGCGGACGCCGGCGCCAAGGCGAGCGGCCAGCGCCGTGACGTACCGCACGCTGCCGCCGGCGATGGTGCGCCAGGTGGGTTGGCCGGAGGCGTGCAGCAGCCCGTGGTTGTCGAGAAAACGCAGGAACGACACCGCCGGGAAGGCGCGAATGTCAGCACCCGACGCCGACCAGATGGCGCCGCCCATCGGCAGCACGAAGTGTCGAATCAGCGCTGCACCAAAGCCACCATCGGCCAGGAACTGCCCGAGCGTCATGCCGTCCGCGCTGCCGCTGTCAAGCGCGCGCCGGCCCTGGCGGAAGAAGCGCAGCACATCCGCCAGCGTTCGCCAGTGCGAGAGGCGCGCCAGGCTGGTGGGTTGAGCAAACCAGCCACGCAGTCCCACACTCGAAAACTCCACGCGACAACGCCGACAGCGGACGCTGAACGACATGTCGCTGTCGCGGCTCGAAATGCCCAGGCGATCCAGCAGGCGGATGAAGTTCGGATAGGTGCGCGGGTTGAACACCATGAACCCGGTGTCCACCGGCCACGACTGCCCAGCCAGGGTGATGTCGTGGGTGTGCGCGTGTCCGCCCAGCCGGTGGTCCTTCTCGAACAGCGTGACGTCATGGGCCTGGGACAGCACGTAGGCGGCGGACAGTCCCGACACTCCCCCGCCGACTACAGCAATTCGCACACGGCGATAAACCCCTGAGTCGACGCTGTTTATTCCCGTCAGTTGACAAGAGATATCTTAATGATATCAAATTAAAATCATCATGACCACCGATGCTGCCAAACGGGGCTGTGGCGGGCAGGGAGGTCTCTTAAGGTCAACGACATCGACATGGCTGAACGGAAGCCGTTTCTCCTTCGTGTCGACCCTGCCCTGCTCGAGGCGCTTCAGCGCTGGGCGAACGACGATCTGCGCAGCCTCAACGGGCAGATCGAGTTCGTGCTGCGCCGGACCCTTCAGCAGGAAGGGCGCATGAAGGAGGGCGGCCCCCCGCCCGACCCTCCAAAGGCCTGATTCGACCGATCGACCGCCGGTTCCCTCCAGACGCGGATTGGTGTCGAACTGCGTCCCCCTGTACGGCGTCTCATGAGGAGCGGCAGCGCAGAATTGATTGTTCTTCGCCTTTTGTTCGCGTACTATTACAGGTTTCTTGGGGGAAGCCACACCGTGACTGATTCGATCGACGACCTCTCGGCGTTACGCATCGAGCGCGAACCCCTGCGCACCGGCGGCGGCCGCTCGGTGACGTGGGTGGTGATGCTCCTGATCCTGGGCGGCGCCGGTGGTGGCGCCTGGTATTGGTTCACCCGCGAGCGGCCGATCGAAGTCGAGGTGGTGGCGGTGACCGAACGCGCGGCCGGCACGCAGGCCTCGGTGCTGAATGCCTCGGGTTACGTCACCGCGCGGCGACGGGCGACGGTGTCGTCGAAGGTCACCGGCAAGGTCATTGAAGTGAACGTGGAAGAAGGCATGGCCGTTCGTGAAGGCCAGGTTTTGGCGCGGCTGGACGACTCCACCCTGCAGGCGGGCATCACCCTGGCACGCGCGCAGTTGCAGGCGGCCCGGCAGGCCGTTCCTGAGATCGAGGTCAGGCTGGTCGAAGCGCGCCTCAACCTTCAGCGCCAGGAGCGGCTGATGAAAGATGGCCTGACCACGCCATCGGCGATCGATCAGGCACAGGCCGAGGTCAACTCACTGTTGGCGCGCATCAACTCGGTGCGCGAGCAGATCAACGTGGCCGCGAGCCAGGTAGCCCTGCAGCAGACGGCGATCGACGACATGGTGATTCGTGCGCCGTTCAGCGGCGTGGCGCTGTCGAAAGATGCGCAGCCCGGAGAGATGGTCTCGCCGGTGTCGGCCGGCGGCGGCTTCACCCGCACCGGCATCAGCACCATCGTCGACATGCGATCGCTCGAAATCGAAGTCGACGTGAACGAAAGCTACATCAACCGGGTCAGCGCGGGACAGCCGGTCGCGGCCGCCCTCGACGCCTATCCCGACTTTCAGATTCCGGCGAAGGTGATTGCGGTGGTGCCGACGGCCGATCGGCAGAAGGCCACGGTGCTGGTGCGCATCGGCTTCAACGCCCTCGACCGACGGATCCTGCCCGACATGGGTGTGAAGGTGACCTTCCTGCGCGAGGCCGACGCGGCCGCGCCGGTCGCAGCGCAGGCGATGACCCTGGTGCCCAAGGGCGCGGTGAAGACCGAGGGTAACGCCAGCTACGTGTTCCTGGTGCAGCAGACCACCGTCGAGCGGCGCGCGATCAAGACCGGCGGCACCGACGGTGACCGCCTCGAAGTGACGGCCGGGCTGAAGGGTGGCGACCGCGTCGTGATTGCGCCGCCGCCCGAACTCGCCGAGGGAATGTTGATCGTCGTCAAATAGGGAGCCCGTCATGGAAGCACTGGTCAAGGTCAACGGCGTTCACAAGTACTTCACCCGCGGCAGCGAGCGGATCGACGTCCTCAAGGGCGTCAACCTCGAGATTCCCAAGGGCGACTTCTTGGCGTTGATGGGGCCGTCGGGCTCGGGGAAGACCTCGCTGCTCAACCTGATGGGCGGCCTCGATCAGCCGTCGGCCGGGTCGATCGAGGTCGGCGGCACCAACATCGCGGCGCTGTCAGGGGGCATGCTCTCGCAGTGGCGGGCCAACAACATCGGCTTCGTGTTCCAGTTGTATAACCTGCTACCGGTGCTGACAGCTGAGCGCAATGTCGATCTGCCGCTGCTGCTGACGAAGTTGTCAAAGGCCGAGCGCAAGAAGCGCGTCGAGATCGCGCTCAAAGTGGTCGGCCTCGCCGACCGCGCCAAGCACTATCCGCGCCAGCTCTCGGGCGGACAGGAACAGCGCGTCGGCATTGCCCGCGCGATTGTCACCGACCCGACGCTGCTGCTCGCCGACGAACCCACTGGCGATCTCGACCGCAAGGCCGGCGACGAGATTCTCGATCTGCTGGAGGCGCTCAACCGCGATCACGGCAAGACCATCGTGATGGTGACGCACGACCCGCGCGCCGCCGAGCGCGCCAAGCACACGCTGCACCTCGAGAAGGGCGTGCTGCTGGAGGGGGTGCACGCATGAAGTTCCTGCCGCTCTTGTGGAGCAGCTTGTGGCGGAAGAAGGTTCGCACCATCTTCACACTGCTCTCAGTGTTCATCGCCTTCCTGCTGTTCGGCGTGCTGATGACCATTCGCGGTGCGTTCTCGTTTGGCATCGACATCGCCGGCATCGATCGCCTCGTGCTGATTCATAAGGTCAGCCTGATCATGCCGCTACCGGTCTCGTACCTGGCGCGGCTGAACACCACGGAGGGCGTGACCATGGCCACGCACAACACGTGGTTTGGTGGCGTCTACCAGGACCCGGCAAACTTCTTTGCCCAGATCGCAGTGGAGCCAGAACCGTTCATGAAGCTCTATCCGGAATACCAGGTGCCGCCGGAACAAATGCAGGCGTGGCTCGCCGATCGGCAAGGCGTCATGGTCGGCGTCGATCTCGCCAAGCGCTTCGGCTGGAAGGTCGGCGACCGCATCCCCATCGTCGGCACCATCTGGCAACCCAAGCAGGGCCAGGTGTGGGAATTCAACATCGCCGGCCTCTACGATGGCGAGTCTGGCATCGACAAGACGCAGTTCTTCTTTCACTATGACTACCTCGACGAGAACCGCCTTCAGGGCGAGGGACTGGTCGGGTGGTACATCGTCAAGATCGGCGACCCGGGCGCGGCGCAGCAGATGGGCGCGACCTTCGACGGCATGTTTGCCAACTCGTCCGCCGAAACCAAGACCACCACTGAGAAGGGGTTTGTCGAGGGCTTTGCCAAGCAGGTCGGCGACATCGGCGCCATCATGATCGCCATCACCATCGCCGTGTTGTTCACAATGATTCTGGTCGCCGCCAACACCATGGCGCAGTCGGTTCGCGAACGGACCAGCGAGGTCGGTGTGCTCAAGACGCTGGGCTTCTCCAATGCGTCGATCCTTGCGCTGGTACTGAGTGAATCCGTGCTGATCGCGGTGATCGGCGGCGGTCTCGGGCTGGCGACGGCGTGGGCCTTTGTGCAGCAAGGCGACCCCACCGGCGGCATGCTGCCGATCTTCGTGCTCCCGACCCGCGACGTCGCGGCTGGCGCCAGCCTGATCGTCGGACTGGGACTGCTGGCCGGCGCGCTGCCGGCCATGAACGCCATGAATCTGAAGATTACCGACGCCCTGAGGAGAGCCTGACGTGTTCAACTGGATGAGCCAGACCCTGGCGGTCACCGCCCTTAACCTCCGCACCATTCCCCAACGACTCGGCTCGTCCGGGGTTGCGATCATCGGCATTGCCGGCGTGGTGATCGTGCTGGTGTCGGTGCTGTCGATCGCTTCGGGCTTCACCGCCGCGATGCAGAGCTCCGGCTCGCCGTCGCGCGCGATCGTCATGCGCAGTGGCGCCGACAGCGAGATGACCAGTGGCCTGTCAGGCGCCGAGGTCGACGTCATCAAGCAGGCGCCCGGGCTGCGGCGCGACGGCCAGACGCCGGTGGCGTCGGCGGAACTCTACGTGATCATCGACATCCACAAGAAGTCGACCGACACCTCGGCGAATGTGCCGATGCGGGGCGTGCAGCCGACCGTGATGGCGGTGCGGAGCGAAGCCTCGATCGTCGAGGGGCGCATGCTGGAATTCGGCACCAACGAGATCGTCGTCGGCCGTGGCGCGAGCGGGCAGTTCGCGGGCCTCACGGTCGGCAACGAGTTCAAGTCGGGACAGGACACGTGGAAGGTGGTCGGTGTGTTCGAAACCGACGGCGGCGTCAGCGAGACCGAAATCTGGTGCGATGCGCGCGTGCTGCAGGGCGCGTACCGCCGCGGCAACAGTTACCAGTCCTTGCTGGCACAGCTCGACTCAAGCGACAGCTTCAACACGTTCCGCGACTGGCTGACCGCCAATCCGCAGGTCAACGTGCAGGTGCGGCGCGAGGCGGATTACTACGCCCAGCAGTCGCGCGCACTGAGCGGCCTGATCCAGGGCGTCGGCTTCGGCATTGCCGCGCTGATGGGCATTGGCGCGGTGTTCGGCGCCATCCTGACGATGTACACGGCCGTCTCGACCCGGTCGCGAGAAATCGCGACGCTGCGCGCGCTTGGTTTCAATGCCACCTCAGTGGTCGTCTCGGTGCTGGCCGAATCGCTGGCACTCGCCGCGATCGGTGGCGCGCTCGGTGGCGTCGCCGCGTATTTCGCGTTCAACGGCTACCAGACCTCGACCATGAACTTCTCCACCTTCAGCCAGGTGGCGTTCGCGTTCCAGGTGACACCGCAGTTGCTGGGGATGGGTCTGATCTACGCGCTGGCGATGGGACTGATCGGCGGATTGTTCCCGGCGGTACGCGCCGCGCGCCTGCCGATTCCGACGGCGCTCCGCGAGCTGTAAGTGCAGCGACGGCTAAAGCCGTCGCTCGCCGGACGAGCGGAGGGCCATGGCTTCAGTGATCGCCGCGTGCTCGGCTTCCTTGTAGACCCGCTCGGGGACCGGCTGCAAGTCCCAGGCGAGACCGACCACGGCCATCGTGCGGACGACCCAGTAGGTCGGGTCGTACTCCCACCAATAGAAGCCGTTACGCGCTGCGCGCTGGTAGCGATGATGGTTGTTGTGCCAGCCCTCGCCGACGGCAAACAGCGCCGTGAACGCGTTGTTACGAGAGTCGTCTATCGTCGCGAAGCGGCGCGTCCCCCACAAGTGGTTCACCGTGTTGATGGCGAAGGTGGCGTGAGCCAGCGTCACCGTGGGCAGGCAGAACCCCCAGGCCAGCCAGGCGAGGCCGCCGTAGGCATACAGGCCGACGGCCAGCACGAGCGGCGGCAACCAGAAGTAGCGGTCTAGGAATCGCAGCTCGGGCACGGCGCCAAACTCGCGCCTCACCGGGTTCGCGTCGGGCAGCGCGTCCCATTTGGCGTCGTTCAGGAACCAGCCGATGTGCGCGTAGTAAAACCCGCTCAAGGCCGGACTGTGGGGATCGCCTTCGCGATCGGCGTACTTGTGGTGATCGATGTGGTTGCCCGCCCACCACAGGGGCCCCTTCTGCATGGCCGCCGTGCCGAGCACGGCCCAGAAGAAGCGCGCGCCGCGCGACAACTGAAACGCGCGATGCGCCAGGTAGCGATGAAAGATGATGGTGAGGCCGAGGGCGCGAAGAAAGTGCGAGGCGGCCCACAGCCCGAACAGGGGCCATGTGAACGGGACCAGGAACACCAGAAGCGCGGAGACCTGGACCAGCCAGAACACCGCAATCGCAAACACAGAACCCACTAGTTCTCTTCTTCGAACTCTTCTTCGCCCGGAGGGCCGAGGCGCGTCGACGGACGCAGCGCTTCACGGTAGTCGTACAACGGCAGGCCGGAGACGTGCCGCGGGTTCACACAACCAACGGATTTGGTTTCGAGCATGACGAGAACCGGGCTGCCGGCCGATCCCTCGCGAAACCCGAGATGGCACCCGCAGGCGAGACGAGCGTGCGCGAAACCTTTCAGCATGATGTTCGGATCATACTACTGACGCGGACAAACCTAAAGTTTTGTCCCCACGCCCTGGCGGCCTACATCAACGCAACGATTTCTTTTTCGAACACGGCCTTCGGCGCAATGCCCAAATGCTTGCGGCACACCTTGCCGTCCTTGCTGATCAGAAACGACGCCGGAATGCCCCAGATCGGGCCGTACGCGTCCTGCACGTCCTCGCGGCCTTCACCGAGCAGAATGGGATAGTTGATCTGATATTCGTCGGCAAAGGCCTTGGCCTTGTCAGCCGTGTCGTCCACTGAGAAACCGACAATCACCAGATCCTTTTGGTACTTTTCCTGGAGCTCGACGAAGATCGGGATCTCCGCCTTGCACGGCCCGCACCACGTGGCCCAGAAGTTCAGCAGCACGATCTTGCCCTTGTACGACGACAACGGCACGGTCTTGCCTTCCAGATTCTTCAGCGCGAAGTCGAAGTTCGCAGGCTTGGGGTTGGCCATACATGCCGCGGTTTCAGCGCTCGGGCCAGCTGACGCAGCGGCGGTGTCGTGCGATGCGGCCGGCGACACGTTGGCCACCAGCGCCGTCGCCGATTCGGTCTGGGCCGGTGTCTGCCACACAAACGGGATGCTGATGCCGAGCAGCGCCACCGCGGTGGCGCCAATAGCGACCAGCCGCATCGTCGCCCCACCGCTAGCCGGGGTGTCGGGCGTCGTCGTGATGGCAGCCTCGGGAGCGCCCTCGGGCAGTTCCATGAGGCCTATCTTGCCTCATTCTGCAGATACCACGCCACGCGCGCCAGCCCGGCCTTGGTCCCGGCCGCCGAGACCAGCATGTAGGTGCGACCGCCGTGGCTCCACACGACTTCATCGTGTCCCAGCACGCTCAATTCCGTAGCTGGCCGGGTCAGGCCGGGGATGATGAACAGAGAAACGGGCTGCCCGTCAGCACGATACAGGACGTGCGCGGCGAGGCCGTCGCCGTAGAGGCAATAGCGCACGGCCATCAGCTCCAGGCCGTCAGTCGAGGCGGGAACATTGGCGCTCCAGCCGTGGTCGCGCTGAACGATGGCTTCAGCCTCGGCCTTGCTGATCGGCGAACCGGACACGTCGCCGTCGATCACGAAGCACTTCAGGTGATCCAGGGCGAGCTGCGCCGCTAGCACCACCGTCGAACGTTCAGTCACCACCGGCAGCAGGACGGCGCCGAGAGTGAGCACCAACATCGCAGCGGCGGCGAAGGCTGACAGGCTCCAGCGCCAACTGAGCACACCCTTCGGCTCGGGACGTTCAGCGCGAGCCGACGCGACAAGGCGCGTGCGCAGGCCCGGCGGCGCCGTCACCGCCAACTGGGCGGACCTGGCCCGCAGCACGGTGCGCGCGGTAGTCTGGGCATGCAGCGTCTGCCGGCAGTCGTCGCAGGTGGCGACGTGCTGGGCGACGGCGGCCTCATCTTCCTCAGTGGCTCCGCCATCGACGACCGTCGTCAGCCTGTCCGCGAGATCATTACAATTCATACGTTACTCACCATTTAGACGCCCGCGCGGGCGTTCTCGTTGCGCCGTCAACAGCACAAACAGTTGTTTGCGGCCGCGTGACAGGCGCGACATCACCGTTCCGATCGGCACCTCGAGCACTGCGGCGATCTCTTGATACGACAATTCGTCGACGTCCCGCAGCCAGACCACTTCACGAAACGACTCCGGCAGCGTATCGAGCGCCTGCTGGAGGTCGGCATCGAGTGTGGCCTGCATCAGCTGGGTCTCCGGGCTGTCTACCTGCCCCGAGGGCGCCAGGCGAGCCCCCTCCGCCGCTTCTTCCACCACCGCCGAGTCGAACGACACCCGCGATCGCGCGCTATCGCGCAGGCAGTTCCTCCAGGTGTTATGGAGGATGGTATACAGCCACGCCTTCAGGTTAGTGCCCGTCGCAAAACGACCGCGGGCCCGGATGGCCTTCAGGTAAGTGTCTTGCACCAGGTCCTGGGCCCGGTCGGCGTTACGCGTCAGTCGCAACGCGGCCCCGTAGAGCGCATCTAAGAATTCAAGCGTCGCCGCCGAGAACTCATCCTCGTTGGCAGCAGGTCCACTTGCGGTTCGTCGCCCAGAAAACATGGGGATTCTAAGCTGACTCTAATCTATTAACCCCGGGTGAGCCCGAATATTCCCGGTGGCGTCGCGTCCCAAGCATAGGACGAAGGGCGACGGCTCGAATCTTGCTCTTCGGACCGCCAAACCCCGCCTTCGCCAAGGCTACGGCGCGGCAAGCCGTTGATTGCGGCTGTTGCCGGAGGATCGGTAAGATGCAGAGTGGAGAGATTATGCGCACCCCGCAGCGGAACGCCTTGACGCCAGCCTTCAGGTCACTGGCCTTATGTTCGATGTTGGCAGTCGCCATGGTGGCGCCCGCCGTGGCGGAGGCGCAGACCGGCTACATCCCGTATTTTGGGAAGAACCAGATCCGCTATGACACTTTCGAGTGGCACACCTACCAGACCGAGCATTTTGAAATCTACTACTACCCGGAAATCGAACCCCACCTTGAGCGTATTGCCGGCTACGCCGAAAGCGCCTACCAGCATGTCAGCTCGGAACTGAAGCACGACCTGTCGATGAAGCTGCCACTCATTCTGTTCTCGACGGCCAGCGAGTTCTGGCAGCAGAACGTGATTCCCGGCGCGGCGCAGGAAGGCGTTGGCGCGTTCGCCGAACCCGGCCGCTATCGCATGGTGATGCCGATCGACGAACCGCCCGATCTGCTCTATCGACTGATCGTCCACGAGCTCACGCACCAGTTCCAGTTCGACATCATTCCGACCGGTCTCATCCGCCGCAACATGCCGCTGTGGACCATGGAAGGCATGTCCGACTACATGACCGGCTACTGGCGTCCGCTCGACATCATGACGGTCCGCGATGCCGCGGTCTCGGACATCGTGCCGAAGATGAGCGAAATGCAGGACTACGGCGGCTTCAGCAACCCCCGCTTGATCTACAACCTGGGTCACGCCGCCTTCGAGTTCATGGAATCCAAGTGGGGCAAGGAAGGCGTGCGCGCCTACGTGTTCGCCCTGCGCCGCTCGGTGATCGGCGGTACGGATGATGCGTATCAGGAAGCGTTCCAGATTGGGCCTGACGAGTGGGACCAGCAGTTCGACCGCTACCTGAAAGAACGCTTCAAGCCGTTCCGTGACAAGGAGCGGCCGGCCGACTATGGCCGTGACCTCGCGCCGGATCCGCGCAAGGGCCAGTTCTCCAATGTGCTGTCGATCGAGCCGTCGCCCTCGGGTGACCTGATTGCCGGCATGACCGGCAACGGCCGCGACCGCGAGTACGACATCGTGCTGATCTCAGCGAAGGACGGCTCGGTGGTCCGCAACCTGACGAGCGGCTTCGACCAGAGCATGGGCTTCGAGTACCTGGCGACGCCTGGCGGGCGCTGGAACTCGGTGCCGTGGATGTCGTGGTCGCCGTCCGGCGATCGCATTGCCTACTTCGTGCGCACCGAGAAGGACCGCTCCCTGATCGTGCAGAACGTGGTCTCGCGCAAGATCGAAGTGCGGGTCGCGTTGAAGACGGTCGATGCGCCCGAGTCGCCCGACTTCTCGCCCGATGGCAAGCTGGTCGCCTTCTCGGGCATGCAGGGCAGCCAGGCCGAGATCTTCACGGTCAACCTCGAGACCAAGGAGATCGTCAACCTGACGAAGGACAACTTCTCGAACTACGCGCCGACCTGGGCACCCGATGGCAAGTCGCTGGTGTACCTGGTGCGCGTCAGCGGTAACGAGAAGATCTTCCGGATGGATGCCGACGGAAAGAACGGCCTACAGCTCACCTTCGGCACCCACGACGAGGGAGGGCCACAGTTTCTCGACGCCAATACGCTGGTGTTCTCGTCAACTGCGGTCAACCCGGCCGAGCCCATCGACCCGGACGTCGCCAAGAACGGCCAGATCTACAACCTGTGGACGCTCGACTTGAAGACCAACGAGCTGAAGCAGTACACCGACGCGCTGTCGGGCAACCTGTCCCCGGTGGTGCTGCGCGATGGCCCCAACACCAAGCTCGCCTTTGTCACCTACTTCAAGGGTGAGTACGGCCTGCACGTGCTGGATCGCAAGGACGAACTCACCAAGGTCGCCAGCTCCGACTTCGGCTCACCCGGCCCGATCGTCGACTTCCAGGCGCCCATCAGCCACCAACTGGTAGCCGGCAACAAGAAGAAGAAGGGCAAGTTCGAGAAGCTGTTCCTCGAGGGCCGGCCGCCTGTGGCCCTGGGCGTCACGAGCGGCGGCGACGTCTTCGGCGGCACGCAGGTCGTGTTCACCGACGTGCTCGGCGACCAGCAGTTCAACATGTTCATCTCGTCGGTATCGCAGTACCGCACCATGCAGTTCTCGTGGCTCAACATGGAGAAGCGGCTGCAGTGGGCGCTGCAGGCCTACAACACCACCGAGTTTTTCTACGGTCAGCTCGACGGCATCTTCTACGATCCGGCCTACAACGGCCTGATCGATCGCGACCTGGCCACCGCCACCCGCACCATGCAGGGCGGCACCATGTTCGGCATCTATCCATTCAACCGTTACCGCCGCGTCGAGGTGTTCGGCGGCTTCACGCGCTACCAGGAACGCTACGAAGACCCCAACGTCGGCGCCGTGGCCGACCAATATCAGCAGCAACAGTACGGCGCATCGCTGTTCAACAACGGCAACATGGTGCCGATCGGGGCCGCGTTCGTTCAGGAGACCACCATCTTCCGCGAGTTTGGCCCGCTGTCAGGCAGCACCATGCGCGTGGCCTACTCGGTCGCGCCGAAGATTGGCAACACACTGTCCCGGCAGACCATCGATGCCGACCTGCGGAAGTACTTGCGCATCGGTTCGACCGGCCTGCTCGCCTTGCGCGGCCGCGGTTTCAACAGCTGGGGCAACAATCCCGACTACACCTACTTCGGCGGCAACGCCGAGTTGCGTGGCTATGACTACCTGGAGTTCGTCGGCCAGAAGGCGTTCTTCACCAACGCGGAACTGCGCTTCCCGCTGATCGAAGCCATGGCGACGCCGATTGGCGTCCTCGGCGGAGTTCGCGCCACACTGTTTGCCGGCCTGGGCGGCGCGCACTTCGGCGACACGCCCTTCACCATCTTCAGCAACGACACCACTATCGAGCGGCCGATTCTCAACTACGACCGCAGCGGCAACCCGATTTACGGCGCACCGGTGCTCGTCACCGGCCGGCGCTTCGTCGACGCCAAGGCGTCCTACGGCATCAGCCTCTCGTCGATGGCCCTGGGCTTCCCGCTCCACTTCGACTGGTCATGGAAGACGCTGATGAACAAGGACTGGGAGGACGTGGTCTACGCGCAGTCCGGCGGCAGCGAGGCCTTCCGCAAGGTCAAGTTCTCGCTGTGGATTGGCTACGATTGGTAAAAAGAGGCTTGGGGCTTGGGGCTACAATTCAGATGTGGTCCCAAGTCACAAACCCAAACGTTGGCAGGATTCGACAGCGGAAACAGTTCAAGTCGTTCTTCCGAACGACTCCAATCCGTTAGGCTTCATTCTCGGCGGCACGGTGATGCATCTGATCGACATCACCGGCGCGGTTGCCTGTCACCGCCACACCAACATGCTGGCACTCACCGCCGGAGTCGATTCGCTCGACTTCATCCATCCGATCAAGGTCGGCGACTTGATCCTCCTGAAATCGCGCGTGACGTGCGTGTTCAACACGTCGCTCGAAGTCGAAGTCGAGGTGTTCTCGGAAGCAATCGAGACGGGCGAGCAGAAGCTGACCAGCAAGGCCTACCTGACGTTCGTGTCGCTCGATAAGAACGGGAAGCCGGCGCAGGTCCCACCGCTGCTGGTCGAGACGCCTGAAGATGAAGAGCTCGTCCGGCAGGCCCGGGTGCGTCGCGCGGAACGGCTGAAGAGAAAGGCCGCCGAGTAGCGGCCGAGGCCCAAGCCCCAAGCCCCAAGCCCCTAATTCGTCGCTTTGGTCATCCGTAACTCGCTGCGATCGAGATCCAGCGAGACGCGGTAGGGACTGAGGAAGCGGTGGCCGACAATGCCGCCCACCTGGAAGCCCAGCAGCACGCTCGGCGCCTGCAGGTTCAGCACCACCACCGCGAAGTTATTGAACAGGATGTTCTGGAACTTCAGGTTCACGCCCGGCATCAGGAACGCGTCCCGATCCCAACCCGACGTGCCGTAGACACGCAGCGCAATCTTGCGTGGCATGTCGTAGTCCAGCTCCTCGGCCGTCGCCGTGCTAATCGAGATCACTTCGCCACCGGTGTCGACCACGAAGTAGGTTGGCCGCGTCTGGTTGATCAGGCCGCGCACCATCGATAACCGGTGGTGACGCATCGGCAGGGTGAACTCGGCCGTCGCCTGGGGCAGCTGGCGGCCCATCGTGAGCTTGTGCGTCGCGTAGTCGATGGTCATCGACAGCCCGAGGCCAAGCGGCGAGAAGCTCTCGGTTTCGCGCTTGGGTATGCCGCGCAGCGCCGGGGCCTTGATCAGCGCCGGGACGTTGCTCAACTTCATGGTGCCGACCTCGAAGGTGTCGAGGCGGCCCAACTGCAGGCCGCGCAAGCCAACTTCGCCGACGCCGGCACTGAGCGTGTAGGTAATCGGGCGCACGGCGCCGTTCGACGCGGTTTGCCGCGAGATGGTGGTCAGCTCAGACCCGGTATCGAGCACGAAGTCCTGCGGCCGTCCGCCGTTGACCTTGGCCTTGACGATGACCTTGTCATCGATGATCCGGAAGTCGACGGTGTGAAGGCTCTCGGCAGCGGCGACGTCCATGGCAATCGGCTCGCGTTCACCGAACGAACGGAGGAAGCGAATCTGCGACCGCGACCACGACGCCTTCTCGCTGCGATCCTTGTTGGGGAGCAGGTTGACGTAGTTGCCGTACGCCGCCGCGGCTTGCTCGTAACGGCGCATGCGCTCGAAGATCGCGCCGACGGTGTGATGCGCCTGTTCATCGCGGGGAGCCAACTTGAGTGCCACCTGCGCTTCGTTCAGCGCTTCGTCAAGCCGGTTCTGGGAGGCCAGCGCGCGGGCCAGGCCGTGGTGGCCGCGCGACAGGTCAGGCACCAGGGCGAGGGCATCCTTGAATTCTTCGTGGGCCTCGTCGAAGAGGCCGGCCGACCATTGCGCGTCAGCGTGAAGGGTCAGGACCTCGGCACTCATTGGCGCCTGCTGCTTGAGGATTTTCGCTTCTTTCTGGGCCTCGAAGAACTCACCCAGCCGCAGGGCCGACTTCACCACGCCCATCCGCGCCTGCAAGGACAGCGACTTGCTATCGGCGTCGACCGCCAGGCGGAACGCCGCGAGCGCTTCCCGGTATCGCGTCTCTTCGAAGAGCAGCGTCCCCAGTTGAAACTGGAGGGCGGCATCGTCCCCAGGCGCACGCCCCTGGACACCCGAAGCCAGCGCCGCGAGCACGGCCATCACCACCAACGCCTTGCGAGGTCGAATCGGCATAGAACCTCTCACCAAGTCCAAGATCGAGCCTGACCCGGGGGGCGCAGTCCCTAGAGTCAATAGTTCGATTCTAGGTGTGAAGCCGGCCGGTCAACCGGTTTATTTCTGGAAGTGCTTGGAGTTGATGTCGATGTAGTTCTTCCACTTTTCCGGCACTTCATCCAGGGCGAAGATGGCCTCGACCGGGCAGGCCGGCACGCACGCGCCGCAATCAATGCACTCGTCCGGGTGAATGTAGAGCTGGGTGGCCGCCTCGAAGTCGCCTTCGTCCTTGCGCGGGTGGATGCAGTCGACCGGGCAGACGTCGACGCAGGCCGAGTCTTTGGTGCCGATGCAGGGTTCCGTGATGATGTAGGCCATAACTGATCCTTGTAAGTTAGAAGTTAGAAGTTAGAAGTTAGAAACTAAGCGGTGCTCTCGAGGGTATTGGCCGGAACGTGACCAAGGCGCATCGAGATGCGACGCGCCAGGTCCCAGGCGCCGCGGTGGTGTTCCGTCAGAATGGGCCGATCGTCAGCGCCGTGGCCGAACACGCCGACCCGCGCCACTTCGTGTCCGGTGTAGTCGCGCACTGGCGCGCAGGTACAAAACAGCCGTTGTAGGGCATCGGGTTCCCTCGGCGGCGGTCCCATGCGCACGACGGTCGCCTCCGGCTGCGCGAGTTCACCCGGCGTGGCCAGCCGCAAGCAACTCAACCGGCGCGTCGCCTGACGCGGCGAGAAGTAGATGGCGCAGTGTCCTGGCATCTCTTTGCCGTAGACCGTCCGCATGGCCACTTCGTCCGGACCGGTGCTCCACACGTAGGTCACTTCCCCACTGGCCGGAATCGCGATGAACCCGCGATAGGGCGTCCGCAAGACGTATTCCCTCATGATCGGGTAGGCATGAAGGCGCAGCTCTGATTGTCCGAGCGAGCGGAAGCTGAGGTCGAGCATTTTCAGCGTCAGGCCGTAGCGCTGCGTCTCGTCGTCTTGCCTGACGTAGCCGCGGCGCTTCAGGACGCCGAGCAGGCGATGGACAGTGGGAGCCGGCTGTCGTAGTGCGCGGGCGAGGTCGGAGAGACTCATGCCGCGTGGCATACCGCTCAGCACCTCGCACACCTCGAGCGCCTTGTCGACGGAGGTGGGGGCGCTAGCTGGTCGGCTCGGTTGAAGCTGAGTTAATTCCACTATACGGAACGACGTTTCAGATTCTTGACTGTAGCGTTCACCCCCTTCCCTGTCAAGGCGTTGCAGGCATACGATGAACGACCCGCACCGTGTCTGACACCCTCATCGGCCAAACACTCGGGCACTACCGCATCATCGACCGGCTTGGAGCCGGTGGCATGGGCGTCGTGTACCGCGCCCAGGACCTCAAGCTTGGGCGCCAGGTCGCGCTCAAGGTGCTGCCGGCCGGCAGCAGCGACAACCAAGAGGCGATCGAGCGATTCAAGCGCGAAGCACGCACCGCCTCGGCCCTGAACCACCCCAACATCTGCACCATCTACGGCTTCGATGAGCACGAGGGCCAACTCTACCTGGCCATGGAGTTGCTCGATGGTGAACCGCTCGACAGCAAGCTGTCGGGGCGGCCGCTCGACATGCGCCTGATGCTCGAGATCGCCGCGCAAGTCGCCGATGCACTGGATGCCGCGCACACCGAGGGCATTCTGCATCGCGATGTGAAGCCGGCGAACATCTTCATCACCCGCCGCGGCTCGGTCAAGGTCCTCGACTTCGGTCTCGCCAAGCTGTCGCCTGAATACCGCCGCTCGAGGCGCCACCTCGATGCCAGTCATGAGACCCGCATCGAGGAGCACTTCACGAGCATGGCGGGCACGACCGTCGGCACCATTGCCTATATGTCGCCCGAGCAAGCGCGTGGCGACGAAGTGGACCCGCGCACGGATCTGTTTTCGTTCGGCGTGGTGCTCTACGAAATGGCCACCGGCAGGCCGAGCTTTCCCGGATCCACGACGGCCGTGGTCTTTGACGGCATCCTCAATCGAGACCCGGTGCCGCCCAGCAGCCTCAACACCTCGATCCCCGGCGAGTTCGATCGCATCGTGTCGAAGGCGCTCGAAAAGGATCGCTCGCTGCGTTACCAGACCGCCGCCGACCTTGGCGCCGATCTCAAGCGGCTGCGCCGCGATTCCGCTTCGCGTCAGGGCGTAATACCGGCAGCAGCCAGCGCCATCAGTCCCGATGCCGCCACCGTAGTGCTGCCATCGGGAAGCCAGGTCGCCGTCGGTTCCGGTGCGGGTCTCGGCGTGGGCGTCGTCATCATTGCGGCCATTGCGGCCGGCGTGGGGACGTATGTTGCGAACCGGGGTGGCGAATCAACGGTTACCGAACTCGCGCAGCAGGCCGCGGTGACGCCAACCCCCCTGGTTGAGTCACCTGCCGTCAACACGGCCAATCCAGCGGCGCCACCACCCGCGCCTGCCGCGCCGCCCGCAGTGGCGCCAGCGGCCATCGCGAAACCCACGGCGCCAGTGAATGGCACCGCGACGGCCCGGCCCACCGGCACCGCACCGGCCACCGCCAAGCCGGCGGCGAAGCCCGTCGCGCCGGCACCGGCACCAGTGGTGTCGCGCGATGCCGAAGCGATGCAGCGGCTTGAAGTGGCGCGCGCCAAGGTCGCCAACAACTTGAACGACCAAGCCCTGGTCGATCTCAAGCAGATCATGGTTGACTACCCCGGTTCTCGCGCCGGCGCCGAGGCCGCACTGCTCTCGGCTGAACTCTACGAGAAGGTCGGCCGGACCGACGACGCAATGGCGGCACTGGTGGAATTCGAAAGCCGGAATGCCGGCGACCGCCGCACCGCCGACAGCAAGCTGCGACGGGCGATGATGCTCGGCCGCGTCCGCCAGCCGCGCGCGCAATTCCAGGCGCGCGAGCTACTGGGCGAGATCGTCCGCGAGTTTCCGGGCACGCCCCAGGCGAATGCCGCGCTCAACACCAAGCTGAAGATCGAGACCGATCGCAAGAACCTGAAGGAAATCGATCCGGTCCTGAAGGTCGACGTCCCGGCCGTGATGGTGACCTTGCGGACCATCATCGAGCAGTTCCCGGAGACGCCTCAGTCAATGGCCGCGCGCAACCGCCTGGCGGCGACGCTGAGCGCCATAGACCGTCACGCCGAAGCCGCGCAGACGCTCGAAGACCTGGGCGCGCGCTTTCCCGGCAATCCCATGGAGGTGTGGTTCCGCCTGGGCGAGATCTACGAACGGCGCCTGAACGAACCGGCCAAGGCAAAAGAGGCATACGCGAAAGTACCGCAGGATTCGTCGCGCTATGCCGAAGCCCAGCGCCGGCTAAGCCGGCGCTAGTCCCGCCTGCCCGTCACGGGCTGCGAATCTCAATTGTGCCGGTGATCACGTCGAGCGAAATCACCGGCTCGCCCGCGCCGAACGTCGCCTCTCCCCACCGCGGCCCCCACGTGTCCTTCATCGTCAACGGGAGGGTGGAGACAATGTTGCCGTTCAATGCGAGGGCCATGATGCGGGCGTCGGCGGGCCGCTCGGCGAGGCAGAGCCGGATGTCGCCGTTGAACGTGCGCAGTCGCAGCACACCTCCAGCCACCAGCCTGGCGCCATTCACGGTGATGGGCCCAATGCTGGTCTCCAGCCGAATGCGGCCGGACACGTCGCTGGCCTCGATCGGCCCGCGCTGCAGATCGGCGGTGATACTGCCGCGGAGGCCGGTGACCGCAATTCGGCCTTCCATCACCCGCACCATGTCAATCAGCGCCGATCGCGGCACCCGTACGACAATTTCGGCGCGTAGCGCGGCGTCGGTACCGTGATCGAATTGCACCGCGCGAATGGCAATGCGTGCCGCACTCTCGTCGATGACGATCGGCAACCGCGCCTGGTCCGCCGCGGTCGGGACGCGCCGGTCGATCACGATCTCGGCGTCGGCGCGGTCCCAGCCTTCGATGCGGACGCTGCCGACCGTCACGTCGATCGACAGGGCGCGGCCCTCGGGCAGGGGCAGCGTGCGGGTCTGACGATCCGTGGTCTCGGCGAAAGCCGCCACCGTTAGCGGGATCAACAGGACGAACCACACGCGGGCATTATACTTTCCGGGTGCGCGTGCGTGGGTCGACCACCAATCGCATCTTCCTGGCCAGCGCCCGGCTGGCGATGTGATCGATTAGCGCCGCGGGGTACCTGATCAGTGCGCGCATGACCAGTGAGACCGAGGCCGAACTGCAGCGTGACCTCACCGCGGCGGCCACGCTGGTCGACGAGCAGCGGCGGACTCAGTTCGACAACGTCGCCCGTATCGCACGGCTGATTGCCGGCGCGTCGTTCACCAAGAAGGGCCGCTTCGCCCTCAGCTACTACCTGCCAAGTACCGCCTTGAAGGCTGACGTCCGCCTTACGCGAGTCGTAAATCCTTACGCCGCGCGAACGGTGACGAGCGGTCCTAGGTTCCTCTTTCGCCGAGCGGCGCGAGGCCGGGGCTCGCGGCCACTCAGGCATTACACTTGCTTATGTCGTATCAGTTGACGTCGAACCTGACCCCTTTTGTAGACGCAGTTGCCGCGGTGGGGACGACGCTCCTGTTGGGAGTGGCAGCAATGCCGGGCTTTCAACCGGACCCTGCCGCGGCTTCTGCGCTCTTCGACTCGCCTGCGAACGGCTCCGCCGTTCACAGGCTCGCTCAGGACAGGCCCTCTGATGCCAGGAGCGAACCTCGCGTGATCGAGGTGGTGGCCAGCCGATTCGCGTTCGAGCCGGCCCGCATCGAGGTGACCGAGGGCGAGCACATTCGCTTGCTGGTCTCATCGGCTGACGGCGTCCACGGCGTCGGCATCAAGAAATTCCGCGTTGAAAAGACTTTGCCTCGAGGCGGCGAGGCTGTCATCATAAATTTCGTGGCGTCGGCCGCCGGGGAGTACCCGATCCTCTGTTCCGAATACTGTGGCAAGGGCCACGAAGAGATGAGGGGCCTGCTCGTGGTGGCGGCCAGGAAGTAAGTCATGTCAGGCGAATCGTCGTTGATCAAGTCTTTGTCCCGTTTGCTGTTGGCGGCCCTGATCGTCGCGTGCTTCGTCTTACCGGCGGCGGCGCAGGCGCCGGTCACGACCGACGATCCGGATCTCGATCCCAATAACGCACAGCCCGACTTCTACGTCGCGACCATGCCGACGAACCTGCGGCTGCCGAAGGGCAAGCTGGCTTTTCGACTGACGCATCGCTTCCTGCAGCCCCTGGGCGATGGCGACTTCAGTGACCTCGCGGCGCGGCTGTTCGGTTTCGACAGCAGCGCGCAGATCGGTCTCGACCTGAAATACGGCCTGTTCCGCGGCGGCCAGGTCGGCGTGTATCGCACGTCCGACCGCACGGTCCAGTTCTCGGCCCAGTATTCCGCGACGGCCAAGCCGCACGCGCCCCTGGGGTTCGGCGTGGCCGTCAACATTGACGGCACCGGCAACTTCACCGACGAGTTCTCGCCCGGCGCCGCCCTGATCCTGTCGCGCGAGTACGACGACCGCCTTGCGGTGTACTTCGAGCCCTCGGTCGTGTCGAACGTCAACATCGGCGTGCTGCCCTCAGATGAGGACTACACGGTGACGACCGGCGTTGGCGCGCGGCTGCGCGCCGCCAAGAACACCTATCTGTTCCTTGAAGCGTCCCCGCGGGTCGCCGGTTACAAACCCGGCGTGACGCTGATCAGTTTTGGGTTCGAACAACGAGCCGGCGGCCACCTATTTCAGCTAAACTTCTCGAACGGCTACGGCACCACGCTCGCCCAGGTAGCGCGGGGCGGAACGGCCTACGAAGACTGGTATCTCGGGTTCAACCTGGCGAGGAAGTTCTTCTAATGAAGCAGACGATTCTGAAGGGGCTGGCGGCGGCCACCATTGTGGCCATGACGGCGGCGGCATGTGGCGGCGGCAGCAGTTCGGCACCGACCACGCCAACACCGACCACGACCATGCCACCGACCACCACCACGCCACCGACCACGACCGTACCGCCGACCACGACCGTGACAGATTTGGCGACGATCACGATCGGCGCCAACGGCTCGGTCAGCCCGTCGAGCGTGACGATTACCCGCGGCGGCCGAGTGACGTTCGTCAACAACGACAGCCGGTCGCACGACATGGCGTCAGACCCGCACCCGGAACACACGACCTGCACTGAGATTAACTCGGTGGGATTCCTGAACGCCGGTCAGTCGCGGACCACCACCAACCTCAACACGGTGCGGACCTGCGCCTATCACGACCACAACCTGCCGGGCAACGCCGGCCTGAAAGGCACGATCGTCATTCAGTAGTCGTAGACGCCCTTGCCGACCTTGCGGCCCAGCCGTCCGTCGCGGACGTGCTGCTCGAGCAGGGGGCAGGGGCGGAACTTCTCGCCCAGCATCTTGTGCAGGTACTGCAGGATGCTGAGGCGGGTGTCCAACCCCACCAGGTCGACGAGCTCAAACGGACCCATCGGGTGGTTCAACCCGAGTTTCAGCCCTTTGTCGATGTCACGGGCGCTGGCCACGCCGTCCTGCAGCATGTAGAACGCTTCGTTGCCAATCAGCGCGTTGATCCGCGTGGTGATGAAACCCGGCGACTCTCTCACGAGCACCGTCTCCTTCCCCATCTTCGCTGACACCGCCTCCATCACCGCAATGGTTTCAGCGGTCGTGTCGAGCGCCTTGACCACTTCGACCAGCTTCATGCGGTGAACGGGATTGAAGAAGTGCATGCCGCCCATGCGGCCCGGGTTTGCCAGCACCGCCGACATCTCGGTGATGCTGAGGGCCGAGGTATTCGATGCGAGCACGGCGTGAGCCGGCGCGGCGGCCTCAACCGCGCGGAACAACGACAGCTTCAAGTCGATGTTTTCCGGAGCGGCTTCGATCACGATGTCGGCCTCGCGCACCGCCTCGGCGACAACGGTGGCCAGCCGAAGCCGTCCGCGCATTGCGGCCGCGTCATCGGCTGCCACCTTGCCGAGTTCGATGCCCTTGTGAATCACCGCGTCGATCGCGGCCTGGCCCCTGTCCAACTGCGCCGGCGACACGTCATAGAGCACCGTTCGGTAGCCGGCGGCCATCGCCGCGTGGGCAATGCCGTGGCCCATGGTGCCGGCGCCGAGAACCGCCACCGTCGTCACGTCCATGACAGCGCGTTCGCTCATTGTTCGGTCCGAACGTACTCAAAGTCGATCAGTTGGCGGTTGATGCCACGCTGCGGCGGGGCAATGTAGTCGGCGAACTGCCCCGGCTGGCCCTTGAAGTCGCCGAGGCCAATGCGCCGATCGGGCGTCGGCTCGGCGAGGAAGATGCCCCAGCGATACTCAGGCAACCGCACGTAGTCGAAGTGCGCCCAGCCGGCGGCATCGACGCTGATCGCCGTACGCAGGTAGACCTGGTGACTGTCCTGGAACCCCGGCGGGCCCAGCGCGAGTTCATATCCGCCGCCGGCACAAATGCCGTTGACGGCCGCCATGAACTTGATGCCGCTGTGCGCACTCATGTCTTCCATGCCGAGCCGGGTTTCGTTGGTGAACTTGCAGAAGTTCACCTTGAACGCGTGACTCGACGCGCCGAGCATGAAGATGTTGGCGCCGGCGCAGAAGATGCGCGGCTTCAGGCTCGTCAACACCACCGAGTAGACTTCCGGGTGCTCGAAACGCAGCCGCTGCAGGACGTCGGCGAGCTCGATATCGACGCCGAGGTTGTAGAAATTAAGCTTCAGCTTGTAGTCATTGGGCCGCAGGCCGGCGTCTTCGCGCACGTCCATGGTCAGGGTCGCGACGTTGCCGTCGACGGTCAGCCTCCAGTGTTTGTACTGGTCGGGAGATGTTTCGAAAGTCACCGACGGGGCCGGAGCAGTTTGTTCCACCAAGAGAGTTTACTACGTTCTTGAACACTCGTTCAAATGTATGACATACTTGCTCCACGCCCTATGGCCAAGTCAGCCGCCACCGATCGCCGGACCGACATTCTGAAGAGCGCCGCCGCCGCGTTCCGCCGGCGCGGGTACCACGGTGCAAGCGTCGACGAAATCGCGTCGGCACTCGAAATGACCAAGGGCAACCTCTACTACTACTTCACGAACAAGGAAGAGATTCTCTTCGCCTGCCACGACTACTCGCTGGACATGCTGCTGGCGTTGATGGCCGACGTGCAGGCCGAAGGGTCGAGCCCCGAAGCGAAACTCCGCAAGCTGGTACTGGCGTTCGTCCACCTGATTCTCGACGAGTTGCACGGCACCGCGCTCACGCTCGATCCCGAGGCGCTGTCACCGGTGCTCTTCAAGCGGGTGATCGCCAAGCGCGATCAGTTTGACCAGGGCGTGCGGGCGATCATCCAGCAAGGCATCGACCAGGGTGTGTTCAAGGCGGGCGATCCCAAGCTGATCGAGTTCGCCATGATGGGCGCCGTCAACTGGATCCCGAAGTGGTTCGATCCCCAGGGTCCAGCGACCTCCGACCAGATCGGCACCGCCTTCGCCGACTACCTGGTCGGCGGGTTGCTGCGAAAGTGAACCTGCTTCACTTTCGGAATCACTTTCGGAAGGCACCGGCGGCTAGAAGCTGAACCGCACGCCGAGGTGGACCGCGCGCGGCGGCTGGATGGCCGAGGTCTGGCGCGACGTTGGCCCCGACACCGTCACTTCCTCGACCTCGTAGACGAGGTTCAGCAGGTTGAAGGCGTCCAGCAACAGGTCGGCCTTGAATCCCGGCCGCGTGAACCCTTTCTGCAGCCTGGCGTCGACCGTGCCCGTGAAGGTGAAGCGCGTTTCGCCGTTGCCGAACGCGCGCACCAGCTCCGCACCTTGGTTCAGGTTGGGCGCGACGACCAGGCGTGCGAAGTGCTGACCGTCCTGGTAGCGCGCCGCCACGCCGAGGCGAAGGTCGTGGGCAAAGTGATACACCCCACTCGCATGCAGCGTGTAGCCGCGTTCAGTGAAGACGCGCGCCTTGGCAAACGTATTGGCGTTGGGGTCCGCAAACACCTCGCCCAGCACGGCGATGTCGTTCTCGTTGTAATGAAAGCCGCGGTTGCTGGCCCACCCGCCGGATCGCCCTGCGGTGCCGCCGATGAGCACAAACAGCTTCTCCCTGGTGACCTGCACCGTGATGTCGAAGCCGGTGAACGTGGACTGAATCTCGTGGTTGTTGGTCAGCAGGTATTGGTCGGCGCCGAACGCCGAGACGGGCCGGTTGTAGATTGGCAACGGTTGCCACGTCTTGCCGCCATCGATGTCGACGCCCGGGTCGATCACATGCGTTCGCGTGTAGGCCTCGAACGGGACGCCATGGTTGGCCACCGCCAGCAGGCTCTTGTCGAGGCGAGCAATGCCGGCAATGCGCGTGATCCACGACGGGACCGGGCGGAACTCGAACCCGGTCACGATCTCATTCATGTTGGGGCGATTCAGGCCGGGATCCACCGCGCTGAATGCCGGATCGCCACCGGTGCCTGGCCCCCATCTCGCGACTAGCGGGCCGATGGCCGACGGCTGTGGCAGCGTGGTCCCGGCCGGCGCGTTCCACTGGTAGACGTTGGCAGTGACTGCCGACGGATCGCCGTAGGCGAGATCGCGCAGCCGCATGTTGTAGCCATAGCGGCCGTAGTCCATGAACCAGTTCACCCGCCGGTCCGCGGTGAGATCCCACCGTAGTCCCGCACGCGGCAACAGATCCGTCCACGAGACGGCGGTCGCCGCCCCGTCGGCAGACGCGCCGATGTGCTCGAATCGCAGTCCGATCGTCCCCGTCACTCGCGGGCTCAGCATGACCCGGTCAGCGGCGTAAGCTGCGATGGTGGTCTGCTGCCATCCGGACTTGGTGCCCGGACTCGAGACCTCCCAGACGCGTGCGGGAATACCGTTGATCAGCTCGCCGATGCGGCCGTTGAACCAGGTGTCCTGACTGGCGACGCCGCCCGACAGGTCAAACCCGATCGTCGTGTCGTGCGCGCGACCCATGGCGGTCAGTGCCGCGGGCTTCATGCGCGCACCGACTTGCCACGTCCGGTTGCGGCCAGGCCCGGGATTGAACTGTTCCCATACCGGCGGTTCATGCAGTCGCTCGAACGACAGGAGGCTCTTGCGGCTGCCGTCCTGGGCGCGGTCGCGCGCCGACACCGCCGCAAACGCGCGCCACGACGGTTGTCCAACATAGCCACGCCGCTCCCACGTCGTCTGCAGCGACATCGCCGTCGTCCGTTCCTGCGCGTCCGGTTCAGTGAAGATCAACGGATGCTCGACTGCCGACAGGGTGCGCTGGGTCCAGAACACGGTCCGTACTTCGTCACGCGGCGACAGGTCGTAGACCAGGTGCACGAACGCCGAGGCAATCCCGCTGTCGAGTTCCGTTGGACTGGCGCGATCGAACCGCGTCGCCCGCGAATAGGTGCCGGCGAAGACCATGCCGAGCCGTTCCCGCAGCGGACCACTGATCAGGACGCTACCACTGCCATAACGCTGCAGGTGAGCGATCGTCGGCGGCGACGGCACGGCGCGGCCCGCCTGCAGTTCCGGTGGCCCGCCGATCGCCTCGAATTGTCGAATCCAGGTGCGCGACGGCCGGCGCGGCGTCAGGTTCAGCACCATGCCGGGCGCGTTGGTCTCCACGCCCATCAGGCCGGTGTTCACGTCAACGCGGTCCCACTCGAGCACGCCGGGCAACGCCAGCGGCGTACCGCTGCCATCCGGATCGCTGATGTTGATGTCGCCGACGCGGAACATTGTCTGCGTCCAGGTGCTACCGTGGGCGCCGAGATGGGCGGCGGAGCCGGGATACATACCGCCACCCTCGATGCGGTTCGACACCACCTCTGGATGGATAGTCTCGAGCAACGAATACAGGCTGCCGCTCGACGGCATGTCCATCAATACCCACGCCGGCATCGTCGTCTCGATGATGAGGGGCCGCGCCGGTTCGAGGGGTGCCGATGGCGGAGCCTGCTGGGCTTGCGCGGACGCCGCCACGCCCAGTGCCAGCAGTGCGCACACGAGAGGACGGCGGATCACGTGTGCGATGGTCATGGGGCCTCAGGGATTGAGCTGAATGCGCCGAATAGTCCAAGCCGTGCCTGGGAGTTGAGTCGAAGTCGCCGGGGCGCCGAGAAGATAGCCGAGTGTGTTACCGCACACCGCCAACGGAATGGCGGCCGGGCCGCTTGGAATCGGCACATCCAGCACCCGCAGCCGGGTCACCGTCCGTCCGCTGGCATCGAGCGTCAAGCGAACGAGCCGGCGCGAGCCATCGGGCAGGGTCTGCAATCCGACCAATCCGCCGCCGTACCGCCGCAGCCGTTCAATTCCACTCAGGGGCTCGGTCTTGGGACCCGTGACCGAACCGACCGCCCGGGTCTTAAGGTCAACCGCCAGCAGTCCATCGCGATGCGTGACATAGGCCACGCCATCCTGCCGGCTCGCGGTCAGGCTGAGAGGCGCGGCGGCGCCGAGACCGGCGAGCACCGACAGCGATGATGCGCCGGTCCGAAGTATCAGCACGCGGTGCTGTAACGCATCGAGCACCAGCACCCCACCCGACGACATCGCGACATCCACCGGGATGGCTGGAGCCAGCGTCTCGGGCAGATTGAAGCTGGCAATCGGACGGCCGGAGATGAGCTGCACCCGATGCAGGGTCGCCCCTCGGCCATCGGCTTCGGCGCTGGCGACCCACAGATTGCCGTTGGTGGTGTCGATGTCAAGCGCGGTGACATCCAGAAAACCGGCCACGTCGGCGCGCGTGAGATCGATTGAGTGATCACTGCCCTCCGCCACGACCATCAATTTGCGGCCGGGTCGATCACCAAACACGAATCGCTTCGATACTGCGTCACAGGTCAGACCGCCGGGCGAAAAGTCACCGCTGGTGAAATGCCCGGCGTCTTCGACCGCCACTGGCAACATGGGTGGCGGTGGTGCCACGGGCTTGTCTCGCCGAAGCTCGCCGGACTCACTACGAGCGGAGGCGGATGCCTTCGGTGCAGGTACTTTCGGCACTGCAGCCTCAGCGACTCTTTTGGGGGCGACTGGAACAGCAACTGCCGCTGGTGGCGGAGTCGCCACACCCGCGAGGAGCGACTCAACGGCCGGCCATCCTGGCAAGTCGCGCATGCGCGCGAACTCGTCGGCGCTGACATCAACGATGGCGCCCATGTCCGCGAGGCGCCGGACCATCACGAGGGCATCGTCGGGACGGTTACTGAGTGCCTGCGTCCGCCCCAGCAGAAACATCAGCGCGCGGTCGTTGCGCGGGCCCTGCTGGACGGTCCGCCACGCCAGGTCGTGGGCGCGTTCGTGATCGCCCTGGGCAATCGCCGTTTCAGTGTGAGCCCGGCACTCGACGACTCCCGCGCACACCGCAGCCTGGTCAGCCGACGCCGGTGCCGCAGCACCTAGCGCCAGGGCGAAAGCCAGCACTTTCACTCGGCGGTCTCGCCCCGCTTCAGCTTCAACACTTCAATGCCAGATCCCGAGAGGTGCTGCTCAAGTTGTTCGGGTGTGCCGGTCAGCAGCGGGAACGTGCCGTAATGCATCGGCACGACCTGCTTCACACCCAGCCACTTCGCAGCGATGGCCGCGGTGTCAGGTCCCATCGTGAAGCGGTCACCAATCGGCAGGAACGCGATGTCCGGCTGGTAGAGTTCCGCGATGATCTTCATGTCACCGAACAGGCAGGTGTCGCCGGCGTAGTAGATGGTCTGGCCGTTCTCAAGCTTGACCACGAACCCCGCGGCCTCTCCCAGGTTGTGCACGCCGTGGTCGTTGAAGCTGCTGCTGTGCCGGGCATCCGTCATGGTGATGCGCAGGCCCTGCACCGTGATGGTGCCGCCCTTGTTCATGGGCTCGAGGTTCTTGACACCCTTCGTGCCCAGGTAGGAGCAGATCTCCCAAATGCCCACCACGGTCGCGCCCGTGGCCTTGGTCGGTCGCGCGGCTTCGGGGAACGCCGGATTGCCGGTGTACCAAGGGTCGAACAATATCTCCTTGCCGCCGGGCGTCCTCACGCGGAACGAGGAGTGCCCCAGCCAGGTGATGGCCAAGCCCTGCATGCCAAGACTCTAACCTGCCCTACCCCTTTCAGTTACACTGGATCAGCAATGATCGAAGCGCCGTTACATTTCGTGAAGCCCAGAGAGCCCAAGCCTGAATGGCTCAAGGTCCGCGCCCCGGGGTCTGAGAACTACCTGCGCCTGCGCGGCATCATGCGCGACCTCAAGCTCAACACGGTCTGCGAAGACGCGCACTGCCCCAACATCGGCGAGTGCTGGCACCACGGCACGGCCACCTTCATGATCCTGGGCGACGTCTGCACGCGCGCTTGCACCTACTGCGCGGTCGCCCACGGCAAGCCCGCGACGCTCGACATCGACGAACCGCGCCGCGTCGGCGAAGCGGTCGAGAAGATGGCGCTGAAGTATGCGGTGATCACCTCGGTCGATCGCGACGACCAAGCTGACGGCGGCGCCGGCATCTTCGCGGAGACCATCCGCGAAATCAAGAGCCGCCTGCCCGAATGCCGCGTTGAAGTGCTGATCCCTGACTTCAAGGGTGAGGCCGGTCCGCTGGAGATCGTGCTGAACGCCAAGCCCGACGTCCTGAACCACAACACCGAGACCGTGCCGCGCTTGTATCGGGCCGTCCGCTCAGGCGGCAAGTACCCGCGCACGCTGGAACTGCTCGACCGCTCGCGCAAATACGCGCCGGGCATCCCAACCAAGACCGGCATGATGATGGGACTGGGCGAAGAGAAAGACGAAGTCGTCCAGGTGTTCAAGGACCTGCGCGAGGTGGGCGTGTCGATCCTGACACTGGGCCAGTACCTGCGCCCGTCGAACGACCACGCGGTGATGACCCGCTATTACACGCCGGACGAGTTCCGCGAGCTCAAGCAGATCGCGCTCGGCTTCGGGTTCGCGCACGTCGAGGCCGGCCCGCTCGTGCGCAGCTCGTATCATGCGCACGAACAAGCCGACGCTGCCGAGGCCGCTCTCACCCGATAGGGCGGCCTGTTTCCGTTACTGAATCTCTTTCTGCAGGTTCTGGATGCGACCGACCATGCCGCCCATCATGGCGCTGACGTTGGCCGAGTAGCCCTTGTATTTCTCGGGCAGCTTCCACTCGGCGGCCAGTGCCTCGGGGGCCTTGCCGGCTTTGAGCCCGGCGCGCATCCAGTCGGCCAGCTCCTTGTTGAAGTCCGAGAACTCCTTCAAGTCAGCCCACGTCGTCTGCGCCGGCGTGTGACCGTTGATGATCGTGTCAACGTTCTTGATGCC
>NSIL01000016.1 GCA_002737365.1 Acidobacterium sp. | reverse complement strand
CATAGCCCAGCCATTCGACGCCCGTGCGCTGACGCCGCTGGGCGAGCCGTTTCTGGTCGCACCGCAAGGATCGACGACCGCCTCACAACCGCAGGTGGCGGCGGGGGCTGGGGGCGGCACCTTGGTCTACGTCAGTAATCGAAACCCGGCTGGCACCGCACTCACGTGGATGGACCGCAGAGGACAGGCGCTTGGCACCGTGGGTCTGGGTACCAATCACCGGGGCGTCGCGCTCTCCAGGGATGGCTTGTTCGCCACCACCGCCCGACAGGGCGACGGCATGTTTCTCTACGACCTGGCTCGTAGCTCGGAACAGCGGTTCATCACGGCCGCGGACGCCCGTCTAAGCCCCGGCGTCTGGTCCCAGGACGGCCGAGACGTCGTATTCAATGCCACGCTGGACGGCGTTCGGGGAATCTACCGCAAGCCGGCCAACGGCGGTGGAAAAGAGGCGCTGCTGCTGCCGTCGCCCACCAACCTACAGATTCCCGCGGACCTGTCCGCAACCGGGACGCTCGTGTTTACGGAGGTCGATCCGAAGACGGGGGCGGATATCTGGTCTGTATCCACACTTGGGGGGGGATCGCACACACCGGAGAAGTTTCTGGCGACGGCGGCGATGGAATCGCAGCCGCAACTGTCGCGGGACGGCCGCTGGCTGGCCTATACGTCCGACGAGAGCGGCACACTGGAAGTGTATGTGCGCCAATTTCCGTCGGGGCCGGGCTTCGCCAAGGTGTCGAGCCACGGAGGGATCGAGCCGCGCTGGAAGCACGACGGATCCGAACTGTACTTCCGGGAGGGGTTTGCCAACGGCACGCTGCTGGCCGTCCCCATGCATGCGGATATCCGCGGCGGCATCAGTGCTGGCGTTCCGGTGGCGCTGTTCCGGTTAAAGCTTGGCAGCTCAGGTTCGGTGCCATCAAGCAACGTGTGGCAATACGCGCCGAGCCCGGACGGCCAGCGCTTCCTGATGGCGGTGACCGCCGAGACGACCCCGCCGGCGATCCACGTGATCACGAATTGGCTGAAGGCGACAAAGGACGCGGGGAAACAGTAGCCGCTGAAGCGTCCCGGGTTGTTCGGAGGCGGCCTGCATTGACTCAGGCCACCGCGGCCTGCGCAGAATATCGAGGGGCGTCGCTACGGCTCGAAACGCGATTCGGACCTGGCCCTGAGCCGCCCTTCCTCAGGATCGTGACCATCTGCGCTTCGGTAAATCGGGTCTTCTTCATGGCTCCCTCGTGATCCGAGGGGCCATTCTCTCAGGCTTCAGGTGGTCCGAAACAGCCCGGGCAGGTCAGGAGTCATGCGCGACCTCGGCCTGCTTGAGCGCCCGGTTGTGCAGCGCAATGGCGCGCGACTGCTCACCGCGGGCAGAGGCGACGCGGCCGTGCAGCCGCCAGAGATTGGAATGCAGCACATGGGGCAGGGATTCACGAATCGTGTCGGGGGAGCGGCCGAGCACCGTTCCGGCCTGTGCAAGATCCCCTCGCAAGAGGTACGATTCAGCCAGCATGACGCGAACGCCCAACTCGTCGTCGCGGGTCAACGACGAGGGTGTGCGGAGCAACGGCGCGAGCAAATCGATCGTCGATGCCGCCTGGCCGCGTTCGAGGGCGGTATTGGCGCGGGCGATTACCGGCTGCAGCGCTGGGTTGGCCACTTCGCGCAGCATACCAAGTATCCCAAGGGCATAATCGACAGAGCAATATGGAGTTGACTGTAGGTAGCCGGACGGACATCGGACCGCGCAAAATGAACCAGGACTACCTCGGATGGTGGCCGGAACTCGGCCTGTTCGTAGTGGCCGACGGCATGGGAGGCCACAACGCCGGCGAAGTGGCTTCGCACCTCGCCGTGGAGGCCATTCACCAGTTCATTACCGAGACGGCGGCCGGCGGCGACATTACGTGGCCGTTCGGTATCGAAGTTGCCCAATCCATTGAGATCAACCGCCTGACGACCGCGGTGCGCCTCGCCAATCGCAAGGTCTACGCCGAGGGATCGCGGCACGCCGAGCTGAACGGCATGGGCACCACGGTGGTGGCGGTGCTGGTCTCCGGTGATCAGCTGGCGCTGGCCAGCGTCGGCGACAGCCGGATCTATCGGCTGCGTCGCGGTAACCTCGAGCAGCTGACCAAGGATGACACCTGGCTGGCCTCGGTGTTGGGAGAGAAGGAAGCCGAAGACGCGGACCCTGCCCACCCGTTGCGTCACGTCCTGACCAGCGTGGTCGGGACCAAGGACGATGTGAAGCCGGGGGCGAGAGAAGAGCGGTTGGTGGCAGGCGACACGTTCGTGATGTGTTCCGACGGCGTGCACGGACGCCTGGATAGCGCAGCGATCACCGAGGTGTTGATGGCCGCATCGTCAGCACCCGAACAGGCGACGCGGCTGGTCAATGAAGCTCTGACGCGCGGCAGCTCCGACAACGCGACCGCGCTCGTGATCGCGATCTCCTGATGCGCGCCCATCGCATCCTCCTGATTGCGGCCTGCTTGCTCGGCGCGGCCTGCCGCAGCGAAGTCGACCCAGCCACGCCAGTGGCCGAGACGCCGCGCCGGGTGGCCGCGCCGGAACCCGCGGCGGCGCGACCGCGCATCGTGTTTCTCGGCGATAGCTTGACGGCGGGCCTAGGGCTGGAGGCATCGCAGAGTTTCCCGGCGTTGATTGGCCAGAAGCTCGCGAGCGAAGGCGATAACTACGAAATCGTGAACGCCGGTGTATCCGGGGACACCTCGGCCGGCGGCTTGCGGCGGCTGGAGTGGTCGCTTGAAGGGGACGCCAAGGTCGTGGTCGTGGCGCTCGGCGCCAACGACGGTCTGCGCGGGCTGTCGCCGGTCGAGATGAAGAAGAACCTCGCCGCCATCCTCGAACGCGCAACGGCGAGGGGCATGACCGTGATTCTAGCCGGCATGGAAGCCCCCCCGAATTTCGGTGCCGACTACACGCGGGAGTTTCGGAGCGTGTACACCGACCTCGCGCAGCAGTATCGCGTGCGGTTCATTCCATTCCTGTTGGCGGGCGTGGCCGGAAACTCTTCGCTCAACCAGGCCGACGGGATTCATCCGAATGGTCGGGGCGCACAGGTCGTCGCTGATCTCGTCTGGGCGGAACTGAAGAATGCGATTAAATGATTGAACTGCGCGGCGTCAGCAAGACCGTCCAGAGCGGCGGCCAGCCTCTCACGATTCTTCACCCGCTCGACTTGAATGTGCCCGATGGCCAGTGCCTGGCGGTTGTCGGGCCCTCGGGTAGTGGCAAGTCGACGCTGCTTGGGCTGATCGCCGGTCTTGATTCTGCGTCGAGCGGAACTATTGCCATTGCCGGCACTGAGATCACCAGTCTCGACGAAGACGCGCTGGCGCGGTTGCGCGGTGAGAAGATCGGGTTCGTGTTCCAGTTCTTCCACCTGGTGCCATCACTGACAGCGATCGAGAACATCCAGGTACCCATGGAAATTGCCGGCCGCCGCGACGCCGTGGCGCGTGCGCAGGCGTTGCTGGATGAAGTGGGCCTGCACGACCGTGGCCACCACTATCCCTCGCAGTTGTCGGGCGGTGAGCAGCAGCGCATTGCCATCGCGCGGGCGCTGGCCAATGACCCGCCGCTGATTCTCGCCGACGAGCCCACGGGCAATCTCGATAGTTCGAACGGCCGCCACATTCTCGATCTGCTGCTGCAGGTGCGTCACAAGCGAAAAGTGACGCTCGTCATGGTGACTCACGATCTCGCCGTTGCCGCAGTCGCGGATGCGCGGCTGGTGTTACGCGACGGGCGCCCTGTGGTGAGTTCGCTCGGGCGAGTCGAACCATGAGGTTCGTGCTGTTCATGGCGGTGCGCGAGATGCGGGCGTCGTGGCATCGTCTGCTGTTCTTCTTCATCTGCATCGCCATTGGCGTCGGCTCGATTGTCGCTTTACGATCAGTCATCCAGAGCGTTCGCAACACCTTCGCTAGCGAAGCACGCACGCTGATTACTGCCGACGCGATCATCACCAGCAATCGTCCGTTTACCCCGGAGCTGACCGCGGCGATCGGCAGCCGGCTGGGCGCGGCGAAGGCCGAGAGCCTTCGCTCGGTCGAACTGGCCACCATGGCGAGGCCGGCGGATCAGCCTGACGGGCGCGCCCGCATGGTCGAGTTGCGCGCCGTCGAAGAGGGCTTTCCGTATTACGGTGTGATGGGTCTCGCAGACGGCGTCACCTATCATCACGATTTGTTGCGCGGGTTTGGCGTGGTCGTGCGCCCCGAGTTGATGGCGCAGTTGGGCGTGACGGTCGGCGACGCGCTCACCATCGGCTCCCAGCGCTACACCATTCGTGGTGTCGTCGAGAGCGAGCCGGGCCGCCGGCTTGGCGCCTTCAGCATGGGGCCGCGCGTCTTCGTCGCCCTGGCCGACCTGGAGCAGTCGGGCTTGATGGGGTTCGGCAGCCGCGCCACACACCAGCGCCTGGTCCGAGTGCCCGACGCGCGTCTCGACGCCCTGGTGGCCGGGCTGCGCGCCGATTTCAAGAATCAGTTCGCACGGGTGCGGTCGTACCAGGCTACTGAAGATGACATCGGTGAGGAGTTTGCGCGCGCCGAGAACTACTTGAGCCTGGTTGGACTGGTCATCGTCATCCTCGGCGGCATCGGCGTCTCGAGCGTCACGCGCGTGTTCGTCCAGCAGAAAATGAAGAGCATCGCCGTACTCAAATGCGTCGGCGGGCGCTCGTCGCAGTTACTGGCGGTCTACGTCGCGCAAGTGGCGATGCTCGGGTTGGCCGGTAGCCTGCTCGGTGTCGGCCTGGCGGAACTGGCGATGCGCGCTATTCCGGGGCTGCTCGCGGGTGCGACGCCTGGCGTCGACATCGCCTATGCGTTGACGATGCCGGCGATCGTGCAGGGCGTGGGCATTGGACTGTTGGTCTCGCTGCTGTTCTCGCTGGTGCCGTTGCTCGAGGTGCGGCACGTCAAGCCGTCGCTGCTGTTGCGCGATGAGGCACGCAGCCGGCGCCCTGACGCACTTCAGATCGTCGTCACGATGTTCGTGATGTCCGCTCTGGTGGCGTTGACCGTGTGGCAGGCCGGCAACTGGCGCGTCGGCCTCACGGTTGCGGCCGGATTCACCGCGACAGCGCTGCTGCTGCACTTCGCGGGCATCCTGGTGATCAAGCTGATTGCGCCGCTAGCGCGCTCGCGGTCGTTTGCCCTGCGGCACGCGGTGCTGCAACTGAGCCGGCCGGGCAGCCAGATGCGCATCGTCCTGCTGGCTGTCGGGCTGGGCAGCTTCTTCATCATTGGCGTGCGGTCGTTGCAGCAGAACCTGGTGGATCAGTTCGCCGTGAACGTGTCGCCCGAGTCGCCCGACATGTTTCTGCTGGATATCCAGAGCGACCAGGTGGCGCGCGTGCGGGCGGCGATAGTCGCCAATCAGGAGGCGGGCATGACCGCGCCGCGGCTGTTGCCGGTGCTGCGTGCGCGGGTGGTCGGCGTCCAGGGCAAGGAAGTGAATCTCGAAAACTACGAGGACGTCCGCGGCCGTGGCTCGCTGGGGCGTGAATACACCATTACCTATCGCCAGAATCTCGAGCCGAACGAAACGATCGTGACCGGGAAACTCTGGGAGTCGACGCCCTCGGACCTCGGCGAGGTGTCGGTGGAGCAATCGGTCGCGGAGCAATTCAAGATCAGCCTGGGCGATACGATTCGGTTTGATGTGCTCGGCCGCGTGATTGAGGCGCGAGTCACCAGCATCCGCCTGGTGGAATGGGCCGATAGTCGGGCCGGCGGCTTCATGTTTGTCTTCAGGCCTGGCGTACTCGAGCAGGCCCCGCACAGCTTCGTCGGGTTCTTGCGCGGGCCGCAGGACACCGTGGCCAGGGGCCGCCTGCAATCGGCGCTGGTCGACGCGGCCCCGAATGTCTCGGTGATTGACGGCCGCGAGATCCTCGCCACCATCAAGTCGGTGGTCGACAATGTGACGCTGGCGGTCACGGTCGTCGGGTCGTTGGTGGTGTTCAGTGGCCTGCTGATCCTGACCGGCGCGGTAGCCATGACGAAGTTCCGGCGCGTCTACGAAGCCGCGATCTTCAAGACGCTGGGTGCCACGCGGCAATTGATCGCCACCGTGCTCGTCATCGAGTACGGCCTGCTCGGCCTGCTGGCGGGTGGGATCGGCGCCGGCAGCGCGGTCGGGCTGTCATGGGCCATCAGCCGCTATGCGCTCGATATCCCGTTCAAGCCACTGCTGGGCATGAGTGCCATGGGCGTCGTGGTGACGGCGGTCCTCGTCGCGGTGATTGGCGTGATCTCCAGTTGGGAAGTCCTGCAGCGCAAGCCACTCTTGACCCTCCGCGCGGAATAGGGACCGGCGTGTGGCGTCATCCGCCTAAAGACGGATGCTACAACCGGCATGGTATTATCAAGGATTCGCGGCCCGCTCGTTGGGCCAACTGGGAGTACGAAGTTACATGGACGTCTCGTTCTATAAAGATGCCCTGCTGAAAAAGCGGGCCGAGCTGGTTGAAGGCGCCGGCCTCAACACGCTTCAAAGTTCGATGGAGCACAACAATGGCCGCCACGGCGACATGGCAGACCAGGCGTCTGGCAACAACGAAGTGCATATCCACTTGCGACTCAAGCAGACCGACGCCAAAATTCTCCAGGCGATCGACGAAGCCCTGATGCGCCTGGAAAAAGGTGTCTTCGGCTTGTGTCGCGACTGCGGCGACCCGATTGCCGGGGCCCGGCTGAACGCGATTCCCTGGACCCGCGTGTGCATCGACTGCAAGGAAAAGCAAAAGGCGTGAGCACCACACCGCAACTCGCTGACCTGATTCGCGACTTCCTGCTGGAACGGACCAGCTTGCTGATGCGGCACGAGGACGTGGCGCAGCAGGTGCCGGACTACGACATCAATAACGCCTACCAGTACATCGTCGCGCGCGAAGAAACCCACCTGTCGTGGCTGCAACACGCGCTGCTGGACCAAAGCGCGCAGCTGCCGGCCGACCCCTCGCGCCAGACCGTGGCGGTGGGCAAGGGTGACGCCTGGAAGGGCCTGGCCGCTGACGATGCGCGCGCCAATGCCCAGTTCGTGGACAAGTGGCGGCCCAAGGTCGAAGCCGTCACGCACGCCCGTCACAAGGGCATGCTGATGGTGGTGCTCGACGAGATGCTCGAGCACAAGCGGCTGTTCGATCAAGCTGCGGCCGGCAACCGAAACCTGATCGGCACGTCGCTCGCGATCAACGACCACTCCGGCGTCGTCATGGGCGCCCGCTGGACCGGGCAATAACCACGAAGACTGCGGTCGCGATCGCCTTGGGCAGCAACCTCGGTGATCGCGAAGCTCACCTCGCTTTTGCCATTGGCCGCCTGGCTGCGGTTCTCACCAATCTCCGTCAATCCACCTGGTTCGACACGGCGCCGGTTGGCGTCGGCGATCAGCCACGCTACCTGAATGGCGTCGTCGTCGGTGACACGAGCCTGACGGCGCGGGCGCTGCTGAACCGGCTGCTGGAGATTGAACGGGAGCGCGGCCGTGAGCGGCCGGCGCCCGGGGCTTCCCGGACGCTGGATCTCGACTTGATTTTGTATGGGAGTGAGCGCCGGATCGAACCCGGCTTGATCGTGCCTCATCCCAGATTTCGCGAGCGGCTGTTCGTGCTCGAGCCGCTCGCGGAGCTGGAACCCGGCTGGATCGATCCGGTCAGCAGGGCAGCCGTCAGTGCGCTGCTGCAGCGGGCGCAACGCCCTTCTTGAAGATCCCGCCCCAGCCTTCTTCGAACAACGTATACATGGCCGGCACGAACACCAGCGTGATGACGGTGGAGGTCAGCAGGCCGCCGATCACGACGCGGGCCAGTGGCGCCTGCAGCTCCGCACCTTCGCCGATGCCGAGTGCCATCGGCACCAGGCCGAGGGCTGTGCAGATCGAGGTCATCAGAATCGGGCGCAGGCGGTGGCGCCCGGCCAGCTCAAGCGCCGCGCGCAGCGCCATCTTGTCACGGTGGCGCAGCGTATTGGTGTAGTCGACCAGCAGGATGGCGTTGCTGACGACGATGCCGGCCAGCATGATTACGCCGATGTAGGCCTGCATACTGAACGGCGTCTTGGTCAGCAGCAACATGCCGACCACGCCGATCGCCGCCAGCGGGATGGAGAAGATGATGATGAACGGATCCCGCAACGATTCGTACTGCGACGCCATCACGGTGTAGACCAGGACGATGGCGAGGATCAGCACCAGCCGCAATTCGTTGAACGACTTGGCCTGTTCTTCGACCTCGTTGCCGAAGCCGACGGCGAAGTCCTTGGGCACCGTGATCTCACCCATGCGCGCCTGCACCGCCGCCACCGCTTCGCTCAGGGTGGTCTCGGTTTCGGCGTTGACGCGCTGCACGCGCTCCTGGTTCTTGCGCTCGACCGAGACGGGACCGGTGTCGCGGTCGATGGTCATGACGTTCTTGGCCGGCAGCACCTGGCCCGACGGCGTGTTCAGCAGCACGTCGCCAACTTCCGCGACGTCCTCGCGATCCTCTTCGCGCAGCCGGACGATGATCGGGTACTCGTTGCCGGCGTCGCGGTACATCGCGGCCTGGGTGCCGGCGACGTTGGTGCGGATGGTATTAGCGACGCCGGTGACCGTGAGGCCGAGCAGGGCGGCCTTGTCGCGGTCGACGCGCACTGCCAGTTCGGGACGGCCTTCCTCGCGCTGCAGGCGCGAGTCGGCAATGCCGGGCGTCGTGTCGAGCATGGCCTTGAGGTCCTGGGCGATGCCCTTGGACGTCTCGAGGTCGTGACCGAGAATCTCAATCGACATCCGGCCGTCGCCGCCACCGCCGCCCATGCCGCGCATCATTTGGTTCTGGCCGCCCGACGGCCGGGCACGGACGATCACGCCGGGGATACCCGACAGGTCGCGGCGCAACTGCATCGCGATGACGTCATTACTGCGGCTGCGCTCGTCGCGCGGGACCAGCCGGACGTTGACGTTGCCGCGGTGCGTCGAGCCGCCGCCCCAGCCGCCGCTCCCGCCGCCACCCGCCTGGGTGATGAGCATGGTCGCTTCCGGCACCGCCCGGCGAATCTTTTCCTCAAGCCCGATCAGCACCGCCTCGGTCTTCTCGACCCGCGAGCCAACCGCCAGTTCGGCATCGACCGTGATCTCGCCCTCGTCAGTCTGCGGCTGGAACTCGAAGCCGATGCGTGGCAGCAGGATCACCGCGACCGCGAACAGCGCGAAGCCGGTGGCAAAGACGGTGGGGCGGTGGGACAGCGACTTGTGGAGTATGCGGGCGTAAAACTCATCGAGGCCATCGAGCGCGCCGTCGATCGAGCGATTCAGCCTCGCCATGACCCCGTTGCCGGCGTGTGCCTTGTGTGGGGCATCGAGCATGAAGGAGCACAGCACCGGGACGATCGTCACCGCGACCAGCAGCGACATGGCCAGCGAGAACGACACCACGGCCGCCAGCTGGCCGAACATGATGCTCGAGACGCCGGTCAGGAACAGCATCGGCACGAACACCGCGATGTGGGTCAGTGTCGAGGCGAGAATCGCCGACCACACCTCTTCGCTGCCGTCGATCGCCGCAGTGACGCGGTCCTTGCCCATTTCCAGATGGCGGTAGGTGTTCTCGAGCACGACGATCGCCGCGTCGACGATCATGCCGATGCCCAGTGCCAGTCCGCCGAAGGTCAGGGTATTGAGCGTGTAGCCGCCGAAGTAGAGCAGCGCGAAGGTGCCGATCACCGACACCGGAATCGAGGTGCAGATGATCAGCGTCGACTTGATGTCGCGCAGAAACAGGAAGATCACCGCGATCACGAGCAGGCCGCCCAGCATGGCATGCTCAGTGACGCTGCCGATGGCGCGTTCGATGAACTTCGACTGGTCGTCCAGCACCTGCAGCTTGATGCCGTCGACGTCGCTGTTGATGCGCTCGATTTCCTTGCGCACCCCTTCGGCGATCTGAATCGTGTTGGTGCCCGACTGCTTGGTCACCGACATGCGGATGCCAGGCATGCCGTTGATGCGCATGAACGACCGGCGGTCCTCGGTGGTGTCGCGCACGTCAGCGATGTCGCGCAGGTAGACCGGCACGCCCTCTCGGGTCAGCACCACCAGGTTGCGGATCTCATCGATGTTGGTGAACTGCCCAGGGCTGCGCAGCAACAGGGTGCGATCGGCGTCGTTGATTTCGCCCAGCGGGAGGTTCTGGTTCTCGGTTCGCAGAATCTGGATGATGCGATCGGGCGACAGGCTGAGGGCGGTGATTTTCTCGCGTGACAGGTCGACGCGAATCTGGCGGCGGAGGCCGCCATTGATGGTCACCGCGGCGACGCCGGCGACGCGCTCGAGACGTGGCGACAGGTCGTTCTGGGCCAGTTCACGCAGCGTGACCGGGTCGAAGTCGCCCTCGACGCCAATGCCCATGATCGGCATCGAGGTGGAGTCGAACTTGAAGACCGTGGGCGCGTCGGCATCTTCCGGCAAGCGGCCGCGGACACGGTCAAGACGGGTGCGGACTTCGTCGGCGGCTTCACTGAGGTCGGTGCCCCACGCGAAGTTCAGCCGGACGTTGGCGCTGCCCTCCGACGAGGTCGAGTCGACCCGCTCGAGGCCGGCCACGGCGCTCACCGCCTGCTCGATCGGCCGGGTGACCAGTTCTTCCATTTCAAGCGGCCCGACGCCCGTGTAGTTGACGCGCACCGTGATGGTGGGCATCTGCGTATCGGGCATCAGGTCCACCGGCAGCCGGGTCAACGAGATGCTGCCGAGCAGGATGATGACCATGCTGATCATGAACATCGTGACGGGCCGTTCAATGGCAATGCGCGGAATACTCATATTGGTCTCGACTGAGCGACTGACATTTGCGAATTGTCTGCACTAAAGTGCCGCCCTTTTGGCACTCGACTCGGCGGCACCGCGGTGCCGCCCTCCTGACTACTGCGGCGGCCGCTGCGCACCGGGCTGACCGGTCGCGCCCACAGGACGCTGGCCGCCCTGGCCACCGCGGCCGGCGCCGTCACGGCCCGCCCCGCCCGGCCCACCTGGTCCACCTGGTCTACCTGGACCGGCGGCGCCGGCCTCAATCAACAGGTCGTTGTTGCGCACCGCCGCAGCCCCGGTCGTGACAATACGGTCGCCCTCCTTCAGACCCGCTTTGATCTCCACGCGGTCCACGTCCTCGAGGCCGAGTTCAACTGGCTTGAAGATGGCGCGGTTGTCCTGGTTAGCCATCCAGACCCCGCGCTTGCTCTCGAAGTCGATGACGGCGGTCTTGGGCGCGACCAGCGTGTCCTTGCGTTCTTCGACCGTCAGGCTGACCCGCGCATACATACCGGGCTTGAGGCGGTTGTCGCTGTTGGCGATCTCGATCTCCATCGTCGCGGTGCGGGTGGCCGGGTCCAGCACCGGCGCCACGCGGGCGATGCGGCCGCGGAACTTCTCGCCCGGATAGGCGTCGACGTCGACCTCGCCGCTATCGCCGACGGTGACGAGGCGGATGTCCTTCTCGACCACGTTGACCACCATCTTCAGCCGCGAGATCTCCACCACTGAGGCGATCGGGGTGTTCTGCGAGACCATGGCGCCCGGGTCGACATTGCGCTTGCCGACGAAGCCGTTGACCGGCGAGGTGACGTTGGTGTTCTGCAGGTTGATGCGCAGTTCCTGGAGCCGGGCGTCGGCCTGCATCAACTGGGCCTTCGACAGGTCAATCTGCGCTTCGGCGGCGAGGAACTTCGACTCGGCGTCATCGAGGGCCTGTTTGGCCAACAGCTGGCGCTGGAACAGGTTCTTCGACCGTTCGAAGTTCACCTCCGCCACCTTGAGGTCCGCCTCGCGCTGCCTGATGGTGGCTTTGGAGACCTGCTGCGACGCTTCGGCCTGGCTGACCTGCTCGACGATCTCACGGTCTTCGACCTTGGCCAGCACCTGGCCGCGGCGGACCGGGTCGCCCAACTGGATGTTCACCGACACGAGGCGGCCGTTGGTGCGCGGCGCCACGTCCACGGTCTGCAGTCCAATCAGGTTGCCGACCACCGTCAGGTGGGCCGCGACGTCGCCCTTCTTGACGGCCGCCATGTCGACCGTCATCGGCGCGCGTGGACCACCGACGCCACCCTGACCCTGCGGCCGTGGTCCGCCGGCGGCACCAGCCGCGCCTGGGGCGCCGCCACGTCCGGGCGCGCCCTGGCCCGCAGCCTGCGGTCCACCGGCTCCTAGCGCCGCGCCATCGGAACGAGAGAAGACGCTGAAGTAGGCGGCCGCGCCACCGGACACGGCCACGATCGCACCAATCAACAACACTTTACGCATATGAATCCGTCTCAACCCTGTTCGATAAATGTCGCCGTCAGCGCTACGAGCCGCCGGTCGCGGCGTTCAAGCCGCCACCACCGCCACCGGCCGGTGACTGCTGCGCCCGCTCGAAGTTGACGAGCGACTTGCGGTAGTCGGCCAACGCCCTCAGTTCCGTGTTCGCCGCGTCGCGCAAGTCGCGCTGCGCCTGAACGACGAAGAAGTTGGTGGTCAAGCCCACCTCGAAGCGGCTCTGTTCCGCATCCAGGCGCTTCAGGGCCAGTTCGCGGGCGGCGGTCGCCGCCTCGACGCGCTTCAAGTTGCTCTGCACGGTGAGGGCGGCGTTGGCAACCTCGGCCGCGATCTGCACCTCGAGGGCCCGCAGCCGCGTGACGGCCTGCATCCGTTGCACCTGGGTCCGCGCATACTGCGCCTCGGCCTGGTTGCCGAGCAGCGGATAGCTCAGCGTGACCGACAGGTTCCAGGTCGGGTAGTTGCGACGGGACAGCACGTCGAGGGCGTCCGAGTAGCCACCCGGAATAGTGCCGATGACAGCGCCGCCGAGGTTGCCGGGGGCGCGCAGAAACGCTGTGCCGCCCAGGCCCTGCAGGCCATAGTTGGCGTTGAGATCGAGGGCTGGCATCGACTGGTTCTTGAAGAACCGCAGGTTGACGTCGTTGGCGTCCAGGTTCTTGCGCGCGGTGGTGACGTCGGTGCGTGCGGCCAATGCGGTGCGGATGGCGCCTTCGATATCGGTGGGCGCCGGCGCCAGCGACGGCAAGTCGACCGGGCGAATGGCCTGGCGCCACAGCGGGTCGTCGGTGCCGCTCACCAGGAAACGCTTGAGCGTGAGCTCAGCGGTCTGCGCGGTGGCTTCGGCGGCGGCCAGATTCTGGCGCCGAGTGGCCGCTTCGGCCTGGGCCTGGACGATATCGAGCGGCGCCAGGGTGCCGACTTCGACGCGGGCCTGATTGTCTTCGACCAGCTTGTCGGCCAGTTCGGTCGCCCTTCGCGCGACGTCGACCGCGCTCTGCGCAAAGACCAGATCCCAGTAGGCGTTGCGCACGTTGGCCAGCGTCTGGAACACGGTCGCGCGTGAGCTCTCCTCCGAGACGTCCCGGCTGAGCAGCGCCACCTGCAGCTGCTGGCGGTTGTTGTCGATCTTGAAGCCGCGAATCAGCGGCTGGCTGTACGCGGCGTTCAGCGTGACGGTGTAGCTGGGATTGAAGTTCGCGAAGGTGTTGGAGGTGTCCAACCGCGAATTGAAGAAGTTCACGGTGTAGGAGCCACCATAAAAATTCACGGGTTGGGCAACGCCGAAGTTGTAGGTCGAGGTGCCGTTGCTGACGCGCACGCCGCCGTTCAACTGGTTGGTCGGCAGCTGCACGGTATCGCGCTGCCCGAAGGTGCTCGACAGCGTCGGCCGGAAGATGTTGCGAATGCCGGCCACGGTGTAGTCCACCGACTGCGGCTCGAGCCTTGAGACCGCGATGTCGAGGTTCTTCTCCAGCGCCAGCGCCACGGCACTGTCGAGGGTCAGCTCGCGGATGCCGCCGGTGTCGACCCCCGGCTGTCCGGCCCAGGGGGTTGGGTCGGGATCGAGTGCGGCGAGGCCGATGTTGTAGGTACTGAGGGCCTGACGCACCACCGCGTCCTGCCGCGCGGCGTCGGCGGCGCGGCCCGACTGTGCCGAAGCGTTGGTGGTGACAGCGCACAAGGCTGCCGCGACAATCGTACTCGTAGAGAATTTCATGGGCCTCAAGGGTCTTTGTGGTGGTGCGTACACTACGAACAGGCCTCGTCGTCGGAGAGGTCGCCCTTCGGTCTCTTGTCGCGCTCGCGCCGATCGTGGTCGTGCATCTCTTTCATCCTGAGGTTCTGCTCATCGGTTAGGACGCGGCGCATCCGGAACAGTTGCAGGGTGCGGGTCCGGCTTAACTCGGCGCGGGCCGACTCAACGCGTTCGGCCGACTGCACCACCGTGGCTTCGTCGGACTTGGTGTCGGTGATCACCTTCGACAGTTTGTGCTCGGCTTTGTCGAGCGCGGACTTCTGGGCGCGCAGCGACGGCTCGGCGGTCTGGAAGATGGCCTCAATTCGGTCGATCTGCTCCTGGGTCAGCGTGAGACCCTTCTGGAAGCGCTCCATCTGCCACCACTTGAAGCTCTGGGCAGAGGCCGGTTGCGCGTCGGCGACAATTAGTGACAAAGCTAAACAAATGAACAACTTACGTAGCATGGGCATGGCTCTGATGAGGTTACGACCGACCCCGGCCGGACGTTTACGGAATGGCCGAGGCCGGCGCTATTGCTCGTGAAACGGCGTCAATTCGTCGAGGGCACGCAATTCGCGGGCACTTCGCAGTTGGATCGCGAAATCGACCTCGCCCAGCAGGCCGTCGTCGTGGGGCAGGGCCAGCCGCGCTGGAACGTAGCCCTTGAGGCTGTCGGCACTGGGAGCGATCGACGACGCCATGGGCGCGAGTCGGCGGGTCTGGGGGGGGAGCAGGTTGACGACCTGGCCACCTGCCAGGCCAATGATCAGGCCCGCGGCGGCAGCGACCAAGATCCAGCGGCGGTTGACAGTGGTAGCCGGGGCTTCGACAGTGGTCGCCAGCGGGAAGCGAATGACCTTGGCCGACTGTCCGAGGTGGGCGAGACGGGCAAGAATTTTGTGGCGCTGGGTGTCGAGGGCACGCTCGTCGAAGTGCGCATCGGCTTGGGCATGAGCGGCCACGCGGTACGCGTCAATCGTGTCATTCAGGTCCGGTTGCGTGTCATCGCGTCGGTTCATGCTTGACCTCCCAACACTCCTCGTAACTTCCGCAACGCGCGGAACAGATGCACCCGCACCGTGGCCTGGCTCATCCCGGTGGCGGCACTAATCTCCGCCGGGGATTGCTCATCCAAGTGGCACAAAGTAAACACCAGCCGCTGGCGGTCCGGCAAACCTGCGACCGCCTGCGTGACCTGCGCCCACCGTTCCCTGGCCAGCATCCGACGTTCGTGTGACGCCTCGCCATCCGCCACCTGCTCGACCGGCCGCCCCTCGTCGTCGGCGGCCGAGTGGCTGATCCAGCGTTGCTGTCTTGCCCGCGCCTTTAGCCGATCCAAGGCCGCATTCACCAGGATGCGGGTAAACCAGACGTCGAACGGCAACTCGTTCCGATACTGCTCAATGTGCAGAAAAACCTTGATGAAGGCATCCTGAACCGCTTCGTCGGCATCGGCTGCGTCGCGTAGGTAGTGAAACGCGATGCGAACCGCCCGGCGTTGAAGCAGCGCCACAAGGGCCCCAAACCGGTCGCGGGCGGCGTCGCGATCGCCACGTCCAACGAGCGCCTTAACCTCGGCCGCCAGCACGGACGCTGGGGACGGGTGGGCCCCGCCTGCGGGACGGGACTGGGCGGCGGCGTCGACGTAGGGCTGTCTTGCCATTTGTTACTGGATATGTTGGTGGCGTATTTACAACAGCTTAACAGGAGCAACCGCATTCCAAACCGTGGCACGCGATTGACTTCGCGCCTTTTCCATCTGTAAACTCAATCGTTTGAATGCAACCAGCGCGTGTGGCCGAGTTTTGGAGTCATACTTTTTATGAGTAGTGCACAGGTGGGGGGCGGCTTAGAGCGCCACGGCGTTCAAACCTCGAAGCCGGTTCATTTTAATTTGTCGGCTCCAGCGCTCTACGAACACGCCATTCTCCGGCAGGAGGGCACCATTGCGTCCGGCGGCCCGCTGGTGTGCCGCACCGGCGCCCACACGGGCCGGTCGCCCAACGACAAGTTCGTGGTCAAGGAACCGTCGAGCGAAGCGAGTGTCTGGTGGGGCAAGGTCAACCGGCCAATGGAATCCGCCCAATTCGACCAGTTGCGCCGTGACGTCGTTACTCACCTCAAGGGGCAGGAACTCTTTGTGCAGGATCTGTATGCCGGCGCCGATGCCGAGTATCGCCTGCCGGTTCGCTTCATCCAGGAGCTAGCCTGGCAGAGCCTGTTCGTGCGCAACCTGTTCATCGTCCCGCCGGCGTCAGACCTGGCCGCGTTCGCTCCGCAGTTCACGGTGCTGACGGCACCCAGTTTCAAGGCGGATCCCGCGCGTCACGGTACCCGTTCCGAGGTGGCCATCGCCGTGAACTTCGCCTCGCGCGAGGTGCTGATCTGCGGCACCAGCTACGGCGGCGAGAACAAGAAGTCGATCTTCACCGTGCTGAACTACCTGTTGCCGCTGCGCAATGTGCTCGCCATGCACTGCGCGGCGAACATTGGTCCCGGCGGCGATACGGCGCTCTTCTTCGGTCTGTCCGGCACCGGCAAGACGACGCTGTCGAGCGACTCGGAGCGGCAGTTGATCGGCGACGACGAGCACGGCTGGAGCGATCGCGGTGTCTTCAACCTCGAAGGCGGTTGCTACGCCAAGATGATCCGGCTGTCGGCCGAAGCCGAGCCGCAAATCTACCAGACGACCCACCGCTTCGGCACCGTGCTCGAGAATGTGATGATGGATCCCGGCACCCGCGCGCTGGATGTTGACGACGCGTCGCTCACAGAAAATACGCGTGGCGCCTATCCGATCGAGTTCATCGACAACCATGCGCCCTCCGGCATCGGCGGCCATCCCAGGAACATCGTGATGCTGACCGCCGATGCGTACGGCGTGTTGCCGCCGATTGCGCGGCTGTCGGCCGAAGGCGCGATGTATCACTACTTGTCGGGATACACCGCGAAGGTGGCGGGCACTGAAAAAGGTGTCACGGAGCCGAGTGCGACGTTCAGTACCTGCTTCGGCGCGCCCTTTCTGCCGCTGAACCCGAATGTCTACGCCAAGCAGTTGGGCGAACGGATCAGCCAGAATCAATCGCGCGTGTGGCTGGTGAACACCGGCTGGACCGGCGGTCCGCACGGCGTGGGCAGCCGCATGAAGATCGCCTACACGCGCGCGATGATTCGCGCCGCGCTGTCGGGCGCACTCGATCACGTCGCCTACACCCGTCACCCGATCTTCAATATTGAGGTGCCGAGCGCGGTGCCCGACGTGCCGTCGGCGGTACTAGATCCGCGCGGCACCTGGGCCGACAAGGCCGCCTACGACGCACAGGCGGCCAAGCTCGCCCGCATGTTCGTCGAGAATTTCAAGGCGAACTTCGCCGATGCCGACCCAAAGGTCGCTGCCGCGGGTCCGACGATCTAACGGTGTCTGACACCTACGAGGCCGTCATCGGGCTGGAAATCCACGCCCAATTACTGACGGCCACGAAAATTTTTTGCGGCTGTTCCACCGCATTCGGCGCACCGCCCAATGCGCACACCTGTCCGGTGTGCGCGGGGCTGCCTGGGGCGCTGCCGGTACTGAACCGCCAGGCGGTGGACCTCGCCGTGACTGCGGCCCTGGCTCTTGGCTGCAAGGTGCAGGAACGCTCGGTCTTCGCGCGCAAGAACTATTTCTATCCCGACCTGCCGAAGGGCTACCAGATCTCGCAGTTCGAACTGCCGCTGGCGCTCGGCGGCGGCGTGCAGATGCCGGCGCCGGTCGGCGGCCGCTTCGTCAAGCTGACCCGCATCCACATGGAAGAGGATGCCGGCAAGTCGCTGCACGATGGCTTCGCCGATTCCGACCGCAAGACTTATCTCGATTTTAATCGCAGTGGCGTGCCACTGGTGGAGATCGTGAGCGAACCGGACATGCGGTCAGCGCAGGAAGCCGCGCTGTTCTTTGAGACGCTGCGGCAAATCCTGGTCTGGCTCGGCGTCAACGACGGCAACATGGACGAAGGCAGCCTGCGGTGCGACGCCAACGTCTCGGTGCGCCGGCCGGGCGAGTCCAGACTGGGGACGAAGGCGGAAGTGAAGAACGTCAATTCATTCCGCTATCTCGAGAAGGCTATTGAGTACGAAATTGGCCGCCAGATCGACGTGCTTGATCACGGTGGCCGCGTGGTACAGGAGACGCGCCTGTTTGACGCTGCCCGCGGCACCACGCACGCCATGCGCAGCAAGGAAGAGGCGCACGACTACCGCTACTTCCCTGAACCGGATCTGCCGCCGCTGATAGTGGACGAGGCCCGCCGGGCGCGCCTCGCGACGGCGCTGCCGGAACTACCGGAGGCCCGTCGTCAGCGCTTCATCAGCGAGTATGCGCTTCCAGAATACGATGCCGCGTTGCTGACGCAGACGCGCGGGGTGGCGGACTATTTCGAGGAGACCGCGCGCCGCTGCGGAAACGCCAAGGCCGCCAGCAACTGGGTGATGGGTGAGGTGCTGCGGAACATGAAGGAACGTGCCATCGCGATCGAGGCCGTGCCGATCCCGCCGTCGGCCCTGGCGGGATTGATCGCCATTGTCGACCAGGGCGCCATCAGTTCAACCGTCGCCAAGGACGTCTTCGCGACGATGTACGACACGGGTCGCCTCGCCGCGGAGATCGTCGCGGCTGAAGGCCTGGCGCAGATTTCTGACAGCGCCAGCCTCGCTCCGATGGTGCAGCGCGTGCTCGCGGCGCATCCGGACGTGGTCACCGAGATCAAGGCCGGCAAGGATCGCAAGTTCCAGTTTCTCGTCGGCCAGGTGATGAAGGAGACGAAGGGGAAGGGCGACCCCAAGCTTGTCACCGACCTTATACGCGCGGCCATCGGGGTCTAACCGATGTGGATGCGCGCGGCGGGACTGTATCTCGTCGCCGCGGTGGCCCTGACGTGGCCACTCGCGACCCAACTCACCAGCCACCTCGGCGCCCTGGAGGGCGCCGGTGATCCGTATCTCAATCTGTGGATTCTCGGCACCGGGATGAAGGCGTGGCTCGCCGATCCTGGGGCGGTACTGTCGGGCCGGGTCTTCGACGCCAATATTTTCCATCCTGCCCCAGGCGCGCTGACGTTCTCGGACCATCTGCTGCTGCAGTCTCTGGTGATGGCTCCGTTGTACGCGGTCACCGCGAATCTTGCGCTCTGCTACAACCTGTTATTGATCGCGTCGATCGCGCTCAGTGGCCTCGCCATGCATGCGTTGGTCAAGGGCGTCACGGCCTCGACCCCCGCGGCGTTGGTCGCCGGGTTGGCCTGGGCGTGTTGGCCGTATCGCTCCGCGCACCTGCTGCACCTGCAACTGCAGTCGCTGTACTTTCTGCCACTCGTATTGCTGGCGCTCTATCGACTGGCGGCCGCGCGGCGCAAAGCCGGTGCGGCCTTGCTTGGCCTGGTCGCAGCCCTGCAAGCGATCTCATCGGTCTACTACGGCGTGATGACCGCGATCGTGCTCGCTGCCGGTGCCGTGGCGGTGGCCTGGTCGAGCGGGCAGTGGCGCCATCGCCGTTTCTGGTCGCGGGTCGTGCTGGCGGCCGTGGTCGGTGGCGTCCTGGTCGCGCCGGTCGCCTGGCCGTACTGGCAGTCGCAGCAGCGAGAGGGCTTCGGCCGGAACCTGTACGAGGCCGCGGCGCATGCGGCGTCGCTGCAGAGCTACACGCAGGTGCCACCCGATAACCTCTTCTACGGCCGGAGCGGCTTGCTCGCGCCACGCGCGCCCTCCGCGGGCGAGCGCGATCGCCGGCACGTCGAGCACCAGATGTTTCCCGGTCTCGTGCTGCTGGGCCTGGCCGGTCTCGGGCTGTGGCTCGGCTGGCGAAGTGCGGCCCGCCCGGTCGTGGTGTCGGCGGCGGTGATGGCGGCGGTCGGCCTGGTCCTGTCGCTCGGCCCCGAAGGCGTGCGCCCGCTCTATGCGTGGACCGCCGACCACCTGTTTGGGTTCCAGGCGATCCGCGCGCCGGCCCGGTTCGCGGTGGTGCTGATGCTTGGCCTGTGTGTGCTGGCCGGTGTTGGCGTGGCACAAGCGCGACTCAAGACCCCCCTGGTTGCGCTGCTGACCGCCGTGATGTGCCTTGAGTACACCAACGCGCCGCTCACGTTCGTGCTCGCGCCGCCAGCGTCGACCGCGACCGGACGATGGCTCGCAGAGAACACCGTGCCCGGGGCGGTACTGTATCTGCCGCTTACGCTGGACCGTGAGAACTCTCCCTTCATGGTGCAATCACTCGAGCATGGGCGTCCCATCGTGAACGGCTACAGCGGCCAACGGCCCTCGTTCTACACCTCGTTGGTTGACGCACTCGCGGCGCCGGCATCGGTCGATGCCCGCGCCGCCCTGAAGGAACTGAACGTCCGCTTCATCGTCAGTCCCGAGTCGTTGGCTGGCGCGGGCGACGCACCATCGCCGTTTGTCGAGCGGACTCGCCAAGACCACCAGCTGATCTACGAACTCGTGTGGACGCCTGAGAGCGAGGCCGCGCTGGACGAAGGGGCGGTGGCGGAACCGCCGTTGCCGGGAGTGCCGCCATTCAAGGTTGGGGAGCAGGTCCGCTACGACGTTGAGTGGGTCAACGGGCCGTTAGACCTGACGGCCGGGCAGATCACGCTCAGTGTCGTGGCGCCTGAAGCCGGCGACCACAGTGCGACCGGTGAGCCTCCGGCATGGGTGTTCGAGGTCGCGATGGACACCGCGCCGTGGGTGTCGCGCTTCTTCGAAGCGCACGACCGTTTCCGGACGGCGGCAGATGTGGCGATCCGGCCGCTTCTGCACCAGCGTGCGCTGCGGGAGGGCCATCGGGCCGTGGACCGTGTCTACGCCTACGACCACGTCGGCCGCCGCGTCAGCTCGGGCGACAGTCCGGCCGCGGCCCGCCAACCGGGCGCGCTGACGTTGCCCCTGCCCGCCGGTGCGCGAGACGCGCTGACGGCCCTGTGGTACGTCCGCACCATGCCATTGACGCCCGGCTCCACCCTGGCCCTGCCGCTGAATGAAGCGGGTCGCAACCTGGCGCTGAACGTGACGGTCGCCGCGCGCGAGGTCATCACCGTCGGCGGCACCCAGGTCCTGGCCTTGAGGATCGAACCCCGCTTCGTGGCGCGGGTGCAGCGGCGCCAGCCGATTGAGTCCACCGTTTGGCTGAGCGACGATGGGCGGCGGGTGCCACTGGCGATCGACGTCGCCGCCGGCTTCGGCCGCGTCCGGCTGAAGCTAGTAGACTACCGCCGGTGATCGAGACTCAGGGCCTCGGGAAAATCGATGGTCACCGTGGCGTCCCGATCCGCCCGGTGAACGACCGGTCAAATTGAAACGGGACGTCTTCGAATGTCGCCCCGTTGACACATTCTTCCGAAACTCCTACACTGAAAGTCATCAAATATGTCGAGGGCGAGGAACAGAATCCCACGCTTTCTGATGGACAGTGCCGTTCCGGCGAGCGTGTCGGCACTTTCCCAGTTCTACCGCGAAGAGTTTCTCAAGCACCATCGGTGCTTACAGGAACAGCGCGAGTATTACAGTGCCCAGGCGATTAACAGCGCCGAAGCGGCCCTCCTCAAGATCATTGCCGAAGTTGATCGGCTGTCCGAAGACGCCAATGCCGATCAAGTCGTTTCCCAGTTACTCTACGAGTTCGACGTCGTGACCGGCCTGTCGGGCTGGTCCGATCCGTGTAAGGTCCACTGACACCTCCGCTCTCCACGCTCAAACAAGACCTTTTCACCATCGTCCGCGCTGGAATTGACGCGGTGAGTGCCTCCCGTGTGGTCGAACGGGCCATGGCCGACCGTGATCTGGCCGAGATCCTGACCACGCGGCCGTTGCATGTGCTGGCCGTCGGCAAAGCGGCAGCGCCGATGGCGGCGGCGTTAGTGGCCGTGCCGGGCCTCACCGTGCGACAGGCCATGGCGATCGGGACTCACGCCGCCCAGGCGCTGCCCGATGGCGTGGATTGGATTGAATCCGGCCACCCGTTTCCCGACGCCCGCAGCGAGGTAGCCGGTCGCACGGCCCTCGCCATCGCCGAGTCCGTCCACTCGGGCGAGGTGCTGCTCATTCTGCTGTCCGGTGGCGCGTCGGCGCTGATGGCGTTGCCGGTTGAGGGCATCAGTCTGGCAGATAAGGTATCCACCACCCGGCTGATGATGAACGCGGGCGCCGACATCCACGCGCTGAACACAGTGCGTCGTCACCTGTCGAGGGTGAAGGGGGGACGGCTCGCCGCGGCATGCGTCGGCACCACGATGACGCTGGCGTTGTCGGACGTGGTCGGCGATAACTTGAATGCCATCGGATCGGGCCCTGGTGTTGCGGACAGCACGACCTGGACGGATGCGGCCGCCGCACTGGATTGCTTTGGCGGTCCCGAACACCTGGCTGCCGTGCGCGCCGTGATTCGGCGCGGTCTTGCCGGCGAGATTCCCGATACGCCCTTGCCCGGGCACGCGGCCTTGACTCGGACGATGGCGCGTGTGATCGGTGGCCGGCTGGATGCCATGGCCGGCGCGCAAGCGGCGGCCGAGGCGCTTGGCTACACCGTGGTCACCATGGCGGAGCCAGTCGTGGGCGAGGCGAAGCTGGCCGGTCCCGCCTGGCTCGAGCGAGCCCGGCACGTATCCGTGGGCATGGCCCGGCCGGTGTGTGTTATCTCGGGCGGCGAAACCACGGTCCGCGTGACGGGGAATGGCCTCGGTGGGCGTAACCTTGAGTTTGTGTTGTCGATTGTGGAGGCGATTGCTGACCCCGGCGACCCCACTGAAGTGGGGCGCTACGAAAGGCCCTGCGTGGCGGCCGCCAGCATCGGGACCGATGGCATCGACGGCTCATCGGGCGTAGCAGGCGCGATCGTCGACTCAACGACGCGAGCCAGGGCGGCAGAGGCGGGATTGCAGAGTCCGGCCGATTATCTGGCCACCAACAACTCGTTGGCGTTCTTTGCGCCGCTGGACGACGCGATTCGCCTTGGACGCACCGAGACCAACGTCGGCGATCTACAAGTCATAGTGATGTCATGAATCGTGAAGAGCTGCTTCGTCGCATGCGCGCCAAAGTGCCGCACCCGGCCACTGCGCGCGAGTTGTACCGCGTGCTCGAGATCAGCCGCGAAGAGCGCCTGCCATTCAAGCGGCTACTGCGGCACCTGGTCAACGATGGCGCTCTGATCCTGGTCAAGAGCAAGCTCTACGGCCTGCCCGATCGCATGGACCTGGTGGTCGGGAAGCTCGATGGCCACTCGTCGGGCGTCGGTTTCGTCACGCCCGAGCGTCCGGTTGAAGGGCTGACCCGCGACATCGTCGTGGCCGCACACAACCTGCAGGAAGCCTTGCACGGTGATCGCGTCGTCGTCCGCATCGAGCGCCATCGCGAGGACGGCCGGGCCGAAGGCAAGATCGTCCAGGTCCTCGAACGCGCGGCCAGCAGCATCGTCGGCCGCTTCGACCTCGACTCGACCGGGCTCACCTTCGTGGTGCCCTTCGACAAGCGAATCACCACCGAAGTGCAGATTCCCCGCGACGAGACGATGGGGGCCGAGGCGGGGCAGATGGTGACCGTCACCGTGACCCGTTGGCCGACCCCGACGCGTGGACCGGCCGGGCGGATTACCGAAATCCTGGGCGACATCAATGACCCCGGCGTCGACACCGAGATCATCCTCCGCAAGCACGGCATTCCCGACCAACACGGTGCTGACGCCGTGGCCGAGGCGACCCGCATTGGCGGCAACGTGCGTGAGAAAGACCTGGCGGGCCGCACCGACTTCCGCGACCGCACCGTGGTGACCATCGACGGCGAGACCGCGCGCGACTTCGACGATGCGATCTCAATTGAGCGGCTGCCGAACGGGCACTACTGGCTGGGTGTGCACATCGCCGACGTCTCGCACTACGTTCACGATGGCTCGGCGCTCGACGCCGAAGCCTTCGAGCGCAGCACTTCGGTGTATTTTCCGGAGCGCGCCATTCACATGTTTCCGTCGGAGCTGTCGACTGGCCTCTGCAGCTTGAATCCGCACGTCAATCGCCTGGTGCAGTCGTGCCTGATGGAGGTCACGACCAAGGGCGAGGTGGTGCGGCACGAGATGCACGATGGCATCATTCGCAGCGATGCGCGGATGACCTACACCGCGGTCAACGCCATCCTCACTGATCGCGATCCGGTGACGATCGCGAAGCACGAGCCGCTGGTGCCGATGTTCGAGCTGATGCGCCAGCTGTTTGAGATTCTCAACGGGCGGCGTCACCGGCGCGGGTCGGTCGACTTCGACCTGCCGGAAGCTCAGGTGGTGCTGGACGACGACGGCTTCATCGCGAACATCGTCGCGTCTGAACGCAATGTCGCGCACCGGCTGATTGAGGAGTTCATGCTGCTGGCCAACGAAACGGTGGCCGGTCATCTCGAGTCGCACGGCATGCCGGCGCTCTATCGCATCCACGAACAGCCTGACCCGCTGAAGGTGATGCAGTTCGAGGAGTTCGTCAGCGGGTTTGGCTTCAGCCTGGGCGCGACCGACGGCAACGTCACCCCGATGCACTTTCAGAAGCTGGTCGATAAGATTCGCGGCAACCCGGCCGAGCGGCCAATTGCGTTCCTGATGCTGCGGACCATGCAGAAGGCCCGCTACGACCCGATCAACGTCGGCCACTTCGGCCTGGCGGCCGAGACCTACACGCACTTCACCTCACCGATTCGCCGCTACCCGGACTTGATTGTGCACCGGCTGCTCCGCGAGCTGCGGCACACCAAGGTCAGCGACGAGCGCCGCGCGGAGTTGGATGAGGACCTGCCCGAAGTAGGACGGCACACCTCGGAGATGGAACGCCGCGCCGCTGAAGCGGAGCGCGAGATTCTGCAATGGAAGAAGGTGCGCTTCATGGCCGACAAGGTCGGCGATACCTTCGACGGCTACATCACCGGCGTCGCCCCGTTCGGCATGTTCGTCGAGCTGGTCGAGCACTACGTCGAGGGCCTGGTTCACGTCTCGACGATGGCCGACGATTACTACCGCTATCGGGAGACGCAGCACGCGCTGTTTGGCGAGAACAGCAAGAAGCTGTATCGCCTGGGCGATCGCGTCAAGGTGCAGATCATCAAGGTCGACATGGAGCGCCGGCAGATTGAGCTGGGTCTCGAGGACGTACTGGCGAAGGTGCGGCAGGATGAACGCCGCCGCGGCCCGCAGCGCAGTTCGGCGCGGCCGAAGAAAGAACAGCGCAAGGGGACGCCGGAAGAGCGGCGGCGCGCGAAGAAACAACGCCTCGGCAAGCACGAGCGAAAGGCCAAGAAGCGGCGATGACGAACCTCGTCGTCGGCACGGCCGGGCACATTGACCACGGCAAGAGCACGCTCGTCCGCGCGCTGACCGGTATCGACCCCGACCGGCTGAAAGAGGAGAAGGCCCGCGGCATCACCATCGAGCTCGGGTTCGCCCACACCGCCATCGGCGAGAACCGGGTCGCGTTTGTCGACGTGCCGGGACACGAGCGGTTCGTGCGCACCATGCTGGCCGGGGTTGGCGGCATCGATTGCGTGTTGCTGGTCGTCGCGGCCGACGAGTCGGTGATGCCGCAGACGCGTGAGCACTTCGAGATCTGCCGCCTGCTCCAGATTCCTCGCGGCATCGTCGTGCTCACCAAGGCCGATGCGGCCGATGCCGAGACGCGCGCCATGGTCCGGCAGGATGTGGCGGAGCTCGTGAAGGGCTCGTTTCTCGAGTCGCCGGATGTGATCGAGGTCTCGGCCACCACGGGCGATGGGCTCGACACCTTGCGCGCTGCGATCGTGTCGCAGGCGAACGGGATCGAGCGTCGTCCCGTTACTGGCTCGGTGCGGCTGCCGATTGATCGAGCCTTCACCATGAAGGGATTCGGTACGGTGATTACCGGCACCCTGGTGTCGGGGCGGATTGCCCTGGACGACGAGCTGGCGATCGTGCCGTCGGGCCGCCGCGTCAAGATCCGCGGCATCCAGGTGCACGGCACGGCGGCGCCGTTCGCATCGGCCGGGCAGCGGACGGCCATCAATCTCGGCGGCATCGAGGTGGGGCAGATCGGGCGCGGCGAGACGCTGGCCGGGCTGGGAACGCTCTGCGTGACCCGGCGGTTCGATGCCGCGATCGATCTGCTGGCGACGACGAAGTCCTTAAAGCACGGCGCCCGCGTGCGCGTGCATAACGGCACTGCCGAAGTGCTGGCCCGCATCTCGGTGGCGGGCATCGCGCCTGAGATCGCGACGGGCACGCGGGCGTTCGTTCGGCTGCGGCTCGAGTCGCCCGCGGTGCTGACGCGCGGCGACCGCTTCATCATCCGGGCCTATTCACCGCCGGTCACGATTGGCGGCGGCGTCGTGCTCGACCCGGCGCCGACGCGGCCCGGCGTGCGTTCGATCGAGGGCCTCCAATGCCTTGCGGCGGTCGACCGTCGCGCGTCGCGTCCTGAGTCCGAAGCGGTGGTGGCGATGGTCACCGCCGCCGGCCTGGCCGGCATGCCGCGCGAGGCGCTGGTCGCGCGTGCCGGAGTGGCGCCCGAGTCGACGGGCGGCGTGATGGCGTCGATCCACTTGCAGGGCATCGAGGCTGTGGGCGACCGGCTGGTGGCGGCACGACATCTTGATGGCGCGAAGGATGCCCTGGTGATGCTCGTGACAGCCTTTCATCGCGCCCAACCATTAAGTGACGGATTGCCTCGCGAGGAGGCGCGAGAGAGGGTCTCGGCGCGTGCCGATGCCGGCGTGTTCGAGCGCATCATTGATGACCTGAAGAAGGCGAAGGTGCTGGTCGGTGCCGACCGGCTCGCGCTGGCTTCGCACACCGTGGCCGCGACCGGTGAGGACGCGAGGGTCAAGGCTGCGATTGCGTCAGTTTACGCGGCGGCCGGCCTCAAGCCGCCCGACGCGGCCGTGGTGCAGGCGGCGGCGGGAGCGCCGGCGGTGATGGTCGAGAAGATCACGGCGGTCCTGTTGCGCGAAAAGGTGCTGGTCCGTCTTGACACGCTGGTCTTCGATGCGGGCGCCTTGCACGCGCTGAAGAATGAGGTCCGGGGGATGAAATCAGAGGGGGGCGGACAGGCGACCGTCGACGTGGCGGCGTTCAAGGCCCGTTACGGAATCTCCAGAAAGTTCGCGATTCCCCTGCTCGAGTACCTCGATCGGGAGCGCGTGACAAGGCGAACCGGTGATGCCCGCCTCGTCATCTAGCGAGAATTACTTCTCGTCCGTGCTCTCTTGCTTCATTCCGCTCTTGAAGTTCTTGATGCCCTGACCGATGCCCTTGCCAAGCTCCGGCAGCCGGTTGGCGCCAAAAATGAGGATCACGATCGCCAGAATGATGAGCATTTCTGGCATTCCGAGTGGGCCGAACAAACCAAGCATGAAGGCTCCTTGGGGTCACGACAACCTGCGACCGCAACCGCGATTGTAGCAGGTAACTGTGGCGTCCGGCTTTAGCCGGACCGGCACAGTCCGCCTGAAGGCAGACGCTACAGTGTAGCCGAAGCCATTTGGCCCCAATCGGCGTCAAATGGGGCAGACACTGGCTTTGCGCTTGTCAGCCCATAACCCGTCGGTCAGAATGGCTGTAGGTCAATTAAACGCACCACCATGGCCGAGTCGTCACCCGCTCCCGCAAATCAGTCCCGATCGGCGCCGTTGCAACTCGCGGACCGCCCGGTTGAGCTGAGTTTTGCGTTTGAAGGGCGTCGATCCAGCGTCGGCGTGGGTGCGTCGGTGGCAGCCCACGTTGCCGCCGCGCTCATCATCTTGCTGGCCCTTCGGTTCGGGCCGCAGCCCAGCCTGGCCGAGTTCATCCCCAACGCGCCTGTGAACGACATTGTCTGGCTGGCCGTGCCCGGCCCGGGCGGTGGTGGTGGCGGCGGCGGCAACAAGGCGCCTGAGCCGCCGCGCAAGGCGGAACTGCCGGGCAAGGACAAGATCACCGTCCCGGTGGAGAAGACCCCAACGCCGACGCCCGAGCCGCCCAAGCCAGAGCCGCCACCGGCCGAACCGCTCATTCCGGCGATGACCACGGCTTCGGCCGATATCACGTTGCCCGGCGTCATCGCGCCCAGCGCGCCCGCGGTCTCTGACTCACAGGGCTCTGGATCGGGCGGCGGTGCCGGTATCGGAACCGGCCAGGGCGTCGGGTCCGGCCAGGGTTCGGGTCTCGGGCTTGGATTTGGTGGCGGCACGGGCGGTGGCGCCTATCGTCCGGGCGCAGGTATCACGCTGCCCGTCGTTTTGCGCGAAGTGAAGCCGGCCTACACCGCCGACGCCATGCGGGCGAAAGTGCAGGGCTCGGTGTGGCTGGAGTGCATCGTGATGCCGGACGGCTCGGTCGGCGAGGTCAAGGTTACGCGCTCGCTCGACCCGATTTTCGGCCTCGACCAGGAAGCGGTCAAGGCCGCCAAGATGTGGCGTTTCCGTCCCGGCCTGCGACAGGGCGAGCCGGTACCGGTCATCATCACGATCGAGCTGACGTTCACGCTGCGCTGAGCGCCGCGGGCCCTGTGGAGGCAACCCTTCAGGGTTGCCTGGAAGTCAGGTACCATGAGTTTGCTTGCTTACCGCTGCCTCGTCTAATCCCACGCTCACGGCTGAAATCGCGCGGCGCCGCGCCTTCGCCATCATTTCCCACCCGGACGCCGGCAAGACCACGCTCACCGAAAAGCTGCTGCTGTATGCCGGCGCCATCGAGCTGGCCGGCGCCGTGCGCGGGCGCAAGTCCGAGCGGGCGGTGGTGTCGGACTGGATGGACATCGAGCGCGAGCGCGGCATCTCGGTGACCTCGGCGGCCGTTGAGTTCGACATCGGCGCGCACCACCTGACGCTGCTCGATACGCCAGGTCACAAGGACTTCAGCGAGGACACCTACCGGACGCTGTTTGCCGTGGACGGCGTGGTCATGGTCATCGACGCGGCGAAGGGCATCGAGGCGCAGACGCGCAAGCTCTTTGAGGTCTGTAAGCTGCGCCGCTTGCCGGTGCTGACGTTTATCAACAAGCTTGATCAGCCATCCCGCGATCCGTTCGACCTGCTTGATGAAATCGAGCGCGTCCTCGGCATTCATGCTGTGCCCATGAACTGGCCGATCGGCAGCGGCGACCGTTTCCGCGGTGTGTTCGATCTCCAGAATGCCGTGGTGCATTTCTACGAACGCAAGGGCCGTGCCCAGGAAGCGCCCGTCCAGGTGTCATCGGCGCATGACCGGCGGCTGGCGGAGCTGCTGGGGCAGGAGCCGTGGCAGCACTTGATCGACGAAACCTCGCTGGTGAGCGGCGCAGGCACCTCGTTCGACCATCAGGCGTATCTGGATTTCAAGCACACACCGGTGTTCTTCGGCAGCGCGCTCTCAAACTTCGGCTTGGAGCCATTCCTGAAGGCGCTGACCGAATTGGCGCCGCCGCCGCGTGCGCGCCTCAGCGACCAGGGCTTGATCGATCCGGGGTCACCGCACTTCAGCGGCTTCGTGTTCAAGATCCAGGCGAACATGAATCGCCGCCACCGCGATCGCATCGCGTTCTTGCGCGTCTGTTCGGGAGTCTTCGAGAAAGACATGGTGATCACCAACGCGCGGCAAGGCGCGGAGATCCGCGCGTCGCGGCCGTACCGCTTTTTCGGTGGCAATCGCGAGACCATCGAGAAAGCCTATCCCGGCGACGTCGTCGGCCTGGTGAACCCCGGCCAGTTCGGCATCGGCGACACCCTGTACCAGGGCTTCGCGCTGAAGTATCCGGCCATCCCGCGCTTCCCGGCGGAACACTTCGGTATTGCCCGGCTGCGCGACGTGCGCTTCAAGCAGTTCGATGATGGCATCCGGCAGTTGGAAGAAGAGGGCCTGATGCAGGTCTTGTATCCGACGGTGGGGCGTCGCGAGCCGATTCTAGGTACGGTCGGTCCGCTGCAGCTTGAGGTGTTGAAGGCCCGGTTGGAGAACGAATATAACGTCGCCTGCGACGTCGACTCGTTGCCTTACAAGGCGGCGCGGTGGGTGGTGGGACCCGCGGACAAGATCGCCGCGATGTCCGCATCCACCGCCGGCACCCGCAGCGCGAGCGACCGCGACGGCCGGCCGATGATTCTGTTCGAGTCCGAATGGGCGTTGGAGTATTGCGAGCGGAATAACCCGGACGTGAAGTTGCTGGCAGTGATGCCGTAGGCCGGGATCCGGGATCCGTATTCAAAAAAAGGGCCCGGGAGCTTTCGCTCCCGGGCCCTTTGGTGTTTCCTCTTTGGCACCTTAGGCACACGAGGCACCTTAGGCACCGGCAAGCGGTGCTTAGTACATGCCGCCCATGCCGCCGCCGCCACCCATGCCGCCACCGCCGCCGCCTGATTCCTTCTTCTCTTCTGGAATGTCGCAAATCAGCGCTTCCGTGGTGAGCAGAAGTGAGGCGATCGACGAGGCGTTCTGCAGGGCGTTGCGGACGACCTTCGCGGGGTCGATGACGCCGGCCTTGACCAGGTCTTCGAACACTTCGGTCGCGGCGTTGAAGCCTTCGTCGCCCTTGCCGTCCTTGACCTGGGCCACGATGATCGAACCTTCGAGGCCGGCGTTGGTCGCGATCCAGCGGCAGGGTTCTTCAATCGCACGACGAATGATCTGGACGCCGATCTTCTGGTCGCCTTCGAGCTTCAGAGTGTCGAGCGCCTTGCTGGCGCGCAACAGGGCGACGCCGCCGCCGGGGACGATGCCCTCTTCGACAGCCGCCTTGGTGGCGTGCATCGCGTCTTCGACGCGTGCCTTCTTTTCCTTCATCTCGGTTTCGGTGGCCGCACCGACCTTGATGACGGCGACGCCGCCGACGAGCTTCGCCAGGCGTTCCTGGAGCTTCTCGCGGTCGTAATCGGAGGTGGTCTCTTCGACCTGAACGCGCAGCTGCTTGACGCGGCCTTCGATGGCCTTGCCTTCGCCGGCGCCTTCAACGATGGTCGTGTTGTCCTTGTCGATGGTGACCTTCTTGGCCTTGCCGAGGTCCTCGAGCTTGATGTTCTCGAGCTTGACGCCGAGGTCTTCGGTCAGCGCCTTGCCACCGGTCAGGATCGCGATGTCTTCGAGCATCGCCTTGCGGCGGTCACCGAAGCCCGGGGCCTTGACGGCCGCGGCCTGCAGCGTGCCACGCAGCTTGTTGACGACCAGGGTCGCCAGCGCTTCGCCTTCGATGTCTTCGGCGATGATCAGCAGCGGACGGCCGAGGCGCGCCACTTGCTCGAGGACGGGGAGCAGGTCCTTCATCGAGCTGATCTTCTTTTCGTGGATCAGGATGACGGGGTTCTCAAGCACCACTTCCATGCGCTCGGGGTCGGTCACGAAGTAGGGCGACAGGTAGCCGCGGTCGAACTGCATGCCTTCGACCACGTCCAGCGTCGTCTCAAGGGTCTTGGCTTCTTCAACCGTGATGACGCCGTCCTTGCCGACCTTTTCCATCGCTTCCGCGATGATCTTGCCGATGGTCTCGTCGCCGTTGGCGGAGATCATGCCGACCTGGGCAATCATGTTGCCCTTGACCGGCTTCGACATCTTCTTGATTTCGGCGGTCATCACTTCGACCGCCTTCTCGATGCCGCGCTTCAGCTCCATCGGGTTCGCGCCGGCCACCACGTTCTTGGCACCTTCACGATAGATGGCCTGGGCGAGCACCGTGGCCGTGGTCGTGCCGTCGCCGGCCGTGTCCGAGGTCTTGCTCGCGACTTCGCGCACCATCTGAGCGCCCATGTTCTCGAGCGGGTCCCTGAGCTCGATTTCCTTGGCCACCGTCACGCCGTCCTTGGTGATGGTGGGGGAGCCGAACTTCTTGTCGAGGACCACGTTGCGGCCCTTGGGGCCGAGGGTGACCTTGACCGCGTCGGCCAGCTGGTTCACGCCGCGGAGGATCGCCTGGCGGGACTGTTCGCCGTAAATAATCTGCTTAGCCATGTGAATGAATCTCCGTCCTTACTTCTTTTTCCCGCCCTCGATCACTGCCAGGACTTCGTCCTCGCGCATGATGAGGTAATCCTCGCCGTCGACACGCACTTCCTGCCCCGAGTACTTACCGAACAGGATGGTGTCGCCTTCCTTGACGTCGAGCGCAATGCGCTTGCCGTCTTTGTCAGCCTTACCAGCGCCGACAGCCGTCACTTTGCCCTGCTGCGGCTTCTCTTTCGCCGAGTCGGGGATGATGATGCCGCCAACTTTCTGTTCTTCTTCCTCAGTGCGCTGCACGAGGATGCGGTCGTGGAGCGGTCTTAAAGCCATAGGTGTTGCTCTCCGTCTGTTAGTTGTTGGCCGGCCATCCGGCCGGGGCGGCACCTGCGTGCCGCATTCTTAGTTGCTTCACTCGCGAATGTTGGCAGTCGACCGCTCTGTCAGCTAGCAGTCGAGTTGCACGACTGCTAATGATAGCGGAGGGGGCCGGAAGGCGTCAACCCGCTCTCGCTTAAGGTCGGGCTGGCAGGGGCCTCGACCCAGATGTGGCGTCCCCTTTTAGGCGGACCGTGCCGGGCGGCAGGCCGTCAGATACCCGAGTCGGCGGGCAGCGTGTAGGCCATCCCCGACCTCTGCCAGCGAGGCCGATCCGATGCTGCAGAAGCGAAATGACTCCTTCGGAAACTGGCGTTGGGTTCCCTCGACGATGTTCGCAGGAACTAGGACGCCGCGCGGCGCAGTTGTGAAGAAAGTTCGTACCGTGCGTGACCGTTACGGCGGACAAGTTGCCTTCGCGGGCGCCCACCGCTGCGAGCAAAGCAAGCGAGGCCCACGTCGGCCGAAAGCCGGCGTCCTATCCGACGCGCAGTGTCGCGCCTACAGCGCCCTGACCCGAATCTGCAACTGCTTGGTCTTGCGTGTCAGGGTGTTGCGGTGCACGCCCAGGGTGTCGGCGGCCTTGCACAGGTTGCCGTCGTGTTTCTCGATGACACAGCTGATGAAGCGCTTGTCGAACTCGCGCTGCGCGTCGGTGTAGTGAACGCCCCGGGTGACCATCTCGACGACCAACTGATCGAGCAGCTTATTCACCGGTGGCCAGGTCCTTCCCGGTGAGCCGGCGATACGCGTCCAGGTACTTGTTCCGCGTGCCCTCGACGACTTCCACCGGCAGCGACGGCACCGGCGGCTGCTTGTTCCACTTAATTGACTCCAGGTAGTCGCGGACGTACTGCTTGTCGAAGCTGGCCTGCGGCCCGCCCGGCGCGTACAGATCTTTCGGCCAGTAACGAGATGAATCCGGCGTCATCATCTCGTCGATCAGCAGTAGCTCTCCGTCGTCGGTGAGGCCGAACTCGAACTTGGTGTCGGCCAGGATGATGCCCTTGGATTCAGCGTGAGCCACACCATGGGCGTATAGCTCGAGGGTCAGCTTTTTCAATCGCGCCAGCAATTCGGCGCCGACCACCTTCGCGGCGGCCTCTTCGCTGATGTTCTCGTCGTGGCCCGAGTCAGCCTTGGTGGCGGGCGTGAAGAGAATCTCAGGCAGGCGGTCAGACTCGCGCATGCCGGCTGGCAGCTTGATGCCACACACTTCGCCGGTTGCCTGGTAGTCCTTCCAGCCCGACCCCGAAAGATAGCCACGCGCCACGCATTCCACTGGCAGGGGATTGGTGCGTCGCGACAGCATCGAGCGCCCCTCGAGTTGGACGCGGTAGGCCTGCGCCGCCGCGGGGTAGGTCGAGACGTCGATCGACAGCATGTGGTTCGGAACGAGGTAACCCGTGCGAGCGAACCAGAAGGCCGAGAGCTGGTTGAGCACGCGGCCTTTGTCGGGAATGCCCGAGCCCAGCACGTAGTCGAAGGCCGAGATCCGGTCGGTTGCGACCAGAATCAAGGCCTCGTCTATGGCGTACACGTCGCGGACCTTGCCACGGCGGACCAGGGACAAACCGTCCAGCTGCGTATCTAAGAGAGGTTGTGACGGCACGGGCGCTCTTGTGAAAGGCAGCCAACATGGTAACGGCCAGACGCGCCGTGCGCAAGACGCCAACGTGCTGGGGTCAGTCGGGCGGTCGATACCTCATGTAGTATGGACGGTGGTTTGCGCATCGTTCTTCGAACTCTTGTCATTCTGGGCCTGGCGGTCGGACTCCTGTTCCTGTTTCTGCGAAATGCGGACTTGGACAAAGTGGTGACCTCGGTCAAGGCGGCGCGCATCGATTACCTGTTGGCATCGCTGACGTTGACCTGCGTCACGTTCCTGATTCGAGCCGAACGTTGGCAGTACCTGCTGTCGCCGCTCGGGCCGACGCGATTCAAGGTGGTGCTGCGGACGACGGTCATCGGGTTTGCGGCCTCGGCGGTGTTGCCGGCACGGGCCGGCGAGGTGATCCGCCCGTATTTGCTGGCGCGGCGCGAGGGCTTGAGCGCCACCGCCGCCTTCGCGACGATTATCGTCGAACGCATTCTCGACCTGCTCGCGGTGTTGCTGCTGCTGGCGGTGTTTCTGTTGTGGTTTGACCCGGGCCTCGAGGCGCGCGACTCGGCCGTGTTCACCGCCATTCGATTCGGCGGCCTCGTCATGGCACCGGTCGCGGTTGGCATCCTCGTGGTGATGTTCTTGATGGCCGGCCATCCCGAGCGCCTGCACCGGTGGGTCCTCAAGGCCGAGCATGTGCTGCCAGCGCGCATCGCCGGATTGATTGCCGGGTTCGCCCGGACTTTTGCGGAAGGGTTCGCCGTGGTCCGCAGCCCCCTGAGGGTGCTGGCAGCGCTCGGCTGGTCGCTCGTGCTGTGGCTGATGATCGCGGCCGGCATCTGGACGGTGGCGCTGGCGTTTGGCATCGCCATTCCGTTCACCGGCGGCTGGCTGATGCTGGCGCCGCTGGTGGTGGGGGTGGCCGTGCCGACCCCGGGCGGCGTGGGCGGGTTTCACGAAGCCTTTCGGCTGGGCGCGACCTCGTTCTTCGGTGCCGACAACGACACCGCGGTGGGCGCAGCGATTGTGCTTCATGCCATCTCGGTGGTGCCGGTGGTGGTGGTGGGGCTGATCTTCATCATCCAGGATGGACTGAAGATCGGCGGCTTGGCGAGAGGAGACCTCGGGTGAAATGTCCGTTCTGCGGTGAACTGGGCGACAAGGTGGTCGATTCGCGCGAGAGCCGCGAAGGCGACGTGATTCGCCGCCGGCGCCAGTGCCTGAACGACACCTGCCGGAAGCGCTTCACGAGCTATGAACGAATCGACGAGATTCCGTACATGGTGGTGAAGAAGGACGGCACGCGCGAGCGGTTCGAGCGCCAGAAGCTGATTGGCGGCTTGCTCAAGGCGTGCGAGAAGCGGCCCGTCAAGGTCGCGGATATCGAGGAGATTGCCGACCTGGCCGAGCAACTCCTGATCGAAAAGCCCGAGCGCGAGATCCCCGGGAAGGATCTCGGCGCGCTGGTCATGCAGGAACTCAAGCGGCTCGATCAGGTCGCCTACGTGCGGTTCGCGTCGGTCTATCGCGACTTTCGCGACGTCGACGACTTTGTTCAGGAAGCGCGCGCCTTACGAGGCAGCAAGGAATAAGGGAAGTGCCGCCCGCCAAGCCGCGCGCGCCGGGGCGTTCGCGCCGTCCCTTCCGCGACAACCCACCGCGGATTCTCGCCGGCATCGTGATCCTGCTCGCCGCTCTCGGCGGCATTGTCTGGCTGGCCGATCGCACCGCGAGGCTCTCTCCGGACTTTCTCACTGAAGTGGTCCTCTACGCGCTCTACGCCACCAACATCACCATGCTGGTGGCGCTCGGCTTCGTGCTGGCGCGCAACGTCATTAAGTCGGTGTTCGACGGCCGGAGCGGCCTGCCGCTCGGCCGCTTCCGCGCCAAGCTGGTGCTCGCGTTCCTGGGCCTCACCGTGATCCCGGCGGTGCTGGTGCTGATTGTCGGCAGTCGCGTCGTACTCACCGCGGTGGATCGCTGGTTTAATACGCCGATGGAAGAAATTCTGGCGGGCGCCAACAGTATTGCCGCCGACTACTACCAGGAACGCGAACGGCTGGTCACCGAACAGGCGTCGCGCCTCGCCAGGGAACTGGGGCGCGTGGATCTCAGCACCGCCGACATGACACGCGTGCAGAGCATGGTGACCCCCGAGGTGACCGGGCCGCGTGTGGCGGTGGTGCAGGTCTATCGTGTCGACCGCCTGCCCGGCCAGCCCCTCGCGGTCGTCTCGCTGGTCGATGTCGCGTCACCGTCGATGCCCCAGGGTTGGGCGCGTGGCTCAGCCGAGCGCCTGGCCGGCGGCGCCGCGACCGGGAGGGAGACGACGAGCGTCCTGGAGCAATTGGCGGCTGGAGGTGACCTCCTGCACGTCGGCGAAGCAGTCAAGAACGCCGGGGGACAGGTCACCGGCGTGGTGGTCGTCAGTGAGTATCTCTCCGGCGAGCGTGCGGAACGTTCGCGCCGCATGACGAAGGCCTACGAAGACTACACCCAGCTGCAGGTCCTGAAGCAACCGTTGGCCGGCGTCTACGTCTCGTTCTTCGTCATGGTCACGTTGCTGATCCTGGTCGGCTCCACCTGGATGGGGTTGTACCTGGCCAAGCGCATCACTCGACCGGTCCAGATGCTGTCGGAAGCGGCGAAGGCAATTGGCGCCGGTCACTACGATCGCCGCATCGAATACGAGGGCTCCGACGAGTTTGGCGCCATGGTCGAAGCCTTCAACGCCATGGCTGGGGAAGTCGCCGCAAGCCGGCGCCGGCTCGAGCGAGCGGGCTTCGACCTCGAGCGCAAGCACGACGAGGGCGAGGGCCGCCGCCGCTACATTGAGGCGATTCTTGAGCGCATTGCCACCGGCGTCGTCTCGATCGATCGATCCGGATGCATCGGCACAATCAATCCTTCCGCGCTGCGCTTGCTCGAAGTCGACGCCAGCGTGGTCGGCAGTCCCGCCGTCGATGTATTTGCGCGGCCCGATCTCGCCGTGATCAATGACGTGCTGGACCAGGCCGCCCGCGCGCGGATGGATTCGTTCGCCCAGGAAGTGGCGCTGGTCCGCGATGGCCGTGAGCGGCATGTCGTCGCGGCGGCGACCCGCGTACCGGGAACCGACGGCGGTTTCGATGGCACGGTGCTGGTCGTGGACGATGTCACGCCGCTGATCCGCGCCCAAAAGGTGGCGGCATGGCGCGAAGTGGCGCGGCGCCTCGCCCATGAGATCAAGAACCCGCTCACGCCCATCCAGCTCTCGGCCGAGCGCCTGCGGCGGAAACTGACGGATATCGCACCGCCGCTCCAGGACTTGGTGCAGGAATGCACCTCGACCATCATCGGCGAGGTCGAGTCGCTCAAGGGCCTGGTGGATGAGTTCTCGCAGTTTGCCCGCATGCCCGCGCCCCGCGCGGTGCCGACCGAGCTGCACGACCTGCTCAACACCACCCTGGCGCTCTATGACGGGTTGTTCGCGGCGGTCACCTTCGAGCGGCATTACGATCCGTCCGTGGCGCAGGTCCGTGTCGATCCCGAGCAGATGAAGCGCGTGATCATCAACTTGCTGGACAACGCGATTGAAGCGATGGGGCGCAACGGCGCGATTGTCGTGGAGACGGCCCGCGACGTGCCCAACAGCCTGATTCGCGTGGTCGTGGCTGACACGGGTCCGGGCATTCCGGCGGCCGAGCACGACAAGCTGTTCCTGCCGTACTACTCGACCAAGGGCCGCGGCAGCGGCCTGGGCCTCGCCATCGTTCGTCGCATCGTCGCCGAGCACGGTGGCAGCATCGACGTGTTCGATAACCAGCCGACCGGCACCCGGTTTATCATCGAGTTACCAGCCTGATGCCGTCCATTCTTGTTGTCGATGATGAGCCGGGCGTCCGCTCATCGATTAGCGGCGTTCTCAAGGACGAAGGATTCGACGTTGATGCCGTCGGCACGGGCGAAGAGTGCCTGGAGCGGGCCAACAGCGACGCCTACGATGTTATCGTCCTCGACATCTGGCTGCCCGGCCTGGATGGCCTGGCCACGCTGCAGCGGCTGCGCGAGCGGCAGATTGAATCACAGGTCGTGATCATTTCCGGACATGGCAACATCGAGTCGGCGGTGCGGGCTATCAAGATGGGCGCGTTCGACTTCATCGAGAAACCGCTGTCGCTTGAGAAGACCGTCCTCGTAGTGCGCAATGCGCTGCGGCAGCGCGACCTCGAAGCGGAGAACCGGGTCCTGCGTGCCAAGGTCGATCGACAGCAGAGCTACACGATGGTTGGGGACAGCCCCGCCATGGCGCACCTGCGGCAGCAAGTGTCCCTGGCCGCCCCGACGAACGGTCGAGTCCTGGTCCTCGGTGACAACGGCACCGGTAAGGAGTTGGTGGCCCGGCTTATCCACCAGAGCAGCCGGCGCAAGAACGGCCCGTTCATCGAGGTGAATTGTGCCGCCATTCCCGAGGAGCTGATCGAGTCTGAACTATTCGGCCACGTGCGCGGGGCTTTCACCGGCGCGGTGGCTGATAAGCCGGGACGGTTCGAGCAAGCCAACAACGGAACCATTTTCCTGGACGAGATCGCCGATATGAGCCTGAAGACGCAGGCCAAGGTGCTGCGGGTACTTCAGGAGCAGGTGATGGAGCGCGTCGGCGGCACTCAGCGAATCAAAGTGGACGTCCGCGTAGTCGCGGCCACGAACAAGGATCTGGTTGGCGAGATTGCTGCCGGTCGCTTTCGGGAAGACCTCTATTTCAGACTTAATGTAATCCCGATCTTCGTGCCAGCGTTGCGCACTCGCCAGGACGACATCCCTCAACTGGCCGATCACTTTATGGCGTTGCTGGCGACGGAGTACGGTCGCAAGCCGAAGCGGTTGGCGCAGGAAGCGGCGGCGCGACTGCGCCAGTATTCGTGGCCTGGCAATGTGCGCGAGTTGCGAAACGTGATCGAGCGGCTGATCATCATGGTGCAGGGCGAGACCATCACGGCGCAGGATCTGGGCTTCCTTGGTCGCGACGGCGTGCCCGACGCGCCGGCCTCACAGGGTCCGACGCGGCCGCTGTCAGACGCGCGCGACGAGTTCGAGAAAGACTACATCCTGCAGACGCTGGCCGCGCATCAGGGCAATATGTCGCGGACGGCCGAAGTGCTGGGCGTCGAACGCTCGAATCTCTACAAGAAGTTGCGCGCTTTCGGCGTGACGCCCCGCAGCGAGAAGTAGCTACTCGGCGAGTTTCTTCTCCAGGATCTGTTCGCTGGTGAATCCTTCAAGCCGAAGAAAGTACTCGGCCGTCTGCGTCAGTGCGGCCGACGGCACCAGCCCAACGATCTCGCTCTCAAGCACCTGGACGCCGTAGCGCTCGGCTTCGCGCTTCACCAGGTCGAACACCCGATACATCGGCGTCTTCTCGTAGTTGGTCAGGTTCATCGATACCTGGACAATGCCACGGTCCTCGAGCGGAATGCCCATGGCCTTGACGAAGCGGAGGCCGCCGCTGCTCATGCGAATGGCGGTGGCAATCTTCTTGGCGACATCCAGGCGGTTGGTTGCCAGGTTGATGTTGTAGGCGATGAGCGACAGGCGCGCGCCGATCACCGCCGCACCAGCGCTGGCATGCGGAGCGGCGGGACCGAAGTCCGGCGCCCACGCGGGCTGCGCCATCTTCGCCGCCAGTCCCTCGAACTCTCCGCGGCGAATGTCTTCGAGGTTCTTGCGCGCCGGGTCGCTCGCCGCGTCCTCGTAAAGGTAGACCGGGAGTCCGAATCGGGTCGCGACGCCGGCGGCAATGGTTTTCGCCAGCGCGACACACTCGGCCATCGTGACACCGTCGATCGGGATGAAGGGCACCACGTCCACGGCGCCGAGCCGCGGATGTTCGCCTTTGTGCGTCCGCAAGTCGATGGCGGCGATCGCGCCCTCGAACAGCTTGGGGATGCCGGCGGTCAAGCCGGCCGCGGTCCCGGCCAGCGTGAAGACCGAGCGATTGTGGGTGGCGTCGGACTGGACGTCGAGGACCCTCAGGCCAGGTACGGCGCGCAGCGTCTCGGCCAGGTCACGGATGACATCGAGACGGCGCCCTTCGCTGATGTTCGGGACACATTCAATGGTCGGCATGTGGATACCTAATTGTAGGGCACCCCATTGTAGGGCACCCCATGAAGGGGTACCCTACGGCGTGGCGCAGGAAAAGGTAAGTGCTATAATCACGGACACTTACCTATGGCCGACCCGAACACGTCAGGCTCGCGCCGGGCCGAGGCGCTGCCCGCGGAAGACGACGGCCGCATCGAGCAGTTGCTCGTGACCGGCCTCGATCACTATTTTGCCGGTGAGTTCGACGCGGCCATCAATCTCTGGACGCGGGTCCTGTTTCTGGATCGCACGCACGATCGGGCCCGCGCCTACCTCGACCGCGCTCGTAGCGCGCAAGCCGAACAACAGCGAATCTCTGAGGCGCTGGTTCACGAGGGACTGGCAGCCTTCGATCGGGGCGAGGTCGTGCGCGCCAGGGCCTTGCTGAGCGACGCACTCGACCAAGGCGCCTCGCATGAAGTCGCGTTGGGCGTGATCGGCCGCATCGATCGGCTCGACCTTGGCCAGCGAACGGCCGCGCCGGCCCCGTCGGTCAGTCGTGAACGCGCCCGCACCAAGGCGGTTGCCGGCGATTCGCCGAACGAGGACCAGCGTCGCGGCAACCTCGCGTTGCGGTGGGCGACCGCGGCGGGCGTGGTGATCGTGGCGGCCGTCTCTTTCGTGGTCGTTGCCCCAAATGGCTTGAGCGACTGGTTTCCGGTGCAGGCGACGGCCGAACTGCCGGTCTCCGCCACCGTGACACCGGCGCCGTTGCCGGTTCCGTCACCGACCGAGTCCTACGTCACGCAGGGGCGCACCCTGTTCGCGAACGGAAAGTTGCGCGACGCCCTGCGGGCGCTCGATCGAGTCCCCCTCGGCGACTCGTTGCGGCCCGAGGCCGACCGCCTCCGCGGTGAGATTCAGCGCGAGCTGCTGGCGGTCGCCAGCGCCGAGATGTCGCCCCCTGCCGCACTTTTGTCATCGCCACCGCCCCGCGAATGAAGTGTCCGAAGTGCGGCTATCTCGGGTTTGAGACCACCGATCGGTGCCGGAACTGCCAGTACGATTTTTCGCTGTCGCCGTTTGTCGGTGAACCCGAGCTCACGCTTCGCCATGACCTCGGGGGCGAAGGGAACGCCGATTTCGAGCTGCCAGCGATCAAGCGACAGACTGACACCGTGAGCGCCGGTGCCATCGACCTGGATCGCCTGTTCGGCGGTCCCGAGCCGGAGCAGGCTGAGCCCGAATCGCGGCCACCGGTCGCGATCGAGCCGGAGCCTGCGCTGTTCATGGCGCTGGCGGTCGAGGGCGATGACGCCGGCCGGCCGGCTGACGCTCCCGCCGCCGTGCTCGACGCTGAGGGAGGCCCGACCGCGCTGCCGTTTGATGAGGCGCCCCTGTTGCCGCCGCGCGCGGCGCGCACACCGCTGGCCGTCCGCCGTGCCTCGCCAGAGATTGCGCGCAATCGGCCAAGGACCACCCGGCCGGTGCGAATGGAGACACCGCTCGCGTTCGAGCCGGCAACCTCGTCACCGAAGAGCAGCGAGGCCGGCGCCGAGGCATTCGAAACCGTCGCGTCGCTGATGCAGGCCCCGCCGCTCGTCGTGCGGGTCGGCGCTGGCGTGATCGACTTGGTATTGCTGGCCGGCATTGATGCCGCCGTGCTGTTCCTGACACTGCGAATTGCCGGTCTGCAAACCACGCTGGAGGATCTGCGCGTGATTCCGATCGTGCCATTCGTGGGGTTCCTCCTGGTCCTCGCGTTCGGTTATCTCGCCGCGTTCACCGTGGCGGGAGGCCAGACGATCGGCAAAATGATGTTGAAACTGCGTGTCATCGGTGACGATGGCCGGCCGCTCGATGCGGCTGGCGGTGTCCTGCGAGCAGTGGGGTGCATGCTGGTGCCGGCGACACTCGGACTGTCGTACGTGCCGGCCCTCTTCAGCAGCGATCATCGTGCCGTGCACGATCGCCTGGCCGGAACCCGCGTGGTTAGCGAATGAACCAGTTTGCCCTCTTCGTCGCCTCGTTCGGGTACGTTGGCTTTTTCCCGATTGCGCCCGGCACGGCGGGTTCGCTGGCCGCCCTCGCGCTGTTTGCGTTCGTGCGCTGGGTCGGCCTGCCCGCATTCGAGCTCGGCATGATCGTCGCCGTGCTGGTTGTCGGCATCTGGGCAGCGGATGGCGCCGAGCGCGCGCTCGGCCGGAAGGATCCCGGCCCGGTGGTCATCGATGAAGTGCTCGGCATGCTGATCACCCTGGCGTGGCTGCCGGTGTCGCTCACCGGTGTGCTGCTGGGCTTCCTGTTGTTCCGTCTCTTCGACGTGGTGAAACCGTACCCCGCGGGCCGCATGGAGCGGTTGCCCGGTGGCTACGGCATCATGCTCGATGACGCCATGGCCGGCGTCTATTCGTACCTCGTGCTCCGGTTCTGCATGTGGTGGGTTCCGTCGTGGCTGGCGGCGTAGACCCCCGCCCATTCGCCGCGGCGATCATCGCCGTGGGCAGCGAACTGCTGACTCCCGAAAAGGTCGATACCAACTCGCTCTTCATCACCCAGACACTGAACGACCTCGGCATCGCCGTGGCGTTCAAGTCCATCGTCGGCGACGATCGTGCCGAGTTGACCGCCCACGTCGCGCACGCGCTTCAACGGCACCGCGTGCTGATCCTGACCGGAGGGCTGGGCCCCACAGACGATGACCTGACGCGCGAGGTCGTGGCCGCGCACCTCGGCCTGGCGATGCACGAGGACCCCGAGATCATCACCGTGATGGAGAGGCGCTTTGCTTCTCGCGGCTGGACGATGCCGGCGGTGAATCGTCGCCAGGCGCAGGTGCCCGAGGGCGCGACCGTGCTGGCGAACCCGAACGGTACGGCGCCGGGGCTATGGCTCACGCATGATGGCGCGGTGATTGCGCTGCTGCCCGGCCCGCCACGCGAGATGAAGCCGATGATGGCGGGCGAGGTGCGCTCGCGTCTACTCGCCCTCGCAGGCGATACGCGGCTGCATCGCCGGTTGGTGCGTGTCTCCGGCAAGGGCGAGTCCGCCGTGGAAGAGATTGTTCAGCCTATCTATTCGCGGTGGCTGGCCCAGGACCCGCGAATTGAGACGACCATTCTGGCAGGGCTCGGCCAGGTCGAGCTGCACCTGGTGCTGCAGTCGACCGATGCGGCGCGGGCCGCTCTGGTCTTGGCCGTGGCCGTCGCCGAACTGACCGCGGCACTTGGCCAGGATGTCGTCAGCACGGACGGCCGTGGACTCGAAGCTGTCGTCGGCGATTTGCTGCGCGCCCGCGGCTGGTGGGTTGCCTTGGCGGAATCCTGCACCGGCGGACTGGCAACCTCGCGGCTGACTGATGTGCCCGGCAGTTCTGATTATGTCGAGCGCAGCGTGGTGGCCTACAGCAACCAGGCAAAGGTGGAGTTACTGGGCGTTCCGGCGGCGCTGATCCAGGATCACGGCGCCGTGAGCGAGGCTGTGGCCGTGGCCATGGCCGAAGGCATCCGCGACCGCGCCGGCGTGAACGTCGGTGTTGGCATTACCGGCATTGCCGGTCCGGGTGGCGGCAGCGACGACAAGCCGGTGGGCACCGTCTGCATTGCCGTGGCCGGCGCGCTGACCGAGGTGCGCACGTTCCGGTTCCCCGGCGGGCGCGAGATGGTGAAGGCCATGTCGGCCAACTGGGCCATCGACCTGTTACGCCGCCAATTGCTGACATGAGGGTGTTTGTCGCCATCGACGTGGGCGACGTGGTTCGTGCCGAAGCCGCCCGCGTGGTCCAGGCCATCAGCGGCAAGATCGAGGCGGTGAAAACGCCGCCGAAGATCGCGTGGGTCAAGCCTGATGCCCTGCATCTGACGTTGCGGTTCATCAGCGAGGTGGTAGAGATCGTGCCGGCATTGTGCGAGAGGCTCGCACCGCCCATCGCCTTGGCGCCCTTCGAAGTGGAATGGCGTGGCCTTGGCGTGTTCCCCTCGGCGCGCCAGCCGCGTGCCCTGTGGCTTGGTGTCGTGGCCGTTGCTGCCGCACCTGACTGTGGGTCGCGTGAAGATGGCCGGCGCCGGCGTCGACTGGCCGAAGATCCTGCAGGCGCACGACGTGCGTGGCGCTCGTTCACCAGTCGACCGCGTCACGCTTTACCGCCGCCACTTGTCGCAACGAAGCCCACACTATACTGGACTGGTGAACGCCCCTTTGGTGGCAAGCACTCAATAGGCCTCGAGAGACACACGACCGTGGACCTGCTTCCCGCCATCTTGATCGGCTACGCCATCGGCTCAGTGCCGATTGGATACCTCGTGGCGCAGGGCGCCAGTGGCGTGGATTTGCGCCGGGTTGGCAGCGGCAACGTCGGCGCCACCAATGTCTACCGAACGGGCGGGCCGCGCATGGGCGTGGTCGTGATGATTGCGGATGCGGCCAAGGGCGTGGGCGCCGTGCTGCTCTGGGGTGGCGGACCCGCGGCGGTGGCGGCCGGCGTGGCTGCGGTGGTGGGTCACATCTATCCCGTGTGGCTCGGGTTCAGGGGCGGCAAAGGCGTGGCGACGGCGAGTGGCGTGTTCGGTGTGCTGGCGCCGTGGCCGACGCTGCTCGCGGCGGCGGCCTTCGGCGTCACCGTCGCGCGCACGCGGTTGGTCTCACTGGGTTCAATCGTCGCCGCCGTGCTGTTGCCGGTCCTCGAGTGGTCGACGCCAGGACCGCGAACGGTGGATGTCGGCGCCACCGTGGTGGCGGTCTTGATCCTGGTCCGCCATCGCGGGAACGTCGCCCGCTTGTGGTCGCGAACGGAACGCGCGCTTCCCCCTTCACGCCGCGCGCTACGGCGGACAAGCGGAACATGACACACACGATCGGGGTGTTGGGCTCGGGCAGCTGGGGGACAGCGCTTGCCGTGCATCTCGCCCGTACCGGACATGACGTCCGGTTGTGGGCGCGCGATGCGGCGCTCGCCGAACAAATGGCGGTGACCCGCGTCAATGCCGCGTACCTGCCGGGCATCGAATTGCCGAAGGCATTGCAACTAACCCAGGCGCTCGATCAGGCCCTGGCCGGCGCCGAGTTCGTGGTGATGGCCGTGCCGTCGCACGGCATGCGGGCCGTGGCCCGCGCGGCCAGTCCGCTGATGGCGCCAGGCCGCACGCTGATCAGCGCCGCCAAGGGCCTCGAAGAGGGCTCGATGCTGCGGATGTCCGAGTTACTGCGGGTCGAGTGTCCCGCCGCCGCCATTGTCGTGCTCTCGGGACCGAGCTTTGCCATCGAACTCGCCCGTGAGTTGCCCACCGCCATGGTCGCGGCCGGTGAGTCGTCGGTGGCAGTCGAGTCGATCCAGGCGCACTTCCGTTCGAACACGCTCAGGCTGTATGGCAGCGGCGACGTGGTGGGTGTCGAGATCGGCGGCGCGTTGAAGAACACGATTGCCATTGCCGCCGGTGTGGTCGAAGGCCTCGGCCTCGGGCACAACGCGCTGGCGGCGTTGATTACGCGCGGGCTCGCGGAACTGTCACGGCTCGCCGTTGGTTTGGGGGCGCAGCGGGAGACCATGGCTGGCCTGGCTGGATTGGGCGACCTGGTGCTGACCTGCACCGGTAGCTTGAGCCGCAATCGCCAGTTGGGCATCGCGCTCGCGCGCGGCGAATCGCTGCCGCAGATTCTTGCGCGGACCAAGTCCGTGGCCGAAGGTGTCCGCACGACCGAAGCGGCGCTGGCGCTCGGCGCCCGCCACGGCATCGAACTCCCGATCGCCCAGGGGATGTCGGATGTGCTGGCCGGCCGTACTGATCCGCAGGCCGCGATTCGGAATCTCATGGGGCGGAAACAGAAATTGGAACACACGTAGATGCGGTTGTTTGACAAGTTGACGCAGGGGCTGCAGCGCACCGCGCAGCAACTGGTCGAGCGATTCGACGACATCGTCAGCCGCGCCGACACGGCCGAGGCGCGGACCCGCGAGGTCGACGCCGAGACGGCCGAAGCGCTTGAGGAAGTGTTGTTGATGGCCGACGTGGGGGTCGCCGCCAGCGGCGAGATTGTTGGCGCCGTCACCCGCCGTCAACGCCGGGGCGAAAGCCTGCGAGCACTGGTAAAGCAGGAGATGCTGCGCGTGCTGGAGGCCGCGACGCCCGCCTTCGCGGTGCGCTCCGTGGCTGCCACGGCGGGTCAACCGCATGTCATGCTGGTCGTCGGCGTGAACGGTGTTGGCAAGACGACGACCATCGGCAAGCTCGCCAAGCGGCTAACGCTGGAGGGGCGTAGCACGCTCATTTGCGCTGCCGATACCTTCCGTGCGGCGGCGGTGGATCAATTGCAGATTTGGGCCGACCGTGCCGGGGTCGATTTAGTCAGGGCGCGCGAGGGTTCAGACCCGGCGGCCGTGGTCTTCGATGCCATCACGGCTGGCAAGGCGCGACAGCGTGATGTCGTGCTCGTGGATACCGCCGGGCGACTGCACACCCGCGTCAACTTGATGAACGAGCTCGACAAGATCAGGCGAGTGGCCAGCCGCGAAGTGCCGGGAGCCCCGCACGAAGTGCTGCTGGTGCTGGACGCGACGGTGGGGCAGAACGGATTGGCCCAGGCCCGTGAGTTCACCAACGTGGCCGGCGTCACCGGAATCGTGCTCACCAAGCTGGATGGCACGGCGAAGGGTGGCATCGCCGTGGCGATCGCGCACGACCTGAAGTTGCCGATTCGCTACGTCGGTGTCGGCGAGGGCGTGGACGACCTGTTGCCGTTCTCGCCGCGCGACTACGTCAATGCCATCTTCCAGGAGAAATGGTGAGTGACGCCGATTACATGCGGCGCGCGCTCTTTCATGCGCGACGGGCCGAGGGCGTAACGACGCCTAACCCGCTGGTGGGTGCCGTGGTCGTGAGCCCGGACGGAGTAGTCGTGGGGCAGGGACGGCACCAGCGGGCCGGCGAGCCTCACGCCGAGATCTTTGCCTTGCAGGACGCCGGCGCGCAGGCCCGCGGCGCGACGTTGTTCGTGACGCTCGAGCCGTGTGGCCATCACGGCCGTACCGGTCCGTGTACGCGCCGCATCATCGCAGCAGGCATTAGCCGCGTTGTGGCGGCGATGACCGACCCAAATCCACTCGTCGGCGGCCAGGGGTTCGCAGAGTTGCGGAACCACGGCATCCAGGTCGAAGTCGGGCTGCTTGGCGATGACGCGGCACGGATGAATCGCGCCTTCACCCTGGTGCAGACCGAGGGGCGTCCCCTGGTCATTGCCAAGGTGGCCACCAGCCTGGATTGGCGGATCGCCGCTGCGCCCGGGGTGCGCACCGCCATCTCGTCGGCCGAGGCTAACCGCCGCACGCAGCGCCTGCGCGGAACGGTCGATGCCGTGGGGGTTGGTTCGGGGACGATCCTGGCCGATGACCCGCGGTTGACGGCGCGCGAGAGCTATCGGGCGCGGCCACTGGCGCGGGTGATCTTTGACCGCCGCTTGCGTACGCCGCCATCGGCCCGCGTGTTCTCGACGCTCGACGCGGGGCCGGTCATAATACTGACCACGGTCGAGGCCGCCGGGCAGCATCCCGATCGTGCTGCCGCGTTGCAGTCGGCGGGAGCAGACGTGATTGAAGGCACCGGCGCGTTGCCGGCGGACATCCGTTCCCTGGTGCCGTGGAATATTTCGACCCTGCTGCTCGAGGGTGGGGGTACGTTGCATGCCGCAGCGTGGCAAGCGGGCATTATCGATCGTGTGATCGTGATTGTGGCGCCCACCGTACTGGGTGAGCAGGGCGCTAAGTTCTTCGGTGGAATACCGGTCCCTCTGTCGCAACTGATTCCAGTGCGGGTTGAGACGGTCGGACCGGATGCTTGGATGGAAGCTGATGTTCACGGGGATCGTTGAGGCGGTAGGGACGCTGGCTGAGGTGACGGGCACCGGCGGCGGCTGTCGCGTGAGCATCCGCACCCCGCTCGCCACACAGCTCAAGTTGGGCGACAGCCTCGCCGTCAACGGCGTGTGCCTCACGGTGATCCTGATCGACGGCGAGCACGTGTTCGCCGACGTTGGCCCCGAGACATCCCGGGTGACGACCCTGGGGGTGCTGCAACGTGGCCAGTCGGTCAACCTCGAGCGGCCACTGCGGTTTGACGGCCGGGTAGACGGACACTTCGTGCAGGGACACGTCGATGGCGTGGGCACGGTCGAGGACGTGCGGCCAGAGGGGGAGGCGCACTGGATCACGATCGCTTTTCCGGCGACGCTGGCGGCCGGCTTCATTCGCAAGGGTTCGGTCGCCGTGGACGGTGTCAGTCTCACGGTTGCCGGCCTCGGCGAGCGCCAGTTTGATATTCAGATCGTGCCCTACACCTGGGCCAGTACGACGCTGAAGCTGTGGCGCGCTGGTGACAAGGTCAATCTCGAATGCGACCTGGTCGGGAAATACGTACTACGTGGAATGGAACTGCGCAAGTCATGACAACTATTAAGTCCCAAGCCCCTAGGCCCAAGTCCCGTGCCCTGAAGATTGCCACAGGTGCGCGACCGAAGGCGCCCTTCGCAACGATCGAAGCAGCCGTGTCGGCGTACCGCCGCGGTGAGATGTTGATTGTCGTGGACGACGAGGACCGCGAGAACGAAGGCGACCTGACCATCGCCGCCGAGCATGTCACCCCCGAGGCGATCAATTTCATGATGACTCATGGGCGCGGCCTGATCTGCATGCCGATGACCGCGGCGCGGCTCGACGAACTGAACATCCCGCTGCAGGTGCCGCAGCAAATGAACTCGACGCAGTTTGAAACTGCCTTCTGCATCGGTATCGAAGCCAAGCGCGGCACCTCGACCGGCATCTCGGCGCAGGACCGCGCGCGGACGGTGCTGACAGCGATCGACAAGAAGACCAAGCCGGCCGACCTGGCGCGGCCGGGCCATATCTTCCCGCTGCGCGCGCGCGACGGCGGTGTGCTGGTGCGAGCCGGCCAGACCGAGGCCGCCGTGGATCTATCGCGCATGGCCGGTCTCCAGCCGGCGGGCGTGATCTGCGAGATAGCCAAGAAGGACGGCACCATGGCGCGGGTGCCGGAACTGGTGAAGTTCGCGCGCAAGCACAAGCTGCTGATGATCACGGTGGCCGACCTGATCCGGCACCGGATGCAGAACGAGGGACTGGTCGAGAAGGCGGCCGAAGCCGACCTGCCGACCGAACTGGGGCCGTTCCGCATTCACGCCTACAAGAGCCTGCTCGACGACATGACCCACATTGCGCTCGTGGCCGGCGACATCACGAGCGGCCGCGATGTCCTGGTCAGGGTTCATTCGAAGTGCCTGACCGGCGACGTCTTCCACTCGGCGCGCTGCGACTGCGGTGACCAGTTGGACGCCGCCATGCGCCGAATCTCAGCCGAGGGCCGGGGCGTGTTGCTGTATCTCAACCAGGAGGGCCGGGGCATTGGCCTGGCCAACAAGATTCGGGCTTACGCCCTTCAGGACCAGGGCTTCGATACCGTCGAAGCCAATGAAAAGCTCGGGTTCAAGCCCGACCAGCGCGACTATGGCATCGGCGCACAGATTCTTCGCCACCTCGGTGTCCGAACCATGCGGCTGTTGACCAACAATCCCCGTAAGTTCGTGGGGCTACAGGGGTACGGGCTGTCAGTCTCGTCGACGCTTCCACTTGAAATAGCGGCCTCCGACACCACCAGAAAGTACCTGAAAGTGAAGAAGGACAAGCTCGGTCACCATCTCAAGTCGGTTTGACCAATCTCTTGAAGTTCATGTAGAATAAGGGTTTGTTCGACGCGTTAAGTAATCGTCTGCAGGACGTCTTCCAGTCAATCAAGGGAGAAACACGTCTCACAGCAGCGACGGTCGAGAGCGTCCTCCGGGAAATCCGGCTGGCGTTGCTCGAGGCCGACGTCAACTTCAAGGTCGTCAAGGCCTTCGTCGATCGCGTGCGCGATCGGGCGATGGACCAGGCGGTCCTCAAAAGCCTGACGCCGAGCCAGCAGGTCATCAAGATCGTTCGTGATGAGCTGCTCGCGCTGTTCGGCGATGCGAAGGGCGGCCTGACCGAGACCGCGGCCCGGCCGCGCGTGATTGTGATGCTCGGGCTTCAGGGCTCGGGTAAGACGACGACGACGGGCAAGCTGGCCAAGTGGCTGGCGAAGCAGGGCCGCCACCCCATTGTGGTTTCGACCGACGTCAGGCGCCCGGCGGCCATCCAGCAGTTGGCCATCGTCGCGCAGCAAGCCGGTGTGCGTGTGCACGATCCGGTCGGCAACATGGACCCGGTGTCGCGCACGAAGAGCGCGCTCGCCGAGGCCAAGGCGGTCGGCAACGACGTGGTCATTGTGGACACGGCGGGCCGGCTGCACATCGACGACGAGCTCATGCAGGAGCTGGTCGCGATTCGGGAGGTGGCGGGACCGACCGACGTGCTCTATGTCGCGGATGCGATGACGGGGCAGGACGCCATCAAGAGCGCGGGCGAGTTCAACGCGCGGATGGGCGTCACCGGCGTCGTCCTGACCAAGATCGACGGCGATGCGCGCGGCGGCGCGGCGCTCTCGGTGGTTTCGGTCGTCGGCGTGCCGATTGCGTTTGTCGGCAGCGGCGAGAAGCTCGAAGACTTCGAGCCGTTCCACGCGGATCGGTTCGTGTCGCGCATGCTGGGCATGGGCGACGTGCTGTCGCTGATCGAGAGGGCCGAAGAGGTCATCGACCAGGGCGACGCCGAAAAGCTGGAAGCGAAGATCCGCAAGGGTGGATTCACGCTGGAAGACTTTCGCGATCAGCTGCGGATGCTGAAGCGGATGGGCCCGCTCGAGAAGATCATGGGCATGCTGCCGGGGATGGGCGGCATGAAGGAACTGGCCGGCCAGAAGCCGGACGAGAAGCAGCTTGGGCGGATCGAAGCGATCATCAACTCGATGACGCCCGCCGAGCGGAAGCAGGCGGACCTGCTCGACGGGAGCCGCCGCAAGCGCGTCGCGAAGGGTAGCGGCACCACGGTTGAGGACGTCAACCGGTTATTGAAGCAGTTCGTCGAGATGCAACGGATGTTGAAGATGGTGGGCCAAATGACGGGCGAGCCCATCGCGGCAGCACCGAAGAAGAAACGGAAGAGCCCGTTTAGCTTGATGCGTTAGTCAGTCGTAGGGCCGCACTTTAGTGCGGCCATTTGGTAACCAGAAGCGCGGCCACGGTGTGCCGCAGGTTGAGAGTTCAAGATGTTGTCGATTCGCATGCGTCGTACCGGTTCGAAGAAGCGCCCGTTTTTCCGGATCGTGGTTTCAGAAGCCCGCTCGAAGAAGGAAGGCCAGTTCATCGACGTGCTCGGGTTCTACAATCCACGTACCAAGCCGGCCGTGTTTGAGATCAACAAGGACCGTGTCGCACACTGGGTCAAGGTGGGCGCGCGCCCGTCCGATTCGGTGCGCACGCTGATGGCCAAGCACATGACTCGTGACCGTGGCGTCGTGGTTGAGCCGGTGACGGCGCAGGCGGCCGCCCCAGCGGCGGCCCCGACCGTTTAAGGACGGCCGTGGCGGATCTTAAAGGACTCATCGAAACCGTCGCGAAAGCCCTGGCCGACCAGCCAGAGGTGATCACCGTACGGGAATCAGAGCGACGCGGCACGACCGTCTACGAACTGCAGGTCGCCTCGGGCGACCTCGGCCGCGTGATCGGCCGGCAGGGCCGTACCGCGGCCGCGTTACGCACGTTATTGGCGAGCGCCGCCGAGGCTGACGACCAGCGCGTGAGCCTCGACATTCGCGACCAGACCGGCCGCAGCTGAACGTCGCGGCGGTCTTCTGACCCGCCGGCGAGAAGCAACATGGTGGATTGGGACACGGCGATTCTGGTGGGTGTGATTGCCCGGACGCACGGCAATCGCGGTGAGGTCATCGTCAACCCCGAGACCGACTTCCCGGAGGAGCGATTTCGAACCGGGGCGCAGTTGTGGACCCGCCGGCGCGAACGCCCGCCGGTCGTGATGGAGGTGGTCACGATGCGAATGCATCAGGGCCGCCCGGTGATCATGTTCTCGGGCATCGGCTCGATGAACGACGCGGAACTGCTGGCCGGCCAGCAGTTGCGCACGGACGAAGTCGTGGTCGAGTTGTTGCCCGAGGGCGAGTATTTTCACCGCGACCTGATTGGCTGCGAGGTGGTGACCGAGGGCGGCGAACTGGTGGGGCGCGTGACGAGCGTCCTGGACGACAGCGCCCAGTCGCGGCTGGTGGTCGCGGGGAAACGCAGCGAGTTGCTGATTCCGCTGGCCGACGAGATCTGCACCGTCGATGTCGCGGCGAGACGCATTACGGTGCGGCCACCCGACGGACTGTTGGAATTGAACGGAGATTGGCGGTGAAGGTCGACGTCGTCACCATCTTTCCGCGCCTGGTCGAAGCCGGCCTCGCGGAGGGTGTGGTGGGACGAGCCCGCACCAGTGGACTGATTGACATCGCCGTCCATAATCTTCGTGACTACACGACGGACAGGCATCACGTCGTGGATGATGTACCGTTCGGTGGCGGGCCGGGCATGGTGATGAAGCCCGAGCCGTTTTTCGCCGCGCTCGCTGCGATTCGCGAACGCCGCGGGACGCCCGATGCCGTGGTGCTGTTGACGCCGGCGGGGGTGCCGTTTACCCAGGCCGGGGCGCGGCGGTTGGTCGCACTGGGACACATCGTCCTGTTATGCGGCCGCTACGAAGGCATCGACGAGCGGGTGCGAGAGGTGCTGACGACCGAGGAACTGTCGATTGGCGACTACGTGCTGTCAGGCGGCGAAGTCCCGGCGCTGGCCGTGATTGATGCCGTGGCCAGGCTGGTCCCGGGTGTGGTGGGGGACGAGCAGTCGGTGGCAGGGGATTCGTTTACGCGCGGGCTGCTCGATTACCCGCACTACACGAGACCCGCGGAGTGTGAAGGACATGCGGTGCCTGGCGTGTTGTTGTCCGGGCATCACGGAGAAATTCGCCGGTGGCGGCGCAACGCGGCGCTCGAACGGACGGCCGAACGGCGGCCGGAACTTCTGGCAGCCGCGGCGCTCGACGCCGACGAACACGAGTGGTTGAGCAAAAGGAGCAAGTCATGACGACGATGGAGATGGTTGAGAAGGCGCAACTGACCGAACGGCCCCGCATGAAGGCCGGCGATACGGTGCGCGTGCACGTGCGAGTGAAAGAAGGCGACAAGGAACGTATCCAGGTGTTCGAGGGTATCGTCATCGGCATTCGCAAAGGCGGCAATCGCGCCACCTTCACCGTGCGCAAGGTGTCGTTCAGTCAGGGTGTGGAGCGTATTTTCCCGCTGCACTCGCCGACGATCTCCAAGATCGAAGTGCTGCGCTCTGCCAAGGTCCGCCGCGCGAAGCTGTACTTCCTGCGCGACCTCAAGGGCAAGGCGGCCCGCATGAAGGAAGTCAAGAAGACCTCCTAGTACGGACCGTGCGTACGGGTGCCTGAAGTGCCAAGGGTCTCCGCACGACGCACGATCGAGAATGCGCTCCGGCGATACGGCTTTGTCTGTGTCGCCGGGGTCGATGAAGTGGGGCGAGGATGCCTGGCCGGACCGGTCATGGCCGGTGCGGTCATCCTCGATCCCGATCGGCGCATTGACGGCCTGGCCGATTCCAAGGCGCTGACCGCCGCGCAACGCGAACGTTTGCACAGCGAGATCACCAGCAAGGCCATCGCCTGGACCGTCGTCGCGGTCGGTCCCGGCGAAATCGATCGCATCAACATCCACCAGGCCAGCCTGCAGGCCATGCGCCGGGCCGTTCTCGACCTGGTGCCCCTGCCGGATGCAGTTTTGGTCGATGCCTTTCGAATTCCGTCATTGCCGATGGCCCAGTGCGGGGTGATTGGCGGCGACCGCCGCTCGTCCGCCATCGCGGCCGCCTCGATTGTCGCGAAAGTGAGCCGGGATCGAATGATGCAAGAGCTCCATAGTGCTGACCCGCGATATGGTTTCGACCGACATAAGGGCTATGCGACCGCCGAGCACCTGGCAGCCGTTGCACGGTTTGGCTACTCGCCGCAGCACCGGCGATCGTTCCGACCGGCCAGCCTGTTTGATACCATTGGCTGAGGGCCGTACAAAGTGCCGCCGTTCGACCGTGAAGGCGCGCTCGAGAGCGCGGAAAAAGCACTCCGTCAGGGACGCATCGATGCGGCCATCGTGGAGTACGTCAAGGTCGTCGAGGCCCAACCCCGCGATTGGAACAGCGCCAACGCCCCTGGCGACCTCTACCTACGCGCGAACCAGCCAGACGACCGGTACGCGCTGTTGCAGTCTGGCGACCTCGCCGCGCGGCAAGGCACACTCGCCGGCACCGATCCGGCCCTCTGGAACACCCTGGCGAAGATCGAGCTGGCCGACTTCAATTCCGAAGCCGGCGATCGATGCATCGAGGCGGTAGGCGAGGCCGCTCTCGCGGAAGGCGACTACGCTGCCGCGGCCGTGTCGCTGCACGAGTTCACCATCCGGGTGCCCACCCACTTGGTGGCATTGATGCGGTTGGTGGAAATCTGCGTGGATGGTGACCTCGAAGCGACGATGTACGAGGCGCAGGCGCAGTTGACGGATGCCCACCTGAATGTGGGCCTGGGCCTGGAGGCGCGCATCATCAGTGAAGACCTGGTGGTGCGTGAGCCGTGGAATCGCGCCAATCTCGATCGCTGCCGACGAGCGCTGGTCATGCTGGGCGAAGCCGATCCGGACGCGATCCTCGCCGACCGCCTCAGCGGTGACAGCCCGTTTCTGGCCAGCGAGAAGATGGACCTGAACGAGGGCATCTCCTTCGACACGCCGCCGCCCGTCGTGGCCGCACCCTCCCAGCCGGTGCTGCGATCACTCGACCAGGTGTTCCGCGGCCGGTCGCTGCTCTACGATCTTGCCAAGACCCCGGAACTGGTAGGGGAGAGTTTGCGTGCCCTCGCGGTCTTTGTCGAGTCCGAGTC
>NSIL01000015.1 GCA_002737365.1 Acidobacterium sp. | reverse complement strand
TGAGTACACCGCCGACAAGAAGATCTCCATCAACAAGTCGGACGTCTCAGTCGTCGACCTCGAAGAGCGCCTCCGCAAGATCTACGAGGAACGCAAGGACAAGACGCTGTTCATCGCCGGCGATGGAACCTTGCGCTACGGCGATATCGTCGAAGTGATCGACGCCGCCAAGGGTGCGGGTGTCGAAAAGGTCGGCATCATCACCGAAGGTATGCGCCGAGCTGCCGCCCGCCCAACGGGCGGCAACTAGCCAAGAGCCACCAAACGCCTGGAGAAAAGCCGCCTGGTAGCAGGCGGCTTTTCTCTTGTACGGACCGGCGCGTTTCCGCCGAGCCGCTATTCCCGGTTCCGCAGGACCTCGGCGAACGACAGCGCACCCCCAAAGCGTGCGTCGAGCCCGCCGATTCTGGCCCGCAATTCGTCGTCCGTGGGCATGGCGCCTTCGGTGGCGATGACCACCCTGTTGTCCGAAGGAAGGCACCGGTAGACCGCCGCGTGGCCAAATGCGGCCGCGACCGCGGCGATGTCTTCGGCCATGCTGGCGTGCTCGTTGAGATTGAAGGCGACGACCCCGCCGGGGGCCAGCGCCCGCTTCAGGCGACCGAGAAACGCCAGCGTCTTGAGACCCGCCGGCACGCCGGTCGCGTCGGTGCCGCTTGACGGACGCAGGAACGCGTCCATCAGGATCAGGTCGTAGCGGTCCGCGGTGGACTCCACGAAGGCCACCGCATCCGCGGTGTGCACGCGGACGTTCCCGCCCGAGCGCACGCTGAAGTATTCGTCCGCGACCCGGACGACGGCCGGATCGATCTCGACGGCGTCGATGAGAACCCGCGGCTCGTGATGGGTCAGGAAGCGCACCATCGCACCGCCGCCGAGGCCAACCATGAGCACGCGAGGCGTACTAGGCTGGTAGAGGTAGCTGCCGAACATGGCGCGGGCGTACGGAGACGTCAACGTGTGGGGCATGGTCAGATTGACCCGGCTCTGCACGACCTCCTGGCCGTCGTCGCGCACGAATGTCAGTGCACGGACGTCGCCGTCGCGGCGGACACGAATTCGAGAGAAGGCCGACACCTCCTCGTGCTCCAGTTCGCCGAGGGTGCGCGCCGCGGACATCGACCAGACGACGAGCGCGCCGGCCGCGGCGAGCAGTGCCACGGCCAGCAGAACCGGAGCGACCACACCCGGCCCGCGTGACTGTTGCCCACTCGATTCGCGGTTGACGCTGCCCATCCGCACCCTAGAAGCTCGCGGGAGGGACCAGCCCAAGCTCCCTCAGCTCCGGCAGGCCCTTGTCGGCGTTCTTCCACATCTTCCTGAGCTCGCCGTAAGCGCCCATGGCGCGAGCCGGGTCCTTGGTGGCCGTCGAGGCCCGGCCCAGCCCCAAAAGCGACAGGGCGCGCCTGGGATTGCGTTTCAGCGACATCTCGAACGCCGGGATGGCTTCCCTGGGCCGGCGCAGGTCCAACAGCATCTCGCCGACCAGCTCGTGGGCCGGCTTAACGGGCACTGGCGGGCCGAACTCGAAGGACAGGCTGTCTTCCACCACGGCGGCTTGGCGCGCCAGCACAAGCGCCTCCTCGCGGCGGCCCTCTGAGAACAGCAGGATCGCCTCCAATTGCTGCGCCATGGTCTGGGCGGCTCGCTTGTCGCGTCCCCCACCACCAGAGCCCAGGCCGGTCTGTGGCAGGCCCGTATGGGCCGCGTGGGACTCGACGACGGGTGAAATACCGGCCCTGGTGGACCCGGACTTCACCGGCTTGCCCGCGACGGCAGGTATTGCCGCCGCGGCAGGGAGCTCGGCCATGAGCTCTGCCATCTGCTGCAGCGCGATACCCCCGGCCATGCGGTTGCCGGTTCGGATCGCGGCCATGCCGATGGCAAACAAGTCTGCCACGGCGGCCTCCGCCTCCACTCCCGCTACGGCGGACAAGTCGGCGCTGAGGCCCTTCGCAAAGACCGGCGGCTTGGCCTCGACCCACTTGCGCGACTCAATCAGCCAGGCCGCGCGAGCGAGGGCCAGGTGGCTGCGCGTGCGCACCGAGCCACTGGCCTTGGCATCGACTTCCATCTGCGTGAGCAGGGCCCGCGACTCCTCGAATCGGCCCTGCTGCGCGTAGCTGTAAACCAGCCACAGCATGGCGTGAAAGCCGCGCGCCTCGACAGCGAGCTGCTTCTCGGCCCGGCGCGCGTCGGCGGCCTTCATCGAGCGTTCGTTGATGGCTGACGCCTCGTCCCACAAGCCGAGCGCGAAGTAGATGTGCGAAGGCATGTGCAGCGCGTGCGACGCAGACGGGGCAATCCTGGAATACGCGTCGGCGAAGCGCCGGCCGAGCGGTGCGTGCACCGGGTCGTCGTACGAATGAATCAGGTAATGCGCGGCGCCGGGATGCTGCGGGTTCTTCGCATAGACCAGTTCGACCAGTGCGGCGGCCTTCATGTAGATCGAGAACTCGCGGCCGCCATGGCTGGTGCCGAGCAGCGCCAGGGCGTAGAACGCCGTGATCTCATCGTCGGCCGGGTATCTGTCGTGCATGCGTCGCATGTGGTCCGCGTAGGCGCGGTCGCGCGTGAGTTTCTCGCCGGAGCCGTACAGGCTGTCGAGCGAAGCGAGCCAATCCTTTTCCCTCGCCGTGGGGGCTTTTGCCAGGCGGCCTTCGGCGGTCGGCGCGAGACGCGCCAGCGCCGCCCTGGCGCGGTCGGGCGCGGTCTGCTGCCACACGGTGTGGTTGTAGGTCATGGCCTCGCCCCAGTACGCCATGGCAAAGCCCGGGTCGGCCTTCTGCGCCTCCTGGAACGCTGCCTTCGCATCGTCGTACTCGAAGCTGTGCAGCAGCAGCACGCCCTTGAGGAACGCCGGCTGAGCCGCCACCGAACCCGAGGTCGGGAAGTCGATTTTGCCGAGCTCGCCTTGCTGGGCGCGAACGTTCAGGCTGGCGAGGGTAAGGGCGGCAAGCAGGACGAGGACGGCCCGGCGATTCATGCGGCGATCTCCTGAGCCGCAGATTAGCGCGTTTGGCCCTCAAAAAGAAAAGAGGCGGGTCCGAAGACCCGCCCCTTCCGTTGCCGGCTTGCGTCTGTTCTCAAGCCCCAAGCCCCAGGTCCCAAGCCGCCTTTAGTTAAAGAAGTAGCGGAAGCTGAACATCACGCGGTAGACGTCGCTCAGGTCCGCGGTCGGTTCGAATGACTTCGACATCAGCTGGTTGTTAATCACGCGCATGCGGTACTGCGAACGACCCTGCGAGTCGACCGCGCCGCCCTGGGCGGCGGTCGGCACGATCAGCGGCGTGTTGTTCACGAGGCGCTGCGACACGCCCCAGTTCTTGTTCAGCAGGTTGCCGAAGTTGATGACGTCGGCGCGGAACTGGAAGCGCTGGCGCTTGCCACCAATGTTCTTGAACACGTCCTGTGAGATGTTCAGGTCCATGCGCGTGACCATGGGCAGGAAGACACCGCCGCGTTCCGCGTATTCACCGCGGCGTTTGCTCAGGTAGGGATCCTGCTGGATGTAAGCCTCCCACGCCGCCGCCTGCTGCGCGGCCGTGAACGGCACCGCGCCGGTGATGTCCTGGAAGTTCATCTCGCTGGTGGTGCGTGGGATGTAGATGAGGTCATTGAACGCGGCGCCGTCGCCGTTCATGTCGCCCGAGAAGATGTAGCTGGCGTTGTTGATGGTGCGCGTCTCCCAGAACAGTGCGAACGACGTGGCGCCGAACCCGAAGTATTCCTTGCGGTAGTTCGCCGACACGAAGAAGCGGTGACCAGGTGACGAATTAGAGTAGGCCAGCGCCGGGTTGTTCGGGTCGCCACTGATCGCATTGTTGGTGAAAGAACCGGAGGCAATGGAGCCCGGGTCAACTGTGTTCCTCGATTCGCCATAGTTGTAGGCGGCCTGGAGGAAGCTGCTGCCGAAGGTCTTCTTCAGCGAGCTCGAAATGCTCCATGACCGGCCAACACTCTGATTCTTCAACACCGTGGCGTTGGAGACGTTCAAATTGATGCGGTTGCCGGTGTAGCGTGCGCGGGTGTCGGCCCCGGTGAATGACGTCTGCGGCGCCGGCAGGTTGGCGTTGATGTAATACATCCCGTTCACATCGCGGTTGTACAGGACCTCCACCGTGCCCGACGTGTTCCAGGGCAGGCGCTGGTCCAGACCGACATTGGTGCGCCACAGCTGCGGGAACTTGAAGTCGGGATTGGTCAGCGCCAGCTCGTAGGCGGCGGCTGGGGCGCCCGTCACGTTGGCGGGCTTGTATCGGTCCGGGTCGGGGCTGAACGGCCGCGCAGCGGTATTGCGCAGGTCTTCGAAGCCTGTGAGCACGCCGGTGTTGCCAATCTGGTTGGAGATCCAGACGAACGCCGGCTTGCCGGTGAACACGCCCGTGCCGCCGCGTAGCTGCGTCCGGCGGCTGCCGGTGATATCCCAGTTGAAGCCGACGCGCGGCGACCACAGGATTTTCGCCTCGGGCAGTTGCTGGGTCGAGTACTTCACGGTGGCGCCGGTCTCGTCGCGGAAGTTCATGGCATCGGCCAGCGCGTTGGCGTAGCCGGTGTCGCCGAAGTTGGCGACGTCGCCGCGGACGCCGGCGATCACCTTGAGGTTGTCACGCACCGCCCAGTCGTCCTGGATGTAGGCGCCAGAGTAGAGCACCTCAAGCGGTTGGACGGGCTTCTCGGCCCCGGGGATGTTGTTGTAGCGGACCTGGAAAATTTGCAACGTCACTGGCGAGGTGGTGCGGTTCGGGTTCGCCAGCGCGTCGCGGGCATCGGTGTAGAAGTCGGCCAGCGAGCTGTAAACATAGGCGCTCTGCTTGCCCGGGAAGAACACGTTCTCCGAGTCGTACTTCTCGAAGCTGAAGCCGCCCGTGATCGAGTGCTTCTCGCCGAAACGCGTGAAGCTGTCCTGCAACTGGAAGGTCTTATAGCGCAACTCGTTGTTCGGCGTGAACGGCTCTGACCCGAACGAGGTGTAGACCGACCCGGCCTGCAGGATATCGACCATCGGAAACAGTTTGCCGATGTCGCCACGGCTCTCGTCCGCCGAGCTGTAGCCGACGATCAGCGAGTTCGACATCTTGGTGCCGACGATGGTGTTCAGTTCGGCAACGCCCCACTTGGTGTTCTCGAGAATTTTGTAGTTGGAGGCCGAGAAGTTGAGGCCGGTCGTGTTCGACCGGCGATTGCCGAAGCCGAGTGACGACGAACCCGACATGAGTACGTCGGTGTTCGACTCCAGCTGGTTGTAGCGGACGCTGAGCTTATTGCGGCTGTTCAGGTTCAGGTCGAACTTGGCGAGAATGCGCTGGCCGGGCGTGCCGAACTCGTAATCCTGGTAGGTGCCCGGGTCGTAGTTGAACGAGGACTTCAAGAAGGCCGCCAGGGAATCAAGATCCGACGCCAGCACGCGCGTGACGCTGCCGCCCGCGGCTTCACCGCCGCGGTTGGCACGGAAGGTGGTGCCGGGCTGCACGAACTTCTCGCCTTCCATGTTGCCGAAGAAGAACAAGCGGTTCTTCAGCACCGGCCCTGACACCCAGCCGCCGCCGTTCTTGAAGTCGAACGTGCCGGGGTTGACCGTCGCCGCCTTCGCTTCGGTGCCGACCAGGCTGTTGTCGCGGAACTGGTAGAAACCGCTGGCCGAGATCGAGTTCGCCCCGCTGCGCGTCACCGAGTTGACGCCGGCGCCGATGAAGTTGCCCTGGCGCACATCGAAGGGGGCAATGCTGACCTGCACCTGTTCGATCGCCTCGAGCGAGATCGGCGCTACGCTCGTGCGGTCGCCCGGCGTGTTGCCGAGGCCGAACGAGTTGTTGAAATAGGAGCCGTCAACCGTGATGTTGTTCATGCGACTGTCCTGGCCGCCCACCGACATGCCGCGCGCTTCGGGCGCCAGGCGGACGATCGAGTCGATGCGGTTATTGATTGTTGGCAGGGCGGCGATGGTCTCGCGGCTCACCGCGGTGGCCGCGCCGGTCCGGTCGGAATTGAATACCGTGTCGGACTTTGCGGTGACGGTCACCGTTTCGCTGATCGCAATGTTCCGCATCGTGAACTCGAGGTCGGTCGCACCGCCCAGGTTCACCGTGATGTCGTCCTGCGTTTCCGGCTGGAATGCGGCGGCACCGGTACCCGAGGGGGCGACCGTCACCGAGTAGGGACCGCCCACGCGCATGCCAGGGATGGAGAACTTGCCATCGGCGCGGGTCGTGCCTTCGTAAGCGGTTCCTGAGGGCAGGTGAATCGCGATCACGCTGGCGCCCGCGACCGCCTGTTGCTGCGAGTCAAGGACTCTTCCGCTGAGCTGACCGGTGGTGACGCCCTGGCCGCTCACGACCGTGGCCAGAGCGAAAACAGCGAAGAGGGAGAAGAGGGAGAAGGCAAGTCTAGGCAAATGTCTCATGTGTGCATCGCTCCTGAACAAGCATCAATTATCGCACTTGCAGGTTACGGGCAGGTAAATAGAAAAGGGCCGGCCCGCGCACTGCGGAACCAGCCCTTTTCAATTTTTTGGGGCAATCGACGGATCACCCTCGGTAATAGGGATTTAGCTGGTAGCCTTGGCCTTGCGCATAGCGTTGGCCTTATCGCCCAACTCCGTGCCTTCCCGGATCAACAGCTGCTGCTTCTTCGGGTCCTTCTCGACCAGCGCCTGCGTGCGGAGCAGCAGGCCCTTGTAGGTCATGGCCTCAACGTAGTCAGTCTTGATCTCAAGCGCTTTGTTCACCGAGACCAGACCGTCCAGCACCAGCTGCAGCTTTTCCTTGTCCGACAGGCGGAAGTCGCGTGACGCCTTGTCCCAATGGTAAGTGGCCACGGTGTAGTGGGCTTCGGGGTTGTTCGGCTCGAGCTCGACCCGCTTGCGGAGGTTCTCCACCAGCTTAAGGAAGTCGCCCTGGCGGTTGTAGTAACCGGCCACCGTCAGGTAAACCGTCGGTTCGCTCGGCTTGGCGTCGCGGCCCTTCAGGTAGGTTTCTTCCGCCAGCTGGTATTCGCCCGAGTCTTCATAGATCTTGGCGAGCTGGAAGTAGTTGGTTGGTTCGTTGGGAGCCAGTTCGATCATGCGCTTCACCACCGGTTCGGCCTGGGTCGGGTCGGCCAGCTTGTCTGGGCCATAGGCCGCAACCAGGAACTCAAGGGCCAGCGATCGCTTCGGAATGGTGTCTTCCGTCAGTTTCTCGCTCGCGAGTTTATAGTTCTCGACAGCCTTGTTTATCAGCTCGTCGTTAGCCGCCTCACCCTTGCGGGCCGGCCGGTACATGTTGTCGTACGAGTTGGCCAGGTAGAAGTAGATGGCGGCGTTATTCGGGTCGAGCCTCGTCGCCTCCTCGTACTTCTCGACCGCCGCCCGCCAATCGCTGCCGCCGTACGCCTTGTTGCCGTCCTTGAACGCCTTCATGGCGCGGACCTCGCCGATATATCCGCAACCGGCAAGCGCGACGCCCAGTCCCATAACCAGCGTCAAACACGCTGCCGAAGACCGCTTTCTCATCAGAATGCCCCCTGTAAGTCCCTGTAAAACACGTTCAAGTCGCACGGCCGGGAAGTATAGCTTCGTTTTGAGACCGCCTGCAACCTCGGTCCGGCCGTGCCCTATGATTAAAGGCGACGGGGCTTCCCCGAAAGCCCATTCGGACCGATAAGCCATTAGACACCGAACTTCATGATTCGCTTCGAGGATCTGCTCGACAAGGTCAGGGGCTACAGCCCGGACGCCGATCTGGAATTGCTCCGCCGCGCCTACGTATTTTCGGCCCTGGAGCACAAGGGACAGATCCGCCATTCGGGGGAGCCTTACCTCGTCCACCCGCTGGAAGTGGCGGATATCCTGGCCGACATGAAGCTCGATGTGGTCTGCCTGGCCGCCGGCCTGCTCCATGACGTGGTCGAGGACACCCTGACAACCCCGGAAAAGATCCGCGAGAAATTCGGCGAGGACGTCGCCCACATCGTCGAAGGCGTGACCAAGATTGGCGCCATCCCCTTTTCGTCGACCGAAGCGCGGCAGGCCGAGAACTTCCGCAAGATGCTGCTGGCGATGGTCGATGACATCCGGGTCATCCTGGTGAAGCTTGCCGACCGCCTGCACAACATGCGCACGCTGCAGCACATGGCCGACGACAAGCGCGCGCGCATTTCGCAAGAGACCCTCGACATCTACGCGCCGATTGCCAACCGCCTGGGCATGAGCCGCATCAAGAATGAGCTCGAAGAGCTGTCGTTCCGCTACCTCGAGCCCGCCGCCTTCGAGGCCCTGCACGGCAAGGTTGAAGCCAAGCGCAAGCCGACCGAGGGCATGATCGAGCAGCTGACCACTGGCATTCGCGACAAGTTGCACGAGGCGCAGGTGCCGGTCATCAGCATCGACGGCCGCGTCAAGCGCCTGTTCAGCATCTGGCTCAAGCTCAAGGCCCAGAAGATCGACCTCGAGCAGGTCTACGACTTCGTCGCCCTGCGCATCGTCACGCCGTCGGTGAAGGACTGTTATGCCGCGCTCGGCATCATCCACCAGACGTGGTCGCCGGTGCCGGGCCGCATCAAGGACTTCATCGCCATGCCGCGGCCCAACGGCTACCAGTCGCTGCATACCTCGGTGATCAGCGATCGCGGCTTTCCGTTCGAGGTGCAGATCCGGACCGAGGAAATGCACCGGCTCGCGGAAGAAGGCATTGCCGCGCATTGGAAGTACAAGGAAGGCCGCGTCGGCTCCGGCCGCGACGAGCAGTACTTCCAGTGGCTGCGCCAGCTGTTGGAGTGGCAGCAGGACACGCGTGACCCCCAGGAGTTTCTGTCGAACCTCAAGATCGACCTCTATCCGGAAGAGGTCTACACCTTCACGCCGCGCGGCACGGTCAAGGTGCTGCCGAAGGGCTCGACGGCGATCGATTTCGCGTACGCCATTCACACCGATGTCGGTCACCAGTGCGTCGGCGCGCGGGTCAACGGCCGCATGGTGCCGCTGCGCACCCGCCTCAAGAACGGCGACATCGTCGAGGTCATCCGCAACGCGACGCACAAGCCGAGCCGCGACTGGCTGAACTTCGCCGTCACGTCGCGGGCGCGCAACAAGATCAAGCACCTGATCCAGGTCGAGGAAAAGGCGCGCGCGGTCGAACTCGGCAAGCGCGTCTTCGACAAGGAAGCGCGCCGCTTCGGCCTGAATGGCGCCAAGCTCATCGAAGGCGAGGCGATCGCGAAGATCCTGGCGGAGTTTGCCGCCGCCAAGCCCGAGGACCTGCTGGCGCAAATCGGCTACGGCAAGGTCTCGCCGCGGCTGGTGCTCGACAAGATCATTCCGCAGGACAAGCTGAAGGAGCAGGCGCCCGAACATCCGGTGGTCGCCGCCGTCAAGCGCGTGCTGCGCACCGGCCGCGAGCCCGATCGCATCAAAGTCCGCGGCGCCGACGATGTGATGGTGTTTCGGGCGAAGTGCTGCAACCCGATCCGCGGGGAGCAGATCGTCGGATACATCACTCGCGGCAAGGGTGTCTCGGTACACTCGGCGAAGTGTCCCAACGTCATCAACCTGATGTACGACCCCGAGCGCCGCATTGACGTCGAGTGGGACAAGGGCTCAGACCTCGCCCCGTATACGGTCAGGCTCACCATTGAGGTGGAAGATCGGAAGGGGATGCTGGCCGAGCTCAGCCAGCGGATTTCTGACATCAACACCAACATCACGAACATGGAGGCGCGCACCGGCGACCAGCGCGCCCGCATTGAGGTCACGGTCGAGATCAAGGACATGAAGCACCTGGAGCAGGTGATTAAGTCCGTGCGCGGAATTAAGGGGGTGTTGAACGTGGAGCGGTCGTCGCCTATCCCAGAACGGCGATGACGTCGATTTCGACGCGCACGTCCCGTGGCAGCTTGACGACCTGCACGGTCGAGCGCGCCGGATACGGCGTCACGAAGTACTTGGCGTAGACCTCGTTCATGGCGGCGAACTCGCCCAGATCGACCATGAACACGGTCGTGCGCGCGACGTGCGAAAAGTCCGCACCAGCCGCGGCCAGCAGCGCCTTGATGTTCTCCATCACGCACGTGGCCTGGGCGGTGATGTCGCCCGGCACGATCTGTCCCGACACCGGGTCGAGTGGAATTGACCCCGACAGGAACAGCAGGTTGCCGACCTTCAGCGCCGGCGAGTACGGCCCAATGGCCTTCACCGCGCCATCGGCCGTCACCAGTTCCCGCATTACGCGGCCTTGACGACCTTGCTCGAACGAATGCAGCGGGTGCACACCTTCATGCGCTTGGTGGCGCCATTGACGGCCGCACGAACCATCTGCAGGTTCGGCTCGAAACGACGGGGACGGACGTTGTGGGCGTGGGAAACACGGCGACCGACCGCCGGACCCTTGCCACAGATTTCACAGCGCATTGCCATAACTAACGCTCCTTAGACAAACCCCTATCTTATCAGTACGCCCTCTCGATCGGGGCGGCATCGATGTCTGACGACCGCGTTGCCGCACCTGGCGCGAGGTCCCGCTATGTGTAATTCTTGCCACAGCATTGGGCGGTGTGCTACCTTTCCTTGGTTGTGGGTGTCCCCGATTAGTGACAGAGGGTCCGTAGAACCCAAATCTCTGGTCCGGCGTCTAAGCATCAGTGAACGGTGTTCGGTTCGTCGGTATTTGGGTAAAACGAAGACGACTAAATTATTGTTAACAAACGTGATAGACGATTAATATCGCCCGCTTCGTTTCGGTCGTTTGCTCATATCGGTAATTTGACATTCAGGTTCGGTCGGGTTCATAGGCATCAGTCTTGCTAGAAGGCTAGCGGCAAGAGCGAAGCGAATTATAGGCCTCCCTGTTAGAACAGGGAAGGTTGAAGGGAGCGGCTGAAGACATGGCAGCCAAGTCAAAGAAGCGGAACGTAGCGGTAGCGGAAGTGCCCATCGGGGCGCGATACGACGATTTGAAGCGGATGCTCGTCGAGCGTCAGCGCGAGATCCTGAGCGAAGTTCAGGGCAAGATCCGCGATGCGCGTGCCGAGGGTTCGGAAAAAGACCACGACGTCCTCGATCCGGGTGAGACCTCAGAGGTCGACATTCAAGAGGACATCGAATTCGCCCTCATCCAGATGAAGGCGGAGACGCTGAACAAGATCAACGAGGCGCTGTCGCGCCTTGAAGAGGGCACGTACGGTCACTGCTTCGAGTGCGCCGAAGAGATCGCTCAGCCCCGGCTGCGCGCGCTTCCCTTCGCCGTTCGTTGCAAGGACTGCGAAGAGGCCCGCGAGATGGCCCAGCAGCGCGAACGCACCCAGGCGCGCCGCGGGTCGGCGAGCCTCGGCTTCGACATGCGGGGATAACACCCCGGCGACTTAGCCTGACGGGCCCCGCCGGTGGCGGGGCCTGTCAACGTCCCGCCCCCGGCTCACATTTGCATTCATCGCCCCTGGGAGGGGCGGCCCCAGTGAGCAATCAAATCGAACCTCTCGATCCTGCTGGTTCAGAAACTTCGGTGTTTCGCGTGCCGCCGGAAATGCCGGTGCTGCCGCTGCGCGACACCGTATTGTTTCCGCAGGCGTTCATGCCACTTGCCGTCGCGCGCGAAAGCTCGGTCAAGCTGATTGACGAAGCGGTCGCCAGCGGCCAGACCATTGCGGTGTTCGCGCAGCGTGAAGCGGGCGAAGACGAGCCCGGGCAGAAAGACCTTCACGAGATTGGCACCGCCAGCCAGATTCACAAGATGTTCAAGCTGCCCGACGGCAGCCTGCGCATCATCGTGCAGGGCCTGGCGCGCGTGCGGCTTGACGAAATCACGGGGACGCGTCCGTACCTGCGTGGCAAGGCCACCGAGGCGCCCGAGCTCCTGAAGGACGAAGATCGTCTCGAGATCGACGCCCTGCAGCGGAACATCAAGGCCAACTTCCAGCAGATCGTCTCGCTGTCGCCGCTGATGTCGGACGACCTGCAGTCGCTGGCGTCCAACATCACCGATCCGGGCCGACTGGCTGATTTCATCGCCTCGGGACTGGGCACCATCGCCACCGAGACCAAGCAGGAAGTGCTGCAGACGCTCGACGTTCGCGCCCGCCTGGATCTGCTGAACCGCCTGCTGATCAAGGAACTGGAGGTCCTCGAGCTCGGCTCGAAGATCCAGAGCCAGGTGCAGTCGGAGGTCGGCAAGAACCAGCGCGATTACTTCCTGCGCGAGCAGTTGAAGGCGATTCAGAAAGAACTGGGCGAGGGCGACGACCAGACGCGCGAAATTGAAGAGCTGCGCACCAAGCTCGAAGCCGCCGGCTTGCCCGAGGCGGTGAAGAAAGAAGCGTTGCGCGAGCTCGATCGCCTGTCGAAAATGCCGCCGGCCGCCGCCGAGTACACCGTGGCGCGCACCTATCTCGACTGGATCGTCGCGCTGCCCTGGTCGAAGCGGACCGACGAGGTCATCGACCTGAAGAAAACCAAGGGCATCATGGATGCCGAGCATTCAGGCCTCGAGAAGGCGAAGGACCGCATTCTCGAATACCTCGCCGTGCGCAAGCTGAACCCCGGCATGAAGGGGCCAATCCTCTGCTTCGTCGGCCCTCCCGGCGTCGGCAAGACTTCGCTGGCGCGGTCGATTGCGCAGTCACTTGGCCGCAAGTTCGTCCGCATCTCGCTTGGTGGCGTTCGCGACGAGGCGGAAATTCGTGGCCATCGCCGCACCTACATCGGTGCGCTCCCAGGCCAGATCATCCAGGGGCTGCGCCGGGCCGAGTCGAAGAACCCGGTCTTCATTCTCGATGAAGTCGACAAACTTGGCAGCGACTTCCGCGGCGATCCTTCGTCGGCGCTGCTCGAGGTGCTCGATCCGGAACAGAACCACACGTTCCGCGATCACTACCTCGACGTGCCGTTTGATCTCTCGGAAGTATTATTCGTGACGACGGCGAACGTGCTCGACACGATTCCGCCACCTCTGCGCGACCGCATGGAGGTGCTTGAACTCCCCGGGTATACCGAGGAAGAGAAGCTCGCCATCGCCCGCGACCACCTCGTCGCCAAGCAGGTGCTGAACCACGGGCTGAACAAGCAGCAGGTGGTCTTTACCGACGCCGGCCTGCGCGCGGTAATTCGCGGCTACACCCGTGAAGCGGGGGTCCGCAATCTCGAGCGCGAGATCGGCGCCATTTGCCGGAAGATCGCGCGGCGCCGCGCCGAAGGCGACGACCACAAGGTCAAAGTCACGCCCGAGTTCGTTGAACAATTGCTCGGCTCGTTCCGCTTCATGGCAGAAGAAGTCAAGGACCGCACCAAGCAGCCGGGCGTGGCCACGGGCATGGCGTGGACGCCGGTCGGCGGTGACGTGCTGTTCGTCGAAGCGAAGCGCATGACCGGTGGCGGCTCGCTGACGCTGACCGGGCAGCTCGGTGATGTGATGAAGGAATCGGCACGCGCGGCATTGTCGTGGGTGCGCGCCCACGCCAACGAGTGGCAGATCGATCCGGACTTCTTCAAGCACTCCGAAATGCACGTGCACGTGCCGTCGGGCGCGATTCCGAAAGACGGTCCCTCGGCCGGCGTGACGATGGTCACGGCGATGGTGTCGGAACTGACCCGTCGGCCGGTGCGCGGCGACTTGTCGATGACCGGCGAGATTACGCTGTCGGGCAAGGTGCTGCCGGTCGGTGGCATCAAGGAAAAGGTGCTGGCTGCCAAGCGCGCCGGCGTCAAGGAAGTGGTCCTCCCGAAGCAGAACGAGAAGAACGTCAAGGAAGACCTTGGTGAGGAATTGCTGAAGGGGCTCACCATCCACCTGGTGAGCACGATCGATGAAGTGTTGCTGCTGGCGCTCGTGCACGAGAACGATCGTCCAGCCAGGAAGAAGGGCGCATCGTCGCCGGCCGTGACCGCTCGCAAGACACGACCGGGGCATGCGCCCCGGTCGCGGTAACTCTCCCTCTACTGCACCAGCTTCTTTCGCTCGTCCAGCAGATACGCTCGCAGGGCCGCCACGGCGGCCTTGTCGAGTTCCGCAAAGCGCGGCATGCCGCGTTCCACCAGCGAGCCGTCCAGAATCTTGTCGAGTCCAGTGTAGATGCCGGGCGATGACCGCCGCAGGTCCGGAAGAATCGTGGCGCCGCCATGGCAACGCGCGCAGTAGGTGTTGAAGATCTTGCCGCCCGCGGCGATCTCTTCAGGCCTGGCGTTGCTGGCAATGGCGGTGACCGTCCGCGGCCGCGGCCGCGCGGGCAAGGCAGCAGTGCCGCCGATCGTGAACGTCAACAGGCGGCCGTAACTGCGTGTTTTCTTCGGGAACGCGCCACCCCAACCCGCCATCACCGATACGTACTGCTTGCCGTCGATCATGTAGGTGATGGGCGGCGCGACGATGCCGGTGGTCGCCCACGACGACCAGAGCTTCTCGCCGGTGGCGGCGTTGTAGGCGATGAAGTCGCCGAGCGCGGTGCCCTGAAAGACGAGGTTGCCGGCGGTGGCCAGCGTGCCGCCGTTCCAATAGGAGCCGTACTCCGCGGTCCAGCGCGGCTTGCGCGCGACCGGGTCCCACGCCAGCAACCGCCCCGCGTACGGCACCTCGTAGCGGTCCAGGTTCCGGCCGATCGGTCCCACGCCCAGGTTGTACTCGAGCGGCTTGTATTCGAACTCCGTCGGCTGCTCGTAGTAGCGCCCGTTATCCTGCGCGGGAATGTAGACAAGACCAGTCTTGGGGCTGAACGACATGGCCTGCCAGTTGTGGCCGCCCAGTGGTCCCGGGCGGATGTAGGTGCCCTTCTCCTTGTAGTCCGCGCCGGCAATCTCGACCGGCCGTCCGGTCTTCAGGTCGACATGCGACGCCCAGTTGACCGTGACGTACGGATCCGCCGAGAGCAGTTCGCCCGTCGCCCGATCGAGCACGTAGAAGAACCCGTTCTTTGGCGCCTGCATGATCACCTTGCGCAGGCGGCCACCAATCTGCAGGTCGGCCAGCATCATCGGCTGCACCGCCGTGTAGTCCCAGGTGTCGCCGGGCGTGGTCTGGTAGTGCCAGACCAGCTCGCCGTTATCGGGGTTGATGGCGAGGATGGACGCCAGGTAGAGGTTGTCGCCGCCACCTGGACTTCGAATCTCGCGGTTCCACGCCGCGCCGTTGCCGGTGCCGACGTAGAGCAGGTTGATCTCGGGGTCGTAGACGATTGAATCCCACACCGTGCCGCCGCCGCCGAACTTCCACCAGTTGTCGCCCTTCCACGTCGGCAAGGCCTTGTCGAGCGCCTTGTTCTCCTGCGGTTTCGACGGATCTCCTGGGACCGTGTAGAAGCGCCACGCCAGCTTGCCCGTCTCGGCATCGTAGGCGGAGACATAGCCGCGCACGCCGTACTCGGCGCCGCCGTTGCCGATGATCACCTTACCTTTGGCGATGCGGGGCGCTCCGGTGCTGGTGTACGCCTGCTTCTGATCCACCGTCGTGACCGACCATGCCGGCTTGCCGCTCTTGGCGTCGATCGCGATCAGCCGGCCATCGAGCGCGCCGACATAGACGCGGCCCTTGTAGAACGCCGCGCCGCGGTTGACGACATCGCAACACGCCAGCTGGTCGTACTTGCGATGCACTTCGGGATCGAACTTCCAGAGCTGCTGGCCCGTCCTGGCATCCACGGCGTAGACAACGCTCCATGACGCGGTGGTGTACATGATGCCGTCGATGACGAGCGGGGTCGCCTCGAGACCGCGATCCGTCGCGGTTTCAAACGACCACGCCAGTCCGAGCTTGGCGGCATTGGCGTCGGTAATCTGATCGAGTGGGCTGAAGCGCTGCTCGTAGTAGTCGCGCCCGTACGACAGCCAGTCCTGGTTTCTCGCCTCCGGCTTCGCCAGCGCCGCATCATCAACCGGCCGCGGAGCCGGGGCCTGTTGCGCCGTGACCAGCGCCACCAGAGAGAGGAGAAATGCGGCAGTGCCGCCAACCAGTCGATGCCTCATGATCGGGACCTCAGCGCTTCAGGCGCGGGATGAACTTGGTGACGCCTTGGATGGGACCCACCTCGCCGCCGTAGACATTGCCCTGTGCGTCAACCGCGACGCCTTCACCCATCGAGCCGTAGCCGCCCATGCCCGATGCCTGTCGCGAGACATGCTCGGGCACGAAAGACCACACTTCGCCGGTGCGCGCGCTGCCGACCCGCAGGCCCTTGCGCCAGCCGGGGTTGTAGTTGTCGTCCGACTCCGAGTCGATCGCGTAGAGCGTGTCGTGGCGATCGATGTAGAGCCCGCTGATGCGGCTGAACTGGTACCACATGTCGAGGTACTTCCCGTCCTGGTCGAAGATCTGGATGCGGCGATTGCCGCGATCGGCGACGAACAGGCGGCCCTTGGAATCCATGGCCAGCGAGTGCGGACCGCGGAACTGGCTCGGTCCGTAGCCGTAGGACCCGAACGTCTTGATGAACTTGCCGTCGGGCGCGAATTTTGAGATGCGGCCAATCGCCCCGGGACCATCGGCGTCGAGGAACTGCGCGCCGTGCGCCTCGGCGACGAAGATACTGCCATCGGGCGCGACCAGCACGTCGTTGGGTTCGCTGAACTTCGCCGGCGGATCGCCGGCCTCTCCGGGCGTGCCCAGCGTCATCAGCAGCTTGCCCTGGGGGCTGAACTTGAGCACGGTGTGGCCCTTGCCCTTCGCATCGGGGAACTGCTTCAGTTCCGCGGCGGTCGCCGAGCGCGCATCGACGATCCAGACGTTACCCTGCTTGTCGACGTCCATGCCATGCGGCCACAGGATGAGGCCGGCGCCAAGGCTGGCGACCACCTTGCCGGTGGGATCAAGCTTGACGATTGGATTGACGGTCGAACCGGCGCAGGAATTTGCGCCGCAGCGGTCACCGACCCAGATGTGCTTGCCGTCAGGGTCGACGTTGATCGCGCTGACCGATCCCCACTTGCGTCCGTCGGGGAGCGTGCCGAAATTGCGGACGGTCTCATAGGGATTCGGCAGGTTGTTGATGGGCGTGACTTTGGCGTGCTCGGGCGGAGCGGAGGCCCCGCGCGGTGGCGCGGCCGGGGCTTGCGGCGCCTGGCCCATGAGGTTCGCGCTCACCAAGGCAAGCACGGTGGCGCTAAGAAGAACGGCGGAACGGCGGCGAGTCGTGGTCATCGGGCGTCTCCCTTGATTGCGAGATTGTCGTGCTTCCGGCGCGGATACGCAAGCCGTGGGGCTGCGCGACGGCTGATCACGCCAGTCGGGGGCGCTGGACTTCCGCGTTGAAGGTCCCGGCGGCGCTGTTTTAGAAAGGCACCCTAAGCCTGGGGTGCGCAGCAGCATGAATCACGGGAGCAGCGCCAGGCCCGCCAGCGTCTTCAGGTCGACGATTTCGCCTGACGCCACCAGTGCCCGGGCCTCGGCAAGGGTGAACGTCTTCGGTTCGATGTCTTCGTCCTCGTCCTTGCGAACCGTGGAATCCGCAGCTGGGGGTTGCAGGTCCTCGCATCGGCAGTAGATCATTTCTTCATCGCAGAAGCCGGGCGTCGGGAAATACCCGTTCAGGCGTGTCACGCGGTGAGGCACGAGACCGATCTCCTCCTCGCATTCGCGCGCGGCGGCGGCGGACGGATCTTCACCCGGCTTCAGCGTGCCGGCTGGCAGCTCCCAGATCCAGCGATCGATCGCGTAGCGGTACTGGCGGATCAGGATGATCGAATCCGGTGCTGGTATTGGCAGCAGCACGACCGACCCGGGATGCCGGACGATCTCCATGTCGAGCATGTGGCCACTCGGCAGCGTGACGCGATCGACCTCGACGCGGAAGATGCGGCCGGTGTACTTCACCGCGCGCGCGAGCAGCGTTCCCGTCCCGATCCCCATCGTCCTACTCGGCCTTCAGCTTCGGTACGTAGACGCGCGCCGTCTTGTCGATGGGCATTTGCGTGTCGTTCACGCCGTGGACTATGAAGATCTTCGGCTTGCCCTGGTAGCGATACGGAATCATCTGGCCGGCCATCAGGATGATCAGGTGGTTGAAGCTGTTGCCGTAGGCCAGGCCCATCGACAGCGCGTAGCCGCCGCCATCGGACACGCCGCCGAGGGCGACGCGGCTCTCGTCGATGTCGACGATGTTCGCCACGTGACGATAGGCCGGACCGAGGTAACGCACGTCGGCATCGAAGCCGGGGATCGCCCGTCCCCAGGTCAGTCCTCGTGATTCGGGTGCGATCATGATCACGCCGAACTCCTCGGCCGCAGACCAAGGTTACTCGTCGTCTTCGTCGTCATCCAGATCGTGATGCGTCTCTTCGGCGATCGACACCCGGGCGAACACGGTTTCACGGATCTCGGGCGGCGCCAGCTCGTAGGCAATCGCCTCGAGGTCGGCTGGAATCGGCGCCATGAACTCCATGCGCTCGCCGGTCCGCGGATGGGTGATTACCAGGCGCTCGGCGTGCAGGAACGGCCGCGCCAGCCTGGTCACCGCCTTCAGCGGATGCGGCACGCGCCGGTGCACGCCGCCGTAGAGCGCGTCGCCGACAATCGGGTGGCCGATGGCGCTCAAGTGCACGCGAATCTGGTGCGTGCGTCCGGTCTGAATCGCCACGCGAAGCAGGGTCACGCCCTGGAGGTCTCTCGACCACGTCACCCGGGTAATGGCCGAGCGTGAACGGCTGGCCCGGGTCGACATCTTGATGCGATTGTTGGGGTCACGGCCAATCCGCGCGTTGATGCGCTTGCGCTGCTGCACCAGCCCCCAGGCCAGCGCGACGTATTCCTTCTCGACTTCGCGGTCGTGAAACTGCCGCGTCAGTTCCCGGTGCGCCTCGTCATTCTTGGCCACCACCATCACGCCCGACGTGCCTTTGTCGAGCCGGTGCACGATGCCCGGACGGATCTCGCCGCCAATGCCGCTCAGGTTCTTCACGTGATGCAGCAGCGCGTTGACGAGCGTGCCCGTCGGGTTACCAGCGGCCGGGTGCACGACCATGCCCGCCGGCTTGTTGATGACGACAATGTCGAGGTCGTCGTAGAGGATCTCGATCGGGAGATCTTCGGCCTGCGCCGCCGAGGCGATCGGCTCCGGCAGCGCCACCGTGATCACATCGCCCTGGCGAATGTCGGAGTTCGACTTGGCCGCCGAATACCGCGAGTGCCCGACGTGCCCGCTTTCGATCAATCGCTGGATCTGGGAGCGTGAGTAGTCCGGGATCTCGCCGGCGAGATAGCGATCGAGGCGCTCGCCGCGGTGGTCTTCCTCAGCGGTAAATGACACCTGGCACGATCCTGGCCCGAAGCCTTGGCGAAGGGGGGCCTTCTTGACCGCTTTCCTGGCGGCGGCCTTCGTGCGGGGCTTGGTGCGGTCCCGTGTGCCGGGACCTTTGCCCTGACTCATGTGAACCGCGGCTTGCGCGGGGCGTGCACCCGGTCGAGCACTTCCGGCGCGGCCGGACGATTGGCGCGGCTCAAGTACCACAGCATGATCAGGCTGAGCGGACCAAGCACCACCGAGATGAACTGCGACGTCGACAACAGGTCGAGGACCAACCCGCGGTCGTCCCCACGGTAGAACTCGATGATGAAGCGGAGCACGGAATACAGGAACGCGAAGCTCCAGAAGGTGCGTCCCGGGAACGGCTTGGGCCGCTTCTCGAGCACCAGCAGGGCGACCAGAATGACCAGGCCCGCGGCCGCCTCGTACAGCTGCGTCGGATGCAGCGCGACGTTCAGCGGCGTGCCGACGTTGAAGTTAGCGGCGGGGTCGGTGAAGGTGATGGCCCACGCGACCTCGGTCGGCTTGCCATAACAGCAGCCGGCCATCAGGCAGCCGAGACGGCCCACCATATAGCCGAGGGCAATACCAGGCGAGAACAAGTCAGTCGCCGGCCATAGCGGCAGCCGGTGCTTGCGCAGTTGGTAAACGCCGATGAGAATGGCGGCGATCAAGCCGCCGTAGAACACGCCGCCCGAGCGCAGCAGCGTGGTGAACTCCGCCCAACTGCTGGTGAAGTGCTGGAAGTCGACCACCAACAGCAGCGCCTTGGCGCCGACCAGGGCCGCGATGATCACCCAGATCAGCAGATCCATGATCCGGTTGCCGTCGATGCCGGCGGCTTTCGCGCGCCTGACCGCCAGCCACAAGCCGGCCAGGTAGGCGCCGGCAAGCAGCACGCCGTAGGAATAAATGGTGACTGGTCCGGCGCTAAACAGGATCGGATGCACTGCGTCCCACTCCAACAATGTCGAGAATCATGAACACCACGCCGACGGAGATGGCGGCATCGGCGACGTTAAAAGCCCAGAAGTGCCAGCCATTCCAGTACGCGTCGACGAAATCGAGCACGTAGCCGACGGTCGCACGGTCGATCAGGTTGCCGATGGCACCGCCCAGCACGCCGGCAATGCCGATGCGGGCCAGCCAATCGCCGAGCGGCACGGTAGCAGCGTACCATGCGACGCCGCCCAGCGCGACCAGTGCCACCAGCGACAGCACCACCGCTTTGAACGGAAACTCCACCGAGTTCAACATGCCGAACGCCGCACCGGTGTTGTGCACACGCGTGAGATCCAGGAAGTTCGGAATCACGACCAAGCTATCGTGCAACGCCAGCGCCGGACGGACCAGCGCCTTGGTGATCTGATCGAGGATCACCACAACGACGGCAACGTAACTCTCGAGCTTCCGGGTTGCCAGCATGTTACAGGCTCACCGGCTCGGCCAGGGCTGCCACGCAGCGCGGGCACAGGCCCGTGCGCTCGGCGTTCTGGCTCACTTCGGGCACGTAGCGCCAGCAGCGCTCGCACTTGGTGCCGTCGGCGCGCTCCACCGCGACGGTCACGCCTTCCGCCGCCGGCGAACCCTCGACCAACTCGACGTGGGATACGCCGAACAGCGTCGGCAGGAAGTCGCGATAATCCGTCAGCAGCGCGCCGTTGGCTCCGCTGGCCGTTACCACAACGGCGGCCGACAGGTTGGCGCCGATGGTCTTGTCCTGGCGCTTCTCTTCGAGTTGCAGGTTGACCACGTTGCGCACCGCGGCGAGCGCGGCCCAGCGTTCGACGAGCGCGGCATCCTGCCACTGCGCCAATTCCGTCGGGAACAGCGCCATGTGCACCGACGCCTCGCGCTCACCCGGCAGCATGCGCCACAGTTCGTCCATCGTCACCGACAAGATTGGCGCGAGCAGCCGCGCCAGGCCGTCGACAATGATGTACATCGCCGTTTGGCCCGAGCGCCGGGCTTCTGACTTGGGGCCGGAGGTGTACATCCGGTCCTTGGTCACGTCAATGTAAAACGCGCTCAGGTCGACGGTGATCAACTGGCTGGCGACCTGGAAGATGCCAGGGTAGTCGTAGTCGTCGTAGGCCTTGACGATGCGTTCGGCGGCGTCGGCGTACTTCGCGAGCACCCAGCGATCGACCTCCGGCATGCGGGTCTTGGGCACGCCGTCGTCCGTGGGATCGAAATCGTACAGGTTCGCGACCAGGACGCGGATGACGTTGCGGATCTTCCGATACGCCTCCACCGTGCGCGCGAGGACTTCCTTGCCCACCTTGATGTCTTCGCGGTAGTCGACCATCGACGCCCACAGCCGCAGGATCTCCGCACCACTCTGCTTGATGATGTCCTGCGGCGCCACGGTGTTGCCCAGCGACTTCGACATCTTGCGACCCTGGTCGTCCATGACGAAGCCGTGCGTCAGCACCTGGTTGAACGGCGCCCGGCCGCGCGTGCCGATGCCGACCAGCAGCGAGCTGTGGAACCAGCCGCGGTGCTGGTCGCTACCCTCGAGATAGATGTCGGCCGGCCACTGGTGGTCAGCCCGGAAGGGCAGCACCGCCTCGTGGCTGGAGCCCGAGTCGAACCACACGTCCAGGATGTTGCTTTCACGCTCGAACTCGCCGCCACCGCACTCGCGGCAGGTCATGCCTTCGGGCACAAACTCTTCGATCGGCCGCTCGTACCAGGCGTCGGCGCCATAGACGTCGAACACGCCCGCGGCCTGGTCGACCAGCGCCTTGGTCAGCACAGCGTGGCCGCACTTGACGCAATCCATCGCCGGGATCGGCACACCCCAGACGCGCTGGCGCGAGATGCACCAGTCGGGACGGTTGGCGATCATGCCTTCGATGCGGGCCTGGCCCCACGACGGGATCCAGCGCGTGTCGTTGATTGCCTTCAGCGCCCGCTGGCGCAAGTGCTTCGTGTCCATCGAGATGAACCACTGTGCCGTCGCCAGAAAGATCACCGGGTGGTGACAACGCCAGCAGTGCGGATACGAGTGCTCGAAGTCGGCGCGCGCCCACAGCCGGCCACGCTCTTTGAGCGCGGCTTCAACTTTGGGATTGGCGTCCCATACCTTGAGTCCGGCGAACAGCTCGACTGATTCGTTGTAGTGGCCGCCCGGATCGAGCGGCGCGTAGATCTCGAGACCGTACTTCACACCGGTGTGATAGTCGTCCGCGCCGTGTCCCGGCGCCGTGTGCACCGCGCCGGTGCCGGCCTCGAGCGTGACGTAGTCGCCGAGCACGCCCAGCGAATCGCGTGCGTAGAGCGGGTGACGGAACACCAGGCGCTCCATCACCTTGCCTTCGAAGCTGGCCAGCGGCGTCGTAAACGCGCGGCCGGTCTTCAGGCTCACGGTTTCCGCGAGGCCCTTCGCGATGATCACCACTTTGTCGTCGATGCGGTACGCGCCGTATTCGAAGTCGGGATGGAACGCGACGGCCAGGTTCGACGGGATGGTCCAGGGCGTCGTCGTCCAGATCAACACCGAGACCTGGCGGCCGGCCAGCGCCGGGACGCGCTGCGCCAGCTCCGCATGGCTGCCTTCGCTCAGCGGGAACTCGACGTAGATCGACGGCGAGGTGTGCGGCTCGTACTCGACTTCGGCTTCGGCCAGCGCGGTGCGGCAATGGGTGCACCAGTGCACCGGCTTCTTGCCCTTGTAAACCATGTCCTGCTCGACGAACTTGCCGAGCGCGCGGACGATGGCCGCCTGGTACGGATGGTTCATCGTCTTGTACGGTTCGACCCATTCACCGATCACGCCCAGGCGCTTGAACTCGCTCCGCTGGATGTCGAGGTACTTGGCGGCATAGGCCTGGCACTCGCGGCGGAAGTCCGCCGTGCTCATCTGCCGCTTCTTGGGTCCCAGTTCGCGGTCGACGCGCAGCTCGATCGGCAGGCCGTGGCAGTCCCAGCCGGGGATGTAGGGCGCGTCGAAGCCCATCATGTTGTGGGACTTGACGACCAGATCCTTGAGAATCTTGTTGAGCGCATGGCCGATGTGGATGTTGCCGTTGGCGTACGGCGGCCCGTCGTGCAGCAGGAACTTCTTGGCGCCCTTGCGCGCGGCCCGAATCTGCCCGTACAGGTCCATCGCGTCCCAACGGGCGACGGTCTCGGGTTCGATCGTCTGCAGGTTCGCCTTCATCGAGAAGGGCGTTCGCGGCAGGTTGCAGGTGTCTTTCCAGTCGGCCATGGCTGTCTGTCTATTGTAGTGTTGAAGGGAAATGGTTCGCGAAACGGTCCTCGATAACGGCTTGAAGGTCCTCGTGCAGGAGGTCCATACCGCTCCGCTGGCCTCGGTCTGGTGCTGGTATCGCGTCGGCTCGAAGGACGAGACCCCCGGCGTGACCGGAGTGTCCCACTGGGTCGAGCACATGAACTTCAAGGGCACCCGGAACATTCCCCGGGACCAGGTGAAGGGCATCATCGAGAAGTTCGGGGGCAGCTGGAACGGCTACACCTGGATCGACCAGACCACCTACCTGGAGACGGCGTCGAAGGACGCGCTCGACCGGATGCTGTTCATCGAGGCCGAGCGCCTGGACGCCTGCCTCTACGACCCCGCCGACTGCGAGTCGGAGCGAACCGTGATCATCGCTGAGCTGCAGGGCGGCGAGAACGATCCTGAGCAGTTACTCGATACCGAAGTCACCGCCGCCGCGTTCAAGGTTCATCCCTACCATCACCCGACGATCGGCTGGCTGTCGGACCTGCAGACGATGGGCCGCGAAGATCTGTTCGGCCACTATCGCCGCTACTACGTCCCTTCCAACGCGACCATCGTCGTGGTCGGCGATGTCGATAGCGACGACGTGGTGAAGCGCGTGGCGGCGCACTTTGGCAGCATCCCCTCGGGTTCCCAGCCCGCGCGCGTGCGCCAGGTAGAGCCCGAGCAGCAGGCCGAGCGGCGAGTGGTGCTGCGCAAGGAAGGCACCACCGCCTACTGGAAGGCGGTATTTCACGCCCCGGCCTTCACCGACGAAGCGTTCTTTCCGTTGCTGGTGGCCGACGCGGTGCTCAATGGCGCGGCGGGCCTGAACATCTGGTCTGGCGGCGGCGTGTCGCGGCCCCAGCGCAGCGCGCGGCTCTATCGCGCCCTCGTCGATGGCGGCCTCGCCGCGAGTGTCAGCGGCGGCCTGATGCCGACGGAACACCCCTACCTCTACTCCCTCAGCGTGAGCGTCGCCGAGGGCGGGTCACTGGCGGCGGTTGAAGAGGTCGTGCTCAAAGAAGTCGCTCGCCTGCAGCGCGACGGCATCTCGCCGGCCGAGTTCACCAAGGTCAACGCGCAGTTGCGCGCGCGGTTCGTTTACGACGGCGACAGCGTCACCGACATCGCGCATCAACTGGGCTACTTCGAGACCATCGGATCGTGGCGGAACTATCACGACCTCAGGGCCCGGCTCGAGGCGGTGACGCCCGAGGCGGTGCACGCCGCCGCGGTGAAATACTTCACCCCCGCCAACCGCACGATCGGCTGGTTCGAACCAGTCATCGGGCTTGGGGCTTGAGGCCTGGGGCTTGGTGACAACGGAATGGGTTTGAATCCGACTCGACATGTCCTCGACAACGGCGTCACGGTGATCGTGAAATCGAATCACACGACGCCGGCGGTGAGCCTGTTGATTGGTGTGCGCACGGGCGCCTACGCCGACCCGGCCGATCGCGAGGGCACGGCGGCGCTGTGCGCGCGGGTGCTCGACCGCGGCACGATCACGCGTCCAGCGGATGTCATTGCCGACGACCTTGATGGCCGCGGCGCCTCGCTGTCGGTCGCGACCGGCCGGCATCAAATGGCGATCAGCGCCACCTGCCTGTCGGGCGACTTTGGCGCCGTGCTCGCCCTGGCCGCGGACATCGCTCGCCACCCGGCATTCCCTGACACCGAGGTGAACACGCGGCGGGCGGATTTGATCACGTCGATCCGCCAGGACGAAGACCACCCGGCGCCAATGGCCGTGGCTGCGTTCGCGCGGGCGCTCTACGGCACCCATCCCTACGCCCGCAAGGTGCGCGGCAGCGTCGCCACTGTCGAGAGTATCCGCCGCCAGGACCTGGTGCGCTTCTACCAGAAGGGCTTCCAGCCGCACGCCGTGACCGTCGTCGTGGTCGGCGACTTCGCGGCGGAAGCGGCCATCGCCGCGATCGGCAAGGCATTTGGCGACTGGGCCGTCTCCGCCCGTGGGGACAAACCTTCAGGTTTGTCCGGTCCCGACGCCGTGCTCGTGCCCGATGCTATCGCCCCGACCGAGCGCCGCCTGGTCAGCGTGTCGATGATGAACAAGGCCCAGGCCGATCTGGCGTACGGCTTCATCGGCATCCGCCGCGCCCACCCGGACTACACCGCGTTCTCGGTGATGAACAACGCGCTCGGTCAGTACGCCATTGGCGGGCGCCTGGGCGACAGCATCCGCGAGCGGCAGGGCATGGCCTATTACGTGTTCAGCTCACTCGACGCGAGCCTGGGCGCCGGAGCGTTCACGATTCGCGCCGGCGTCTCGGCCGACAACGTCGAGCGCGCCATCGCCTCGATCGATGCTGAGCTGACTGCCGTCCTGCAGTCAGGATTCACGGCGCAGGAGATTGACGAGTCGAAGAGCTACCTGGTGGGATCGCTGCCGCGCCAGCTCGAGACCAACGCCGCCATCGCCTCGTTCCTCCTCAACGCCGACTTCTTCGACCTGGGCCTGGATTACGATGCGCGCTTGCCCGCCTTGATCCAGTCGGTGACGCTCGATGCGGCCAATGCCGCCGCGCGTCAGCTCCTGGATCCGTCGCGTGCCACCATCGCCGTCGCGGGGCCATGGATGAAGACAGCCACCGATTTGCACCGATGAACACAGATCAAATACGAGCCGTGTTCTTCGACGTCGACTTCACGTTGATCTATCCCGGGCCGACGTTCCAGGCTGAGGGTTATCGTCGCGCCTGCCTGGCGATGGACATCGAGGTCGACCCTGCTCGCTTCGATCACGCCACCGCGGCCTCCTCGTTCATCCTGGACGAAGTCGAAGAGCAGATCTACAACCACGATCTATTCGTGCACTACACCGCCTCGATCATTGAACACATGGGCGGGCGCGGCCCCCATGTCGTCGAAGTGGCGCGGCAGATCTACGAGCAGTGGGCCGTGAACCATCACTTCGAGATCTACGACGATGCCGAGCCGGTGTTGAGGGGGTTGCAGGCACGAGGCCTGACAGTGGGAGTGATCTCGAACTCACACCGGAGTCTCGACGCCTTTCGCGACCACTTCTCGCTGACGGGGTTGATCCACGTCTCGGTGTCGTCGGCGGAACACGGCTACCTGAAGCCGCATCGCAGCATCTTCGACGCGGCGCTCGAGCGTGCCGGTGTCCGGGCGGCCGAGTCGATGATGGTCGGCGACAGCCTGAAGCACGACGTCGAGGGCGCGCTCAAGGCCGGCATGCAGGCCGTGCTGTTGCGCCGCTCCGGTGAAGTCCCGGCGAACCTGCCACCTGGCGTGCCGGTGATTCAGACCCTGACACAGCTCGAAAAATTACTGTGATGCCGATGACTGACATTCGCATTCGAGACCTCAAGACCATCGACGACTTCCGCCGGGTCGTGGACCTTGAGCACGCCGTGTGGGGCTACACCGACAGCGCCGACACCGTCACCGTGCCGGTGTTCATCTTCACCGTGAAACGCGGCGCCACCTTGATTGGTGCCTTCGACGCCGACGACCGCATGGTCGGCTTTGCCTATGCCGTGGTCGGCATGAAGGACGGCCGCCCCATGTTGTGGTCGCACATGACCGGCGTGCTGCCCGACTATCGCGGCGGGCTGGGCTATCGGCTGAAGCTCGAACAACGGGCACGGGCGCTGGCGCAGGGCTACGAGTTGATCGAGTGGACCTTCGACCCCATGCAGGCCATGAACGCGCACCTCAACTTTACCAAGCTGGGCGGAGTGGTCGAGGAGTACGCCGAGAATTTCTATGGTGAGTCCACCAGTGCGCTGCATCGGGGCACCCCCACCGATCGCCTGATCGTCAGTTGGCGGATTGGGGAGCCGCACGTGATCAGGCGGCTGGATCAAACCCCGAGCCTGCTGGTGCGGTCTCATGAGGTAGGAGAGGCGCCGGTGGCGAACGTCACGGCCATCGACGGGGAGTGGCGGGTGGTGAAGAGCCTTGACCTCACCGTCAGCGAACGCCGGCTGTGGATCGAGATCCCGACGGGCTTTACGCAGATGCAACAGCAGGCGCCGGAGCGGGCGCTGCAGTGGCGGCTGCATGTGCGCCAGATGTTCCAGGCCTACTTCACGCAGGGCTATCGCGCAGTGGATTTCGTGCTGCAGCGAGACGCGGGATTCGGCCGTTACCTACTGGCCCTGAAAGACTGACCGCTCGACTAGCCGGGCGGCCAGGTCATGGTGCGTCCACCGAGGACATGCAAGTGGATGTGGAACACCGTCTGGCCGGCCTGCGCATTGCAATTGAAGACGGTTCGATAGCCTGGACCGTCATGACCCTTCTCTTTCGCGATCGCCGCCGCGCGCCTCACCATTGCACCCACCAGTCCATCGTCTGCGGCCGACAGGTCGTTCAGCGTCGCGACATGGCGCTTGGGCACGACTAACAGGTGCATGGGCGCTTGCGGGTTGATGTCGTTGAAGGCGATTAGCTGATCGTCTTCGTAGACCTTGGCGGCGGGGACTTCGCCCGCGATGATCTTGCAGAACAGGCAGCTCATGGTTCGCCGATTCTACGCTCGATGATGGCCATGCGGGGAATCCGCTGGAGGTCGCTGCGGATGGCGATGAGCTGCAGCTGTCGATCAGAACCCACGAGGTCCGTCACCGCCTCGGCCTGTTGATGCCCCATCTCCAGCAACAGGCGGCCCCCAGGCGCGAGCATCGTGGCGGCGCATTGCAGCACCTGCCGGATGTCGTCGAGGCCGTCGGCCCCAGCGGTGAGTGCCGAGCGCGGCTCCGCCTCGCGGACCTCTGGCGCGAGGGTTTCGTACTCTCGATCCGTGACATATGGCGGGTTCGAGACGATCAGGTCGAACGGGCCTGCGATGCCGTCGAGATAGCGCGTCTCCTTGAACTCGATGCGACCTGCGACATCATGCCGCTGCGCATTAGCGCGTGCCACCGCCAGCGCCGGCGCCGAGATATCGGTGGCGACGATTCGCGCGCGCGGGAATTCCGCTGCGATCGTGACCGCCAGGCAGCCGCTGCCGGTGCCGATGTCGGCGACCGTCACGAACGCCATCGACATCGCCTCTTCGATGATGAGCTCCGTCTCCGGCCGGGGAATGAGCACCGCCGGTGACACGGCGAAGTCGCGGCTCCAGAACTCCTGCACCCCGGTGATGTGGGCCACGGGCTCGCGCTGCGTCCGCCGCTCGATCGCGGCGTCGTAGGCGACCGCGAACTCGTCAGGCGGAGGGTCGAGGTCACGCGCATGCACGGTGGCGCGGTCCCAGTCCAGGACGTGCATGGCCAGGTAGAGGACGTCGCGCGCCGCCTCGGGCGGCTCGAGACCGGCGCCGACGAGCCGGGCCTTGGCGGCGGTGAGGTGTTGACGCAGCGTCACTGGCCCGACTGGGTGACTTCGCGCAGTTTCTCGGCGGTGTAATAGGTGCTGAGCGCGTCGATCAGCTCATCGAGGTGTCCATCCATGACGCTATGCAACTGATGAGACGTGAAGTTGATCCGATGATCGGTGACACGGCTCTGAGGGAAGTTATACGTGCGAACCTTCTCGGAGCGATCGCCGGTACCGACCTGGCTCTTGCGATCCTTGGCAATGGCGTCGTGCTGCTTCTGCATCTCGGCGTCGTAAAGCCGGCTGCGCAGCACCTTCATCGCCTTGGCGCGATTCTTCACCTGTGACTTTTCGTCCTGCTGCGAGACGACCGTTCCGGTGGGAATGTGGGTAATGCGCACGGCCGAGTAGGTGGTGTTCACGCTCTGGCCGCCCGGGCCGCTCGAGCAGAACGTGTCGATCCGGATGTCCTTCTCTTGGATCACGATGTCCACTTCGTCAGCTTCAGGCAGCACCGCGACGGTCGCCGCCGAAGTGTGGATGCGGCCGGCGGACTCGGTGGCCGGCACGCGTTGCACGCGGTGCACACCGCTTTCGTACTTCAACTTGCTGTACGCGCCCTTGCCTTCGATCGCGACGACCACGTCCTTGACGCCGCCCTTGTCGGCTTCGCTGAGCGACATCAATTCGACCTTCCAGCGCTGCCGCTCGGCATAGCGGACGTAGGCACGATAGAGTTCACTGGCGAACAGCGCCGCTTCCTCACCGCCGGTGCCGGCGCGGATTTCGACCATCACGTTGCGATCGTCGTTGGGGTCCTTGGGTACCAGCAGGATCTTGATCTGATCCGACAGCCGTTCCTTCCGGACGTTGAGGTCGTTCAGCTCCTCGAGCGCGAGGTCGCGCATTTCGGGATCGCCACCTTTGGTCATCTCCTCGGTGCTGGCGATGTCCTGCGACACCGCCTTGAACTCACGATAGGTCTGGACGAGGTCTTCGATTTCCGCGAGCGCCTTCGACTGCTTGCGGAACTCGTTGGCGTCACTCTGCACGGCAGTGGTGCCGAGCGAGGCCATCAGCTCTTCGTATTTGCCTTCAACGGTTTCGAGCTTGTCGAACAAACACGCACTCCTTGATCACGAATACTTCTCTAGCCGCCGGAGACCGGTGGCAAAAACGCCACCTCGTCGCCGTCGGCGACCGCCGCCGTGAATCGCGAATAGTCGGCGTTGACCGCGCACGAAATCGACTTCTCGTACGGCGACAGCTCCGGGTACTCCGCGACCAGTCCCGCCCATACGGCACCGACGGTAGCGCCGCCCGGGGCGTCGCGCTGCAGCTCGCCGGTGCCGACGAGGTCGCGCAGCCGGGCGAACAAGCGAACGGTTACGCGCATGCGATCTTCAGCGCCTGCGCGCGCGCCTCGGTGTTGTCGGGGTCAGCGGTCGCGCCTTCAATCCACACGTCGCCGCCCTCAAAGTACTCGTGCTTCCAGATCGGCACGATCTGCTTGATCCGCTCGATTGCATACCGCGACGCGGCAAACGCCTCGCCGCGGTGCGGCGAGGCCGCGGCAATGGCCACGCTGGCGTCGCCAATCTCCATCCGGCCAATGCGGTGGTGAATGGCGATCCTCACCGACGGCCACTGCTCGAGCGATTCGCTGACGATCCGATCGAGGCCCTTCACCGCGAGCGCTTCGTAAGCCTCGTATTCCAGGTGCAGCACCCGGCGACCCAGGTTGTGATCGCGCACCAACCCGATGAACGTCGTCACCGCGCCAATGCCGGTGGTGTCGAGCGCGCGCACCAGGGCCCCGGTGTCGAGCATCGTCGTTGTGATCGCGGTCAGCGAGACCATGTCAGCTAGTTAGTATACCGACGGGATCCGGGATCCGGGGTCCGCCATCAGGAAATGACGCGCCAGAAGTGATTGAGTGGTCGGTGGCCGCCGCCCAGGGGAATGCCGGGGTACATGGCGCCCGCGACGTAGGCCTTGGCGTCGCGCACCGCATCCACCAGGCTTGCGCCCTTTGCCAGGTGCGCGGCAATGGCCGCCGCGAACGTGCAACCAGTACCGTGGGTGTTGGGTCCCTCGATGCGGGGACCGACAAACTCGTGGAACTCGCCCTTCTCAAGCAGCACATCGACGATGTCAGGCCCGGCCAGGTGGCCGCCCTTGATCACGACCGCGGCAGGCTTGAAGGTGGCGATGCGGCGCGCGGCTTCGCGCATGTCCTCCACCGATCGGATCGTCATCCTGGCAAGGACTTCCGCCTCGGGGATGTTGGGCGTGACGACACGGGCCAGGCGCAGCAGCGTCCAGCGGACGGCGTGCACGGCTTCCTCGTCCAGCAGGTGGTCGCCGCTCTTGGCGACCATCACCGGATCGACCACCAGGTTCGGCAGGTCGAACGATTCGACTGCCGCGGCCACCGCTTCGACGATTTGCGCCGTCGCCAGCATGCCGGTCTTGACGGCATCGCAACCGATGTCACCGGCCACCGCTTCGATCTGGGCCGTGACGAAGTCATCAGGCACGACGTGGATGCCGCTGACGCCAAGCGTGTTCTGGGCGGTCAGGGCGGTGATCGCCGAGGTCCCGTAGACGCCGTGTGCCGCAAATGTCTTCAAATCGGCCTGAATACCGGCGCCGGCCCCGGAATCGGAGCCGGCGATTGTCAGGGCGGCAGGCATACCCCTCGACTCCGCTCTGGGCAAGCCAGTAGAATTCCTTGTCATGACATCACGCCCCATCGTCTCGCATGCCTCCACGATTCTCGATCAGGTCAGCATGCGCGCGGGCTCCGCTAATGTGTGGACCAGCGTTCGAGTGCTGTCGGTCGGGTTCGTGGCCGTGCTCACGGCCGCGGCGGCGCAGCTCAGTTTCCCGCTGCCGTTCACGCCCGTGCCGTTCACCATCCAGCCGATGATCGTGCTGATTGGCGCGGCGGCTCTCGGGTCCCGGTTGGGTGCCCTCAGCCAGCTCCTTTATCTCACGCTTGGCCTCGCCGGCCTGCCGGTGTTTGCGTTCTCGCCCGAACTGCCACAAGGCTTCCTGCGCTTGATGGGGCCGACGGGTGGGTACCTGATGGCGTATCCGCTGGCGGCGTTCGTGACCGGCCTGCTCGCCGAACGCGGGCTCGACCGCCGTTACCTGACGTCGTTCCTGGCAATGGCCGTGGGCCTGACGGTGATCTTCGCGGGTGGCGTGTTGTGGCTGGCGAATGTCGTCGGCACGACGACGGCGTTGGCCACCGGACTCTATCCCTTCGTGATGGTCGATGTGATCAAGATCGTCGCGGCCGGCCTGGTGCTGCCGAGCGCGTGGAAGTTTCTCTCACTTCCCAAAGATCAGTAAGTACTGGTAATGCAGAAAAGGCTCCTGGCGCACCAGCCGGAGACCAGCCTTCGCCGCGTCCTTCACCACCACATCCGGGCTGACGCGTTCTTCGGGTGCCGGCCCTGGCCCGGTGCCATCCAACTTGAAGTCGACCACCCCGATCCGCCCTTGCGGCTTCAGCGCAAGGGCGAGGTTGGTCAGCATCGTCACGCGATCCTCGACCTCGTGATACGCGTCGACGACGAGGATCGCGTCGAGCGAGCCGGGCGGCAACCGCGGGTCGCTGTTCTGTCCGCGCACGGCCCGCACGTTGGTCAGTCCTTCACGCTGCACCCGCCGCGTGATGGCGTTGATCATTTCGGGCTGCACGTCTTCGGCGTAGACCAGGCCCTGTGGACCCACTCGCCGCGCCAGGCGGATGGTGAACCAGCCGCTGCCGGCGCCGATGTCGGCCACCACCGAGGCGTCGGCGATGCCCAGGGCGTCCATGACCTGATCGGGTCGCTGCCACAGATCGCGGTCAGGAGCTTCGAGCAGGCCGAGGTCAGAAGGAGGGAACAGGCGACTGTGACTGCCGCTTTGTGCCCCCGCTGGGGTGGCCGTCAGTACCAGCACCGCTAGGACGAGGACGCGCTGCACGCCCCCATCATCTCTCAATCCGCGCCGAGCGCCGACATCGGATCGACTGTGGTGGCGTGGCGGGCTGGAATCCACGTGGCGACCAGCACGACCAGTCCCAGCGCCGAGACGACGACGGCGTAGGTGAGTGGGTCGAAGGGGCTCACGCTGAACAGCAGTGAGCTCAGCAGGCGCATCGGCAACGATGCCAAAACCAGCCCGACTACCAAGCCGACGCTGGCCAGCGCAGTCCCGCGGCCATCCGGATGCCGAGAATCACGAGCACGAACGAGGCCTGGGCCATCGACTCGTCGGCCATCTGCGCCAGCGGGCGGACACGGGCGAGTGGCAGGTTCGGATGTACGCTCCAGACCGCCTGCTGCACTTCGGTGAGGAAGCCGGGAGCCACGAGCCACACGCCGACGAGAGCGGCCGGTTCGGGGTAGGGCAGCGGCTTGAGGATGATGCCGTTGACGACGCTGAAGATCAGGGCGTTGGCACCGATGGCCACACCCACGGTCAGGATCGCGGTCAGGGCGAACGCCGGGCTTTTGAACAGGCGGCGAAGGGAGTGCTTCACGCTGCGTTAGACAGAGGGCGCCCCGGCCAAGGTTTAGAGGACGATCCGCCTCCACGCGGGGCGCTACGGCGGACGGGCAAAATATCGCTACACTCTTTGCCATGCTTCCGAGTTTCTTCGATTCCGTCGTTGCCCTCATTATCAAGACTTCAACAGACCTGCCGCCCGATGTGCGGGCGGCCATGAAGCACGCCCTCCACACCGAAGAGGACGGCACCCGCGCCAAGCAGGCGCTGAACATCATCAGTCAGAACATCGACCAGGCCGCTGAGGTCGAAGGCGCCATTTGCCAGGACACCGGCATGCCGACCTTCGAGGTCAAGACGCCGGTTGGCGCCAACCAGATCCTGCTCAAGAAACAGATCAAGGAGGCCATTGCCGAGGCCACCAAGCGCGGCAAGCTGCGTCCCAACTCGGTTGATTCGCTGACCGGCGAGAACAGCGGCAACAACCTCGGCCCCGGCACGCCGGTGATCCACTTCGAACAGTGGGAACGCGACGACATTGAAGTGAAGCTGCTGCTCAAGGGCGGCGGCTGCGAGAACATGAACGCGCAGTACTCGCTGCCGGCGGAGCTGCCGCATCTGGGCCGCGCCGACCGCACCATGGAGGGCGTCCGCAAGTGCATCCTCCACGCCGTGTGGAACGCGCAGGGCAAGGGCTGCGCGCCGGGCGCCATCGGCGTCTGCGTTGGCGGCGATCGCACCAGCGGCTACGTCGCAGCCAAGCAGCAACTATTCCGCAGCCTGGACGATCTGAATCCCGATTCGCGCCTTGCCGATCTCGAAGCGGAGATCATGCGCACGGTCAATACGCTCGGCGTCGGCCCCATGGGCTTTGGCGGACGCATCTCGCTGATTGGCTGCAAGGTCGGCGCGCAGAACCGGCTGCCGGCCAGCTTCTTTGTCTCGGTTGCCTACGACTGCTGGGCCTACCGCCGGCTGGGCGTGACGCTCGACGGCACGACGGGCGCGATCAAGGAATGGATCTACCGCGACCCATCGGTGCCGACGATTCTGATGATGGACCAGGCCGGCTTCAAGCGCACCGGCAAGGAAGTGGCGCTGCGCGCGCCGATCGATGACGCCACCATCCGCTCGCTCAAGGTCGGCGATGTCGTGCTGATCAGCGGTCCGGCGTACACGGGGCGCGACGCCGTGCATCACCACCTGGCGAGCCACTCGCCGCCGGTGGACCTGAACGGTGGCGTGATTTACCACTGCGGCCCGGTGGTGGCCAAGCAGGCCGACGGCGGCTGGAAGGTCACGGCCGCCGGGCCGACCACCAGTATCCGCGAAGAGCCCTACCAGGCTGACATCATCGGCAAGTACGGCATCCGCGTGGTTATGGGGAAGGGCGGCATGGGCCCCAAGACGCTGGCCGGCCTGAAAGAACATGGGGCGGTCTACCTGAACGCCATTGGCGGCGCGGCGCAGTTCTATGCCCGCTGTATTGACCGGGTGGAGGGGGTGTCGCTACTGGAGTTTGGAACCCCCGAGGCGATGTGGCATCTGCAACTTAGGGACTTTCCCGCCATTGTCACCATGGATGCCCATGGCAACAGCCTGCACCAGGACTTGGAGCAGGAATCGGCCAAACGCCTGGCGGAATTGGCCACGCCGGCCCTTCCTGCAGTTGCCGAAGAGGCCTGATCTGATAGAATCTACGCCTAAAGTATTCCCATCAAGAGGCGTATCGACATGCAGACTGAAACTCAGACTCCCACGCCATCCATGCCCCCGATGACCGACCCGATGATTACGGTCACCGAATCGGCGGCCGGCAAGATCCGCGAACTGCTGTCCGAAGAAGGCAAGCTGGAGAGCGGTTTGCGCGTCTTCGTTCAGGGCGGTGGCTGCTCGGGCTTCCAGTACGGCCTGATGATCGAAGAAGGTGGCGGCGTCGGCGATCAGCTGTTCGAATCGAATGGCGTGCGCCTGTTCGTGGATCCGGTCAGCGTCAGCTACCTGAAGGGTGCCGAAGTGGACTTCGTCGACACCATCACGGGCGGCGGCTTCACCATCAAGAACCCCAACGCGACGTCGACCTGCGGCTGCGGTTCGTCCTTCTCTGCCTAGAGAGCGCCATGGCCAGTACGGCGGCCATTCCGGATCTCGATCGGCTGCGGCCCGCCGGGACCAAGCGTTCGAGCAAGCGCGACCTGATCGTCAACGTGTTCCTCAAGCAGGAGGGACACTTGAGTGCCGACGATCTGGTCGTGCTGATCAAGCGCGAAGACGAGCGCATCAGCCGCGCCACGGTCTATCGCACCCTGCTGTGGATGGAAGAGGCGGGCATTGCCCGCAAGGTGGACTTCGGCGAAGGCCGGTTCCGCTTCGAGCACTCGTACCGTCATCCGCGGCACTTTCACCTGATCTGCAAGACCTGCAAACGCTCGTACGAATTCCTCAGCTCAGACATCGAGTCGCTGGTCGAGGAAGTCGCGGCGGCCCGTGCCTTCACCGCCCACCAGAGCGTGGTCCAAGTCTACGGCACCTGCGAATCGTGCCGCACCGGCCGGGCGCCCGAAGAGCCCTCAAACTCCGCACTGCTGTTCGCGCGTGACGCACTGCGCATTGCGATCGCCACCGAGCGTAGCGGGATGGAGTTCTACGGCCGTGGCGTCAAGCTGGTGCAGGACCCGCGGGCGCGCGAGGTCTTCCGCAAACTAGCCACTGAAGAAGTGCACCACCTGAAGACGCTCGAGGCGCGCTACGAAACCTTGCTGAAGCAGGACCCGTTGCTCGAATCGCGGCCGACGTTCCTGTTCTTCAAGGGCGCGGCCAACGGGCTGTTTGCCGCGGGTACTGATCAATTGCGCCGCGACGGCGTCGACGACCTCGAGGCCTATCGCATCGGCATTCGCTGCGAGCGCGGCTCGCACCGGTTCTTCAAGCGCTACGGCGAGCGCTTCGAGGACTCCGAAGGCAAGCAGGTGTTCCTGGAGTTTGCTGAGGAAGAGCGCGAACACCTGGAGTTGCTGATCCGCGAGTATCGCGCCCTCGTCAAGCGGCAGCGCGCCCCCGGCCACAAGCCGCTGGCGGCCTCGAAGCGCCCTCAAGCCGGGCGCGCCAAGGCGCGTCCGCGCACCGCCAGCCGTTGATCGACCTTCATCTCCATACGACCGCCTCTGACGGCCGCTTGTCACCGGCGCAACTGGTGGCGCGCGTCGCCGCCGCCGGCATCACCACCATGAGCGTGACCGATCACGACACGGTCGCCGCCCTCGCCGAGGTGGGCGTCGAGGCCGCCGGCCACGGCATCCGGGTCGTGCCCGGCATCGAGGTGACCTCGGTCGCCGATGGCCGTGACGTCCACCTGCTGGGCTACTTCTTCAACCCGGCCAGCGCGCCGCTGCTGGCGTTCCTCGAAGGCCAGCGCGCGCAGCGTGTGTCACGCGTCCGCGAGATTGGCGCCCGGCTTGAGCGGCTGGGGATGCCGGTCGATGTCGAAGCACTCGTGAGCACCGCCGCCCTGCGTCCCGGCACGTCGGTCGGCCGTCCGCAGATCGCGCGCGCGCTGGTCAGTGCCGGACACGTTAGCTCGGTTCAGGATGCGTTTGAACGTTGGCTGGCGACGGGACTGCCGGCCTTTGTGCCACGCACCGGCCCAAGTCCGGCCGACGTGGTTGACGTGATTCATGCCGCGGGAGGCATCGCGTCGTTCGCCCATCCGGGTGTGACGAAGCGCGATGACCTGATTCGGCCGCTGGCCGAACACGGCCTCGACGCCATCGAGATCTACCACTCCGATCACCAGGGCGAAGACGTGCAGCAATATCGCGGCCTGGCGCAGCGGCTGGGGATACTCGTGAGCGGTGGTTCAGATTTTCACGGGTCCGCTCCACAGGATGCCGTGGAGAAGTCGCGCGCCAGACGCAGCACGCTCGGTGCGGTGCTGCTGCCGCCCGATGATTTTGCCGCGCTCGAACGTCGCGCCGGCGAGCATCGCGCGTCGTGAGCGCGCCGCTGCTCGAGGTCAGCGGCCTGGTCAAGGACTACCAGGCGCTGCGCCCGCTCCGCATCCGTTCCCTGTCCCTCACCAGCGGCGACCTCGTCGCCGTCAACGGTCTCGATGCGATTGCCGCTCAGACGTTCGTCAACCTGGTGACCGGCGCGACCTTGCCTGACAGCGGTGAAGTCGCGTTGTTCGGCCAGAACACCAAGGTCATCACCGACGGCACCGCGTGGCTCAAGTCGCTGGACGGCGTCGGCATGGTCACCTCCCGCGGCATCGTGATCGAGATGTTCACCGTGTTGCAGAACATCGCCCTGTCGTACACGCTTGAGGTCGATCCGATCGATCCTGGGGTGCTGCCCGACGTCGTGGCCCTCGCCAAGGAAGTTGGACTGGCCGCCGAGACTTTCGAGATGCCTGCGGGACGCACCGGGCCCGACACTCACATGCGCATTCACCTGGCGCGCGCGCTGGCGCTTGGTCCCCGCATGCTGCTGGCCGAGCATCCGTCGGCGAGCTTGCCGCGAGCGACGGTCAGCGCGTTTGGTGCCGACCTGGCGCGTCTGGCCCGCTCGCGCGGGCTGGCGTTGCTGGCGTTGACCGCCGACGATGAACTCGCGAAAGCGATCGGTGGACAGCGCTTGGAACTGGTAGCCGCCACTGGCGATCTGAAGCCAGTTGGATTTCTGAAGAAGTTGTTCTCCTGACCTCCTCGCCTCCTGTAGAGAACCCATGAAACCCGCATTGCTCCTGTTTGACATTGATGGCACGCTGCTCCTGAGTGGCCGCGCCGGCTTGCGTGCCATGAATCGCGCGTTCGAGCAGACGTTTGGCGTCGCCGACGCCTTTGCCGGCACCTCGTTTGGCGGCCGCACCGACTCGTTTCTGCTGAGCCACGGGCTGAAGGCGGCGGGCTTGCCCGACAGCGCCGAGAATCACGCTCGCTTCCGCGACACCTACGTGCCCTTGCTGGCCGAAGAGATCCAGCATCCCGGCACGGGTCACAAGGGGCTCATGCCGGGTGCGCGCGAGCTGATCGAGGCGCTGCTTGACCACGATCATCTGCACCTCGCGCTGCTGACGGGCAACTACCGCGCGGCGGCCGAGGTCAAGCTGACGCACTTCGAGCTGTGGGAGTTCTTCGAATGGGGCGCGTTTAGCGATGATGCGGCGGACCGCAATGCGCTGGTGCCGATCGCGCGGCAGCGCGCGGAGATTTATGACGTGCCGGCCGAGGCACTGGAGCGCGTGATCGTGATCGGTGACACACCGTTCGACATCGAATGCGCGCGCGTGGCCGGCGCGATCTCAATTGCCGTCGCGACGGGCGGCCACTCGGTTGAAGAGCTGCGCGCGGCCGGCGCGGACTTCGTCCTGGCGGACTTGTCGGATACGCAGAGGGTGCTCGCGCTGCTGGTGTAGCGTGGTCCACCGTCGCGGCTTCGCCGCTATGGTGGACGCCAACTTTCCAGTTGGCTTGCCAACCGAAGCTCGAAGTTGGTTGGGGAGCGAAGGTTGGCGGAAGTGCCTGGGAGTCGAACCCAGCCTGCCCCACAAGGAGGCAGCGACCGATTTTGAAGACCGGGAGGGCCACCGGGCCCCGTTCACTTCCGGTCAAATGATATCAGTCCGCAATCCTCAGCCAGTAGGCGATCAGCCGCTGCGTCTCGAACAGCGTGAAGCGCAGCGTCGAGCGCTGGCGCCACCAGCCGTCAACATCAGCCCGGTCATAACGGGAGGCGCGCATGATCACCTGCGAGCCGGTGCCGGCCAGCCGCCGCTCGATCACCATCCGTGCGCGACGCGTGTGCTGCTTTGACGTGACCACGATCACGCGGGCCCAGTGATGGGTGACCACGGCCGTGAGCAGCGCATCGGCCTCGTCACGGGTGCTGTTCTGGGGCGGCAGGATCTCGATCGCTGCGCTCGGCACGCCGAGCTTCGTGAGCACGTCGATCTGCACATCGATCTCGCGCTGGAACGTCACGCCGCGTTTCTCCAACTCGGCCTCGCCGAAGTCGGCAATCTGGCGCATCAACAACAACCGCGGTGCCCAGCCCTCGTGGTACAGATCAACGGCCTCGAGCGGACGCTCGAACAGGGTGCCGCCCAGTACGAAGACGGCATCGGCCTTTTGCAGGGGATCTTCGACCACCAGCCACGCACCAAGGCGCGGCGCGGCGACGGCGGCAACAATCAGGAGAACAGCCGCGAGCGCGGCCAGGCATTTGAAGAAGTGTTTCAACGGGACGAACTCCGGCCCCAACCTCCGGGGCCGGATCTAACTCTATCCTTCAACGAGTCGCACGTCTCCAGCCCGAGGCCCCTTCTGGGATTCCTCGATCACGAAGTCGACGCGCTGTCCTTCGCGTAGTAGTTCGAACACCGCTCCCTGCACGGAGCTGCGGTGAAAGAAGTGCTCCAGGCCCGCTTCGTCTCGAACGAATCCGAAGCCTTTGTCGATTAGGAGCCGTGCGATTATTCCGGTTGGCATAACCTGTCCTCCGATGAACCGAAGCCTGAAGGAAACATCCTTCAAGCCGCCGCACCCACGATACCGGTGGTATCAAAATGAGGCCGATTACACTGTGGCCACCGGCAGGGGGACGCGGGAAAGCGGGGCCAGTGTAGGCGGGTCAACAATGGGAAGTCAAGACATACGTCTTATTTTGTAACGGCATTTACCCAGCTCGGCTATTGCTCCCATATATTCGTTTTTGCTGAGGATTATTAAATGATACGAGCCATTGTCCTTGCCGCCGGCGCCTCGTCCAGGATGGGACAGGCCAAGGCGGCCCTACCTTTGGGGACAACTGGAGACACGGTAGTTTCGCGGGTCGTGGCCACCTTGCTGGCGGCCGGATTGCCCAGCGTCGCGGTGGTGGCGGGCGCGCACATCGACGCCGTGCGCGGCGCGATGCCGCGCTTTGAACCGCGCGCCTGCGTCATTGAGCATCCCGGGTGGGCACAGGGGCAACTGTCGTCTTTGCTGGCCGGTCTCGCGGCGGTCGACGATCCGCAGCTGGAGGCGATTCTAGTGACGCTGGTGGACGTGCCGCTGGTCAGGCCCGACTCGGTGGCGGCCATCGTGCACGCCTGGCGCCAGACTCGCGCCCCCATCGTCCGGCCGGTGGATGGCGATCGCCACGGTCACCCCGTGGTCTTCGATCGCGCGGTCTTTGATGACCTGCGATGCGCCGACCCAGCGGTCGGCGCCAAGGCGGTGTTTGCCGCGCACGCGTCGCGACGCCTCGATGTGTCGATCTCAGACGACGGCGCGTTCCTGGATATCGATACGCCCACCGAGTACCGGATCGTTCAGGCGATGGCTATCGACAAACTGGTTGAATCCCCCGGCCGCGAATCTGCATGAACACCTTGGTCGTGGCATCGCCGTGACTGCAACTGTTGAGACGGTAGCGCAAATACTCGAGTACCCAGACCACCGCGCCTTCGCTGTTGACGTACGACGAACCGGCGCCACGCCGCAGGCCGTCGCGATACTTCACTTGCAGCGCGTTCATGAAGTCGAGACCTTCATTGCGTGGCGGAAAAGGAATGGTGCCCGACGGGGTGAGCGCGCAGACGCCATAGACGCCGGTGTTGTCGATGGCGGAGAACACCCGCGTCTGGGCGGTCGAGTGGTCGCACAAGCCGACCCGGTAACGCGCGTACTCGGTGAGCCAGATCACCACGCCCTCGGGGTCGACATACGTCGTGACTTGGGCGGCGCGCAGTTCGTTCTGGTAGACGCCAATCAACTGAGTGTAAAAGTCGTTCGGTTCGTTGCGTGGCGGGAAGCTGATGTTCGAGGTGACGCCCGCCCCGTAGAGCGAGCGGGCTCCGGCAATGTCGTCCGAGGCCAGCGCATCGAGGTTGCCGATGATCGAGTTCATCTGCGCGCTGACGTTCTGGCCGTTCTCGTCGGGATGGTCGAGCCCGAGAAGGTGGCCGAACTCATGCAGCGCGACGCGGTAGAGGTCGTTGGTGCCGGAGCGCAAATTGCCGCGATACGAATTCCAGCTCTTGGTGTTGTTGAACACCACGTCACCTTCGATCTTGTTGTTGCTGGCGGTGTTGTACCACGAGGTGGCGATCGCCAGCGTGTTGTTGCCGAAGGCGCGGCCGTAGAGCGCCGAGTCGAAGAACACATTGTTGGTGCCGGTACCGTCGCCGCGCGACACGGTGGAGTCGTTCACCGCCGAGAACTTCACCAGGTCGATATGGGTGTTCCAGGTGGCCAGGGCGTTGGTCGCGACCTGGTTCCAGTTGGTTGAGCCATCGATCAGCGTGCCCGAGCCGCTACCCAGCTGCAAGTGCATGGTGACCGTGCCATTGGGCCACTTGTTGGCCAGCAGGCTGAAGCCGCGCGGCGACTCCATGGTCGTAATGCAGAGGGTCAGCGCGGCCAGCGCGCCGCAGAGCGTGCGACGACGGGCGATCATCGCTGCCTCGCAGCGGCGGCGCGAGCGCGCACGGCGGATGCCAGGTCGCTCAAGCGCATTGGCGTGATCGACGCCAGCGAAGGGGTGGCGCGTTGGGGGCCGATTTGCACGACACTGCCGAGCGCGCGGCCGTCAAAGGTGCGGACGCGATCGACGCCTGACACGGTGTCGCGCTCCACCCGCATGCGGCCGTGCATGAAACCAACCAGCGGGCTGACCGTGCGAACCTCGTCGCTCACAAACAACACGTCGCGCTGGCCGAGACGAAACACCGGCATGCCCTCGACCTTCATGCCGAGCTCACCGATCTCGCCGCCCAGGAACTCGAGCTGCGTGACCGCGCCGAGGTTGCCCTTCCACACCTCCTCGACCCGGAACGTCACCAGCGTGATGATGGCCCGGCCGCTGGGCGTGGTGTCCCATTCAGCGCGGACGTTCATTACTTCGCCGACGAAAATGGTGTTGGCGCTGGAAACCAGGGCCTCGAATGACGGGGGAATGACGGTGGTCGACCGCGCTACGCCGGCTGCGGCCAGCAGGCACAGCGTGGTCAGCAGTGAGAGTCGCCGGAACATCAGGAGCCTTCTCAGGGCAAGAGGAATCAAGAATAGTTCAGAACGGTTCAGCCGGGTGCCGAACCGTTCTGAATAATGTTAACCGATAGTGAAGGGGATGCTGGCGCGGGTGGTGCCCCAGTCGATGTGGAGCGTGGCGCCCTTCGGGTTGTCCTCGATCGAGAAGGTCAACTGCTCGGCGGCGGCCGGGGCCTTGCCCAGCGACATCGGCGCGCGGCCGAGGTCTTCGCCCTTTGGATAGGGGGTGCCCCACTGGCCGGTCTTCTTGCTCAGGACAAGCTGCCACGTCCCGCCGGTGGGAATCGTGTAGATGGTGTAGGTGCCGGCCGGCACGTGCAGCGAGCCGATCATCAGCATCTTGTCGGTCTTAAGCGTGGTCGCCGCATCGGCACCGGTGCGCCACTCACGACCGTCGTACGGGTCGATGTCCTTGCCGGGGGTACGGCCTTTCAACGACGGCCGGCCGTACTCGATCGACAGGTTGCCGCCATCGATGGTCCACTCCGTTCGGACGTGAGCGCTGCCGCCGCTGCCGGCCTTGAGTTCAGTGGTCTTCTGGGCGCTGACCGCAGCGCCAAACGCCAGCGCGGTGATCGCGAGGGCCAAAACAGTTTGCTTCATTCAGTAATCTCCTTCGCCACGCCGAGTTTGGCGGACGCTATCGCTCTTGATGGTAACCCCAAATCGAAAAGTCACTGGGATACATCCCAAAAACGATGATTTGGTGAGCCCGTAATCCGAGAACAAAATCATCCAATCCCCAAATCACCAGATCGTCTGCTCCATGGACGCTCGCGAAAAAGTGCCGCGAGTATCGGTGATGTCATCACCGTCGTGACGAGCGCCATCAGCTGATCGCGGCCAAGAAATGCCAGGCCGACAGTGCAGCAGCAGCTGCGACGACGGTCGCCGGAAAAGGGACGATCAGAACGTGACGCCGGCGCTGACGCCGAACGTCCGCGGGCGGCCATGCTCGCCGATAAACCCTGAGGGTGCCAAACCCTGGTAGGGGATGGCAATCGGCACGTACCTGGTGTCGAAGGCGTTGCGGATCCAGGTTTCGGCGAACAGCCGCTTGCCACGCGTGCCGGCGCGGACGTTCGCCAGCCGGTAGGCCCCCTGGCGAGCCGTGTTCGCCTCGTCGTACTCGAACGGACCATAGAACGCAACCTCGCCGCGGCCGTAGAGCGTGACCGCCGAGGTGATCGCACGGGTGAGCTGGGTGCCGATCACGCCGGTATACGCCGGCGTGTAGGGCAGCTTGTTGCCGCCCACGTTGACGCCGGCCGCCATCGTGCCGTCCCTGAAGTACGCGCTGGTGAAGCCGAACGACGTGAACACATCGACCGATGGGTGCGGGCGCGCCGTCAGGTCGAGCTCGAGGCCGCGGCTGTGCGCGCGGCCGACGTTCTGGATGTAGAACTGGCCAGGCACGAACGGGTTCGGCACGTTCAGCTGCATGTCGTCCCACTTGATCTGGAAGATCGCGGCGCTGGCCGAGGCCTTGCCGCCGGCGAACGTGGACTTGACGCCGCCTTCGACGTGCCAGGCCTGCTCTTCGTCGTAGGCTTCGCTGCCCGGCAGCGCGGCGGGATTGAAGCCGCCGGCCTTGAAGCCACGGTTGACCGAGGCATAGAGCGAGGTGTCGGCCACGGGCCGGTAAGAGACCGCGATCTGCGGCGACAGATCCGAATAACTGTCCTCGGCCGTCACGCGGTTAGCCGGGGCAATCGCCGGTGTGAAGAACGTGTTGAGCACCGCGTCGCTCGACTCGTGATCGAATCGCAGACCGACAATCAGATCGGTCTGCTCGTTGACGGTCAGCGTGCCCTGGCCGAACAGGCCGAACCCAGCGCTGTTGATCGCTGACTCAGGCGAGGTCTGCGCCACCGGAAACGGGATGAGCGGCGACAGCACGAAGGCCGACAGTGAGTTGACGGCGAGCTGGTCGTAGTTCTGATTGAACAACGCCACGCCGCCCTGCCACTTCAGGGAGAAGGCGTCCGACAGCTGCATCGGCGCGTTCTCGGGTGATGCCAAGCGCACTTCCTGGGTGAACTGGAAGCTGTCCTCGGAGTTGCGGCGCGTGGCCAGCGGCAGCGGGGTGTAGTCCAGGTCAGTTTCGTCTTCAGTGCTCCACTTGACGAAACCGGTGGTCGATTCAATCGAGAAGTTCTGTCCGGTGCCGCGCAGGTTGATCGTGGTGCCGTTGATGTCGCGGTTGGTGAAGCCCTCGAAGTCACGCCTCACCACAAAGGGATTGGCACGAATCGCGTTCAGGTCGCCCAGCGCGTAGTCGCCGTCGCGATTGCGCTCGTGCGAGTAGATGACGCGGGCCTGCCAGTTGGCGTTGGGCGTCAGCAGCAACTGCGCCTTGGCAAACGTGCCGTCGCGAGAGTCGAGATCGTGGCCGGTGACCTGGTTCACCGTGTAGCCCTCGCGCTGCTGCTTGCCGACCGCGAAGCTCATGGCGGCCTTGTCGCCGAGCGGGCCCGAGACGTTGCCGCGCACTTCCTTCGAACCATAGTCACCAAACGGCGCCACCACTGATCCCGTCCACGCCGCGGTGGAGGGCGGCGTGCTGGTCACATTGACAATGCCGCCAAGCGTGTTGCGGCCGAACAACGCACTCTGCGGGCCACGCACGAACTCGATCTGATCGACGTCGAGCAGCTCAATGTTCGAGGAGTTGCTGTTCAACTGCGGCACGCCGTCGAGATAGGTCGTGATCGCCGGATTGGCCGGGCTCGAGCCAATGCCGCGGAACCGGGCGTTACTGACCTTGCGGGCCGTGAACTCGGTGAACACCGTGTTCGGCGCATACCACGCCGCCTCGGTGATCACGCGCAGGCCGGCATCAGCGATCGTCGTGGCCGTTACCACGGTCACGCTGGCCGGCACCGCCTTGACGTCTTCAGCTTCTTTCTGCGCCGTGACGATGACCGTCGGCAGGGTGATGTTGGGCGCCTGGGGCGCCTGGGCCAACAACGCGGTGGGGGCGATCAGGGCGAGCAGCGCAGCAAGACGAAGAGTCGACATCCGGTCATTGTAGACTGTCGGCCTTCTCGTTCGGGACCCTGATCGTCAATCTCGCCGGTTGTTTCGTTCTCGGCGCCGTGGCCCACCTGGCGACGGTAACGGCCCGGCCTCCCGAGCTGCGCGCCGCCGTGATCGTCGGCTTTCTTGGTGGCTTCACCACCTACTCCAGCTTCAATCAGGAGACGCTGGCGTTGCTCAGCAATGGCGCCACCGTGGCGATGACCGCGAAGTGGCAAGGCCGTTCGTTGCTGAGCGAGGGAACCATGAAGGCTTCCAACGGCGACACCACGACCATTCAAGAACGGTGGTCGATGAGTGCCGACGGCAGAGTGCTGACCGTGCAGGTCACCACCACCGCTGCGGCGAAGGCCGAGAGCGCGCTGGCCTATACCAAGGTTGCGAACCTCGGTCCATGCGCGCGCGGATCAGGCGAAGATGGCAGAGGTGTCGTGCGTGATTCCAGGCGGCGCCTGTGCCCGCCAGAATTCGAGCATGACCTGCACCGCCCGTTCATCCAACTCGACGGTGTAGCGATTGACGTACAGCTCGATGTGCCGCCGCACCACGTCGGGCGACATCTCCTGGGCGTGTGCGGCGACGTAGGCCTGGCTCGCCTCAGGATGCGCGAACGCATACTCGACGCTCGCGCGAAGGGCGGCATCAATCGATGCCGCCATCGTCGCCACCAGATCGCGTCGAATCGCAATGGCCGCGAGCGGCAGCGGGCATTGCATCCGCAGTTCCCACACCGAGCCGAGGTCCGCCACCAGTGTGAGGCCCTTGCCCTGGTAGGTGAAGCGCCCCTCGTGGATCAACACACCGCAGTCGACGTCGCCGCGGAGCACGGCGGCTTCGATCTGATCGAAGCGCATGGGGACCGTTTCAAACTGGCCCAGCAGACGCAGCAACAACGCTGCCGTCGTCCGCTCACCTGGGATGGCGACGCGGCCGCCCGCGTCACGAGCGGAACGCGCGACGACGATCGGTCCGACGCCGAATCCCGCCGCGCCACCGGCGCGTAGCAAAGCGTAACGGCTGCGGATGCGCGGGTACGCCGCAATCGAGATCTTGGTGACCTCGGCGTGGCCCAGCTCCGCCCGCGCATTCAGTGCTTCGACGTCATCGATGAACGGCACGACTGCCGGACCCGGCACCGCGCCGTGGACCAGCGCGTGAAAGGCAAACGTGTCATTGGGGCAGGACGAAAATCCGAAGTCTAGTGCTGGGCGAGCCACGAGAGCAGAGCCTCCTGTGCCGCGGTGGCGGCATCTGTGATGCGCCACGCCGTGGTGTCGCGATTGGTGACGAGGTTGCTGATGCCGCGGAGCTCGCCGGCCGGGATGCCGTGCATGGCGGCGACATGGACGACCGCCGCGCCTTCCATGTTCTCGACCGCGCCACCGGTGCGCGCTTCGATCGCGCGCGCGGCTGCATCGGTGCCGGTGCAGGTAGACATCGTGATGAACGGCACGCGCCTGGCCGAAGGAAACAACTGCAACGGCAGCACGTTGTAGATGGGCGGTGGGCCGTCCACGATCGGGAAGCCGATTGCCCGCAGGTCGAGAAACCCGGCAGGGCTGCCGGCGCCGAGGTCACCGTAGCATTCGCTGTCAGCGCAGGCGACGTCGCCGAGGTGAAGGCCAGATGAGGGGTAGGCGCCGCCGATGCCGCAGATCAGAATGGCGTGGGGTCGCGAGCGTGTGATCGCCAGCGTTACCGCGTGCGCGGCGTTCACGGGGCCGACGCCCATGCGCACGATCTCGACTCGCGCCGGATCGGCGTGCTGACGCAGCAACGTGCTTTCGAGGTCGGTGGCGGTACAGATCAGGTAATCAGCGGCCAAGACCCTGTCAGCTTACTGCACGCCAAACGCCAGCAGGACGTTACCCGCCATCTGGCCGAAGCTGCCATAGCCGGAAGTGGTGAACACCATGCCGCCGGCAATGGTCGCGATCGGCGGCGCGCACCACTCGCGTTCACCGGTGCCGAGCCGAATCGCCGCCAGGCCACCAGCCGCCTTCATGCCGAGCAGGCCGTCGGCGTTGGGGTAATAGACGAGCCGATCGTCGGCGGCGCCGCCCCACTCGATGCCGCCCAGGGCCGTGCCCTGGCCGACCCGGTGCTGCCACATCACCGTGCCGTCGTCCGGGTCGATGCCCCACGCCAGACCCGACTTCTGTCCGACGGCAAGTACGCGACGGCCGCCGGGCAGCGAGCGCAGGATCGGAGAGGTGCCGACCGCGAAGTCGGGGCCGGTTTCCTGCGGACAGGTTTCCGACTTGGCGTTCGGACCGCAGCCCATCACGTAGGCGTCGTTCGGCGTCAGTTGTCTTGTCCACAGTCGCTTGCCCGAGGCGAGATCGAGCGCGATCACCGCGTCGGTGGTGTCGACGGCGGGGTAGGTGTAGCCGTTGCTGGTGGAAATGTAGATGCGGCCGCGCTGCGGATCGAGGGTGGGTGCCGACCACACCGCCGCACCGGCCGTGATCGGCGCCACGGTGATGGCGGTGCGCACGCCGGCCCTGGCGCGAAACGACCAGTAGATACACCCGGTCGCTGCGTCGAGCGAGTAGACGTAGCCGTTGTCCGAGCCGACGTAGATGCGTCCGCCGACGATGGTCGGCTGGCCAAATGCCTGCCGTCCCTCAGGAAAGCCGAAGGCCCACTTCAAGGTGAGGCCCGGTCGTCATCGCCGCGAGAATCTGTTCAGGTGGCTGTCCCCGCAACTGCTCCCGTGACGGCGCGCGGCTGTCCGCGGCGGACAGCGTGGAGGTGGCGACGACGACGGCCACGAAAAGAAGCGTCCGCATCGCCCGCCTCCTAACCCGCCGGGAGTCGAAAAAGTGAAACTTGAACGTGCAGGTCTCGTTCAGCCTGGAGGATTGATCCGGCTGGCCCTGAGCAACGCGCCCTGCACGACACCGGAATGACTTCAGCGAATGCTACTGACCGGGCTTGCGTGCGGGCGCGGCGGCGCGCTCGGTCGAGGGCGGCACCAGGCCCTTGAGGCGCATGTACGGCACGGCGGTGCCGTAGACTTCGTTGCTGTGGCCGACCAGGTTGGCGAGCGGCACGGCGCGCGCGACTTCGTTCTGGCCCTGCTTCACAAACTCGACCGCGCTCGCATCGGTGAGCGCCGCGTAGGCGGCGTCGCAGTACGCGAACGAGTCGGCCAGCGCCTTCACGAACTCCGCCTTGGTCGCCTTCTTCTCGTTGTCGTTACCTTGATTGGGATTGGCCTCACCCCTGGCGACCGAGCAGGCGTTGAACTGCGCGTTGGCGGCGTGACCCATCAGCTGGCCGAACGTCCGCACGTCCTTCGTCGGCTGGAAAAGATAGTCAGCATCCGACATCTTGGTGGACATCTCGGTCAGGTTCATCTTGATGCCGGCATAACTGCGCTGCAGGCCGGTGGCGAGCGAGATCTTCTGTGGCGCCGGCGCGGCCGGGGCCTGGGCGAAGGCCGCCGAGGCGGCGAGAACGAAGGCGACTGACAGGCTGAAGACGCGTTTCATGTGCACTCCTTGAATGGTCTCAATGACCCTTACGGCTGACGACGATACGCTATCTTGCCGCCGACGATGGTGTAAACCGCCTGCGTTGACGGAATTTCATCCTCCGCCACGGTCATGATGTCTTTCGACAGCACCGTGATGTCAGCGAGCTTGCCGACGACGAGCGACCCCTTCAGGGTTTCTTCCTTCGCCGCGAAGGCGCCGTTCCACGTATACGACTTCAGCGCTTCGGCACGCGACATCTTCTGATCACCGAAGAACACCGAGCCGTCCAGGGTCTTGCGCGTGATGGTGGCGTGGAAGTTGGCCATCGGGTCGATGCGCTCGACCGGCACGTCGGTGCCATTGGCGATGATCGCGCCGCTCTGCATCAGCTTCTGCCAGACGTAGGCGCCCTCTTCGGCGCGCCTGTGGCCGAGGCGCGCCAGCACGTACGGGGCATCCGAGGTGGCATGAATGGCCTGCATCACCGGGATCACGCCCAGGCGTCCGAAGCGTGGGATGTCGGCGGCGCTGATGTGCTGCGCGTGCTCGATGCGCCAGCGCAGGTCCTTCTGATCCGGACGCGACTTGAACGCCCGCTCGTAGACGTTCAGCACTTCGCGATTAGCCCGATCGCCAATTGCGTGCACGCACAATTGCAGGTCGTGCTCAAGCGCGATTTGCGAGGTCTGGGCAATGCTCTCTGGAGAGTTTGTCGGCAAGCCGACGCTGGCCGGCGAATCGCTGTACGGCTCGAGCAGCCAGGCGCCGCGCGACCCGAGCGCGCCGTCGGCGACGACCTTGATCGCGGCAATGGTCAGATGGTGGTCGTTGAGACCCACGGCCCGGTACTGCGCCAGCTTGGCGCGCAGGTTGTCGTTGCTGTCGCGCACCATCACCCACAGCCGGATGCCGAGCCCACCCTCTGACGCCACTTGCTTGAGCAGGTCGATGGTGCTGAAGCTCGAGCCGGCGTCCTGGAATGAGGTGACGCCCTTTTCGAGGCTGGCCTGCACCGCCAGCTGCACCTGCCGGCGCGCATCGCCGTCGCGTTCCGCGGCGGTCTTGGCCGAGCGCCATTGTTCGTAGGCGCGGCCGACAATGCCCGAGGCGGTTTCGCGGAGCAACCCGATCGGCCGCCCGGTGGCGTCCTTCAGAATCTCGCCGCCACTCGGATTGACCGTCGTCCGCGTCAGGTTTGCGGCCTCCATGGCCTTCGCATTGACGAAGGTCGCATGGCCGCTGGCGTGCGTCAGCATTACCGGGTTATTCGGCGACACCTTGCTCAGCGCGTCGTGGAAAGGAAATCCTTCAACGTTCGGCTTCGGCGTGCTGGCCCACTTTTCCTGGTGCCAGCCGCGGCCAAGAATCCACTCGCCCGGCTTCGCCTGCGTCGCGGCCGCCGCCACCATCGCCACAATCTCGTCCCAGTCCTTGACGTCCATCAGATCGAGCGTCAACTTCGACTGGCCGAGGCCCATGAAGTGGCCGTGGCTCTCGACCAGCCCAGGGATGGCCAACTGCCCGCGCAGGTCGATGACCTGCGTGGCGGAACCCACGAACGCCTGGATGGCCTGGTTGGTGCCGACGGCGACGATGCGATCGCCGCGGATAGCGATTGCCTGCGCTTCGGGTATCGCGGCGTCAACGGTGACGATCTTGCCGTTGCGCAGCACGAGCGTGGCCGGAGTGGGTGGATTCTGCCCGGCGACGACCACGGCCGACAGCATCAAGAACGCAGATAGATATTTCACGACAGCTCCGAGTCTTGGCCAGGTGGCGGGTGATCGCGGCAACGCCAGCCCGTGGCCGTTGCCGACGAGTGAGGCTGGCATGATATTACGGCGCGGCGACCACGACCATGGCGATTACCACGCCCACCGGGAGCCTCGAGTTACGAATGGCATGAGGGTCCCACCGTGGACCCATTCGCGATCAGCTCGGTCCATTTCTCCGCCGCGTCCGGATCCGGCGGCAGCTTTGTCCGTGAGTTCACGGCCGCAGGTCGCAAAGCTCGACACGGCGTGTCAGTCCACTGCCAGCGACAGCTTTATGCCGACGTGCGTGGCCTTGAACCCGAGACGTTGGTAGAAGCGCAAGGCGTCCGTCGCTCGTCAGCTGCACGAGCCCGCACCCAGCCGTCCCGCTTGCACATAGAAGAGCCCGGTGCGCGGAATCTACCGTAATTACTTGGGACGCGCCAGCTCGGGGATGGTCCGTCCCAGGAACTCCTCGATCGGCTGCTGTCCCCCGAACGGCGCATCGTCGCGCAAATTGATCTTGCGCGTTTGCGATAGCGCGGTCTCGACCGGCACCTTGCGGTCGCGAATCAGGTAGGCGCCCCACAGATGGCTGGCGCGCCAGGCGACTTCGTCAAAACCGATCTGCGCCATCTCCGAGGGCATGCGCAGGTTGACGACGGTGGTGACGCCCTTGGCCTTCAACTCGCGCAGTGCCTTCTCTGTGTCGACGCGTCGAATACACAGACTGAGTCCAATTTTATGGCTATTTCGTCTATAATTAATGCCGCTAATGTCCTTTTTTAACCTGGTCGCCAGCCTCGAAAGGGCCGAGGAACGCCTCAAGGGGGCCACGAAGGCCGCAGGCCGGAGGCCCAGATCGGACCGTGGCACGCGACGGATCGATGCTCGGACCCTCGCCGTATTGGTCGAGGCGTGTGCAGGCTATGATCGGCCGGCCATGCCTGAACTGCTCGCCGGAGTTGCTGAAATCTGCCGGGACAAGGGCCTCACGCCACCCTCGCGAGCATCGGTCTACAAGTTGTTGTCGACGCTCCCACCGCCACGATTCACGGTCGCCGGTCTACCGCCATCGGTGCGCCACGCGTTATACAACTTGACCGACGACAGCGACGTGCCGGCACACCAGCTGGCGTTCTACTGTTTCAACTACGGCGACCTGGCCGCGACCAGCTTCGCTGCCGGCTTGCCGTGGCTGGCCTTGTATCAGGCCGCGCGCATGCCGGGATACCGGTCCAGGAGCCGCGGGCTGGTCGAGGCCGTCTTGCGGGCTCGGGGGATCTAGGTGGAGAGTCCACGCGCACCGGTCGATGTCATGCCGTTGCCAGTCGGCCGCGCCGTGGCTGACTTGCCGTACTGGTTCGTGATCGGCGGCCAAGCCGTGCGCTGCTTCTGCCCGTACCGGCCCAGCCGCGATGTCGACTTCGGTGTCACCAGCCCGGGCGATCTGGACGATCTGGTTCAGCAACTTCAGCGTCGCGGTCGCGTCGAAATCGCCGAGCGTTCGGTCGACACTGTCCACCTGCGGTTCGACGGCATCGATGTTTCGATCTTCGTCCTGGCGATGCTGTCGCCATTCGTGAGCGACCGCCGTCTCTCCGTCACCGGTTTACTCGCCACCAAGTTGCACGCGATCCTCGATCGGGGTACCCGCCGAGACTTCTTCGACCTCTACGTGACCCTCCACCGCCACGCGCTTGGTATCGCGGAATGTCTCGCCGCCATGCGCCATGTCTATCAGCAGGAGATCAACGAGCCGCTGCTGCTGCGCGCACTCACGTTCTTCGACGATGCCGAACGCGAGGCGAAGCTGCCGGGAGAAGGCCCTGATGACTGGGCGACGGTGAAGGAGTTTTTCTGGAGCCGCGTCGGCCAGTTGCTGATCCCGCCGGCGCGCGAACTGCTAATCGAACGACGGGTGGTTGACGTCGTCAACCCCTGAGTCAGCACTTTCTGATCTTCCGCTGAAAAATTCGTAATCGCGTTACGCTGGAGCGGTGACCCTCAGCGAGGACGACCGCAGCGCGCTGGCCGCGCTCGACGCGCGGATCAGGGCGATCCTGCCGGCGCAGTATCAGGATTCCTACCAGGACGTGCAGCCGGTCTCGATGGGATCGGCGGGGCTGAAATACAGCAGCGATGGCCGCGTGGCGTGGGACTTAATCTGGGGATCGTTCTGTGATCTCGCCATGGCGGGTGGCCCGCCCCACAAGGGCCGCCTGCTCGAACCAGGGTCAGCCAGCGAGGTTGCTTCCCAGCCCGGCCGCTACGATGAAGTGACCGCCGAGATCTGCCGCGGCATCACGCTGACCACCCATCTCGCGGCGCGGCCGGCACCGGATGCCGGCTGGGTGCGCGTCGACTGCGGTGACGCGGGCCTGGCCGCCTGGCTGCTTCGCGCCATCGTCATGGAGAACGTCTCGGCCCGATCTGAGGGTCGCACACTCGACCTGCCGGCCGCGCCTGGCTTCCAGCTTCACCAAGAGATCAAGAACGTCGTGACCGTGATCGCGAAGACTTGCCACTACTGGATGGGGCACATGTCCCGATCCCAGCAGACGGCCATCGGCCGGATGCTAGCGGACCTGTCCGATGATGCGCCGCTCATCACACCGGGATTCGCTGGCGGCGATCAAACGGCGTTGGCCGCGATGTCCGTAGCGATTCACCAGCGGACGGGCCTGGCCGTGTCCGCTCCGCGAAGTGTCGGCTGGCTTGGCGTGGAGTGCGCGGACGTTCGGTCCGCCGTCTGGATGATGCGGGCGCTCGTGGCCAACAACATCCTGTCGCGACGCGAGACGACGACGCTGTTCGTGCCGGTCAATCCGGTCGATGATCCGGGTGGCGAAGCGGTAGTCAAGTGTTTGGGCCGCGTGCACGAGCTGGCAGCAGGGGCCGCCGTTGCCCCCCCGCCTTCCTAATAGACGTGAACTTCCGCAGGTAGAGCCCCTCGCTCGGCATCACGATCATGGCTGCCTGCAGTTCGTCGACCGCCATCTCCCACTCCTTGCGCAGGACCTTCAGCAGCGCCTGCGCCGCCAGACTAATGCGGGCCTTCTCTTCTGCCTGCCGCGCCGCGCTTGATCACCGCGTCACGGCGCCCACGGACGGCGACGTAGAGCGACGGTCCGGGCTTGCGCGAGTCGGTCAGGCAGGCGGCGAACCCGACCTGTTCAACGAAGCGCTCGGCGTCGGCCGCGGTGCTCTTCGATGGGTTCAGGAATCGACGGTTTGGGTCTCATGCGCCAAGCGTCCAGCGACGAGGCTACGATAAGAACGCGCCAGCCTGGATTGATTAAGTAACATACTGGGCGTTCGACCGTGCACCCGTTTCAAGCCAGACACGAGGAATTGCGATGATCCCAAAGACAGTCATCTATGCCGCCGCCGTATTGGCGACACTGGCCGTGGCAGCTGGTTACAGCGAGACCTCGCTCGCGCAGGCGCCTGCCGCCGCGACGCAGGCGCCGCGCGCCGGCCGTGGCGGTGGCGACACTCCCGCGCCCGCCCGCAAGCCGGGTGAGGGTGTGGGTCCCTTCAAGAAAATGGTGATCCGCGGCGTCACGCTGATCGACGGTACCGGCGGTCCGCCCCTCAGCCCGATGGACATCGTCGTTGAGGGCAACACGATCACGGCGGTGCGCCAGGCCGGCTGGCCGGGAATGGCGTTGACGGCGAATCGCGAACCGCGCGACTTCGATCACGAGATCGACGGCAAGGGCATGTACGTGATGCCCGGCTTCGTCGACATGCACGTGCACGGGTCAACGCGCGGCAAGGCTCCGGACCTGAGCTATGCCTACAAGTTGTGGCTGGCGCACGGCGTCACCACGGTCCGCGGGGTCTCGCTGTCGGGCGCCGAGGTGGCGAGCGCCGAGAAGAACCGCTCGGCGAAGAACGAGATTGCCGCGCCGCGTATCTTCAACTACCAGACACTTGCCTCCGGGTGGGCGAACGGCCCGGTGACCTCGGCGGAGAAGGCCCGCGAGTGGGTACGCTGGGCCGCTGCCAACAACATCGACGGCATCAAGTTCTTCAATCGCGGCGACGAGACGCCGGAGATCATCACCGCCGCCATCGATGAGGCTCACAAGAACAAGATGGGCACCGTCGCCCACCTGTCGCAGAACGGCGTCGCCAACTTCAACGCCCGCGATGCCGGTAACGCGCATCTCGACACCGTCACGCACTACTACGGCCACCTGGAATCGCTCCTGAAGGACAAGACCATTCAGGACTATCCGATTGGCTACGACTACAACAACGAGCAGGATCGCTTCGGCGACATCGCCCGCATCTGGAACCAGACCTACGAGCCCGGCTCGAAGGAATGGATTGCCTACCTGGAGCAGCAGAAGGCGAACAAGGTCACGTTTGACCCGACCTTCAACATCTACGCCGCCTCGCGCGACCTGATGCGCGCGCGCAACGCCGACTGGCACCAAGCCTATACCATGCCGCAGCTGTGGAACTATTTCCAGAGCACGCGCGACAACCACGGCTCGTACTTCTACGACTGGACGACGGAGAACGAGTACCACTGGAAGATGTTCTACCAGCGCTACATGCGCCTGATGAACGACTACAAGAACATGGGCGGCCGCGTCACCGTCGGCACCGACTCGGGCTTCATCTGGAAGACCTACGGCTTTGCCTACATCGAAGAGATGGAGCTCTTGCGCGAGGCCGGATTCTCGCCGCTCGAGATCATCCGCTCGGCCACCATGTGGGGCGCCAAGACCTTGTATGAGCCGCGAGGCGAGGCCGCGCCGATGGGCGTGGTCCGTAGCGGCATGCTGGCTGATCTCGTGATCACCACCGAGAACCCGCTGAGCAACCTGAAGACGCTTTACGGCACCGGCCACATGCGCCTGAACCCACTGACCAACCGCCAGGAGAAAGTCGGCGGCGTCAAGTACACCGTCAAGGACGGGATTGTTTACGACGCGCAGAAACTGCTCGCCGAAGTGGCCGCGGCGGTGGCCGCTGAAAAGCGCACCGCCAACACTACCGCCGCGCAGCGGTAGGGCGCTACTTCTTGAGGTGCGCCAGCGCCGCCTTGGGCACCTTGGCGACGACGTTGATGTGGGGATCGACGAGTTCGGCGATGTCGTATTGCATCACCGCGCCGACCAACAGCGCGACCTCGCTGTCGGTCATCTGGTAGTTCTTCTTCAGCCACTCCACGAGCGGGGTGGTCGAGGCCTGGATTGATTCGTGGACCGATCCCGACACGCCGAAGGCGATCAGGAAGTCTTTCGTTTCCGCGCGGACCTGCTGGTAGATGTCGCCCTTGATCACGTCAACCGTGAACTCGACATCGGCCGAGGTCTCGAGCGCCGAGCCGGTGAGTTCGCCGTCGCCCTGTGCCGCGTGCGCATCGCCAATCCCGAACAGCGCGCCGGCGTGGAAGACCGGGAAGTAGAGCGTGGTGCCTTCGACGTTGTCGTTGTAGTCGAGGTTGCCGCCGAAGACGCCGAGGTCGGTGCCGCGCAGTTGATCCATCCCGGGGGGCGCCACCGACACGCAGCCTCGCATGGTCTTGATCGGGACGGTGAAGCCCTTCAGGCTGCCGGTCGGATTGGCCAGCGTCGCGACGCCCTTCTCCATGTCGAGCGTCCACTCGCCGGTGACGGCGGGGTCGTACTTCGCGCCGACCAGGTAGCCGGCGTTGATCGCGCGCGCGTGGATGCGGCCGCCCTGGCGCGCGGTCTTCTTGTTGGCGCGGACCTTGTTGAGCCTCACGACGAGCGTGTCGCCCGGCAGCGCGCCTTCGACGTAGAAGGGACCGGTGGACGGGTTGCCACCGACGCCGAAGCGCGTCGCCTTGGCGTCGCGATCGTTGTCAAAGGTCCGTGTCCGGACGGTGTCGCCGTCTTTGACGGCGGCGATCACGGCACCGCTCAACAGGACGCGCGCGCTAGTTCGCTCAGGACATTCGACGTGGTGGGTGGCCCGCCATGGGCGAGCCTTCGGCCCGCCAGGAAGGCGGGCTGACAGGCGAGTCGAATGGTGGACCTGACCGGGATCGAACCGGTGACCTCATCAATGCCATTGATGCGCGCTCCCAACTGCGCTACAGGCCCCCAAGGGAAGCTGCTATCGTAACTCGGCTGGGCCGGCCGGATCAACCACCGCGCGCGCCGTGTTCGACTGCATGTCCTGGTCGGCGGCCTTGCGCTTGGCGGCGCGTTCCGTCTGTTCCTTCGCCATGCGGCGGCGGCGCTTGAGGTTGGCCTCGTCGAGCGCCGACACCGGCCAGGGCGGCGTCGCTCCCAGATTGACGGCCAGCGATTTCTTTGCGGGCACGCCGTCCAGCAACAAGACCTCGGGCTGCACGTAGGTGCCGAGCACCAGATCCGCCAGCGGGATCCCGTAGAACCCGGCAATGTTCATGTTGCACTTGTAGTTGGCGTGGTGCGCCTGATGAAACCCATACAATTTACGCCACATCGTCCCGAACAGCGGACCCTCGATCTTGCGCTTCCACCACGGGTCGTACGAAGTGTGGTGCGCGACGTGAATGGTCTCGTACAGGTAGTGCGCCATGCTGATCGCGATGTAGCCGCCGATCAAGATCGGGAAGGTGGGAAACGAGAACGCGGCGGGCAGGAAAAAGATCGTCCAGAACCCCATGAACGCCAGTAACGCATAGGGTGGGAACGTCGCGAACTTGTCGTGTTCGACGTCCTCAATGGGATAGGTGCTTCTCACCTTGTCATCGATGATGGCGATCGACGTGAGCTTGTGATGCGCGAGGTGACTGAAACTGAGCTTGCCGAGAAAGCTCACCGAGTTGGCGTGCAGCAGGTAGCGGTGAAAAAAATACTCACCGAAGCAAAACACCAGGCCGCAGGCCAGCGTGGTCAGGACGATGGCCACCGGGCCGGCGGATATCTGGGCGTCCCACGTCGTGCGGAAAAACGTCCGGGCAATCAGGAATGCCGCCAGTGGATGCAGGGCGATAAAGACCGTGAACATCGGCAGCGACAACGAGTTAGTTTTGCGGCTCTCGAACGAGAGGAAGTTCAGGCTTGGTAATGTCATACAACAGTAACTCCATCATACGACGTGAGGCCACCTGTTCGCTGCTAAGATTAGCGGGGAATTTTTCGTGAACGACGCCGACCGCACCCTGCTCCGCGAACTCCGGACCGCCCTGCTGCACCTGCACAAGACGCTGCTCGACTGGCAACGGGCTGAATTCGAACAGGATCGCGGACCCATGCCTGCCACCCAGTTGCTGCAATTCATCTTCAATGACAAAGCCTTCGCCTGGCTTCGCCCCATGTCGGGCCTGATCGTCGCCATTGACGAAGCCCTGGCCGCCAAGCCGCCCGAGTCGCCGGCGATGGCCCCCTTGCTCGCGCCGGCACGCGAACTGGCGGCGCCGGTGGCCGGCAGCGCCTATTCAGTCCGCTACCAGGCCGCGCTTCAGGAGCTGCCCGAGGCGGTGCTCGCGCACCGCGATCTCGTCACTCTGCTGAAGCTCCACAGTCCCCAGTCCAGGGCCTAAGGCGCGACCCGCACCTCGGTGCGCGGGCCGGTCACGGTCACCGCCTGTTCCACTGTTTGTCCCTCGAACGTCACCAACAGGCGATACGCGCCGGGTGGGACGCCGCTCAACACAAATTGTCCGCGGTCGTCGCTCATGGTTGCCAGCGGTCCATCGGCCGCAACCAGCGTCGCCTGCATGCCCGGGTGCTCGTTGCACGTCACGTCGTACTGCCCGACGCGGTCGAAGGTGTGGACGTACTTCTGCTGTGGATCAGTCTCGACGTCAAACATGGTGGCGCCGGTGCCGCGCCGATGCGCGTTGACGTTGTGACCGAGGGCGTCGGTGTTGCGAAACTCCACCGGCTGGCCCACCCGGACGTATAGCGTACCCGGCACGAACTGCTTGGCGTACTGGTCCATGACGGCGGGACCCTCGGGCATCGGTACTTGGATGCCAGCCGGGAGTAACGACACCACGGCCCCCGGCGCCACGGTGCCAGTCACCTCCGCGATGTTGGTGGCGGCCGGTGCCGGTGCCGCTGTTGCGGCGGGCGCGGTACACCCGGCAGTCGTCGCGATTGCGATCACCAGCGCGGCGAACAGTCGAATCATCGCGCTGATACTACAATGGGCCGCGTTCGCCTCATGATTGTCCACCTCATCGACGGCACGTTCGAGTTGTTCCGCCACTACTATGCCGTCCCGCCCGCCAAGGATCGCGGCGGCATGGAAGTGGGTGCCGTCCGCGGCGTCGTCGCCTCCATTCGCGGCCTCGTTAACGGCGGGGCTACTCACGTCGGTGTCGCCACCGATCACGTGATCGAGTCGTTTCGCAACGATCTCTATCCGGGCTACAAGACTGGCGAGGGCATTGAGCCGGAACTGTGGGCGCAGTTTCCTCTGCTCGAAGAGGCGCTCACGGCGTACGGCGTCCGCGTGTGGCCGATGGTCGAGTTCGAAGCCGACGATGCGCTCGGCGCGGCGGCGGTGAAGGCGGCGGCGGATCCGCGCGTGACGCAGGTGCGCATTTGCACGCCCGATAAAGACCTGGCCCAGTGCGTCCAGGGCTCGCGCATTGTCCAGGAGGATCGCCTGCGCCGCACGACGCGGGATGAGGCCGGCGTCATCGCCAAGTTCGGCGTGCCACCCTCGTCGATTCCCGATTACCTGGCCCTCGTCGGCGACACCGCCGATGGTTATCCGGGTCTGCAGGGCTGGGGCGCGAAGTCAGCGGCGCGAGTGCTGGCGAAGTACGGCCACATCGAGAACATTCCGGATGATGGGACGACCTGGGACGTCAACGTGAGAGCGGGTGCGTTGTCGGCCACGCTGAAGCGGGAACGCGAGCAGGCGCTGTTGTTCCGCAAGATCGCCACCATTCGCCTCGATGTGCCGGTCTTCGAGTTGGTCGATGAACTGGAATACCAGGGACCCACGCCGGCCTTTGCCGCGATCAAGGACCGGCTGGATGCGGCGAAGTCTGAGTGATGCCGACCGGAACTGGCGCTAGAATGCGCCGATGGATGCGGTCAACTACGCTACGCGTGCCATGGCCCTCGACCAGATCGAGGTGATGAAGAGTTTCGGCTTCGAAGTCCAGATTGAGTACCTGCGCACCTCGAGCCTGCCCGAGAACATCCACACGATGTGCGAGGACTATCGCGCCGGTGCGTCGATCGATCTCAAGCACGACGAAGCCGACCTGGCGAAGAAGATCGCCTGTCCGCTGATGACGCTGTGGGGACTGAAGGGTCCGATGGGCCGGCCGACGTCCTGGCCGAATTGCGCCCGTTCCTGAAGGGCTGAAAAAGGGGAGCAGGTCCCTTTTAGTACTCGCTAAAAATCCGCTGGATCTCGTTGCGGTCGGCGGTCTTCGTCAGCGCCATCATCAGCAGGATGCGCGCCTTGACCGGCGTGTGGTCCTCGCCGGCAATGCTGAACTGGCGGCGGCGCCGCTGCGCCTCGTTCACTGACGCGCCGGCGGGGACGTCGCCGCGCGGCGGGGCAATGCGGCCACTGCCGGTGCGCGTGCTGTTGACCACGAAGATGCCCCTCTCGGCGGCGTAGGCCAGGCCCTCGTTCTGTGTGCCGCTGGTCGCGCCAGCACCGGCCACGGCAATGACAATGCCCTTGGCGCCGTTGTCGACGGCCGCCTTGATCAGGTCGCCTGGGGCACCCTGATAAACCATGATGACGTCCACGCGCGGCAGCTCGGTCACCTTCGCCACGTCGAACTCGATGCGTTCGTTGGTGCGCTGCGTGATCTGGCTGAAGAACACGACGCGATCGCGATCCACCACGCCCAACTGGCCATACTCGCCGCTGCGAAACGTTTGCAGGCGCAGCGCGTCGGTCTTGGTCACGTTGCGGGCCGAGTTGATCTCGTCGTTCAACACCACCAGCGCGCCCTTGTTGCGCGCGGCGGGGTCGGCCGCGACCCGGACACCCTCGAGCAGGTTGGCGGCGCCCTCGTAGCCCAGCGTGCTGGGGTTGCGCATCGACCCCACCACCACGACCGGCCGAGGGTCCCTCACGGTCAGGTGCAGGAAGAAGGCCGTCTCTTCCAGCGTGTCGGTGCCACTCGTCACGACGACGCCGGCGATGTCCTTGTCGGTGGCGTACAGTTCGTTGATCCGTTTGGCGAGGCCCAGCCACTGCTGCAGCGTCAGCTCGCTGCTGGCGACATTGGCAAACTGCTCGAACGTTAGGCGCGCGTAACGGTCGACGCCCGGCATCGACTTGGCCAGCTCTTCGGCCGTCAGGCGGCCGCCATCGCGGTTGGAGATGGTGCCGCCGGTGGCGACGAAGTGGACGCGGGGCAGCGCGGGGGTGGCTGCTTGCTGAGCGAGAATCGGCATCGGGCCGGCCACCTTAAGGCACAGCACAGCCATCGCCAACAGTAACGTCGGACGCAGGACAAGTCGGATCATGGTTGCCTGATTATGTCTTGGCCGGGGCCGCGCCAGAAACGAGAGCAAGCCACTTGCCGAGCTCCCGTGCCGCATCTTCAGGGGTCTTGCCGTAAAAGGGCATCAGCGAAGTCTGCATCCCAGGCCGGCGGACAATTTGCGCGCGCCACCGCTCCGCCGAGACCGGCGAAACTTCAATCTGGTAGGTGCGACCAGCGATATGTTCTTCGAAAAGTTGGATCGACACGTTGCGAGATGACGATTGTATGTCGTTCGCGGAACGGATCAAGCGAAGCGGGGCGCGAAAGCGGCCGGGTGAGACATTTGGGCATCCGGATCAGAGGGATAAGTGCCACGCATTTATTTTCGGTGTCGCGTCGTCCACAGTTTTTCGACCGTTCGTCCACAGGATTTCCACAAGGCGATAAACTAGGCCCCTCGTGATCGTCTACCAGGCGCTGCTTCTCACCGCTCTTCTCAGCCCGTCTGTGGCCCAGGCGCAGGCGCCGGCCAGTCGTGTGCTGTTCCGGGTGTTTCTGTCGGACGGCCGGGTGCTGGCGAGCTATGGCGAGTGGGCGCGCGTCGAAGATCGGGTCATTTTCTCCATTCCGGCCCGGCTGACCGCCGATCCCGTCGAGCTCCACCTGGTGAATATCCCGTCCGGGCGAGTCGATTGGCCGCGGACCGAGCAGTACACCGAGTCGGTTCACGCGGCCGTCTACGCCAATACCCGCGGCGAGGCCGACTTCACCAAGTTCAGCTCGGAACTAGCCACCGTCGACGCCCAGGCCGCCGGCGCCAGCGACTCGCGCAACGCCCGCAAGGAATGGGAGAAGCGTGACCAGTTCTTCCGGAAGTACCGCCGCTCCATGAACGGCTCGTTCAACCTCTTCCGCGACGCGACCGTCAGCCTCGATCAGATCAAGACCATGTCGGGTCCGCCGCTCCACACCATCAAGCCCCTCGCCCGACGCCTGGCGGCAGCGGCCATCAGGATCGGCAAGGTCACGCCGCCCGCCGAACTGGTGAACAGCCACGCGCTGGTGCGCAGCGCCTGGGGACTGGCCGAGACCGCACTTCGCCTCCGCGCGGAATCGGTGCCGGCCAACAACGTCGACACTGCCCAGCGTGGGCGTGCCGATCTGACCGCGGCCATGGCGCCTCCGACCCCCAAGTGATCACGCCCCGACGCACCCGCCTGCTGCGTGCGGCGGACCTGGCTGGCTTTCGCGCGCACCTGGCCGCGATCGCGCGCGAGGGCGGCGACGCCTTCGTCGTGGTCCCCACGCAGGCGGCGGGCGAGCAACTGCGCCGGACGCTTCGCACCAGGCTCGGTACCGATCCGGTCGATCTCGCGATCGGCACGCGGGCAGACCTGCACGATCGGCTGCTGTCGCGACTGCGGCCCGATGCGAGGATGCTGTCGGGCTTCGAGCGCGAGGCGCTCGTCGCCGCCGCCGCGCGCGACGCTGAGGATGCGGGCTTGCCGCCGCCGTTTCATCTGCGGCCGTCGCTCGTCGCCGAGATGCTGGCGCTTTACGACTACCTGCGCCGGTTGCACCGCACGATCGACGACTTCGATCGCCTGCTGACCGGCGAGCTCGCACCGGCCGCCGACTCGGATCGAGGTGCGGCCCAGCTTCTGGAGCAAACGCATTTTCTGGTCGCGACATTTCGCGGCTACGAGGCGCGGCTCCTCACCGCCGGCGCCCTCGACGAACATGCCGCGCGGCAGCACCTGATCGAGAGCGCCGCCGCGACGCCGCTCAAGCGTGTGATCATTGCCGTCGGCGATCGGCCGGTGGATCCCGATGGCCTGTGGCCCGCTGATGTCGCGTTGCTGACCAGCCTCAGCGGACTCGAGGTCATCGACATCATCGCCACCGACGGTACCCTCGAGGCCGGCTATCTCGATCGGTTGCGGCTGGCCTTTGTCGGCCTCGATGAGGTTGACTCGCCCCCCCTCGCGCCGCCTCCCGCGATCGTCGTCCCTGCGGGCGCCGCCGGCGAGTTGCCGTTCGTGCTCGAGTATCGCGACCGCGAAGAAGAGCTGGAAGGCGTGGCCCGTCGCTTGAAAGCCGATCGGCGCGCCGGCCGCCAGTTACCGCTGGAGAAGGCGGCACTGGTGGTGGCGCGGCCGCTGCCGTATCTCTACCTGGCGCGCGATGTCTTTCACGGCGCCGGTGTGCCATTCGAAGCCCTCGACACCTTGCCGCTGGCCGCGGAGCCGTATGCGGCAGCGGTCGATGTCGCGATGGAGTGCGCCGCCACTGGTTTCACCCGCCGCGCGCTGGTCGCATTGCTGCGCTCACCGCACTTTCGTTTCGAGGCGGACGAAGTCGAGATCGACGGCCGGTCGATCGCGGCACTCGACGTCGCGCTCGCTGACGAGCGCTACCTCGGTGGTCTCGACCGCCTGTCCGCGCTGGACGAGGCGGCCAGCGGGCAGGCGCGGCCGGCCTATCGCGCCGCTCTGGCCGTGGCCACGATGCTGGCGCCGCTCGGCGAGGCGCGGCCGCTGGTCGACCAGGTGGACCTGCTGCGAACGTTCCTCGATCGCCACGATCGGCCGCAGCCCGGCAACGACCGGCGCGATCGCGTGCGCGCCGCGGTGATGCTGGCATTGGCCGGACTCGGTGAGGCCCATCGCCGCCACGACCCAGGTGCCTCGGGCACGATCGCCGACCTGTCAGCGTCGATTCGCCGCTGGCTCGGGGCGCAGACATTCGCGCTTCGCACCGGCGAGGGCGGATTGCAGATTGTCGATGCGCCGTCGGCTCGTTTTGCGGAGTTTGACGATCTGCAGGTGATGGGGTTGGTAGAAGGCGAGTGGCCCGAACGCCCGCGTCGCAACATCTTTTATCCGCAATCACTGCTGGCGCACCTCGAGCCTACCCGGCCGGACCGCGTGGCCATTCATCAGGAGCGAGACCTCGTCCGCTTCGCGCGCGCGTCGTTTCGCGACCTGCTGCTGTCGCCGCGCCTGCGAGTACGCGTCTCGACCTTTGCGCTCGAGTCGGATGCCGTGGTCGAACCATCGGCATTTCTCGACGAGCTGCCCGCGTTCGGCCTGTCCAGGGAAGTGTCGACACTGGACCCGTCGGTGCAGGTCTTCGCGTACGAAGCGCTCGCCGCGGCGAACGGCGGGGGCAGCCTCCTGGACAGTGCCGGGCCGCACTTGAGTGCGGCCGTGACCCGCTGGGCGCGGGCGCGCGCGGTCGGAGCCGAGCGCGACCGCTCACGCTTCGAGGGCGAGGCCGGACCGTGGGTGCTACCACGGGTCAGCGTCAGCCGGCTGGAGCGGTACCTGAAGTGCCCGTTTCAGTTCTACGTCGCCAACGTCCTGCAAGTGGACGAGGAACCCGAAGACCAGAACATGAGGTCGCCGCTCGTCCGCGGCCGCTTCCTTCACGAACTGTTTGAGACGTTCTTTCACGAATGGCAGGCACGCGGCCGGGGCCGCATTACCGCCGCCACCATGACCGAGGCGCGCGAGCTGTTTGTCGAGGTGTGCGAGCCGTCACTGGCATCGCTGTCGCCGTCCGAGGCCGGACTCGAACGGGCGCGGCTGTTCGGATCGGCGGTCGGGTCAGGCATTGCCGACCGTGTCTTCGCCATGGAGGCCGAGCGCGACGTCGAGATTCGTGAGCGGCTGATGGAGTACGAGCTCGATGGCGAGTTCGCCTTCACGGGCGAGGACGGTGCCAGCCGCCTGGTGCGCCTGCGCGCCAAGATCGATCGCGTGGATGTGCTGGCCGATGGCACCTTCCGGCTGATCGACTACAAGACCAAGTACGTGCCCGATCGGCACATTGCCTTGCAGTTGCCGATCTACAGCGCCGGCGTCCGGACGCGGCTGTCGGCCGAGCGCGGCTACGACCTCAAGGCCAGCGAGGCGATGTACCTGTCGTTCGAGGGTCCCCAGGCGGTGAGGACGCTCGACGAGCGCGGCAAGTCATTCGACGAACTGGTGACCGCCGCGGAACATCGCCTGGTTCAGGCCCTCGACGACATTGCCGCCGGACACTACCCACCTCGTCCGGAAACCCGCAACCTGTGCGCCATGTGCGCGTTCGTGGCCGTCTGCCGGCACCCGGGTGGCATGCCAGACAAGTCGGGGGCGGCCGATGACTGATCAGTCGCGGTTCCAGTTCGAACCCGAAGAGACCGCTGACGATCGCGCCCGGCGCCTGGCGGTCGACCCGACGCGCCACGTCGCGCTCGAGGCCTCGGCCGGCACCGGCAAGACGCGCGTGCTCGTGGAACGCTACGTCCGCCTGCTCGAAGTCGGCGTCGCGCCCCGCAATATCCTGGCAATCACCTTCACCCGCAAGGCGGCCGCCGAGATGCGGCAGCGGGTGATGGCGACGTTGCGCGAACGCCATCGCCTCGGCAGCCTGAGCGGCGATCGCTGGCGTGAGATCCGCGACGCCTTCGGCGACATCTCCATCAGTACCATCGACGCGTTCTGCCTGTCGTTGCTGCACGAGTTTCCGCTTGAGGCCGGCATCGATCCCGGCTTCGATCTCGCCGACGAAACCGAAACGCCGAGATTTGTCGAGTCGTCGTTGGATCGCGCGCTGAGCATTGGCCGCGGCGTCTCGCTCAGCGATGTCGACGTGGCCTTGCTCTTCACGGAACTGGGCGAAGCCAGGTTGCGAAAGGGACTGACGGCGCTGCTCGATCGCCGGCTGGTCGCGTCGGATGCGCTCAACCGGTTCTTGCGCGGCCGTGATGTGACCGTCGAGGCCGCCTGCCAGCGGCTGCTGCAGGCGTTACGTGCCGCGGTGTCCTCGGTCGGTGGCGCCACGGCGTTCAAGGACTGCGGTCCGCTGGCGCCGGGTTTCGACCTGGTGGCCCACGCCGTGGCCGTGATCATGGCCGAGCCGCCGCCGTCGCCGGCGCTGCTGCGCGCGGCCCTCGATCGCCTCGCCGGCCTGGTGCTGACCAAGGACGGCGAACCGCGCCAGCGCCTGAAACACAAGAAGGCCGACTATCGATCGCCGGCCGACTACGAACGCCACAAGGCCGTGGTCTTCGGTCTGGGTTCTCATGTCGAAGCCGCCATCGCCACCTATCGGCGCGACCTCAACATCGTGCTGGCCCGGGGCGTCCGCCGCCTGTTCGCGATTGCGCAGGACGAATATCGTCGCACCCTCGACAAGCACGGCGTGCTCGATTTTCCGGACCTGCTCGCACGTACCTTGAAGCTGCTGGGGCAGATGGAGGAGTTTTCGCGCAGCCGCTATCGGCTCGAGTCGCGCTACGAACACGTGCTGGTGGATGAGTTCCAGGACACCAGCCGCGCCCAGTGGCAACTGGTGCGCGAGCTAGTCCGTGCGTGGGCCGCCGGCGACGGCATGGCCCACGGCCCGATCCCCCCCTCCATCTTCATCGTCGGGGACCGGAAGCAGTCGATCTATGGCTTCCGCGACGCCGAAGTCACGGTCCTCGATGCGGCGGGCCGCTTCATCGAGGCGTTGCGGCCGCAGGGAACGGCGCGCGCGGCCATCACCCGCAGCTATCGCTCGGTGCAGGAGCTGCTGGCGTTTGTGAACGACGTGTTCGCCGAGGTCGAGAAGGCGCCCGATCGGCCCGATGCCTTCCGCTATTCCGAGGACGATGCGTTTCCGATGATGGATGACGGCGCGCGCGGCACCGACGCGATTGGCGTGGTGGCGAGCGACACCAATGCCGCCCAGGCCGAAGCGGTGGCCGACGAGATTGCCCGGCTGTTGATCGAAGGCGTCACGGTGCGCGACCGCCAGACCGGCGTGCGCCGGCCGATCGCGCCTGGCGATATCGGCTTGTTGTTCCGGACCCGCGAGGGTCACACGCTGTTCGAGAGCGCCCTGGCCCGGCGGGGCGTGCCGTTCTATGTCTACAAGGGCCTCGGGTTCTTCGCCGCCGACGAAGTGAAGGATGTGATCGCGCTGGTGTCGTACCTGGCCGATCCCGGATCGAACCTGCGTGCGGCCGCGTTGTTGCGTTCGCGGATCGTCCGGTTGTCAGACGAGGCGCTGAAGTTGCTCGCGCCGGGTATTGCCGCGGCGCTCACCTCTGCTGAGCCGCCGTCTTCGCTGGCGGGCTTGCCGGCAGACGACCGCGACCGCCTGTTGTTGGTGCGCGACAGTGTGGGCGCATGGCTTGCCATCGCGGATCAATTGCCGCCGGCCGAGGTCGTCGACCGCGTGCTGGCCGAATCAGCGTACGCGGTGGAGATCGGCGGCGCCGGGTTCGCGCAGGCGCGCGAGAACCTCAAGAAGGTGCGCGGCTTGATCCGCCGCATCCAGAATCGCGGTTACGCCACGCTCGGGCGGCTGGCGGACTATTTTGACGAACTGGTGGCGGGCGGCGACGAGTCGAACGCGATCATCGATGCCGCCGACGCCGTGAGTCTCATGACCGTGCACGCGGCGAAGGGCCTGGAGTTTCCGGTCGTGTTCGTGGTGAACCTCGGCAAGGGCAGTGGCGGCGGCCGCGATGACATTCGCGTGGTGGCGCCGCCGTACCAGGACGAAGATCAGGAACTGGGCGAGGCTTCGGCGACCTTGATGTCGCCTTCGGTCAGCGTGAGCGACCACGAGAGCGCCAGCGACCGCGATAGCGAGGACAAGGACCACGAAGAGACCAAGCGCCTGCTGTATGTGGCGCTGAC